>NZ_JAHKJZ010000003.1:0-369932 GCF_018829705.1 Haemophilus sp. SZY H35
CTACTTAAAAAAGTAATTATGAATTTTCAGTTAAGCACCTATTAAGACTTCAAAATTAAAATATTTTAAAACAAGTCAATCAACAAGTGCCCACACAGATTGTCTGATATATTGTTAAAGAGCAAAAAACAACGACGCACTTGGAAACTTAAAGACTTCACAACAGTGCGTCGTTGTGTGCGGTGCATTATAGGGATTTTAAAAACCCTTGCAAGTACTTTTTTGTAAAAATATTTAAAAAAATGATCTTTTGATGGAAATATAAACATTTCATCAAAAAGTGCGGTTAGAATGCTCAAATTTTTATCGCTATAATTTCTTACGCAATGAAACTTCACCACCATTAAACATCTGAATTTTATTGCCACATAATACTTTTAAATAACCGCGTTCATCTATGCCTTGTTCAATACCTGAAATAATACCTTGTTCAGTCAGCACATTTACTCCACTATTTGAAAACGCATTATATGATTGCCATGTTTGTTGGAATTCAGCATTAATACCATTTTTCTCAAAGATATTTAAACGTGCATATAAATTTTGTATGAGTTTTGGTAATAAGGTTTGTCGCTCTACATCAGGATCAATTTCACATAGTTCCGCGTAAGGCTGAGTAATTTCCGTTTGTTTTGGCAACAACACATTAATACCTACGCCAATCACTAAATTGAGCATACCATTTTTATGGCTAGCAATTTCAACTAAAATACCACCTAACTTTCTTCCATCAAACAAAATGTCATTTGGCCATTTCACTTGCACATTTAGCACCTCGACAATCGCCAAACCGATGACTAAACTTAACCCCTCAATTGATCTTTTAGGATCAAATGCCCAATAAAAACTAAACATGATTTGCCCGGCAAAAGGCGATAACCATTGACGACCACGCCGACCGCGTCCTGCAGTTTGATATTCAGCCACACAAAGATCACCTTTTTTTAAGGAAGGAATATTTTGTAGTATCCATTCATTTGTAGAGGAAATAATCGGCTGATAATGGATACTATAAGGAAAAAGTGCGGTTGAAATTTGCTTAGGATTTAATAAAGGAAGGCTAGGCACTAAGCAATAATTTTGGCCATCAACGACAATTTCCAAGCCTAGCTCACGTAATTGTTTAATGTCCTCTTCAATATCTGGAGAAAACTTTTCCAATTCAAACCGCACTTTCGGCTGACAATCAGATAAATATGTCAATAAAGCGAAATTCATCATTTATTCCTTGTAGCAAACGGAGCGAAAATCATAGCACAAATCCAAAAATTTCGTTTTCAAAATCTAGTAAAATCTGTATAATCCCGCCGCAATATTTTTTAACTTCAACTTAGCGAGAATATTGCAATGTCATTACACATTAAACAAGAAGCCCTTACTTTTGACGATGTTCTACTCGTCCCGGCACATTCAACTGTGCTTCCAAATACAGCCAATCTTTCAACCAAACTCACTAAAGAAATTACTTTGAATATTCCTATGCTTTCAGCAGCAATGGATACTGTGACCGAAACCAAACTTGCAATCTCTTTAGCACAAGAAGGTGGCATCGGCTTTATTCATAAAAATATGACCATTGAACGCCAAGCGGACCGTGTTCGTAAAGTAAAAAAATTCGAAAGTGGTATCGTGTCTGAACCTGTCACCGTTTCACCTGATTTATCCCTTGCAGAATTATCAGAACTAGTGAAGAAAAACGGCTTCGCGGGCTACCCTGTTGTAGATAGTGAAAATAACCTAATCGGTATCATTACTGGACGCGACACCCGTTTCGTAAAGGATTTGAGAAAAACTGTTTCACAAGTAATGACGAAAAAAGAAGACTTGGTGACAGTAAAAGAAGGGGCGAGTCGCGAAGAAATTTTGGAATTAATGCATCAACACCGAGTTGAAAAAGTATTAGTGGTTAATGATAGTTTCAAACTTAAAGGCATGATTACCGTTAAAGACTTCCAAAAAGCAGAACAAAAACCAAATGCATGCAAAGATGAATTCGGTCGTTTACGCGTGGGTGCCGCTGTAGGAGCAGGCCCAGGCAACGAAGAACGTATTGATGCTTTAGTGAAAGCTGGCGTAGATGTACTGTTAATCGACTCATCTCACGGTCATTCAGAAGGCGTATTACAACGCGTGCGTGAAACCCGCGCGAAATACCCTAATCTTCCAATCGTGGCAGGTAACGTGGCAACTGCTGAAGGCGCAATCGCATTAGCCGATGCAGGGGCAAGTGCGGTGAAAGTAGGTATCGGCCCTGGTTCAATTTGTACAACTCGTATCGTAACCGGTGTAGGTGTTCCACAAATTACCGCTATCGCAGATGCAGCAGCAGCATTAAAAGATCGTGGTATTCCTGTAATTGCTGACGGTGGTATCCGTTTCTCTGGCGATATTGCAAAAGCCATCGCTGCGGGTGCAAGCTGTGTAATGGTTGGCTCTATGTTTGCGGGTACTGAAGAAGCACCAGGCGAAATCGAACTTTATCAAGGTCGTGCATTTAAATCTTACCGTGGTATGGGTTCATTAGGTGCCATGGCGAAAGGTTCATCAGACCGTTACTTCCAATCAGATAACGCGGCAGATAAACTCGTACCAGAAGGTATCGAAGGTCGTATTCCATACAAAGGTTATTTAAAAGAAATCATCCATCAACAAATGGGTGGCTTACGTTCTTGCATGGGCTTAACTGGCTGCGCAACCATCGAAGAATTACGCACAAAAGCAGAATTCGTTCGCATCAGTGGTGCGGGTATTAAAGAAAGCCACGTTCACGATGTAACGATTACTAAAGAAGCACCAAACTACCGTATGGGCTAATCCGCAAGGTGGGCTTTAGTCCACCTTTTGTTGTTAAAAGTGCGGTTGATTTTTAAGAGATTTTAATCTTTATCTAGTTATAAGGAATATACAATATGAAAAAATTGATCATTCTTTCTGTGAGTTTCTTCTTATCTGCTTGTGCAAATGACTGGTCTTCAAGTGGTGTGCCAGATATGTATGAAGGTCAATCACAAGAAAGTGTTCTTAAAGCCTTACAAAAAAATAATTGGATTATAAAAAAACAACATACTGATGAAAAAGGTAATTTGTATTTACTTGCCCAAGGTAAACCAACAAAACAATTTGCTGGACTTTTCGGTTCTGATTGTCGTCAAAGTTCATTTGCAATTTATAAAAAAGAAGGCTTACAAGCTCTTGAAACAGCACCATGCCAGGAAACTAAAAAATAATTTTTTAATTAATAGAGATTTTTATGACAAATATCCACAATCACAAAATCCTGATCCTCGACTTCGGTTCACAATATACTCAACTGATTGCACGTCGCGTACGTGAAATCGGTGTGTACTGCGAACTTTGGGCGTGGGATGTAACCGAACAACAAATTCGTGAATTTGCCCCAACGGGTATCATTTTGTCAGGTGGTCCAGAAAGTACCACTGAAGAAAACAGCCCGCGTGCACCTGAATATGTATTTAATGCCAGCGTGCCTGTATTGGGTATTTGCTACGGCATGCAAACCATGGCAATGCAACTTGGTGGTTTAACTAAGACCTCTGAGCATCGTGAATTCGGCTATGCTTCTGTTTTAATGGATAATCCGACCGCACTTTTTGCTCATCTAAATGATGGCGATAGCAAATTAGATGTATGGATGAGCCATGGCGATAAAGTCACGCGTTTACCTGAAAACTTCCAAGTTACCGGTACGACTCCAACCTGCCCAATTGCCGCGATGTCTGATGAAAGCCGTCGTTTCTACGGTGTACAATTCCACCCTGAAGTAACCCATACCAAAAAAGGTTTGGAATTATTGATGAATTTCGTGGTGAACATTTGTGGTTGCGAAACCAAATGGACTGCAGAAAACATTATCGAAGATGCCGTTGCTCGCATTAAAGAGCAAGTGGGCGATGATGAAGTGATTTTAGGTTTATCTGGTGGTGTGGACTCTTCTGTGGTTGCATTACTTTTACACCGCGCTATCGGTAAAAAATTACACTGCGTATTCGTGGATAACGGCTTGCTCCGCTTACACGAAGGCGACCAAGTAATGGAAATGTTTGGCGATAAATTCGGCTTAAACATTACCCGTGTTGATGCGGAAAGCCGTTTCTTAGGTGAACTTGCAGGCGTATCGGATCCTGAGGCAAAACGTAAAATTATCGGTAAAGTATTCGTGGATGTATTCGATGATGAATCGAAAAAACTCACCAACGTGAAATGGTTGGCACAAGGTACGATCTACCCTGATGTCATCGAATCTGCAGCAAGCAAAACCGGTAAAGCGCATGTGATTAAATCACACCACAACGTAGGTGGCTTACCGGACTATATGAAACTTGGCTTGGTTGAACCGCTACGTGAATTATTCAAAGACGAAGTGCGTAAAATCGGTTTAGCATTAGGCTTACCTGCGGAAATGATCAACCGCCACCCATTCCCTGGCCCAGGTTTAGGCGTGCGTGTATTAGGCGAGGTGAAAAAAGAATACTGCGATTTATTACGCCGTGCGGATGCAATCTTTATCGAAGAATTACGCAATAGCGGTTGGTATGAAAAAACCAGTCAAGCCTTCAGCGTATTCTTACCTGTGAAATCTGTTGGCGTAATGGGCGATGGCCGTAAATACGACTGGGTTATTTCCCTACGCGCAGTAGAAACAATCGATTTTATGACCGCACATTGGGCTCATTTGCCTTATGATTTATTAGGCAAAGTGTCTAACCGTATCATCAACGAAGTGAACGGCATTTCTCGCGTCGTGTACGACATTAGCGGAAAACCACCCGCAACGATCGAGTGGGAATAGAACCAGAATAAATAACGCCTTGTAAAACAAGGCGTTATTTTTTAATTTAACAATATTTTCGCTGCATCTATTACCACTGAAACGGCTTTCTCTTCAGTCTCTTTCATTGTCGCTTCATTTGGAATTTCTTGTTGAGTGCGGTTTACAATCACGCCTGCAACCATTCCTGCTCGTAACCCCAATGCGCTACACATGGTAAACAATGTTGACGATTCCATTTCATAGTTCATAACATTCAAATCTTGCCACTGTTTAAGTAGTCCTTGGTAATCACGATATACTTTACCACTATAGGTATCATAACGTTCTTGACCTGGATAGAATGTATCGGATGATGCAGTCACACCTACATAAGGTTCAATCCCTTTTGCTTTCGCTGCATTATAAAGTGCAGTTGTACATTCAAAGTTTGACACAGCCGGATATTCTAACGGTGCAAAATGGCGGCTTGCACCATCTAAGCGAACAGAAGCCGTTGTAATAAGAACATCACCCACATTAATATGTGGTTGAATTGCCCCCGTTGTACCAATACGTAAGAAAGTGCGAATGCCAAGTTGAGCCAGTTCTTCCACACAAATTGAGGTTGATGGCCCGCCAATACCGGTAGAGCATACAACAACAGGTTGTCCATTAAGATAACCTAACCATGAAGTAAATTCACGCGTGCTAGCAAGAAACTCTGGATTATCAAGTTGTTTAGCAATACGCTCACTACGCGCAGGATCGCCGGGAACAATAGCGAGTGTTGAGCCTTTAAGTTGAGATTTTGTAAGATTAAGATGGAATACATCTGACATAGTCGCCTCCTTATTATTTTTATATTGTATGTTTACATGCAAAAAAAATTAAAGCAATAGCATTGAACCCCATTTGATAATATCAAAGAAGAATTTATTTTCATTCGTCGCGATACCATCAGGATTTTTCGGTGTGCCATCTTCATTTTTCTGCACTTCCACCATGCCATTTTTATATTGACCTTTCACGACAGCCAAATCATCGCGCGCTTCATTACGTAATTTTAAACACGCCTGTTCAGTTAAAGGTTCAACATTACCCACTTCGGTACGGAATTTTTTAAACTGATAGCTTGCATAATTCATCGACTTTTCATCACCTTGAATAATCTTCACATATTGCTCGCCAATAATTTTTTCCAATGGGTAGAAAAAGACATATTGTGAATGAATATAGCTATCTTCTTTAGAAAAATGCTGTTGCAAAATCCGAGTTAAATTTGGGTAAACGCATTGTTCTGCTTGCTTACTTGCAATCGCCCATTGTTTTGCATCTTGATCGGAAAGTTGGTAATCCGCACCCGCAAATTCACCGGGGATTGCGGATTGTGAGCTACCAAACATTGAGCAGCCAGACAGCAATGCTGCCATACCTAAGGTTGCAATTAATTTCACATTTGATCCTTATAAAAGTGAGAATGCGCAAAATTCTAGCAATATCTTCACAACAGATAAAGCAGCAAATGAATTTAGTTTTCCTGATCCGAAAAACTTCCGCTATAATGACCGCACTTTTTTACGTTAATTAAAAGGAATTCTCATGCAAAATCCAAAAGATGATGTGTTATATGCGCCTGTTGAATGGGTCGATCACAGCGAAGGCTATAACGACATTCGTTATCATAAATCCACTGATGGTATTGCTAAAATCACGATTAACCGCCCAGAGGTTCGCAATGCGTTCCGCCCACAAACAGTGAAAGAAATGATCACTGCATTTTCTGATGCACGTTTTGATGAAAACATTGGTGTCATTGTACTAACCGGTGAAGGCGAAAAAGCATTCTGTTCTGGTGGTGACCAAAAAGTGCGTGGCGATTACGGCGGTTACAAAGATGACAGTGGCGTACATCACTTAAATGTATTAGATTTCCAACGCGATATTCGTTCTTGTCCAAAACCAGTCGTGGCAATGGTGGCAGGTTATGCAATTGGTGGCGGCCATGTATTACATATGCTTTGTGACTTAACGATTGCTGCTGAAAATGCTATTTTCGGGCAAACTGGACCAAAAGTTGGTTCATTCGATGGCGGTTGGGGCGCAAGCTATATGGCTCGTTTAGTGGGTCAAAAAAAAGCGCGTGAAATTTGGTTCTTATGCCGTCAATATAATGCACAAGAAGCATTAGACATGGGCTTAGTCAATACTGTTGTGCCTTATGCTGATCTTGAAAAAGAAACCGTACGTTGGTGTCGTGAAATGTTACGCAATAGCCCGATCGCGATTCGTTGTTTGAAAGCGGCATTAAATGCGGATTGTGACGGCCAAGCTGGTCTTCAAGAATTAGCGGGTAACGCGACAATGTTGTTCTACATGACTGAAGAAGGTCAAGAAGGTCGCAATGCGTTTAACGAAAAACGCGCCCCAGACTTCAGCAAATTCAGACGTAACCCTTAATTTATCGTTCTAAAGTGCGGTTAAAAATCTTCGTGAATTTTGACCGCACTTTTGTATTGGGAGCAAACATGGCTGAAAAATCATTTAATCTTTACCGTTATTCCATCCCCGTTGATAGCCAACTTATCCTGCGTGATCGTTTTTTAAAACGCCGTGAAGGCTTAATCGTAAGAGTGAGTTGCAGCCGAGACGGTTGGGGAGAAATCGCCCCGCTACCTGGTTTTAGCGAAGAAACCTTAGACCAAGCTCAAGAACAAGCAATTGAATGGCTAACGACATGGTGCAATGCAAGCTGTGACGCACCTCGCGTACCATTAGATGGCACCTATCCCTCCGTTGCTTTTGGTATCAGTTGCGCAATGGATGAAATGAAAGGTTATTTACAAGCTGAAGGCAATTATCATACGGCACCACTTTGTTATGGCGATCCAGATGAACTGTACGCTAAACTTGCGAGCATGGAAGGCGAAAAAGTGGCAAAAATGAAAGTGGGCATATACGAAGCCAATCGCGATGGATTAATTGCCGATATGTTTTTAGAGGCCATTCCTGATTTACAATTACGACTAGATGCAAACCGCCATTGGTCGTTAGAAAAAGCGTTACAATTTGCCACTAAAGTCAAACCGCAGCATAGAAAACGTATTCAATTTTTAGAAGAACCTTGTAAAACACAAGCACTCAGTCGTGAATTTGCATCGCAAACCGATATTGCAATTGCATGGGATGAATCCCTGCGAGAGCCTAATTTTTGCCTGGAAAAAGAACCACACTTATCGGCTGTCGTAATCAAACCCACTTTAATTGGTTCAATTCAACGTTGTGCTGAACTCATTAACCAAGCACATTCGCTAGGTCTAAAAGCGGTTATTAGTTCAAGTATCGAAAGTAGTTTAGGGCTCTCTCAGCTCGCGCGAATTGCACAACAATACACCCCGAATGTAACTCCAGGCTTAGACACTTTAGATTTGATGGAATATCAAGTACTACGCGCTTGGCCTGGTTCTGATTTACCTATTGTGGATTTAGAATCTGAATTTATCACTAAAATTATCTGATTCGACCACCAAAAATCGAAAAACCAGTATAATGCGCTACACAAAAAGGATTAAAAATGTCGCAAACACACAGAATTTTGCTGTTAAATGGCCCGAACTTAAATATGTTGGGGGCTCGCGAGCCAAAGCATTATGGCAGTATTTCTCTTGCATCAATTGAAGAGAAAATACAAACATTAGCCACTCAGCACAATGTAAAAGTGGAATGTTTTCAAACCAATAGTGAAGAAAAATTAATTAATAAGATCCACGAAAGTTTTCAACAAGTCGATTTTATTTTAATCAATCCTGCTGCTTACACCCATACCAGTGTGGCATTGCGCGATGCACTTTTAGCTGTTTCAATTCCTTTTGTGGAGATTCATTTATCCAACGTGCATAAACGTGAACCATTTCGTCATCATTCTTATTTTAGCGATGTGGCTGAAGGCGTTATTTGCGGTTTGGGCGCAAAAGGTTACGAGTTTGCCTTTTTATTTGCTATCGATTACCTTGCTAAAAAATAAGAAAATCGAGCATTTTTGGCGAAATTCACAGAATTTTATCGCAAATTTGCAAAATTTAAGGTAATCTTTACAACATAAAAATAAGTTTATTCATAACCGCAATTTTTCATTTAAAAGTGCGGTTAAAATTTCAATCTTTTTTAGGAAGAACGTATGGACATTCGTAAAATCAAAAAATTAATCGAATTAGTAGAAGAATCTGGCATTACTGAATTAGAAGTGCAAGAAGAAGAAGGTACAGTACGTATTAGCCGTGCAGCGCCAGCAGTTGCTCCAGCAGCAGTTCAATACGCTGCGGCACCAGTAGTAGCACCAACTCCAGCTGCTGCGCCAGCTCAAACGCCCGCAGCTGCGACTCCAGCACCAGCTGCATCTGATGAATTATCAGGCCATCTTGTACGTTCACCAATGGTAGGAACGTTCTATCGCAGTCCAAGCCCAGAAGCAAAAGCATTTGTTGAAGTGGGTCAATCTGTGAAAGTTGGCGACGCGCTTTGTATCGTTGAAGCAATGAAAATGATGAACCGTATTGAGGCGGATAAAGCTGGCGTAGTAAAAGCAATTCTTATCCACGACGGTGACGCTGTTGAATTCGACGAACCATTAATCGTTATTGAATAATTTCCAATATTTTCGTCGGGCGGACTTTAGTCCGCCTATTTCATATACAAACAATTAGAGCGAATTTATCGTAGGCGATATAAATTGAAATCTGTTCACACCTAATTTTATAGGGAGAACAATATGTCAAAAACCTACATAAAAATTCACGTCTATCTGACTAAACGGACTCTTTTATGTTAGAAAAAGTTGTGATTGCTAACCGCGGTGAAATTGCACTACGCATTTTACGTGCTTGTAAAGAATTAGGTATTAAAACTGTGGCGGTTCACTCCACCGCAGATCGTGATTTAAAACACGTTTTACTCGCTGATGAAACCGTTTGTATCGGTCCAGCGCCTTCCGCAAAAAGTTATTTAAATATTCCAGCTATTATTGCTGCCGCCGAAGTAACAGGCGCAGATGCAATTCATCCAGGATACGGTTTCTTATCTGAAAATGCTGATTTTGCTGAACAAGTTGAACGTTCAGGTTTCACTTTCATCGGCCCAACAGCAGATGTCATCCGTTTAATGGGCGATAAAGTTTCAGCTATTAAAGCAATGAAAAAAGCAGGCGTGCCTTGTGTACCGGGTTCGGATGGCCCTGTAGGTAATGATATTGCTAAAAATAAAGAAATCGCCAAACGTATTGGCTATCCAATCATCATCAAAGCATCAGGCGGTGGTGGCGGCCGAGGAATGCGTGTTGTACGTAGCGAAGACACATTAGAAGAATCTATCGCGATGACCAAAGCAGAAGCGAAAGCAGCATTCAATAATGATATGGTCTATATGGAAAAATACTTAGAAAATCCACGTCATGTAGAAATTCAAGTATTAGCAGATACTCATGGTAACGCAGTTTATTTGGCTGAGCGTGACTGCTCAATGCAGCGTCGTCACCAAAAAGTTGTGGAAGAAGCACCAGCTCCTGGTATCACTGAAGAAGTTCGTCGCGATATCGGCTCACGCTGTGCAAAAGCTTGCGTAGAAATCGGCTATCGCGGAGCTGGTACGTTTGAATTCTTATATGAAAATGACGAATTCTATTTCATTGAAATGAATACTCGTATCCAAGTAGAACATCCAGTAACTGAAATGATTACAGGCGTAGATTTAGTGAAAGAGCAATTACGCATCGCAGCTGGCTTGCCGATTTCCTTTAAACAAGAAGACATCAAAGTTAAAGGCCATGCAATGGAATGCCGCATTAATGCAGAAGATCCAAAAACATTCTTACCGTCTCCGGGCAAAGTAAATCACTTACATTCACCTGGCGGGTTGGGCGTTCGTTGGGATTCTCATGTTTATGGCGGCTATACGGTGCCTCCACATTACGACTCTATGATCGCAAAACTTATCACTTATGGTGATACACGAGAAGTTGCAATCCGTCGTATGCAAAATGCATTATCTGAAACGATTATTGATGGTATCAAAACCAACATCCCACTTCATGAATTAATTCTTGAAGATGAAAATTTCCAAAAAGGTGGAACAAACATCCACTATTTGGAGAAAAAATTAGGTATGCATGAATAATTAAAATTTAAATGGCTAACAGGCGTTAGCCATTTTCGCATATCCCTAAAACTTATTTAATGATAATAAATACTA
Organism: Haemophilus sp. SZY H35; assembly: GCF_018829705.1. Taxonomy (NCBI): domain Bacteria; kingdom Pseudomonadati; phylum Pseudomonadota; class Gammaproteobacteria; order Pasteurellales; family Pasteurellaceae; genus Haemophilus; species Haemophilus sp. SZY H35. Next base: position 11,012 of record NZ_JAHKJZ010000003.1, read on the forward strand.
GAATCAGCAAAACATTTTGAATTATTCAAAAAAGTTGTAAGATTAGCAAACATAAGGGGCGTATAAAATATATGCCCCTTATACCATTCAAAAATATACTTTCACTTATAAAAATTTTAAGGAAGAAACATGACATTAAAACAACGTTACCAACAAGCGGCCAAGGAAGCTAGTTGGGCATTAGGTCTATCTATTTTATATGTGATAGGTTGGTGCTTATGTGCTTATTTGCCTAAAGAAACTCAAGGGCCGATTGGTTTCCCCCTCTGGTTCGAACTCTCTTGTATTTATTTGCCTATTCTGTTTATTGTAATTGGCCATTGGATTATCAAAATTATTTATCAAGATATCTCTCTTGAAATCAAGGATGAGGAGAATCAAAAATGAATTTAGGTATTATTCTCCCTTTAATTATTTATCTTGCATTTATATTTGGTGCTGCGATTTTCGCTTATGTAAAACGTACAAAAGGCGATTTTCTAACGGAATATTATGTAGGTAACCGCTCGATGACGGGTTTTGTGCTCGCCATGACAACCGCGTCAACTTATGCCAGTGCAAGTTCTTTTGTCGGAGGGCCTGGTGCAGCTTATAAATACGGATTAGGCTGGGTATTACTTGCGATGATTCAAGTCCCTGCAGTGTGGCTTGCATTAGGCGCATTAGGTAAAAAATTCGCACTATTATCAAGAGAAACCAATGCGTTAACGATTAACGATCTTTTCCTTTATCGTTATAAAAACAAATATTTAGTCTGGCTATCAAGCCTTGCCCTTCTTCTCGCATTTTTTGCGGCCATGACCGTGCAATTTATTGGCGGTGCGCGTTTATTAGAAACTACTATCGGTATTTCTTATACTCAAGCATTGCTCTTATTTGCTTTAACGGTAGGTATCTATACATTTATCGGGGGATTCCGTGCTGTCGTACTCACGGACACCATTCAAGGTACTGTCATGATTTTAGGTACTATTATTCTCCTTGTAGGAACCATTTATGCGCTCGGAGGGGTAGAAAGTGCGGTTAATAAATTAACAGAAATCGATCCTGCGTTAGTCACGCCTTACGGGCCAAATGGAATGTTAGATTTTCAATTTATGGCTTCCTTCTGGGTGCTCGTCTGTTTCGGGGTCGTCGGTCTTCCACATACTGCTGTTCGATGCATGGCATTTAAAGATAGCAAAGCCTTACATAGAGGGATGCTGATAGGAACAATTGTTCTTTCCATCATTATGTTCGGTATGCACTTAGCCGGTGCACTTGGTCGTGCAGTTATTCCAAATTTAACGGTATCGGATCAAGTGATTCCAACTTTAATGCTCAAAGTATTACCGCCTATTATTGCCGGTATTTTCTTAGCCGCACCGATGTCAGCAATTATGTCCACAATTGATGCGCAACTTATTCAATCTTCTTCTATTTTTGTAAAAGATTTATACCTTTCTACGAAACCTGAAGCGGCAAAAAATGAGAAAAAAGTGAGTTATTTTTCATCTATTATCACGCTGATTTTGACCGCACTTTTAATCTTTGCCGCCCTCAATCCACCAGATATGATTATTTGGTTAAATCTATTTGCTTTTGGCGGACTGGAAGCCGCATTTTTATGGGTGATTGTGCTGGGTATTTACTGGGATAAAGCAAATGCTTATGGTGCGTTAAGTTCAATGATTATCGGCTTGGGAAGTTATATCTTGCTCACTCAACTTGGCATAAAATTATTTAACTTCCATCAAATCGTACCGTCATTAGTATTTGGATTGATTGCCTTTTTAGTGGGTAATAAATTGGGCGAACGCCGTATTGAAAAAACTCAATTAAAAGTTACCGTACTTTAAGCGTCAATCAATATGCTGTCACCTTCTTCTAAATGAGAGGAAGGTGATATTTAATTTTCTCACTTTCAGAAAGTTCTACGCTAAAACACAGAATTGGAACAATTCACAAGGATACATCAATGCTCTATCAAATTCTTGCGCTACTTATTTGGAGCAGTTCATTAATCGTCGGTAAACTCACTTATTCGATGATGGATCCTGTGCTTGTTGTGCAAGTGCGGTTAATTATTGCAATGATTATTGTCATGCCACTCTTTTTACGTCGTTGGAAAAAAATTGATAAACCAATGCGTAAACAGCTTTGGTGGTTGGCATTCTTTAACTATACCGCCGTATTTTTATTGCAATTCATCGGACTAAAATATACATCCGCATCCAGTGCAGTCACCATGATTGGGTTAGAACCGCTGCTCGTTGTATTTGTTGGACATTTCTTCTTTAAAGACAAAGCAAAATGGTTTCACTGGCTATTCGGCGCAATGGCATTTATTGGCGTGGCAATTTTAATCAATGGTGGAAAAAATAATGAAGGCATTGATAACATCAGTTTATTTGGCTGTTTATTAGTGCTAAGTGCTGGGATCATTTTCGCAGCCGTGTTACGTTGGACACAGCGAGTTGTGGCCAAAGTCTCAACGCAAGCTTATACCTCCGTCAGCATTGTACTTGGGACCATCACAACGTTGCCATTTACGCTATTACTCACAGAAAACTGGCAAATATCATTAAATTCCACAGGTATTGCAGGTTTATTATATCTTGCCATTGGCTGTAGTTGGCTTGCCTATTGGTTATGGAATAAAGGCCTTAATAGTGTGGATGCCAATATCTCCGGTATTTTAGTCGCACTTGAGCCGTTATTCGGCATCTTATTTGCCGTATCATTACTTGGCGAAACGCTGTCATTTTCAGCCGCACTTGGTATAACAATCATCATGCTTGCCACACTTGGCTCGACTTTACTGCCGAAACTTTTGAAAAAATCAGTATAATACGCCCCATTTTATGAAATAAAGGAAAAAACAAATGGCTTGGATTCAAATTCGCCTAAATAGCACCAATGAAAAAGCAGAACAAATAAGTGATTTTTTAGAAGAAATCGGCTCTGTTTCTGTGACTTTTATGGATAGTCAAGATACACCGATTTTTGAGCCTTTGCCTGGTGAAACTCGTTTATGGGGCAACACCGATGTTATTGCGTTATTTGATGCAGAAACAGATATGGCAGAAATCGTCCGCTTATTAAAAGAAGCGAAACACTTAGATAGCAATACGGTATACAAAATTGAACAAATAGAAGATAAAGACTGGGAGCGCGAGTGGATGGATAACTTCCACCCAATGCAATTTGGTAAGCGTTTATGGATTTGTCCAAGTTGGCGTGATGTGCCTGATGAAAATGCCGTCAATGTGATGCTTGACCCAGGCTTAGCGTTTGGTACAGGTACTCATCCTACAACTGCGCTATGTTTAGAATGGCTAGATGGCCTAGATTTAAAAGATAAAACCGTCATTGATTTTGGTTGTGGTTCAGGTATTTTAGCCATTGCTGCATTAAAACTTGGTGCGAAAAGTGCAGTGGGAATTGATATCGATCCACAAGCGATTCTAGCTAGTCGTAATAATGCCGAGCAGAATGGCGTAGCTGATCGCCTACAACTGTTCTTATCTGATGAAAAACCCGCTGATTTAAAAGCAGATGTCGTGGTGGCAAATATTCTTGCTGGCCCGCTCAAAGAACTTTACCCAATCATTAGTCAACTTGTTAAACCTAATGGCGATCTTGGTTTATCGGGCATTTTAGAAACTCAAGCTCAATCCGTATGCGACGCCTATACGCAAACATTTGCGTTAGAGCCAGTCGCAGTGAGAGAAGAATGGTGCCGAATTACGGGTAAGCTAAAAACGCTTTAATTTCTTTTTGTCAATCAAAAAAAGTGTATTTTTTAAACAAATTTCACTTTGCAAAGTAAGGCAAAATGCGTATTATAGCCAGCCTTGTCGGTCGTCGACCAGTTCGACACTAATTAGATTTAGGCTTGCTAGGAAGGTAACGTAAAATGCGAATCGGTTCATACCAATTAAAAAATCGTGTTTTACTTGCACCAATGGCAGGTATTACCGACCAGCCTTTCCGTCGTCTTTGTACATATTATGGTGCTGGACTCACATTTTCAGAAATGATGTCCACAAATCCGCAAGTTTGGCATACCGAAAAATCCAAATTGCGTTTGGCACATAGTGAAGATTTAGGTCTCAATGCCGTGCAAATTGCAGGTAGTGATCCACTCGAGATGGCGCAAGCCGCTGCTATCAACGTGGAATATGGCGCTCAAATCATTGACATTAATATGGGGTGTCCTGCCAAAAAAGTAAATCGCAAACTCGCAGGCTCTGCGTTGTTGCAATTTCCTGATCTCGTAGAAAAAATTCTGCGTGAAGTGGTGGCTGCCGTGAATGTGCCGGTGACCTTAAAAATTCGTACAGGCTGGGATAAATCTAATCGAAACTGCGTTCAAATCGGCAAAATTGCAGAACAATGTGGCATACAAGCATTAACGGTGCATGGTCGTACACGCGCTTGTCTTTTTGAAGGCGAAGCGGAATATGACAACATCAAAGCCGTTAAACAAGCGATTGCCATACCAGTTATAGCCAATGGTGATATTGATTCTGCTCGGAAAGCAAAATTCGTTCTCGATTATACCGGAGCGGATGCCATTATGATCGGTCGTGCTGCGCTAGGTAACCCTTGGCTATTTCAAGCCGTGGAAGACCTAATTGAGCATGACTCGATAAGCCAAATGCCAAGTTTAAACGAAAAGTGCGGTCAAATTTTGCGTCATATTCAAGAATTACATCAATTCTATGGAGAACAAAAAGGCTATCGCATTGCGCGTAAACACGTGGCTTGGTATTTACAGGGAATTCAACCTGATTCCGTTTTTAAACAGACTTTTAATGCAATTAGTAATCCAAAAGAGCAACTTATTGTATTGGAAGATTTTTTCAATTTAATTTTGGATAAAGAAAAATGTTAGAACAACAACGTAATCCTGCTGAAGCCTTAACGGTATCAGTATTAAATGCGCAATCACAAGTGACCAACAAACCATTACGCGATTCAGTAAAACAAGCATTGCGTAATTATTTAGCGCAATTAGATGGTCAAGATGTGAATGATCTTTATGAATTAGTATTAGCGGAAGTTGAACACCCGATGTTAGATATGATTATGCAATATACTCGTGGTAATCAAACCCGTGCAGCAAATATGCTTGGTATCAACCGTGGTACATTACGTAAAAAACTAAAAAAATACGGTATGGGCTAAGTTATACGTTTTTTTAGATAGAAAAGGGCGAACATTTTTATGTTCGCCCTTTTCATTCAATCAGATAAAGCACAAGCTATAACCTGTGCTTTAAATTTATCTTAAAATCAACCGCACTTTATTCTACGGTGACGGATTTCGCTAAGTTACGAGGTTGATCTACGTCAGTACCTTTAATTAAAGCCACATGATAAGAAAGCAACTGCATTGGGATGGTGTAAAAAATCGGTGCAACGATATCATTGACTTTTGGCATCGTGATGATTTTCATTCCTTCACTTGGTGTAAAGCCCGCTTCTTTATCAGCAAATACGTATAATTGGCCACCACGAGCACGAACCTCTTCAATGTTCGATTTTACTTTCTCTAATAATTCATTATTTGGTGCCACAACAATTACTGGCATATCAGCATCGATCAACGCTAATGGACCATGTTTTAATTCTCCAGCCGCATACGCTTCAGCGTGAATATAAGAAATCTCTTTCAATTTCAAAGAGGCCTCTACGGCAATTGGATAAAATGCACCACGACCTAAGAAAAGCGCATGATGTTTTTCAGCAAAATCCTCAGCTAATGCTTCAATTTCTGTATCAAAAGCCAACGCTTTTTCAATTTCAGCAGGTAAAGATTGCATTGCTTTAATAATCTCATGCTCTTTTTCTGCAGAAATATGACCTTTAACTTTACCAAGTGCCGTCACCAACATTAATAACGCAGCAAGCTGTGTCGTAAATGCTTTTGTTGATGCCACTCCAACCTCAACACCGGCACGCGTCATAAATGCAAGATCTGATTCGCGTACTAACGAAGAGCCTGCCACATTACAAATTGTTAATGCCGCCATATAGCCCTTTTCTTTCGCTAAACGAAGTGCAGCTAAAGTATCTGCTGTTTCGCCAGATTGAGAAAGTGTAATCAATAAGCTATTTGGACGTGTAACAAATTTGCGATAACGAAACTCTGATGCAATTTCAACATCACAGCTCACGCCAGCCAAAGATTCAAACCAATAACGTGCCACCATACCTGCATTATAAGATGTACCACAAGCAACAATTTGAATATGCTCAACTTTTTCTAAAATGTCTTTTGCACCATTACCGATTGAATCGACAATCACATTTTCATGATTGAGACGCCCTTCCATTGTATTGATAAGTGCGGTTGGCTGTTCGTAAATTTCTTTCTGCATAAAATGACGGAATTTACCTTTCTCTGCCGCATCATTTTCAAGATTAGATTCGTGAATTTCACGCTCAACTTTATTGCCGTAAGTATCATAAATATCAACTGTACGACGTGTAATTTCTGCAATATCCCCTTCTTCTAAAAAGATAAAACGGCGGGTAACACTTAAAAGTGCAAGTTGATCTGAAGCTAAGAAATTTTCACCAAGGCCTAAACCAATCACTAGCGGACTACCAGAACGGGCCGCAACTAAATGTTCAGGATGGCGACTATCCATTACTACCATACCATATGCGCCCGTGAGTTGTTTTACTGCTTTTTTCACAGCTTCTAAAAGTGAATCCGTGCTACGCATTTCCCATTCGACGAGATGAGCAATCACTTCAGTATCTGTTTGTGATAAAAATATATAACCACGAGATTTTAGTAACTCTCGAAGTTCTTCATGATTTTCAATAATACCATTATGTACTACGGCGAAGGTACCTGACACATGTGGATGAGCATTGGTTTCCGATGGCTCACCATGCGTTGCCCAACGAGTATGCGCAATCCCTGTACCACCAATCAATGGTTTCTCCGATACAGTATCGTCTAAGGCTTTAACTTTACCTAAGCAGCGCACGCGTTGTAATTCATGATTTTCATTTACCACTGCTACGCCTGCAGAATCATAACCACGATATTCTAAACGATGTAAACCATTAATTAAGATTTCCGCTACATCTCGTTGCGCTACCGCGCCGACAATACCACACATAAGCTTTCCTTATTGTTCATTAAATAAAAAATACGTCTAATTTTTAACCGTACTTTATACACAAATTACTTCTACGCCATGAGCTAAAATGGCTTGTTTATCTTGTTCTGATAATCCCGTATCAGTAATAAGCACATCAATTTGTTGCCAAGTTAATTCTAAATTTGGCATTTTCCGACCAATTTTCTGAGATTCCACCATCACAACAACTTCGCGAGAAACTTCCGCCATCACCTGACTTAATCCTACAAGTTCATTAAAAGTCGTAGAACCTCGCGCTAAATCAATGCCATCAGCACCAATAAAAAGTTGGTCAAAATCGTAAGAACGCAGCACCTGTTCAGCTACTTTTCCTTGAAACGATTCCGAACGAGTATCCCAAGTTCCACCAGTCATCAGCAATGTTGGCTCATTTTCTAATGCTCTCAATTCCGTTGCCACGGAAAGAGAATTCGTCATTACAACTAAGCCTTGTTTTAAATTAAGTTGTTTAATCAGAGTCGCCGTAGTACTACCGCTATCTACTATAATGCGGTTGTGATCTCGAATACGTTCAGCGGCAGCTTTCGCTATGACAAACTTTCGCTTCGTAAGTTCATCATTTTCGTTTTCATCCATAATTTCTTTTGGCATTAAAATTGCGCCACCATATTTACGCAATAAAAAACCACTTGTTTCTAGCGCACTTAAGTCTTTCCGAATCGTCACTTCAGATATATCAAAAAGCTGCACTAGTTGATCCACACTCACCTCACCTTGCTCTTGTAAAAGTTGCATAATGGTATGGCGACGTTGTTTAGTATTACGAGGCTGGCTATTTTTTTTCATTAAGCTATCTTTAGACACAAAAGTTTCGGTTCGAAAGTTTATATAAACAATATTGTTTTGTAAAGTAAATTTTTGTCAACAAAAAACCCTGCTCATTGGCAGGGTTTAAAATCATTCAAATATTAATTATTTAATTGCGTCTTTTAATGCTTTACCAGATACGAATGCTGGTACTTTAGATGCGGCGATTTTAATTTCAGCACCAGTTTGTGGGTTACGACCAGTACGCGCTGCGCGTTTATTTACTTTGAATGTACCGAAACCGATTAATTGTACAGGCTCTTCCTTTTTAAGACTTGCTGTGATTGCATCTAAAGTAGCTTCTAATGCAGCCTTAGCTTGTTTTTTATTTAATTCTGCTGCGCTTGCAATCGCATCAATTAGATCTGTTTTGTTCATAAATTTGTACCTTCTGTTAAAAGAAAAATTCTACTATTTAAATACGCCAGCGGGCTTTTACCGCAATAGCTTTGCAAAGGATAATCTAACTTTCAAAGAAATAAAAGAAAGATTTTCATTTTTTGTGACAAATATCACATTATTGATGGAATTCTATACCAATATTAGACATACCTTCAGCTCTAATTTCATTCTTTAAGCCTAAAATTAAAGCAATATCTCGCTTTTCACACTCTTTAAGCAAACGATAAACTTGCCATTGTATATCTAATTCACCTTGGATATCTTCACTTTCTTTCAATTCATGTTCAGTCCAATCTCGTCCTGTTTCAGTTTCTAGCAAACTCGTGATTGTACCTAAAGAAATTTGACTAATTTCAACCGCTCTTTCTAAGGTTTCGCCCGCTATGATGCCGTGTAATATCTCTGAAAGAGATTGACACGCATCTAATGCTGGAATAACCCCAAAACTATTATAATCATTTACATCAGGAATAATTTCTTCTAATTTTTCAAGCTGACTCTCAAAATTGATTTTCGCATCTTTTACGATTAAATATTCCCATACTAGATTAAGTATGTTTTGATAAACCTTTACTTCCATTTCAAGATTATTCATCTGACAGAATAAATTGAAATTAGGTGCCATACGTTCACATAATGCAGCCATAAAAGTAAGATGTTGCCAACTTTCTAAATTCTCCAAACGTTTATGAATTGGATTTCGCATGATATTCTCTTATTTATGATAGATTCTAGAATAATGGTGCACGGCATCTACAAAAACTTTAGGTGCATTTTCTGGCACATCTTGATGAATTCCATGCCCAAGATTAAATACATGACCACTTCCAGTACCAAAATCAGCTAAGATCGATTGAACTTCTTGTTCGATACGCTCTGATGATGCATACAATACGCTTGGATCCATATTACCCTGCAATGCAACTTTATGCCCTACACGTGCTTTAGCATCAGCAAGATTCACTGTCCAATCTAATCCAATCGCATCACATCCGGTATTAGCTATGGCTTCTAACCATAAACCACCACCTTTGGTGAACAATGTTACGGGGACTCGACGACCATCATTCTCACGAATCAATCCATCTACAATTTTATGCATATACTGAAGAGAGAAATCTAAATATTCTCTATGTCCCAACACTCCGCCCCAAGTATCAAAGATCATCACAGCCTGAGCGCCAGCCTTAATTTGGGCACTCAAATAAAGCGTGATGGAATCAGCCAGTTTATCGAGTAATAAATGAAGTGTTTTCGGATCAGAATACATCATTTTTTTGATTTTTCCGAAAGTCTTACTTGAGCCACCTTCTACCATATAAGTAGCTAATGTCCAAGGACTACCAGAGAAACCAATGAGAGGGACCTCGCCTTTTAGCTCACCACGAATTGTGCGTACAGCATTCATAACATATTGAAGTTCTTCCTCAGGATCTGGAATAGGTAAATTTTCTACCGCGCTTTTACACTCAATTGGTCGGGTAAATTTAGGACCTTCCCCCGCACCAAAACTTAAACCTAGCCCCATAGCATCTGGAATAGTCAAAATATCAGAAAATAAAATCGCAGCATCTAAATCATAACGACGAAGCGGTTGGAGCGTCACCTCACAAGCTAAGTCAGCATTGCGACAAAGTGACATAAAATCTCCTGCTTGGGCACGCGTCGCTTTATATTCAGGCAAATAACGTCCAGCTTGACGCATCATCCAAACAGGGGTGTAATCCACTGATTCACGTAATAAAGCTTTTAAATAACGATCATTTTTTAATACTGACATTTAGATTTCCTTCTGATTATCCTCTGCTCGACAAAGCTCAAGCGTCGTATGTATAAGTTTATGTGCGATAGTACCTGTTGGCGGTAATTCTGGCAAGGGTTGATCATAAGAAAACCACTGTGCATCATGAATTTCACTTTCTTGCAAAGTAATTTCACCGCTCTCATAATCAGCAAAAAAACCGACCATTTGAGAATTCGGGAATGCCCAAGGCTGGCTACCAAAATAACGAATATTTTTTATCAAAATCCCGGTTTCCTCAAAAACCTCTCTCCGCACCGCTTGTTCAAATGTTTCACCGACTTCTACAAAGCCAGCAAGAGTGGTATACATTCCTCCGTTCGGGTGATAATGACGCCTATGATTTGCCAATAAAATTTCATGGCCACGTCGAACCGCAACAATAATGGATGGGCAAATTACAGGATAAATTCGATACCCGCAGTAAGTGCATTGCACGGCAAGCTCTTCTTGAGTTTGTTGTGTTTTATGACCGCACTTTCCACAGAATTTATGGGTTTTCAGGAAATGATTAATTTCCACACCTCGGCTTAATACATGGAATTCATCCTCTGGCAGTGAAAGTAATCCACGTAAACTTACATATTCCCGTTCATCACTTTCTTGCTCAGCCACAAGCCGTAACGGATGATTTTTCCATTCCCCGATTTGCATTGCCTGCAATCCTTCCATTCCAAGTGTTTTAGCCGTACCACAAGGCAACTCATTATTCAGCAAATAAAGATTCGAACCTTGAGTAAGCAACCAATAACCAAAATCATCTGGATGAAGTGTTTTCATTTTTTACTCCATAAAAATAACCGCACTTTCAAAGTGCGGTTATTATAAATCTTCTTTTTAGCACTCACTAATAATAAGAGTGCTCTCCACGCTGATGTTCGGTTACATCTTTTGCACCTTTTAATTCATTAGGGAATAGGCTAATAAGTTGTTTTTCTACGCCATCTTTTAACGTAACGTCCACCATTGAGCAACCATTACAGCCACCACCAAATTGTAAAATTGCGTAACCATCTTCAGTAATTTCAATTAAGGTTATGCGTCCACCATGACTTGCAAGCTGTGGATTAATTTGAGTTTGTATCACATATTCAACACGTTCAATTAATGGCGCATCATCAGCCACCTTACGCATTTTGGCATTTGGTGCTTTTAAGGTAAGTTGCGCACCAAGTTCTTCGGTAACATAATCAATTTCTGCTTCTTCTAAGAAAGGCAGGCTGACCTCATCAATAAATGCAGAAAAAGTGTCATATTTCATTTCAAAATCACTTTCTTCTACGGCATTCGGTGGGCAATAAGATACGCCACATTCCGCGTTAGGTGTGCCTGGATTAACCACGAAAATACGAATATTCGTTCCTTCTTCTTGCGTGTCTAAAAGTTTTCGAAAATGCGCTTGTGCGGCATCAGAAATAGCGATTTGCTGGGTTGCTTGTTCCATAATATTATGTCCTAAATACTTGAGAGAAAGTATCGGGAATAATACGCTCATCGCGCTTTTTTTTCCAGTGCTTTATATTAAGCCCGCGCCAGCCCCCACACTTGGATCTCCTCTACACCTAATTTTCGCAACAATTTTGATATTTCATTGAGTGTAGAACCAGTAGTAATCACATCATCCACCAATGCTACGCGACGATAAGGAAATTCATTTTTCGAAACAGCAAGAGAAAAGGCATTTTTTAAATTCTGACGACGATCTTTTGCACTCAAACCTCGTTGAGTATGGGTATGTCTCACGCGTTTTACAATATTGTTCAAATTAGGAATATCTAGCCAACGACTTAATTGCCGAGATAATAAATCAGCCTGATTATAACCTCGTCGCCACTGACGAAAATGATATAAAGGCACTGGAATGATTGCTTCTGGCAATTTAAGTTGATGCGTTCGTTTAGCATCACGCACCGCAAGATATAAAAGGCGAGCTAAAGTGCGGTCAATCCAAAATTGATTTTGAAATTTAAAACGGTGAATCAATATAGAAAGTGGCTCAACATAATGCCCAATAATGACTATCTTATCCCAACTAGGCTCTTGTTTAAGACAATTACCACAATGCTGCGCATAATATTGCAATTCCGCACCACAATGACCGCAATAAGGAAAAGATTTAATTTGTTTTTGGCAACGGGAACATAGCCCATTTTTTGCGATATGAAGATTGCCACGACAGTGGATACAGCGAAAATTAAAAAAATTCATCATCTAAAAAAGTTATTTTTTACCCGCACTTTTTTGTTTCAACGCATCTAACGTTTCTCCTGCTTTTAAAATATGCGGCGTCACGAAAATCACTAGCTCACGTTTTTGATGTCGTTCACTTTCTTTACTAAACAATCGTTTAATGCCAGGTATATCGCCAAGTACTGGCACTTTATCTTCGCTTTTCGTGATCGTATCGTGGAATACACCGCCAAGCACAATGGTTTCCCCATCTTTGGCAAAAACTTGAGTATTAATTTCTTGCTTATCAATAGAGACCACCTCGTTTTGTCCATAAGCGACACGAGAACCTGGTGAGTTTTGACTCACTAATAAATCAAGCAAAATATTGTTATCTTTAGAAATATGTGGCGTCACTTCCAAACCAAGCACTGCCTCACGAAATTCCACAGATTGCGTATCATTACGAGTATTACTCACAACATAAGGAATTTCTGTCCCCTGTTTAATGCTTGCACTTTTCTTATTCGTGGTTAGTAAGCGAGGACTTGCGATAATTTCTACATTATTTTCACGCTCCAAAGCGCTCAATTCTAAATCGAGCAATCGCCCATTAATTTTCGCGACTTGTAATGCTATTGATCCAGCAGGTGTCGTCGTTGTCGCAAAATTCACATTAAGATTATCCGTAATATTTTCAAAGCCATTGCCGGCTAAGCTACCCGCTACACGCCCCGCATTTTCCGTTGGATTAAAAATCCCCCACCGGACACCAAGTTCTTTCAAACTCTCATCCGTAATTGTCACAATACGTGCTTCAATAGCGATCTGCTCAATAGGTTTATCCATTTCAGAAATTAGTTTTTTGATATTTTGCACAGAACGAGGCTCATCCTGAATAACCAGTAAATTACTGCGATCATCAAAGGTAATGCTCCCAGCTGGTGAAAGCAAAGAGCCACTTCCTGTCGTTAAGGATTTCATTAATTCAGAGGCTTTAGCAAAATGGAGTTTTACCGTATGACTCACTAAGTGCGGTTCATTTGTAGTAAGATTTCCTGCAATTTGACCTTTGCCTGATAGCCCTCCATTCAGATAGTAAATACCCTCATCTTTATTCAAAGTAAGCTTCTTACTTTTAGCGATTATTTGTAGCAAACGTGGCATATCAATATTGTCTAATTTCAACGAAACATTGCCTTCTAGCGTCTCATCCATCACTAAATTGACATCATGTTGAAAAGCTAATTGCTCCAGTGTTTGAGCTAAAGGCGCTTGCGATAAACGAATAAAAAAACGTTCGTTATCTGTTTTGGGATTAGCAAAAACGATTAATGGCAAACAAAAACACACTAAAAAACAACCGCACTTTAAAAGATATTTCTTCATAATCTTCCTTTAAAAACTTAATTCTTTCTGTTCAGTGCTATCACATTGAGCACCAGACTTACGCATAAATTGAACTTTATTTTGATTGATTTTTGTTACAACATATCCTTCTTGAGCTACATCAACGCCCTCTAAAACGCTGTAAATTTGCAAATCCTGATCCAGCAATAACGCAAACGCTTTATCTTTAGAAATCACTACCCCCGCCAATTTTAAATCCTTCAAAGGAATTTCAGCCGCTTGGCGATTTTCATCCGCTCCGCATAGATTATTAGGTACATCAGAGGAAATTATTTCTGTCTGCTCCATTACTGTTTGTGCGTTATCAAACTGAGAATGGGTGCGCTGTGTTTTATCGAAAGGATCTTGTCCCCAACTGCAATTCATAAAAAATAATGCAACTAGGAAAAACCAATACTTCATTTTGCCTCCTTATCTAGCTGAAAAATGATCTCGGTTTGCAATGGGCTGTCTTCGGGTTTGACAAACTGCAATCGACTCACTGAAAGCTGTGACGTATTAGCCAAAAGTGTGGTTAAAAATGTCTTCGTTTTTTCAAAATGCCCAGTAAGCTGTAAATGCAAAATAGGCTGTTGCCCCATTTCCCAACGTAAATTCTGAGATAAATTGTTACGCGCAGCTAAACGTTGAATTTGTTTATTCAACGGCATAATTTGTGCAGCCAGTTCTGGAGAAAGTTTTCGACCTTCCGACTGCTGCTGTAAAGAGGTTAAAATTTTCTGTTGATGCAACAATTCTGATCTTTTCCCGGCTAATTCACTTTCTATTTCATGGAAACGCGAACTCCCCTCGATATAATCTAAAACGGGGCGAAAAATCACCGCACTTAATAACAATAAAAAAGTTAAACCGTGCACATAAAAAGGCTGACTTAGCCATTTTCCAAAAGGTGTAAAAGGATCGTTAAAAAAGGCTTTCACTTTTCCTCTCCTTGTTCCATATCAAAGCGAAAAAACAATGTATGTTGTTCAGGCTGAACCTGACTTAATTTCACATTGGGAAAATGTTTATTTAAAAATTGATGTACCGATTCAAATTCTGTTTGATCTTGTGCTCGACCTTCCAAACTTAAGTTATGGACATCTTGTTTAAATCGGTTTAATTCGCCTTTCTGAAGAGGCAATTCACTTAATTGCTGCAAACTATTTTGAACTTGCCCATTTGTGAGAGATTGCAAAACTTCACCAACTTTCAACGCACTACGTAACAGATCAATTTGCGTGGCAGTTTTGTGAAGTTGCTGGTTGAGTTGCTCAAATAACTTTTGCTGCACCTGCAAATTTTGTTTCTGTTGTTCAATCAAATGGCTAAAAGCCAAGGCTAAATTGATTGCAAGTAAGATAAATAAAGCGAAATAAAAAACTAAACGACGTAAACGCTTTTGATGTTGATAAGTACGCCAAGGCAATAAATTCATCGACATTTAGTTACCCATTTTTTGTTGATGTAAATCTTTTTGCCATAGTGCGTTACCAAGCGCAATAAAGGGTAAATCCGTTTCTACTCGTTGCCAATTTTCTGGTAATGGTGTATGACTTGAAGGAACTTGATACACAAAAATTTGTTCAATTTTTCCCTCAAAACGTTCCGTAAATTGCTCATAAAGTACAGTGAGATTTTCATGAGATTGTAAAATTTGCGATTGCTGAGATCTTTCACAAATCGCTAAACAATAGTCATCTTCTTGAAATAAAAATAAGGTATTTTCTGACCGCACTTGTTCATTCAACAAATATTGAAATGCACGCAAGATGGTATGAGGAATAACATCTAACACATTAATTCTAAATGGTTGAAAATCCTGCAAATAAGTTCGAGCACTCGCCTCTCGAATGGCCGTAATTTCTAAACAAAAACCTTGCTTTAACGGAGTAGAAATATAATCAAACCACAATTCATCCAAAGGAATAGGTAACTCTTTCTCAATCACAAATTTACATTGTTGATGACATTCTTGTACATTTAATATTTGCGGTAACATTAATACTTTCGACCAAGTCAAATGAGCGGAAATACTTGCCACAAACTGCAAAGGAAAGGTTTTCCCTTGAAATTGTATTTTTAAGTGTTGTAAAAAACGATTTTTAAAATCTTTATCATTGACAAAGATTTGATAACATTGTGGTCGTTCTAACTCATCAAACCACACGAAATCAAAATACCCTTGCTTACGGTGAATACCAATTTGTAAAGTGCGGTGATTTTTCCGGGAGAATTGCATATTCTTTCCTATTCTTTAAAGGCTGAATCTTTTATACTTAGCAGCTAAATCATAGGTCTCTTGACAAGAATATTCATTAACGAAGCGAGAATTTTACGATGCGGATCGCAAAATTAATATTTAGCACCTTATTAACTTTATGTATTTTAGGTTTAGTCGCAGGCGGAATGCTGTATTTCCACCTAAAATCAGAATTGCCCTCAGTAGAAGCATTAAAAACCGTTGAATTACAACAACCAATGCAGATTTATACGGCCGATGGTAAATTAATTGGCGAAGTGGGTGAGCAACGACGTATTCCAGTGAAATTAACAGATGTGCCACAACGCTTAATTGATGCATTTTTAGCGACGGAAGATAGTCGTTTTTACGATCATCACGGATTAGACCCTATCGGTATTGCTCGTGCATTGTTTGTCGCAGTGAGTAATGGCGGTGCATCACAAGGTGCAAGTACGATTACTCAACAATTAGCGCGTAACTTTTTCTTAACCCCAGAAAAAACTATTATTCGTAAAGCTCGTGAAGCGGTGCTTGCGGTAGAAATTGAAAATACCCTCAGCAAACAAGAAATCTTAGAGCTTTATTTAAATAAAATCTTTTTAGGCTATCGTTCTTATGGTGTTGCAGCAGCGGCACAAACCTATTTTGGTAAATCATTAAATGAATTGACCTTATCTGAAATGGCGATTATTGCTGGTTTACCTAAAGCACCTTCAACCATGAACCCGCTTTATTCTTTAAAACGTTCAGAAGAACGCCGTAATGTGGTGTTAAGCCGTATGTTAGATGAAAAATACATCAGTAAAGAAGAATATGATGCTGCATTGAAAGAGCCGATTGTGGCGAGCTATCACGGCGCAAAATTTGAATTTCGTGCGGATTATGTCACTGAAATGGTACGCCAAGAAATGGTTCGCCGTTTTGGTGAAGAAAATGCCTACACCAGTGGTTATAAAGTATTTACCACTGTACTTTCAAAAGACCAAGCTGAAGCCCAAAAAGCCGTACGTAACAACTTAATTGATTACGATATGCGTCGTGGGTATCGTGGTGGTGCGCCTTTATGGCAAAAAAATGAAGCGGCTTGGGATGATGAACGTATTCTAGCATTTTTACGTAAATTGCCAGATTCTGAACCATTTATTCCAGCGGCTGTGGTTGGCATGGCAAAAGGTGGGGCTGATCTATTATTAGCATCTGGTGAAAAAATGACGCTCTCCACTAATGCAATGCGTTGGACTGGCAGAAGTAATCCTGTAAAAGTAGGTGAGCAAATTTGGATTCGTCAACGTGCTAATGGTGAATGGCAATTAGGTCAAATTCCAGCGGCTAACTCTGCATTAGTATCGCTTAACTCAGATAATGGTGCGATTGAAGCAATTGTTGGTGGTTTTAGCTATGAACAAAGTAAGTTCAACCGTGCGACACAATCCTTAGTTCAAGTGGGTTCTTCTATTAAACCATTTATTTACGCAGCGGCATTAGAAAAAGGTTTAACACTTTCTAGCGTATTACAAGACAGCCCAATTTCTATTCAAAAACCTGGACAAAAATTGTGGCAACCCAAAAACTCACCAGATCGTTATGATGGCCCAATGCGTTTACGCGTAGGATTAGGTCAATCCAAAAATATGATTGCTATTCGCGCTATCCAAACGGCAGGTATTGATTTCACAGCAGAATTTTTACAGCGTTTTGGTTTTAAACATGATCAATATTTTGCTAGTGAAGCCTTAGCGCTTGGCGCAGCCTCTTTCACACCATTAGAAATGGCTAGAGCTTATGCTGTGTTTGATAATGGCGGTTTCCTCATTGAACCTTATATCATTGAAAAAATTCAAGATAACACGGGTAAAGACTTATTTGTTGCAAACCCTAAAATTGCTTGTATTGAATGTAATGATATCCCTGTTGTTTATGGTGAAACGAAAGACAAAATCAACGGCTTTGCGAATATTCCTTTAGGAGAAAATGCCTTAAAACCATCAGATGACAGTACAAACGGTGAAGAAGTTGATCAACAACCTGAAACTGTACCTGAACTGCCAGAATTACAGTCAAATGTCACCGCACTTAAAGAAGATGCGATCGATTTAATGGCGGATGCAAAAAATGGTTCATCTAAAACTGAATATGCCCCTCGAGTAATCAGTGGCGAGTTAGCATTTTTAATTCGCAGCGCCTTAAATACTGCGATTTATGGTGAACAAGGTTTAAGCTGGAAAGGAACCAGCTGGCGTATCGCACAAACCATTAAACGTAGCGATATAGGCGGTAAAACAGGTACCACCAATAGTGCGAAAGTGGCTTGGTATGCGGGATTTGGTGCAAACTTAGTAACCACAACTTATGTCGGGTTTGATGATAACAAACGCGAATTAGGTAAAGGTGAAGCGGGTGCGAAAACTGCAATGCCAGCTTGGGTCGCTTATATGAAAACTGCATTGAGCGACAAACCAGAACGTAAATTACCATTACCACCAAAAATAATGGAAAAAAGTATTGATACGATGACTGGTTTACTCTCTCCATCCGGTGGTCGAAAAGAATACTTTATTGTGGGAACTGAGCCAACCCGTACATACGTTTCCGAAATGCAAGAGCGTGGTTACTATGTTCCACCGGAACTACAACAACGCTTAAATGGTACTGGAGGCAAAGCGCCAGTGCCAGTTAGCCAGCCAGAAGAACTCTTCTAAAAATGACCGCACTTTAGTGCACAATCAGGCGAGTCAATTGGCTCGCTTTCGTTATTAAACAAAGGATATATTATGCTGAGTTATCGTCACTCATTCCATGCGGGCAATCATGCTGATGTCTTGAAACATATCGTCTTAATGCTCATTTTGGAAACTCTTAAACTCAAAGAAAAAGGCTTTTTTTACTTGGATACGCACTCAGGTGTAGGTCGTTATCGTTTATCCTCAAACGAATCAGAAAAAACGGGGGAATATAAAGAAGGCATTGGACGTCTGTGGGATCAAACCGACTTACCCGAAGATGTTGCTCGTTATGTAAAAATGATCAAAAAACTCAATTATGGTGGCAAAGAACTACGTTATTACGCTGGATCACCATTAATTGCCGCGGAATTGTTGCGCTCACAAGATCGCGCACTATTGACCGAGCTTCATCCTAGCGATTATCCAATTCTTCGCAATAATTTTAGCGACTACAAAAATGTCACCGTAAAATGTGACAATGGCTTTCAACAAGTCAAAGCAACACTACCTCCAAAAGAACGCCGTGGCTTAGTACTAATCGATCCGCCTTATGAATTAAAAGAAGATTATGATCTCGTTGTCAAAGCCATTGAAGAAGGCTATAAACGTTTTGCCACTGGTACCTATGCGATTTGGTATCCTGTTGTATTACGCCAACAAACTAAACGTATTTTTAAGGGATTAGAAGCAACGGGGATTAGAAAAATTCTAAAAATTGAACTCGCCGTTCGCCCTGATAGCGATCAACGAGGTATGACGGCAAGCGGTATGATAGTAATTAACCCACCTTGGACATTAGAAACCCAAATGAAAGAAATTTTGCCTTATCTCACAAAAACATTAGTTCCAGAAGGTACAGGAAGCTGGACTGTCGAATGGATTACACCTGAATAGAAAAATGAGCATCACCAGAAGATAACGCTCATTTTTATCAACTTAACTCTATGGAATAACGGGTAATTAACCTTTCTGTACGTTATATGCTTCTAATGCACGTAAAGAATAAGTATAAGCCGCGCCTGCATTTAATGCGATAGACATTGCTAATGCTGCAGCGACTTCAGCTTCGCTTGCGCCAGCTTTCACAGCTTCTTCTGCGTGTACGCTAATGCAGCTTTCACAACGAGTTGTTACCGCAACGGCTAATGCGATAAGTTCACGAGTTTTAGCGTCAAGCACATTGCCTTCTGCCGCTGCTGCGCCTAATGCTTGATAAGCTTGTAACATTTTTGGATATTGTTTACCTAACGCACCAAATGATTTTTTAACGTGTGATGTTTCTTCTTTCCAATCTGCAAACATAATGTTCTCCTAAATATATTGAATTAATAACGAACTGGTGTGGTAAATTATAGGCAGATTGGATTATGATACTTGCTTATTTATCTCAATTTTTATCGCTAACATCTCATTATGGATTATTTGGATAAACTCACCCATTTAGCACAAGTGCGTGGGGAAATTAATATTCGCTGTGAATTTCAAGGTGAATGGCAAGTTGCCCATCAAGAAAAAGATGCAGGAAAAGGCGTATTTCATCTTATTGAACAAGGCGAATGCTGGCTTACACTCGGACAAAAGCAATTTCATTTAAAGGAAGGTGATATCTTTTTCCTTCCCCAAAATCAACCGCACTTTATGCGTCATTCATCCAACCAAACAAAGGACGCATCATTGAAAAAAAGCTGGCAAGGTGCATTTGAATTGTATCAAGTAGGGCAAGGCACACCAGATTTAAAAATGTTCTGCGGGGCGTTTTATTATCAGCAAGATGCCCTTCTTACAGCTTCTATGCCTGAATATTTACATCTCAATTTATGCGATACACCGATTCATCCTTTGGTTCAACTTTTTCTACAAGAAGCACAAAAAAATGATGCAGGTACGAAATCAGTCGTCGATGCACTTTCGAATGTGCTTTTAATTTATATTTTACGCCATGCGATTCAAGAGAACTTAATTACAGATGGTGTGCTACTTGCGTTGCAAGACAAGCGATTAAATACAGTGCTAGGTGCGATATTACAATGCCCTCAAGAAGATTGGCGAATTGAACAGTTAGCCGATCTTTCTGCAATGTCTCGTGCAAACTTTATTCGTGTTTTTCAACAACAACTTGGTATGTCGCCAGGGCGTTTTATTACTCAAGTGCGGTTACAATCGGCAGCATTTTTATTAAAACAATCCCAACAATCCGTACTTGCCATTGCTTTAGAGGTGGGGTATCAATCGGAGGCGCATTTTAGTAAAGCCTTTAAGAATTACTACCAACTTTCACCAAGCCAATACAGAAAATCTGCCAGCCTATAAATTGGAGAATTTTTGCGCTATAATCGCCAAGTTTTTTGAAAGGCAACATCTGTTGCCTTTTCTTTTTAAGGAAAAGATATGTTTAACAAAATTTTTTCGTGGTTTGAAAACCGTTTAAATCCTTATCCAGAAGGTAATCCAACAACACCTAAAAAAGGCTTATTGCGCTTTATTTGGTCTAGCATTGAAGGAATGAAAGGCTGGATTCTCTTACTGACAGTGCTAACGGTTGGTACCGGTGTAATGGAAGCCGTATTATTCCAATTTATGGGAACGCTTGTAGATTGGTTAGGGACATTTACGCCTGAGACATTATGGCAAGAAAAAGGCCATTTATTAATTAGCATGGCTGCCCTATTACTTGTTAGCATCGTGTGGGGATTTTTAGCCTCTACCGTACGTTTACAAACCTTACAAGGCGTATTTCCAATGCGATTACGTTGGAATTTCCATCGTTTAATGCTTGGACAAAGTTTGAGTTTTTATCAAGATGAATTTGCTGGCAGAGTGTCTGCCAAAGTAATGCAAACCGCACTAGCTGTTCGTGATACGGTGCTCACACTAGCGGATATGTTTGTATATGTCATCGTATATTTTATTACATCGGGCTTGGTTCTAGCCGTATTAGATTCTTGGTTCTTACTGCCATTTATTGCTTGGATTACGATTTTTATTTTTATCCTACGAACCCTCATTCCTAAATTATCAAAAACGGCACAACGACAAGCTGATGCTCGTTCTTTAATGACAGGACGCATTACAGATGCTTATTCCAATATTGCCACAGTAAAATTATTCTCTCATGGTTCGCGCGAGGCCGCTTATGCCAAACGTTCTATGGAAGATTTTATGGTCACAGTACACGCTCAAATGCGCCTAGCAACATCACTGGACACGCTCACTTATGCAGCTAATATTTTACTTACACTAAGCACCGCTGTACTCGGAATTATCTTATGGAAAAGTGGTCAAGTTGGCGTGGGTGCAATTGCAACAGCAACCGCAATGGCATTACGAGTAAATGGACTATCTCGTTGGATTATGTGGGAGTCTGCACGTTTGTTTGAGAATATCGGAACCGTAAACGATGGAATGAATACTTTAACTAAACCTCATACTATTGTAGATAAACCTCAAGCATCACCTTTACAAGTGACACAAGGGGAAATCAAGTTTAACGATATTACCTTTGCTTATGATCCGACGAAACCATTACTCAATCATTTCAATCTTACTATCAAACCTGGCGAAAAAGTTGGGCTAATCGGCCGTTCTGGTGCAGGAAAATCTACAATTGTGAACTTGTTGCTTCGTTTCTATGAAGCACAACAAGGTGCGATTACCATTGACGGGCAAAATGTACTAGATGTGCAACAAGAAAGCCTACGCCGCCAAATCGGTTTAGTGACTCAAGACACTTCGCTGCTACATCGCTCTGTTCGTGACAATATTATTTATGGACGACCTAATGCTACAGATGAAGAAATGGTTTTAGCTGCTGAACGAGCGGAGGCTGCTGATTTCATTCCATTCCTCACTGATGCTCAAGGCAGAAAAGGCTACGATGCCCATGTGGGTGAACGCGGTGTAAAACTTTCAGGTGGTCAACGGCAACGAATTGCTATTGCTCGTGTCATGTTAAAAGATGCACCAATTCTATTGTTAGATGAAGCCACAAGCGCATTAGATTCGGAAGTGGAAGTGGCAATACAAGAAAGTCTAGATAAGATGATGGAAAATAAAACTGTGATTGCCATTGCTCATCGTTTATCCACTATCGCAGCGATGGATCGCCTGATTGTGCTTGATAAAGGACAAATTGTCGAACAAGGTACCCATGCTGAATTACTAGAACAAAATGGACTATATGCAAAACTATGGGCTCACCAAAGCGGTGGATTCTTGAGTGAACATATAGAATAAAACCCAAAGTGCGGTTTGTTTTTACCTATTTTTTATTGGAGTCTAAATGAAAAAATTATTACTTCCTATGTTAATTCTCCCCACTCTATGTCTAGCACAGGAAACAAAAATCGATCCTATTTTACTCGGTCTTGGAGAAGTTTTCTTTTTTGATAAATCCCTCTCTCATAATAAGACCCAATCCTGCTCCACTTGCCATATGCCAGTAGCAGCCTTTGCTGACTTGCGTCAAAATGATATCGCTCATATGGTCTCTCAAGGAGATGATCCAACAAAATTTGGTAACCGTAACACACCAACTGCACTTTATGCTAAGTATTCACCTAGCTTCCATTTTGATGAAAAAATTAACGATTATGTGGGCGGACAATTCTGGGATGGTAGAGCAAAAAATCTTGCAGAACAAGCCGGAGGTCCACCATTAAACCCCGTAGAAATGGGCATGAAAGATAAAGCAGATGTAGTAAAACGTATTGAAGAAAATCAAGCCGTGAAAGATTACATTACAAAATATTTTGGTGCCGAAATATGGAAAGATAATCAGAAAATATATGCCATTATGGAACAAGCATTAGCTACTTTTGAACATTTAGATTTATTTAGCCAATTCAGCTCAAAATACGACCGCACTTTAGCTGGAAAAGATACCCTCACAGAACAAGAATCTTTAGGAAAGGCATTATTTTTTGATAAAGAAAAAACAAATTGTAGTAATTGTCATCAATTACAAACAGCCGATAACGATGAAGAAACTTTCACAAACTATCGTTATTTTAATCTTGGTGTTCCTAAGAATGAAGCCTTAATTGCACATAATAAATTAGACAATAACTGGATTGATAATGGCTTGCTCGATAATCCAATGGTAAAGGGAGATGAAAAACAAAAAGGAAAATTCAAAGTGCCCACACTCCGTAATGTCGCAGTTACTGCACCTTACATGCACAATGGAGTATTTAAAGAACTTCGCACCGTATTATTATTCTTAGATAGCTACAATAACCCTGCACGAAAAATTAATCCAGAAACCAGTAAGCCCTGGGATTTGCCCGAATATGCACCAACTGTAAGCCACGACGCGCTTAAAGGAAAACCATTAACTGATACAGAAATTGATGCACTAGAATCTTTTTTAAAAACCTTAACGGATGCACCTTATGAAAGAAATTAAGAAAACTAGACAATTTTTAATTAAATTGAATCCATCCTAAAATCTAGGCTCTTCTTTACTTAATCTAGCGAGTAAAATAAATAACCCAACTTGTCTCATATAAGTTGGGTTATTTTCTAACTAATAAAGTACTCGCGCACGAATTGTGCCATCGATTTCCTTCAATTTCGCCAGTAATGGCGATGCATCATTTGTTTCTACATCAACGACAACATAACCAATTTTCGGGTCAGTTTGTAAATATTGCGCGGCAATATTCAGGTTGGCTTCGACGAAAATTTGGTTCAGTTTATTCAATATACCAGGACGATTTTCATGAATATGCAATAAACGTTTTGTTCCCTCGTGTTCTGGTAAAGATACTTCAGGGAAGTTGACGGAAGAAAGTGTTGAACCATTGTCTGAATATTTGACAAATTTACCTGCTACTTCAAAACCGATATTTTCCTGTGCCTCTGCTGTTGAACCACCGATATGTGGAGTTAAAATCACATTATCAAATTCGCGTAACGGTGAGACAAATTCTTCATTAATTGACGCAGGTTCAATTGGGAATACATCAATGGCAGCACCGTGAATTTTACCGTCTTTTAAGGCTTGAGCGAGAGAATCAATATCTACCACTGTACCACGCGCAGCATTGATCAAAATTGCACCTTGTTTTAATTGTGCGATACGCTCAGCATTCATTAAGTTTTTGGTAGATGGCAGCTCTGGCACATGTAATGAAACCACATCGCAAGAACTGAGTAATTCTTCAAGGCTACGAACCTGTTTGGCATTACCGAGCGGAAGTTTATTTTCGATATCGTAGAAATGTACATCCATGCCTAATGATTCCGCAATAATACTTAATTGTGAACCAATGTGGCCGTAACCAATAATTCCAAGTTTTTTACCCCGCACTTCATGAGATCCCGTCGCTGATTTATTCCAGACGCCACGATGTACTTCGGCATTCGCCTGTGGCACATTGCGCATAAGTAATAAAATCTCGCCTAATACAAGTTCTGCGACAGAACGAGTGTTTGAGAATGGCGCATTAAATACAGGGATTCCACGCGCTTTTGCCGCATTTAAATCCACTTGGTTGGTACCAATACAGAAACAGCCTACTGCGATTAATTTGGGTGCGGCCTCAATCATTTCTGCCGTTAAATGGGTGCGAGAACGCAAGCCGATAAAGTGTGCATCTTTAATGGCTTCTTTTAATTCATTACCATCTAGTGCTTTTTTATAGTAATCAATATTGGTATAGCCTGCCGCATGGAGCGTATCAAGTGCGCTTTGATGCACACCTTCAAACAATACAAATTTGATTTTTGATTTGTCTAGAGAGACTTTGTTTGTCATGTTTGCTTCCTTATGATTTTTATTATGAATTAGTCAATAATTTTGGCGCCTTCAGGCGTACCGACGATCACAACGTCTGCGCCACGTAACGCGAATATCCCGTTAGTGACGACACCCGCAACGTTGTTTAATTCTTTTTCCATTTCAACTGGATTTAAAATAGTAAAGTTGTGCACATCTAAAATCACATTGCCGTTGTCAGTCACCACTCCTTCACGATATTCCGGTGCGCCACCAAGTGCGGCTAATTTTCTGCCTACTTGTGAACGAGCCATTGAAATAACTTCAACTGGTAATGGGAAGGTCGAACCTAACACATCCACTTGTTTACTCGAATCCACAATACAAATAAATTTTTTCGCTAATGCAGCGACGATTTTTTCACGAGTGAGTGCTGCGCCACCACCTTTAATCATCATTTTTTGTGGATTGATTTCATCTGCACCATCCACATAAATATCTAAGCTCGAGACATCATTTGCATTAAATACTTCGATACCTTGTTTACGGAGTAATTCTTCTGATGCTTTGGAAGCCGCAACTGCGCCTTGAATTTTATCTTTGATTGTACCTAAAGCTTCAATAAAGCAGTTCACAGTGGAGCCACTTCCCACGCCAACAATTGTGTCAGCTTTTACATATTGTAATGCAGCTTGTGCTGCGAGTTTTTTCATTTCTAATTGATTCATTTCTTTTCCTTATTTTAATAAGTAAACGATTGCGTTACTTTATTACGAGAGTATTTAATAAACAAGTGTAATTTTCAGCAGTGATAGGTTTAACGGATAAGCTACGATTCCGTTAAAAATAATTCCAAAAGTCCATTGAGAAATAATTTGCCATGCTCAGTGATTTGCCAAGAATCATTGTTTTCCACAATATAGTTTTGTTGAATAGCAAAATCAATTTGATTTTTCACCGCACTTTGCGATAAACCTGTGTAATCTTCAAATTCTTGTTTGGGTACCGCTTCTAACAAACGAAAGCGATTCATAAAAAATTCAAAAGGGCGGTCAATTTCTGGCACGTTTTTTTCTTCGTAAAGATATTCGCCACGCAAATAACCTTTCGGGTGCTTAGTTTTAGAAAAGCGGGTAATCTCGCCATTCGGAAACGTCAATTTCCCGTGTGCGCCACAGCCAATGGCTAAATAATCCCCAAACCGCCAATAATTCAAATTATGTTTACATTGAAAACCCGCTTTTGTGTAAGCCGATGTTTCATATTGCTGGTAGCCTGCCGCAGTTAACAGTTGGTGGCCTTGTTCAAAAATATCCCAAAGCTCATCATCATCTGGCAATTTAGGTGGGCGGTAAGCAAACATCGTATTTGGCTCAATAGTAAGCTGGTACCAAGAAAGGTGAGGAGGAGATAGCTCAATAGCTTGGCGAAGATCATCTAAGGCTTCTTCCAACGTTTGGTTTGGCAAACCGTGCATTAAATCTAAGTTGAAACTTTTTAGCCCAGAAACTTTCGCTAAATTGACCGCACTTTTTGCCTCTGCTGCATTATGAATCCGCCCAAGACGCTGTAATTTGTCATCATCAAAGCTTTGTATCCCCATAGAAATTCGCGTAATGCCTGCTGATACATAACCTTTAAAACGTTCAGCTTCTACCGTGCCAGGATTCGCTTCTAATGTGATTTCAATATTATCTTCAAAATCAATCTGCGTTTTTATTTCTTTTAAGAGATATGCAATGCTTTTTGCTGAAAATAAACTTGGCGTACCGCCACCAATAAAAATTGAATGGAGTTTTCGTTGTTGAATTGAATCTTTAAAGCGCTGTAAATCAGCCCGTAGATCTTGCAGAAGGTGGTAAATATAGTCTTGTTCTGGTATATCGCCTTTTTGTGCGTGAGAATTAAAATCACAATAAGGGCATTTTTGAACGCACCATGGAATGTGTACATAAAGGGAAAGTGGAGGAAGTTTGAGCATGCTGTTATTAACAAGTTTTAAATGTGAGAACAGTTGAAAAAGTACAAATTAACGTTGTGTAAATATGAAATCTTAGCTGACACTATGAATGTTGATAAAAAGGGCCTGTTTTCACAAGCCCTAAAACATTCAATTAATTGACCGCTCTTGTTGTCTTACTGGTCGCTTTACGGCGGGGTGATTTTGCCGCTTTAGCTTCAACTTTGACAAACTCAATGCCTTCAGGCGGATTTTCCAATGCAAGGCCAAGTACTTCATCAATGGTTTCTACTGCATGAATCGCAAGATTTTGTTTTACGTTTTCTGGAATTTCTTCGAGATCTTTAACGTTCTCTTTTGGAATTAATACGGTTTTAATTCCGCCACGATGTGCAGCAAGAAGTTTTTCTTTTAATCCACCGATTGGTAATACTTTACCGCGTAAACTGATTTCACCTGTCATGGCTACATCCGCACGTACAGGATTACCTGTTAAACAAGAAACTAATGCAGTACACATTGCAATACCTGCACTCGGACCATCTTTTGGTGTTGCACCATCTGGCACATGAATGTGAATATCGCGTTTCTCATGGAATTCAGAATTAATACCAAGTTTATCCGCACGAGCGCGCACAACAGTCATAGCCGCTTGGATGGATTCTTTCATTACATCACCTAATGAACCGGTAAATGTGAGTTTTCCTTTACCAACAACGGAGGCAGTTTCAATAGTGAGTAAGTCGCCGCCGACTTCTGTCCAAGCTAGACCTGTCACTTCACCAATGCGGTTTTGTGTGTCGGCTTTGCCAAATTCAAAGCGTTTGACACCAAGATAATCGTGCAGATTATCTGAATTTACGGTGATAGATTTAAGTTTTGGATTTACCAATAAATTTTTCACTGCTTTACGGCAGATTTTTGAAATTTCACGTTCTAATCCACGAACGCCCGCTTCACGTGTGTAATAGCGGATAATATCTAAAATTGCGCTTTCTTCGACGGTAAGTTCGCCTTTCTTTAAACCATTACGTTCAATTTGTTTCGCTAACAAATGACGCATCGCGATATTAAGTTTTTCATCTTCTGTATAACCAGAAAGACGAATAACTTCCATACGATCCAATAATGGGCCTGGAATGTTCATAGAGTTTGATGTCGCCACAAACATTACATCAGAAAGATCATAATCCACTTCTAAATAGTGATCGTTAAACGTGGTGTTTTGCTCAGGGTCGAGCACCTCAAGTAATGCTGAGGCTGGATCGCCTCGCATATCGGATGCCATTTTGTCGATTTCATCAAGCAAGAATAATGGATTTTTCACCCCCACTTTTGCCATTTTTTGAATTAATTTACCCGGCAATGCACCAATATAGGTTTTACGGTGACCACGGATTTCTGCCTCATCGCGAACACCGCCTAATGCCATGCGTACATATTTACGACCAGTGGCATTCGCAATAGATTGACCAAGAGAGGTTTTACCTACGCCTGGAGGGCCAACTAAGCAAAGAATGGGTCCTTTCACTTTGTTTAAACGAGCTTGTACTGCAAGATATTCAAGAATACGTTCTTTCACTCGTTCTAAACCATAGTGATCGGCATCTAATACTTGTTGTGCTTTCGAAATGTCTTTTTTCACTTTAGAACGTTGATGCCAAGGCACTTGGATCATCCATTCAATGTAACTACGAACAACGGTTGCTTCAGAAGACATGGCTGACATCATTTTGAGTTTTTGTAGCTCATTTTCCACTTTATTGCGCACATCTGCTGGCATGCCAGCAGCTTCTACTTTTTGACGAAGTTGTTCAACTTCATCAATCGTATCCTCACTTTCACCATCATCCATTTCTTTACGAATGGCTTTAATTTGTTCGCTAAGATAATAGTTGCGCTGGCTTTTCTCCATTTGTTTTTTTACTCGGCCACGAATACGTTTTTCAATTTGGAGAATGTCTGCTTCTGATTCCATCATGCCAAGCAGATATTCTAGTCGGTCTTGTACGTTAGCAAGTTCCAAGACACTTTGTTTATGGCGAACACTTACTGGTAAATGAGCTGCCATTGTATCTGATAAACGATCTGCATCACCAAGACGATGAAGTGCATTTAATACATCTGCAGGGATTTTTTTATTTAAGGTGAGATAATTTTCGAATTCAGAAAGTACCGCTTTTTTCGCAACATCTAACTCTTTCTCATCACCATAAGTGGTTTCGATAGGGGTAATTTTTGCGGAAAAGCACTTTTCGCCATCTTCAAGGCTGTTAATTTTCGCGCGATTTTGACCTTCAACTAGCACTTTCACTGTGCCATCAGGTAATTTTAGCAATTGAATAATATTAGCAATGGTACCCACGTCAAATAAATCTTCAGGGGTAGGTTCTTCCAAATCAGCTTCTCTTTGAGATACCAAAAGAAGCTGTTTATCATCGTTCATCGCTTCTTCAAGGGCATTAATTGATTTTGCACGCCCTACAAAAAGTGGCATCACCATATAAGGGAAAACGACGACATCGCGTAATGGCAATACGGGCATCGTACGTTGGGTATTCTTCGCCATAATTTATCTCTCTTAATTCTTTCCGATAATTTGGGTAAATATTGGGATAGGGAAAAAGGAATTCAAGGAAAAGATTATAACAAAATCTGAGTTATAAAGTGGGTTTTAAACAAAAAAGAATTTTGGCAAATGAAGTGATAATCGCTAAAATGGCCGATAATTTTATTAAATTTCACAAAATATTGAGTTATGTCCACGAAAAATAATTTTATTTTCCCCACTTACGTTCAAATGTATCCTTATTCCAAGGATCGCCCTTTTCTCAAACAAGTGCGGGAAAAATTACGCTATTATGGCTATAAATGGTTATATCAAAAGCAATGTAACCAATTAGTGGATTTTCTTAATACAGAAACTCAATGGCAGCCTTTATTTACACAAGATTATTATCGTATCAATACGGTTCTGACTACTTTTTGCGATAAACGCTTTTCTGCTTCAGAACGTTTAACGGCGATTACGGAGAATTTACGTTTGGCTGAAGAGAAAATGGGACGTTCGCTTTGCCAACAATTATTAGAACAACAAAATATCGTGTTAACACAATTAACTGACGATTTGCGTTTATCTTTGAGTATCAACCATATCGATCCCTTTGAAGGGTATTTTTCTATTAATATTCGTAATCAACATAATGAGCGAGTATACGATGCTTCTTTCACTTTTTTGAGCCCAAATAAATTGCTTATCGCCTCGATTCAAGGCCCTTCAAGTGACAATGCTCAAGAACTTGTAAAACAGGCTACGAAGGCATTGCACGGTATGCGCCCAATGTTTCTGTTGGTTAATGCATTCAAAATGCTTGCTGAAAAATGGCAATGTGAGCTAGTGGGCATTCCGCACAAAGCGCAAGGAAAATATCGTCTTGCTGCGCGCAGTAAGATTTTGTTTAATTACGATGAGTTCTGGCAAGAGAATCAAGGGAAATATCGCCATAATTATTGGCAATTACCTTTGGATATTGAACGCAAACAGTTAGAAGATATCGCAAGTAAAAAACGTTCTATGTATCGTAAACGTTATGAAATGTTAGACCAAATGGCATTGGATATTCAGCAACTTTAACAAAGAAAGTGCGGTAAAAATGAGAGAAATTTTTACCGCTCTTCTCAATTAGTTTCCTTGTTTTTTCACTTCATCCCACAACAAATCTAACTCAATAAGTGGCACATCATTAACTTGCTTACCTTGTTGTTGAACCGCTTGTTCTACTGCTCTAAAACGACGTTCAAATTTTAAATTCGCTTTTCTTAATGCATCTTCAGGATCACATTTTAAATGGCGAGCAAGATTGACGGTTGCGAACAATAAATCGCCGATTTCTTCTTCCACTTTGTTCTGTTCAATCGAAGTGCGGTGAATTTCAGCTTGAACTTCTTCTAATTCTTCCTGCACTTTGTCAAATACTGGGGAAATTTCTTCCCAATCAAACCCTACTTTAGAACAACGTTTTTGTAATTTTGCTGCTCGAGTAAGAGAAGGCAAAGCACAAGGTACATTATCTAAAATAGAGGTTTCTTCACTTTTACCTTGTTTTTCTTTCGCTTTCATTTCGTTCCAACGAGAAAGGGCTTCTGTTTCATCCCCAGCTTTTTCATCACCAAACACGTGAGGATGACGGCGCACAATTTTTTCAGCAACATCTTGCAATACATCGTCAAAAGTAAAGTATTTATCTTCCGTAGCAAGCTGGCTGAAGAAAACAACTTGTAACAATAAATCCCCTAGTTCTTCGCGTAAATTTGGTATATCTTTTTTCTCAATCGCTTCGATTACTTCGTAAGTTTCTTCCGTTAAGCAAGGAATCATAGATTCATAATTTTGTTTTAAATCCCAAGGACATCCGTCATTTGGATTGCGCAATTGAGCAATAAGTTGAATAAAATCCTGAATAGAATAATGCATTGTCTCGCCTCCTAATCAATAATCTATCTGTTTAGTAGTATAACGGAACAATAAGAAAAAGGGTGTAAATACAATCGCTTTTTAACTACTTTTTCTTTATACTCTAGCCCCTAGAAAATCTTTTATTAAGCTGGACAAGATGGAAAAAATTATTATCGATCACGATCGTTTTTCTCGTACAATTTCACGCATTTCCCATGAAATCATTGAAAAACACCAATCTCTCGATAATGTAGTGATTGTTGGAATCAAACGCCGAGGGGCTGAAATTGCCGCATTATTACAGCATAGAGTAGAGAAATTAAGTGGTAATAAATTACCATCTATGGAACTGGATATTACCTTTTACCGAGACGATCTAACCTTAGTAGATCAAGAGGATAAAATGCCGGTATACAGTGGCTCCTCACAATATTTGAATATTCAAGACAAAACAGTAATTCTTGTCGATGATGTACTTTTTACTGGTCGAACCATTCGAGCAGCAATGGATGCACTCACTGATTTTGGTAGAGCGGCAAAAATTGAGTTAGTCATTTTTATCGATCGTGGACATCGAGAACTACCAATTAGAGCTGACTATGTAGGAAAAAATGTCCCAACAAGTCGCGAGGAATTAGTACAAGTTCGCACTGAAAAATATGATGGTTGCTATGAAGTTGCTATTATTGGGAAATAATTACTGTCACTTGTGAACCTTCTTTAGAACTGATAATCTAAAGAACATTGTTGATACTTTTTGATAAAACAGAAATGAAAAAATCTACATTTAAATCATTGTTTTTAGCCACTATTAGCGCCATTGTTTTAGCTTCTGTTGTAAAAGCCGAAGAACGTGTTGTAGCAATGGTGAATGGCGTTCCAATCCTTGAAAGCCAGGTTCAAGCAAATATAGGAAAAAGTGGAAATCGCCAAGTTGCTTTAGATAAAATTATTGATGACATTTTGCTTCATCAAGCAATGCAAGATGTGAAAGCCCCTTCAATTGACCCTAAAGCATTAAATGCAGCTGTAGAGCAACAGCTTAATCATATTGCTGCAGCAAACAATTTAACCTTGGGGCAGTTCGCTATTGCGCTAAGTAATGAAGGTTCCTCACTAAATGAATTTCGCCAACGTATCGCAAAAGATGTCAAAAAAGCCTGGGAAAACCAATTACAAACGATGACCCGCGATGCAATTCGAAATAGAGCAATTCATGAAAGCGTGGATGTTGAACAAGCACGTAGTGAAGCTTGGGCCCTTGGACAAAAAATGTTAGAGGAAGCAAAAGAAAAAGGTTCTGCACAGAAAATAACAGGAAAAGAATATGAAGTTCGTCATATTTTGCTTAAACTAAATCCAATGCTAAATGATGCTCAAGCTAAAGCAGAACTTACAAAAATTCGCTCAGATATTCTTGCTGGAAAAATTTCTTTCGCAGATGCAGCGTTAAAATATTCAAAAGATTATTTATCCGGCGCAAATGGCGGCAGTTTAGGTTATGCATTCCCCGAAACTTATGCGCCACAGTTTGCACAAACTGTTGTACAAAGTAAACAAGGTGTAATTTCTGCACCGTTTAAAACAGAGTTTGGCTGGCACATTTTAGAAGTGACAGGGATGAGAGACGGCGATCTTACTGCAGAGGCCTACGCACAAAAAGCCTATGAACATTTAGTAAACTCTCAGTCGCAAGATGCAACAAAAGACTGGGTTAAAGCATTGCGTAAAAAAGCAGATATCCAATATTTTAATAAATGATTTAATATTTAAAAGAAAGGGGCTTAATTGCCCCTTTTGTTGTTTTTTATTTTCTCTTTCTTATATCTTATGAAGAAATTTTTAATTGCGATTTTACTTTTAATTTTGATTTTAGCGGGCGTGGTTAATTTTGGTTATTACAAAATTACTGAATTTGTAAAAACTCCGGTAAATGTGCAGGCAGATCAACTTTTAACTATTGAACGTGGCACAACTGGTTCAAAATTAGCCGCACTTTTTGAGCAAGAAAAGTTAATTGATGATGGGAAATTATTACCTTATTTGCTGAAGTTGAAACCTGAGCTAAATAAAATAAAAGCAGGGACTTATTCTCTTGAGAATGTTAAAACTGTGCAAGATTTACTGGATTTGCTTAATTCAGGTAAGGAAGTGCAGTTCAATGTAAAATGGATTGAAGGAAAAACCTTCAAGGATTGGCGAAAAGATCTTGAAAATACACCGCACTTGGTGCAAACCTTGAAAGATAAGAGTAATGAAGAAATTTTCACATTACTTGATTTGCCAGATTTTGGTCGAAATCTTGAACTAAAAAATGTGGAAGGTTGGCTTTATCCTGATACTTATAACTACACGCCTAAATCGACAGACTTGGAGCTACTTAAGCGATCGGCTGAGCAAATGAAAAAGGCGTTAAATAAGGCGTGGAACGAGCGTGATAAGGATTTACCTTTAGCTAATCCTTATGAAATGTTGATTCTGGCTTCTATCGTAGAAAAAGAAACAGGCATTGCTACTGAGAGAGCAAAAGTGGCCTCTGTATTTATCAACCGTTTGAAGGCAAAAATGAAATTACAAACGGATCCAACGGTAATTTATGGTATGGGTGAGAATTACAGTGGTAATATTCGTAAAAAAGATTTAGAAATGTCAACGCCTTATAATACCTATGTGATTGATGGATTGCCGCCAACACCAATTGCTATGCCAAGTGAAAGTTCGTTACAAGCTGTTGCAAAACCTGAAAAAACAGATTTTTATTATTTTGTGGCAGATGGTTCTGGTGGGCATAAATTTACCCGCAATTTGAATGAACATAATAAAGCGGTACAAGAATATTTACGTTGGTATAGCAGTCAGAAAAATGCCAAATAAAAGAGCGGAAGAAAATATGAAAGGAAAGTTTATTGTTATTGAAGGCTTAGAAGGCGCGGGGAAAAGCTCTGCTCACCAGTCTGTTGTGCAAGTCTTGCATGAACTGGGAATTAAAGATGTGGTGTTTACTCGCGAACCGGGCGGAACGCCATTGGCAGAAAAATTACGTCATCTAATCAAATATGAAACTGAAGAACCTGTGACAGCAAAAGCAGAGTTATTAATGCTTTATGCAGCACGTATTCAGTTAGTAGAAAATGTGATTAAACCTGCTTTAATGCAAGGAAAATGGGTGGTAGGTGATCGCCACGATATGTCATCTCAGGCGTATCAAGGTGGTGGACGTCAATTAGACCCGCATTTTATGCTCACCTTGAAAGAAACCGTATTAGGTGATTTTGAGCCTGATCTCACAATTTATTTGGATATAGAACCGAGTGTCGGTTTAGCACGAGCTCGTGGACGAGGTGAATTAGATCGTATTGAGCAAATGGATTTGGATTTTTTCCATCGCACTCGAGCACGCTATTTAGCGTTAGTAAAAGATAATCCAAAAGCAGTGGTGATTAATGCTGAGCCGAGTATTGAACTTGTTCAAGCTGATATCGAAAGCGCGGTAAAAAATTGGTGGAAATCAAACGAAAAATGATCGCACTTTACCCTTGGCTAATGCCAATTTATCATCAAATTGCTCAAACCTTTGACGAAGGTTTGGGGCATCATGCTGTGCTGATTAAAGCTGATTCTGGTTTAGGTGTAGAACGTTTATTTGATGCACTTGTACAGAAAATAATGTGTGTGGCTCAAGGCGATAAACCTTGTGGTCAATGCCATTCTTGTCATTTAATGCAAGCCCATAGCCATCCAGATTATCATGAATTGAGCCCTATTGATGGTAAGGATATTGGCGTTGATCAAGTGCGCGATATTAATGAAATGGTTGCTCAACACGCACAACAAAACGGCAATAAAGTGGTCTATGTGCAAGGTGCGGAGCGTTTAACGGAAGCGGCTGCCAATGCATTATTGAAAACATTGGAAGAGCCTCGTCCAAATACTTATTTTTTACTTCAGGCGGATAGTTCAGCAAGTTTATTAGCAACCATTTATAGTCGATGCCAAGTGTGGAATTTGTCCGTGCCTAATGAGCAAACGGCTCTTGATTGGTTGAAATCAGAAAGTGCGGCTGAAAATCAGGAAATTTTGACCGCACTTGCGATGAATCTTGGGCGTCCGCTTTTAGCATTAGAGACTTTACAACAAGGGCTTATTGAACAGCGTAAAAACTTCTTACGTCAATTTTGGGTGTTCTATCGCCGACGTTCACCATTGGAATTGCTTCCGTTGTTTGATAAAGAACGCTATGTTCAGCAAGTGGATTGGATTTTGGCTTTTCTTTCCGATTGTTTAAAACATAAACTTGAAATTGATAGTCATCGACAAGTTGCCGATCTTGGCCGCGGTATCGAACAATTCAGCGATGAGCAAACCGCTCTTGGTTTATTACAAGCAATCAAAATTATGCAAAAAGTGCGGTCAGATTTGCTTACAATTAATGGTGTGAATGTTGAATTGATGCTATTAGATAGCTTGACCAGATTAGTCACAGAAGTATTTGAAACGCAATAAATTAAAGATATATCGTCTATGGCGTTCAAGCCTTAGGTATAAGGAAAAATAATTATGTTCATTGTTGACTCCCACTGCCATTTAGATGCATTGGATTATGAAAATTTACATAAAAACATTGCAGATGTGGTGGAAAAAGCGCGCGCGCGTGATGTGAAACATTTGCTCGCAATTGGTGTAACGTTAAGCCGTTTTGAGCAGGCTTATGAATCTTTACGCGAATTTAATAATGTCTCGCTTGCTTGTGGTGTTCACCCACTGGATTTTGAAGAAGAACCTTATGACGCAGAACGCTTATTGCGTTTAGCGCAAGATCCAAAAGTGATTGCGATTGGCGAAATTGGATTAGATTATTATTACAGCGCGGACAATAAAGCGGAGCAACAAGCGGTGTTTGGTAGCCAAATCGATATTGCAAACCAGTTAGATAAGCCTGTAATTATTCATACACGTTCTGCAGGTGATGATACCATTTCAATGTTACGCCAACACCATGCTGAAAAGTGCGGTGGCGTTATTCATTGTTTTACGGAAACCATGGAATTTGCGAAAAAAGCGTTAGATTTAGGTTTTTACATTTCTTGTTCTGGCATTGTGACCTTTAAAAATGCCGAAGTGATTCGTGAGGTTATTCGTTATGTGCCAACGGATCGCTTATTGGTGGAAACAGATTCGCCTTATCTTGCGCCAGTGCCTTATCGGGGAAAAGAAAATCAACCGGCTTATACGAGAGAAGTATGTGAATACGTGGCAACCTTAAAGGGCTTTTCTACTGAGGAGTTTGCTCGAATCACTACGCAAAATTTCGAGCGTTTATTTAAAATTCGTGTAGAATAAATGCACAGTTCTGACAAGGGAAAAGTATGCGAAAGTTTTTTAAATATTTCTTATTTATTGTTGTTTTTTTATTCCACGGTTTTATGTTTTCTGTGGTGAATTATGTGTTCCCTCATTATGATGTGACACGTGTTACTGGCGTAGAAGTTAAACGTGTTGATAAAGATGGGCCAATCACAAAATCGAATCCAGCTGATGGCCCAACACGTGATGTGTATTACATCAACACGCAAAATGACGATGGCAAAATTATGGTGTATCGCAATGAAGATACACGTTGGGGTTTTCCGTTCTACTTCAAATTTGGCTCAGCCAATTTACAGGCTGAAGCGCAGGCTTTGGGTAATGACAACAAACTTGTGCAAATTAAATACTATGGTTGGCGTATTACGATGATGGATGAATATCGCAATGCAACCTCAATTAAAGAAATTACGGCTGATGACACGCCAAGTCATCCAATCGTTTCTTGGATTTTCTATGCATTCCTGTTAGCTACCTTATTCTTGTCTATTCAATTTGTTCGCGGCTGGTTTGACAGCGAAGAGTAATATCCTGAACGGCCGCAAAGTGCGGTCGTTTTCTTTCATATTTTTGAGTAATGATTATGGAATTATTTCATACTATTTTGGCGATTATTGCCTTAATTCTAATTAGTGCGGTTGTTTCTTCTGCAGAAATTTCACTGGCGGGTTCGCGTAAATTGAAACTACAAACCCTTGCGAATGAAGGGGATGTGCGCGCGCTTCAAGTGCTTAAATTGCAAGAGCACCCTGGTCGTTTTATTACCGTGGTTCAAATCGGTTTGAATATGGTGGCGATTCTTGGCGGGGGAATTGGTGAAAGCGCACTAAGCCCTTATATCGCGGAAATTTTAAGCCGCTCTTTTGTGGGCGATTGGATTGAGCCAACCGCTTCTACAATTGCGTTTGTGTTGGTTACTTGTTTCTTTATCTTATTTGCTGATCTTATTCCAAAACGTATTGCCATTACTTATCCTGAAATGGTGGCATTGCGCGTTGTCGGCATTATGAATTTCAGTATGTTTGTCTTTAAGCCGCTTGTGTGGTTTTTTGATACGATTGCTAATGTATTTTTCCGCTTATTTCGTATTTCCACTGTGCGTGAAGATGGCATGACGTCTGAAGATATTTTCGCTGTAGTAGAAGCGGGGGCTGAAGCTGGTGTATTAAAAACTCAAGAGCATTATCTCATTGAAAACATTTTCGATATGCAATCACGTACAGTGACTTCCACCATGACAACGCGTGAAAATATCGTGTATTTAGACCGCACTTTTTCTCGCCAAGAAGTCATGGATACGCTTTCTCGTGATTCTCATTCTAAAATTGTGATTTGTGACAATAGCCTCGACAAAATCTTAGGTTATGTAGAATCCCATACGTTGCTCACCATGTATTTGCAGAATGAAAATGTGGTGCTCACAGATCCTAAACTACTCCGTAAAGCATTATTTGTGCCGGATACGCTTTCTCTTTACGAAGTATTAGAATTGTTTAAATCTACCGGTGAAGATTTTGCGATTATTGTAAATGAATATGCCCTCGTAGTGGGTATTGTTACGCTAAATGATGTCATGAGTATTGTTATGGGGGAATTAGTTTCTAACGAAGAAGAATATATTGTGAGTCGTGATGAAAACTCATGGCTTATTGATGGCGCAACGCCATTAGAAGATGTGACACGAGTATTAGATATTGAATCTTTCCCAGATGAAGAAAATTACGAAACCATCAGTGGCTTTATGATGTATATGCTACGTAAAATCCCGAAAAAAACCGATTCTGTGGTTTACGGAAAATACAAGTTTGAAGTGATTGATACGGAAAACTTTAAAATCGATCAGATTTTGGTGTCTTTAGTAAAAGAGGCGGAATAATTACCGCCCTTTCTTTAATCCCCTTCAGCCAGTATAATGGCGGCGTTTTATTAACTTTAATCAGGTATGACTATGTTTAAAAAAATCTCTGTTTTATTTTTTACGTTAATGTTGGCAGGTTGTTCTTCTTGGTCATCGGTTACCAACTACATTCCATTTATGGGGAACGATAAAAAAGTGATTGATTTAGATAAGGATAAAATCGATCAAAAATCTTATGCGGCTGCTTATGAAGCGACTATAGCGACATATAAAGGTCGCGTGAATGAAAATTTCTTTGTAGATAATTTTGCAAGTGGTGCGAATGACTGGTATCTAGGCCGTATTTTAGTTCCTGTTAAACAAATTCAGGATAAACTTTATACAGGCGGCCATGATTCTGATGTAT
The DNA here is from genome assembly GCF_018829705.1 of Haemophilus sp. SZY H35. Classification (NCBI taxonomy): domain Bacteria; kingdom Pseudomonadati; phylum Pseudomonadota; class Gammaproteobacteria; order Pasteurellales; family Pasteurellaceae; genus Haemophilus; species Haemophilus sp. SZY H35. The sequence continues at coordinate 50,475 of NZ_JAHKJZ010000003.1, forward strand.
ATGCTTATTATAGCGGCGTGTTACATGCGGAAGCATTGCAAGCGAACCTTAAACGTTTGAACGCAAATTGTTGGGAAAAAGTGGATTCGCAAAGCATAACTCAAGGTATTTATGATGCGATGCGTGATTTGCAAAAAGGCAAAGAGCGCGGTGAAAATGATGAATATATTGCGCAAGGTAGTGAAGCACTGCTGAAAGCCTGCACATCTAAATAATTGTTTTTCAACAAGCTGCTGGTCGATTTATTTCACCAGCAGCTTTATTTTTAAATTATTAAGGAGCAAGAATGTTAGAACTTTCGGAAAGCAACATTCATTTAAATGCTAACGCAGCTGATAAACAACAAGCGATTGAAATCGCAGCGTCCGCATTAGTTCAAGCAGACAATGTGGAAAATGGTTACTTGCAAGGAATGCTAGCGCGCGAGTTGCAAACCTCAACCTTTTTAGGCAATGGCATCGCTATTCCTCATGGCACCTTGGATACTCGTTCGATGGTAAAGAAAACGGGCGTGCAAGTGTTTCAATTTCCTCAAGGCATAGAATGGGGAGAAGGAAATATTGCTTATGTCGTGATTGGTATTGCGGCGCGATCTGATGAGCATTTGTCCTTATTACGTCAACTTACTCACGTTTTGAGTGATGAAGATACCGCAGCGAAATTAGCAAAAATAACGGATGTTGCTGAATTTCGTGCGATTTTAATGGGCGAGACAATTGAGCCATTTGAAATTCCTGCTGCCAATATCAGTGTAGATGTAGATACCCAAAGTTTATTAACTTTAGTCGCGATTAATGCGGGGCAATTACAGATGCAAAGTGCGGTAGAAAATCGCTTTATTTCTGAGGTGATTAATAATGCGGCATTACCACTTGGCAAAGGGTTATGGGTAACCGATTCTGTCGTAGGGAATGTGAAAAATGCCTTGGCATTTAGTCGTGTCAAAACGATTTTTAGCCACAATGGCAAAGCTGTAAAAGGCGTGATAACCGTTTCAGCTATCAGTGATCAAATTAATCCAACTTTAGCGCGTTTATTAGATGACGATGTCCAAACAACCTTACTCAATGGTAATTCAACAGAAATTTTGACCGCACTTTTGGGTTCAGAGTGTGATGTTGAAACTCAATCTGTAGAAGGTGCTGTTGTAGGAACCTTTACGATTCGTAATGAACATGGTTTACATGCGCGTCCAAGTGCGAATTTGGTTAATGAAGTGAAAAAATTCACTTCGAAAATTACCGTGCAAAATCTTACTCGTGAAAGTGAAGTCGTCAGTGCAAAAAGTTTGATGAAGATTGTTGCACTTGGTGTAATACAAGGGCATCGTTTACGTTTTGTGGCAGAAGGGGAAGATGCAAAACAAGCTATTGAAGCATTGGGCAAAGTGATTGCCGACGGCTTGGGTGAGAATGTTTCTGCCGTGCCGCCATCTGAACCAGATACCATTGAAATTATGGGGGAGCAAATTCACGCACCAGAGGTAACAGAAGATAATAACTTGCCGGCAAATGCTATTGAGGCAGTGTTTGTAATTAAGAATGAACACGGTTTGCACGCTCGCCCAAGTGCAGTGTTGGTAAACGAAGTGAAAAAATATAATGCCTCTGTAGCGGTTCAGAATCTTGATCGTAATTCTCAATTAGTGAGTGCTAAAAGCTTAATGAAAATTGTGGCATTAGGCGTAGTAAAAGGGACTCGTTTACGTTTTGTTGCAACGGGCGATGAAGCGCAACAGGCTATTGATGGAATCGGTGCTGTGATTGAATCGGGTTTAGGGGAATAGTATGGCAAGCGTTGTAACAATTACTTTAAATTCCGCCTATGATTTAGTCGGGCGTTTAACTCATATCCAACTTGGTGAAGTAAATACCGTAGAAACCCTTGGCTTATTTCCTGCGGGGAAAGGCATTAATGTCGCAAAAGTACTAAAAGATTTAGGCGTTGATGTTTCAGTAGGCGGTTTCTTGGGCGAGGATAATTCAGCTGATTTCGAGCAAATGTTTAATAAGCACGGTTTGGAAGATAAATTCAACCGTGTGGATGGCAAAACTCGTATCAATGTAAAAATTACCGAAACTGAAGCAGATGTGACAGATTTAAATTTCTTGGGATATCAAATAAGCCCACAAGTTTGGCAACAATTTGTGACGGATTCTTTGGCTTATTGTTTAAATTATGACATTGTCGCAGTTTGTGGCAGTTTACCTCTAGGTGTATCTCCTGAATTATTTGCTGATTGGTTGAGTCAGCTTCACCAAGCTGGCGTAAAAGTGGTGCTTGATAGTAGCAATGCTGCGCTTACCGCTGGATTAAAAGCGAAACCTTGGCTAGTAAAACCCAATCATCGAGAACTTGAGGCTTGGGTTGGTCATCCATTAAATCGTCTTGAAGAAATTATTGCTGCTGCACAGCAACTCAAAGCGGAAGGTATTGAAAACGTGATTATTTCAATGGGAGCCAAAGGTTCTTTATGGATTAATAATGAAAGCGTGCTCAAAGCCGAACCGCCAAAATGTGAAAATGTAGTGAGTACTGTTGGGGCAGGCGATTCAATGGTAGCAGGCTTAATTTATGGTTTTGAAAAAGGTTTATCGAAAGCTGAAACCTTAGCTTTTGCTACGGCTGTGTCCGCTTTTGCGGTGTCTCAAAGTAATGTCGGTGTGAGTGATTTGAATTTACTTGAGCCCATTTTAGAAAAAGTACAAATAACGATGATTGAAGGATAGTATGAAGTTATTTTTAACCCAATCAGCTAATGTAGGCGATGCGAAAGCCTATTTATTACATGAAGTTTTTCGAGTAGCTGCGCAAAAAGCAAATGTCTCTATTGTAGAAACACCAGCCGAAGCAGATCTTGTTCTCGTATTTGGTTCTGTATTACCCAATAACCCTGCGTTAGTTGGTAAAAAAGTCTTTATTATCGGCGAAGCTATCGCCATGATTTCTCCTGAAGTCACGCTGGCAAATGCCTTAGCCAATGGAGCAGATTATGTTGCTCCGAAAAGTGCGGTGAATTTTACAGGTGTTTCTGGTGTAAAAAATATTGTTGCGGTAACTGCTTGTCCAACTGGCGTTGCACATACGTTTATGTCAGCCGAAGCGATTGAAGCCTATGCGAAAAAACAAGGTTGGAATGTAAAAGTTGAAACCCGTGGTCAAGTTGGGGCTGGCAATGAAATTACTGCAGAAGAAGTCGCGGCGGCTGATTTGGTATTTGTTGCAGCAGATATTGATGTGTCTTTAGATAAATTTAAAGGTAAACCAATGTATCGCACTTCAACAGGATTAGCCTTGAAGAAAACCGAGCAAGAATTTGATAAAGCATTTAAAGAGGCCAAAGTTTTTGATGGCAGAAATAATGCTGGCTCAAAAGAAGAAAGCCGTGAGAAAAAAGGTGTGTACAAACACTTAATGACTGGCGTTTCTCATATGTTACCGTTAGTGGTTGCGGGTGGGTTGTTGATCGCGATTTCGTTTATGTTCAGTTTTAATGTAATTGAAAATACAGGAGTTTTTCAAGATCTTCCCAATATGTTGATGAATATCGGTAGTGGTGTGGCGTTCAAGTTAATGATTGCCGTGTTTGCCGGTTATGTTGCATTTTCTATCGCTGATCGTCCAGGGCTTGCAGTTGGTTTGATTGCGGGGATGCTGGCAAGTGAAGCGGGTGCAGGGATTCTTGGCGGTATTATTGCGGGTTTCTTAGCGGGCTATGTAGTGAAAGGGCTGAATGTGATTATTCGATTGCCAGCAAGCCTGACTTCATTAAAACCGATTTTAATTTTACCGCTCTTGGGTTCGATGATTGTTGGTTTGACGATGATTTACCTCATTAATCCACCAGTAGCTGAAATTATGAAAGAGCTAAGTAATTGGCTTACTTCAATGGGCGAAGTGAATGCGATTGTGTTAGGCGCAATTATTGGTGCAATGATGTGTATCGATATGGGCGGGCCGGTAAATAAAGCAGCATACACCTTTTCTGTTGGATTGATTGCATCCCAAGTTTATACGCCAATGGCTGCGGCAATGGCCGCGGGTATGGTTCCACCAATTGGTATGACAGTGGCGACTTGGATTGCTCGCAATAAATTCACTGTTAGCCAACGCGATGCGGGGAAAGCATCATTCGTTCTTGGTTTATGTTTTATTTCCGAAGGTGCATTACCATTTGTGGCAGCAGATCCAATTCGTGTCATTATTAGCTCTGTGATTGGTGGTGCAGTGGCTGGTGCGATTTCTATGGGCTTAAATATTACATTACAAGCTCCACACGGCGGATTATTTGTAATTCCATTTGTATCTGAGCCGTTGAAATATCTTGGTGCAATTGCGATTGGTGCTTTATCAACAGGTGTGGTTTATGCCATTATTAAATCGAAAAACAATGCGGAATAATACCGCACTTTGAATGTAAAAAAGCCGATTCATTTGAATCGGCTTTTGTTTTGGAATAGATTTATTTTTCACGATCGTCGATAGTTTGTAGCAAATAATTTCCATCTGCATCAGCAAGACTGCGGAAACCTACATTCGTGATTTTGTAGGGATACTTTGTTCGATAAGTAAAGTTTTCGTGATGATGACCGTGGAATACTTGCTTAACACCCATCTTCATTGCCAAATCATTAATCACTTGGAAACCCATCGGATGTGGCTTAGGGGCTTCGTGACAAATCAACACATCCGCTTGTTGGTTTTCTAAGATTTCAATATCCGATGGGAAAATTGACGTGCGATGACGTAAAGGCACACCGCCTCGCCAGATTTTCTCTTGTGGGCTATATTGACAATAATGAATAGGATCAAAAAACATGGGGCGATTTGGCGGCATCCAAATTTGCCCTCGGAATACACCGCCTAATCCTGCAATGTGGGTGCCTTGAATATCAACTACGCGATTGTGTAAATTCCGTGATTGCCATTCAGAACCCCAAATCGCATCAAAAGCACTAATTGTTTTGCTATCATGATTTCCATGAATAAACCAAATATCACAATGTTTAGCAAGTTTATCCAACTCATCTGTTGTCGTGAGCTGTAAATCGCCTAAAATTATGAGTGCGACATTTTCCTGTTCTCTCACAAAAGGGTAAATATGATCGTAGCTTCCGTGTGGATCACCGGCAAATAAGATCATTGATGTTTTCCTTTTATAACAAATGGACTATTTTGCAATTCACTGATTTCTTCTTCATTTAACACTTTCTCAATGACTGCTTTCACTTGGTTATAGCGATCAAGATAACTTGGCGATTCAATTTCTATGTAAGGGACTTTATATTTATCTAACAGTTTTTTGAGTAGTTGTTGAAATTGTTGGCGTTGCTTTTGTGAACCTAAACTGCGCAAGCCATCATCCACCCATTCAGTATTATTTTTAAGCAAAATAGTGACATCGAATGGATATTCTTTAATCATCGAATCTAAAAATGGATGGGCTTTTCCTTCGTACTGAATGCAGAACGCTTGCGTGGTGATGAAATCCGTATCAATAAATGCAATTTTATGTGCATGGCGCACTGCATAATCAATGTATCGTTGATGACCAAGAGCCATTTGCGGATAGTCAGAATATTGCATGGCCTGCTCATTGCCACCTAGCTTTTCAAATACAAATTCACGGCCGTATTCCCATGCAGACGTGGTATTAAATACGGCAGCTAACTTATTCACAAGCACACTTTTACCGCTGCTTTCTCCACCTAAAATCGCCACCGTTTTGGCAAAGAAAGGGCGAACTTCTTTCGGAATAAATTTCCAATATTGGAATGGAGTCGTACGAATTTTAGTTGCAGACACATTAAAGAAAGTGCGGTCAGGATCGACTAACGAAACTTCTAAACCTAAGTATTTCTCGTAAGGTGCTTTATCTTGAGGTTCGCTACTAAATACGATTGAAGGTTCAAAATGTTTTTCATGAAATAGGGTTTTAACCGCTTCGCTCCAAGATTGCCAGCCATTTGGATAACTCGGAATACCGTCTTCAACCAAATGATGAATAAAAATCTGATTTTTTTGATATTTGAAAATTTGCTGCATCCAACGCAAACGATCTTGCACGGTTGGCATGCGTTTCATTTTACTATCGTAAAATAATTTCAAATCGCGCTCCGTATCACTACACACGATAACGTGTAGTTCATCTACTTTACTGAACGCTTCATAAATCATATTTATATGGCCTGTGTGCACGGGATAAAATTTCCCGAAAATGACACCGACTTTTTTCTCTTTTGCTTTTGACATAATCGGCTCTTGATAGCGTAAGAATTGAGTACGTTTATTGTAGGCTAAATGAAAATATTTTTCACGTTCTGATTTAGTGCCTAGGTATTTTGCGCTATACTTAGTGCGCATTCTCAGGGCAGGGTGAAATTCCCTACCGGTGGTAAAGCCCACGAGCGTTTAAAAGTGCGGTCAATTTTTGGCAAATTTTTCCAGCTAAATTGTCCTGATTTTCACTTTTAAAGTCAGCAGATTTGGTGAAATTCCAAAGCCGACAGTAAAGTCTGGATGAAAGAGAATAAAACGAGTTGGGTTCCCAAATCGTTCATTTTATTTGCATTTCTCAGCCCTGATTCTGGTATTTAATTGAAATCTCAAATTAGGAAATTACTATGAATCAGTCAATTTTATCTCCATTCGGCAATACCGCTGAAGAACGCGTACTTAACGCAATTAATGCCTTCAAAAATGGAAATGGCGTATTAGTTTTAGATGATGAAGATCGTGAAAATGAAGGCGATTTAATTTTCCCAGCAGAAACAATCACGCCAGAGCAAATGGCAAAATTAATTCGTTATGGAAGTGGTATCGTTTGTTTATGCATTACCGATAAACGTTGCCAACAACTCGATTTACCGCCAATGGTAGAACATAATAATAGCGTAAACAAAACGGCTTTTACTGTAACGATTGAAGCCGCGAAAGGTGTTTCTACAGGCGTATCTGCCGCAGACCGAGTCACAACCATTAAAACAGCGATTGCTGATAATGCAGTTCCAAAAGATTTACATCGTCCCGGTCATGTTTTTCCACTTCGTGCAGCAAATGGTGGCGTACTTACCCGCCGCGGACACACTGAAGCTTCTGTTGATTTAGCACGTCTAGCTGGATTTAAACATGCAGGTGTGATTTGTGAAATCACGAATGACGACGGCACAATGGCTCGCGCCCCTGAGATTGTAGAATTTGCAAAGAAATTTGGTTATTCTGTGCTAACCATTGAAGATTTGGTTGAATATCGTTTAGCACATAATATTTAAAATGAAGAAGTGCGGTGAAAATTTCTATGATTTTTCACCGCACTTTTTATCTTATACCATTCCACATTTTATTTATTTGGGTAACTTTTATGCTCAGCTCAGCACAATTATGTTATCAGTTTAACTACTGAACAAAAACGCCGAAAACATATTACAGAAGAATTCGGTAAGCAGAATATTCCTTTTGAATTTTTTGATGCTATCACGCCTGAACTTATTGAAGAAACGGCTAAAAAATTCAATATCACCTTTGATCGTTCATCAAAAGCAACTTTGTGTGACGGTGAGATAGCCTGTGCACTAAGCCATATCGTTTTATGGAATTTCGTTTTAGAAAATAATTTAGATTATATTAATATTTTTGAAGATGATATTTATTTGGGAGAAAATGCAAAAGAATTACTTGAAATCGATTACATCCCCAAAGATACCGATATTCTTAAACTAGAAACCTTGTACGGTAAAATTATGCTCGGCAGTATGTATAAAATAAAATGTCAACGAAATATATTTCAATTAAAGTATAAACATACTGGTATGGGCGGGTATACCATCACAGCCAAAGGTGCTCGATATTTATTGAATAAAATCCAAAATAGACAACTTGTTCTAGCAATAGACACGCTTATTTTTGATAAACTCTTAAACCAAAGAGAATATAAAGTTATGCAACTCTATCCCGCTGTCTGTATCCAAGATTTAATTATAAATGGTGAAAGTAAATTTAAGAGTAGCTTACAAGATGGTAGAGAAACCGTTCATGCTAATCAAACCAAAACAACCCCATTAGAAAAAGTGATCAATGAATTGGGGCGAATTAAAAGACGAATATTCGGTAAACCAGTACCATTTAAATAATACTTATTTAATCAAAAATACAATAATTTGAGATTCTAAGCAAAGTGATTACTTAAGATACGAAGTAATATAATAGAAAATTTATTAATACAAGGACTATGTTATGAATTCAACAAAAACATTCCCGCTTCCTACGGGTTATTTCGGTATTCCTCTTGGATTGGCAGCATTATCTCTAGCTTGGTTGCACTTAGAAAATCACTTTCCTGTAGCTCGTACTATAAGTGATGTAATCGGTATCATAGCAAGTGCAATTTGGATTCTATTTATTCTAATGTATGCCTATAAACTTCGTTATTATAGTGATGAAGTTCGCTCAGAATATCATTGCCCAGTACGTTTTTCTTTCATTGCACTCATTCCTATCACCACAATGCTTATAGGCGATATTACTTATCGCTGGACTCCATGGCTTGCGGAAGTAATGATTTGGCTTGGCACTATTGGTCAATTACTTTTCTCGTCCTTACGCATTAGTGAGCTATGGCAAGGTGGTGTATTTGAACAAAAATCTACTCGCCCACCTTTTTATTTACCTGCTGTTGCAGCTAACTTCACGAGTGCAAGCTCTCTTGCCTTACTTGGCTATCACGATTTAGGGTATTTATTTTTTGGTGCTGGTCTAATAGCATGGATCATTTTTGAACCCGTATTGCTTCAACACCTACGAATTTCATCACTTGAACCACCATTTCGAGCTACGATGGGAATCATTCTTGCTCCAGCGTTTGTAGGGGCTGCTGCATATTTATCTCTAAATAAAGGGGAAATTGATACATTCGTCAAAATTCTTTGGGGATATGGCTTTCTACAACTCTTTTTCTTATTACGATTATTACCTTGGATTATGGAAAAAGGCTTAAATATTGGATTATGGGGATTCTCATTCGGATTAGCGTCTATGGCAAATAGCTCAATTGCCTTTTTTCACGGCGACGTATTACAAGGTATCTCAATTTTTGCCTTTGTATTCTCTAACCTGATGATTGGCTTACTCGTATTAATGACCATCTACAAATTAGCCAAAGGACAATTCTTCTTAAAATAAAACACAATTAAAAAATAAGGCGTATGTGATGTGAATAAACATACGCCATTTTAATAAAAACATCATTGATAAAATATAGGATTACTCGGCTTACGTCGTTTGCCGATATTTTTCGTATCCTTATGACGCAATTTCACTTTTTTCTTCGCCTCTGTTTTTTTCTTTTCTTCACGTTTTTCTTTAATACGTGCCTTTTGTTTTTTGCTTACAGATTTCACTTCACCATCTTTTGGTGGCTTAGTGCGAGGTTCTAAACCTTCTAAAATACGCGCCTTTAAAATTTCCTCGGTATAGCGTTTGATTTTACCCAGTAACTTGTAATCATGAGCTTCGACAAAAGAGACTGCCGTGCCCTTTTTACCTGCTCTCGCGGTACGTCCAATTCGATGCAAATAAGTATCTGCACTATAAGGCAAATCAAAATTCATAACATGGCTTACATCATCAATATCAATACCACGCGCAGCCACATCTGTTGCAACCAATACCGTCACAATACCGGATTTCAATTTATCAATCGCATTGTTACGTTGAGTTTGTGCCATTTCACCTTCTAGATACGCGGAACGAATACCTCGTTTACGCAATGTTTCAGAAAGTTCTCGCGCATCTTCACGACGACGAACAAACACAATTCCACGCGTCACTTCTTCAGTTTCAATAAAACGCGCGAGCAATTTGATTTTGTGTTCATTGCTGTCTGCGTGGTAATACCATTGATTGATTTTTTTTCTTTCTCGACGGCTTGGTTCGGCATCCACCTTAATAGGATCATTCAACAAACGCTCCGCGAAATCGACCAATAACTCCCCTTCCAAGGTTGCAGAAAACAACAAGGTTTGTTTCCGCCAACGGGTTTCAGCCGCAATTTTTTCCGCATCTTGCCCAAATCCCATTTGTAACATTCTATCCGCTTCATCAAAAATCAGCATTTCAACCGAACGGCAATCAAAATTTTCTTCCTTAATGTATTGCAATAAACGACCAGGCGTTGCCACCACCAAATCTTGATTAGTGTTGAACACATCACCGTGATTTTGATACGCCACGCCACCTGTAATTGTCGCAATATTTAAATGGGTGAACTGCGCTAATTCTTCCGCTTGTTCTGCCACTTGCATTGCTAGTTCACGGGTTGGTGTTAATACCAAAATACGTGGTGGGCCTGGTTTACGGCGTGGATAATCCAATAAATGTTGTAGCGCAGGTAATAAAAAAGCAGCCGTTTTCCCTGTTCCCGTTGGTGCAGAGCCTAATACATCACGCTCTTCCATTGCTGCTGGAATGGCTTCCATTTGAATAGCTGTTGGGCGGGAATAACCTTTTTTCTCAAGCGCCTTTAAAAGCTCAGGAGAAAGATCGAATTGTTCAAATTGGGATAAATTCATTATTGTGCGGTTCTTTGTTAAAATTGGCGCGGATTATACCTGAAATTAGGGGCTGTTGATAACTCATTTCACGCTTGAGTTATCAACAGCCCCAAGTGCGGTCAATTTACGAAAAATTTATGAGAGGATTTACCTTTAAACAATTCCATGTCAACCAAGATTCTTGTGCGATGAAAGTCGGCACTGATGGCATTTTGTTAGGTGCTTGGGTTGATGTAAAACATTGTAAAAATATTTTAGATATGGGCAGTGGCACAGGGTTATTGGCTTTAATGTTGGCACAACGAACTGAAGAAAACTGCCAAATTCAAGCGGTTGAGTTGGATCCCATTGCAGCAAAACAAGCGCAAGAAAACATCAATGATTCAGTGTGGAAAAATCGCATTCAACTTATTCAAACGGATATACAACATTTTTTACAAACCACTGAACAAACCTTTGATTTAATTGTGGCAAATCCACCTTATTTTGAACAAGGTATTGCTTGCAAACATGAGGAAAGAGAATTGGCTCGTTATACCAAGCAAAGCCACTTAAATTGGTTAGAATGGGCTGCCACGCGCTTAGCGGAAAATGGGAAAATAAGTTTTGTTTTGCCTTATGATGCCGGAAAAATGCTTATAAAATCCACCGCACTTTTTTGCATAAAACAAACGAATGTCATCACTAAAGTGGGAAAAACGTCCCAAAGAATGCTACTCACGTTTTCTAAACAACCCCAAGTTTCAATACAAGATCAATTGGTAATTTATGATGAGGATAACCAATACACTGAAGAGTTTATTGAATTGACTAAAGACTTTTATTTGAAATTTTAAAGGGGAAATCATTTTCCCCTTTAATCATACACTATCTAAAATACCACTTCGCCAACAACACCCCAGCATTCACTGCAATGTTTAAGCCTGATTTAATTGGACTTGCAAGCGTTAAACGCACTTGTGTGTCTTCTGAAGTCGCTAAACTTTCCGTAGAACTTTCACTTAGCACAAAAACCACTTTATTTTTTAACCGCACTTTATCCAACGGTTCGCCTTGTTTATTGTGCGATACGTGAATAATTTGATAGCCTGATTTGCGCAATTGCATTAAAGCAGAATCAATATAATCCGTTTCTAACACACGAATATATTCTGCACCACCTTCTGCTACGCGCATTGAGGCTGCCGAATACAGATTTTCCACATTATCGGAGACAATATTTTTCACGCCAAAATAAGCACAAGTACGCAATACGCCACCAATATTTTGCGCATTATTCACGTTGTCTAATAGCACTAAACAATCCTCTTCGCGAGGAATATCCAAATACCCTTGCAACGTGAAAGCACGCGGTTTCTTCACCAATAAGCAAATGCCACCATGATGTTCTGTTCCACTCACTCGAGCTAATTCTTCGCTATCTACAACATGATAAGCCTTCTTGTTTTCGGCTAAATAACTCAATACCTCGCCAATTTTGTGTGACATTTGTACGGTTGCCCACAATCGAACAATACTTTCAGGGCGTTCTGCAAATAAAGCTAAACAGGCATTTTCACCGTAAACTTTCATTTCTTCCGCACGGTTTTTCTTAATTTTTTCAGGTGCACGAGGAGAAAGCGCCCCCGTTTTCTTTTCTTTTGTTTTATAAACCGTACCCGTACTTTTTATCGTCACTTGAACCTTAGGTTTTTCTACATTTTTATTTGATGGCGCACGAGATAAAGAAAGTTGCGTAATTTTAGTTTCTTTCACTTCTTGTTTATCACGAGAAAAACGAGATTTTTCGTTTCTATTTCCATTAAATTTATCATTAGAGTGCGGTCGATTTTGAGTTGGTTTTTCTCTATATTTTTCACCTACTGAGCGTTCTTGAAAAGATCTGCCGGCGGATTGAAAAGACGGTTTGCGTTTGTCGTTCATAGGGTTTCCCTGAATAAAAATGAATATTTTTTAGCCAAAAAATGCTAAAATTTGTGAGCATTATAACGAAAAAAAGCCTTTTTTCTATTAATAAGCGCGTGAAATATTGTAAACTAAGGCACTAGTCTTTAATCACGAGATGGATTATGTTAATCAATAAAACCAAACGAGCTGAACAAAATTTAAATAATTTGCCATTCCTTGCTTTGCAAGCTGAGCAAATTGAATTTTTGGGTAGCCCGGCTGAATTTAAAACTCAAATTATTGAATTAATCAGAAACGCAAAAAAACGTATTTATGTCACCGCACTTTATTGGCAAAAAGATGAAGCGGGGCAGGAAATCCTCGATGAAATTTATCGCGTGAAGCAAGAAAATCCACACTTGGATGTAAAAATTCTCATAGATTGGCATCGCGCACAACGCAATTTATTAGGGGCGGAAAAATCGGCCACTAATGCAGACTGGTATTGCGAGCAACGCCAAACCTATCAGTTACCTGATGATCCAAATATGTTCTTTGGCGTGCCAATTAATACGCGCGAAGTTTTTGGTGTATTGCATGTTAAAGGCTTTGTATTTGATGATACGGTGCTTTATAGCGGTGCAAGCATTAACAATGTCTATCTTCATCAATTTGAAAAATATCGTTACGACCGCTATCAAAAAATCACTCATTCAGAATTAGCTGATTCGATGGTGAATTTCATCAATGATTACTTGTTAGATTTCAGTGCAGTTTATCCACTTGATGTCACCAACCGCCCTCGCACCAAAGAGATCCGCGGCAATATACGCGCTTATCGTAAAGACCTTGCACAAAATGGAGAATATTCATTAAAAAGTGCAGTGAAATTACCGAATGTTTTAAGCGTATCACCGCTGTTTGGCTTAGGCGCATCGGGCAACGAATTAAATCAAGTGATTGAAGATTTATTCTTGCAAGTACAAGAAAAATTGGTGATTTGTACGCCATACTTTAATTTCCCACGCACATTGCAACATAAAATAGCAACGTTATTGGAAAACGGTAAACGAGTAGAAATTATTGTTGGCGATAAAGTCGCAAACGATTTTTATATTCCACCAGAACAACCATTCAAAATGGCGGGAGCGTTACCTTATCTTTATGAAAGTAATCTTCGCCGTTTTTGTGAAAAATTTGAGACTCAAATTGAAAATGGTCAGCTTGTGGTGCGTTTATGGCGTGATGGCGATAATACTTACCACTTAAAAGGTGTGTGGGTAGATGACCGTTATATTTTACTGACGGGCAATAATCTTAACCCTCGAGCATGGCGTTTGGATGCAGAAAATGGCTTATTAATTTACGATCCTCAACAACAGCTTTTAGCCCAAGTGGAAAAAGAACAAAACCAAATTCGCCAACATACAAAAGTATTAAAACATTACACTGAATTAGAAGAATTGAATCAATACCCAGAACCAGTGCAAAAACTTTTGAAAAAATTTGCACGAATTAAAGCGGATAAATTGGTGAAAATGATTCTTTAGGTTATATTTTTAAAAAATAAGGGAACGTTAAGTTCCCTTTATCATATTTGCTAATCACCGAGCTTTAATGACTTAAATGCCAGATGATTTAGATCAAGATTATTTATTTAATTTAGCTTTGTAAGTTGGATTCATTAAGTTTTCTACAGAAAGAATGTCATCTAATTGTTCTTCTGTTAATAAACCTTTTTCTAACACAACTTCACGTACGCCTTTACCTGTTTGCGCACAGATTTTACCCACTAAGTCGCCGTTGTGGTGACCAATAAATGGATTTAAGTAAGTCACAATACCGATTGAATTAAACACGTAGTTTTCACAAATTTCTTTGTTTACAGTGATGCCATCCACGCATTTATCACGTAAGTTCACACAAGCATTCGTTAAGATGTCAATAGATTCGAACATTGCTTGACCAATCACTGGCTCCATTACGTTTAATTGTAATTGACCTGCTTCAGATGCAAAAGTCACAGTGGTATCGTTACCAATTACTTTAAAGCATACTTGATTCACCACTTCTGGAACAACTGGGTTTACTTTTGCCGGCATGATAGAAGAACCCGCTTGTAATTCAGGTAAGTTAATTTCTTTAATACCAGCACGCGGACCAGAAGAAAGTAAACGTAAGTCATTACATACTTTAGAAAGTTTCACTGCGGTACGTTTTAATGCTCCGTGAACCATGACATAAGCACCACAGTCAGATGTTGCTTCAATTAAGTTTTCTGCTGGTACGCAAGCTAATCCAGTTACCTCAGCAAGGTATTTTACAACTAATTCTGTATAGCCTTGTGGAGTATTTAAACCAGTACCGATCGCTGTTGCACCAAGATTTACTTCAAGGAGTAAACTTGCTGTACGTTTTAAGTTACGCACTTCTTCTTCAAGTAATACCGCGAAAGCTTTGAATTCTTGACCAACAGTCATTGGCACAGCATCTTGCAATTGAGTACGACCCATTTTTAAGATGTTCGCAAACTCTTTTGCTTTATTATCAAAACCGTCGTGTAAATATTGAATTTTATCGATCAATTTTAAGATGCTGTTATACACTGCAATACGGAAACCAGTAGGATATGCATCGTTGGTTGATTGGCTTGCGTTAACGTGATCCATTGGGTTAATTACGTTATATTCGCCTTTTTTATGGCCAATTTTTTCAAGCGCAAGGTTAGCAACCACTTCATTGGTATTCATATTGACAGACGTACCTGCACCACCTTGATATACGTCTGATGGGAATTGATCTAAGCATTTTCCAGTGGTAAGAATTTCATCACAAGCTGCTACAATCGCTTTTGCAATATCACTTGGAATTGCACCTAATTCACCATTGGCTAAAGCCGTTGCTTTTTTCACCATCACCATGCCACGAACAAACTCAGGCACGTCAGAAATGGTTACGTTAGAAATATTGAAATTTTCTACCGCTCTTAATGTATGAATACCCCAGTACGCATCTGCTGGTACATCACGTTCGCCGAGTAAATCTACTTCTTTTCTAAATTGAGTCATTTGAATCACCTTTTCTGGTTAGTTAATTTGACGCCATTATAGAAATTTTAAGGAGAAAAAACTTGACCAAGATCACATTTTCAAGAAATGCTCTCAAGACATATTTTCATTTTTCGAATTAGTTTTTTTAGGGGAAAATCACTTATCTATTAATCTTACGCAGCTTTTAACTGCTCACCAATTTTCTCAAACAGTTTCTGAATTTGCTCTGCTCTATACCCTAACACACGCACAATCAACCCGCCTTCATTCAACTGAGATATACCAAGGAGTAAAGATTTATCTGTTTCTTGCTGTTGAAGCTGTTGCGCTATCTGCTTAATTTCTGCAGATGTTTTTTGTAAGTTAATGTAAACCAAGGATCCCTGATGTGAAAAACCTTCCATTTGGCTTAACGCGGTTAAATTCATTTTAGACGGCAACCACTGAATACAATCCAACATCAGCGGTTTAACTTTCCCATTTTCTTGCACAAGCTGAACTTTTAAATGAGAAGAAAATTGGCGAAATTCAAAACGTTCATCATTTGCCACTCGCCCAATAGCCACAATTTCACCATAAATTAGCGTACTCTCAGGTTGCATATTGATTGACGTTTTTTGCTTAAGGGCAGAATTCTTATGCAAAACCAATGGATGAGGTAAATAAAATAAACGACTTTTCTCAGCAAGTTGAATCAATGTATTTTGCTCGGCAAAATCTCCCTCATTCATTGCCTGAACCCGAGTAAATGCCTGCGTATTTAAAGAAAGTGCGGTAGATTTTTCGAAAGTTATTTGAATATCAACTCGATCCCCTGCTAATAACCCTGGAGAAGAAGACATTTGCATTGCGCTAAGTCCATTTTCCCAAGAATCAGCGTAAGCAGACAATGTCATTACTTTAAAAGGTGGCGTCACAAAGTATTCATCAAGTTGAGTTTTGCCGTTTGAGGAAAGTTTGGTTGAAAGTTTGAGGGTACTATTCATAATTTTTTCAATTTGTACCCCCCCCTCTTTAAAGGAGAGGGGATGCTTCTTTATCTCACTAATGCCTTAGGTTCTTCTACGTTCTTCAACAACGCATATTTTTCAATCCAACCAATCACGCCATCTAGATTTTCTTTTTTCATTAAATTAGTAAACACAAAGGGCTGTCCATTACGCATACGACGCGCATCGCGCTCCATAATGCTTAAATCCGCACCAACAAATGGTGCAAGATCTGTTTTGTTAATCACTAGCAAATCTGAACGAGTGATACCTGGCCCACCTTTGCGTGGGATTTTCTCGCCTTGAGCCACGTCAATCACGAAAATTGTCACGTCTGCTAAATCGGGACTAAAAGTTGCCGATAAGTTATCACCGCCTGATTCGATAAAAACAATTTCTACATCAGGGAAACGTGCCACCATTTCATCGACCGCTTCTAAATTCATTGAGGCATCTTCACGAATTGCCGTATGTGGGCACCCTCCCGTTTCTACACCCATAATACGCTCTGGCGGAAGTAGGCTATTTTTCGTTAAAAACTCCGCATCTTCTTGGGTGTAAATATCATTAGTAATGACTGCCACGCTATATTTACTCGCCATTTCGCGAGTGAGTTTTTCAATTAAGGCAGTTTTGCCCGCGCCAACAGGGCCTGCCACGCCAATTTTAATGTAGTTACGCATAATATTCCTGATTTGATTAATATGTCTTGAAATAAAATTAATGATTGTTAACGAATTACTGAAACAGAATCAACCTCTCCTTCAGCACCTATAAAACGGACTTCTGGCTGTAAACATACACCAAATTTAATTTCCACAGTATGACGCACATGACGAGCTAGATTTGCCACATCTTCACCTTTAGCTCCCCCCTTATTAATCAACACCAGTGCTTGTTTTTCATGTACTGCTGCTCCACCAATTTGATAACCTTTTAATTGACATTGATCGATTAACCATCCAGCAGCAAGTTTGATTGAGCCATCAGGTTGTGGAAAGTGCGGTAAATTTTCGTGATGTTTTTTGATTTCCGCAAAATGCTCTGCACTCACTACGGGATTTTTAAAGAAACTTCCTGCATTACCCAATTCATCAGGGTTAGGCAATTTACTTTGACGAATTTGACATATTTCATCAAAAATTTGTTTTGCCGTAACTTTCAGAGAATCAAACTCAGTTAAAGAGCCATATTTTAGTACTGGCTGCCAGTTTTTGTTTAATTTCACCCCTATCGCAGTGATCACATAGCCAGACTGATAATGGTGTTTAAAGATACTGTCTCGATAACCGAATTTACATTCTTCAGCTGTTAATCGAAATATTTCATGAGTACTTAAATTTAACACCTCTACATAATGGCATATATCTTTAAATTCTACGCCATAAGCACCGATATTTTGGATCGGTGCTGAGCCTGCACAACCTGGAATGAGTGCAAGATTTTCCAAACCATAGATACCTTCATTTACACTCCATTCCACCAAATGATGCCAATTTTCGCCACCATTTACATGAAGATAATGAAAGTCAGTATCTTGTGTATGTGTAATCCCCATTAATCGATTAAGCACAACAATACCACTGAAGTCTGCTAAAAATAGCATATTGCTTCCTTGACCAAGGAAAAGTATGGGGAGATTCATTGCTTTTGCATGATCCCAAGCTTCTTGCAATTGTGCCACACTATGCGCATCAATAATTTCATGGGCTTGAACAGGAATATGAAAAGTATGAAAAGGTTGTAAATTTTGCATTTAAAATACCATTTTAGGATGCACTTATGCTTTGCTACTCGTGCATGAATTATCAAAAGTATATGAATTTTTAAATTCACTCTACGTTTAAACTAGGGTATGAGGTAAAGTAATTTTTACCTGAGTCCCCCCCTCTTCTCGACGTCGAATATCTAATTCTGCATTCAATTGACGACAACGTTCTGTCATAATATTCAAACCATAATGTCCTTCGGGCTCTTCAAGATTAAGAATACCGATGCCATTATCTAGCACAGAAATTTCATACTCTCCCTCAGGGTTAATCAGGGCATGAATTTCAATAGCAGAACCTTTAGAATGTTTTATCGCATTTGTTGTTGCTTCACGTACGATTTGCAATACATGTACTAACTGCTGAGGATTTAAACTTTGTGAAGGTAAATGACTATTCACACTCATTTTCATACTAGTTTGAGCACGTAAAGAATCAATCACTTGCTCCAAAGCCAGTTGTAAGTTAGCTTCTTGAATCGTTAATCGGAATGTTGCTAAAAGTTCACGCAATTGTGCATAACCACCTGAAAGTGCTTGTTCAAAATCAGCAATAATCCCCAAGCTTTTTTCTCTTGCGTGTGGTTCTTCTTTCCTTAAATTATGTTTAAGCAACGTAAGTTGAATTTGCAGAAACGATAATACTTGAGCTAAAGAATCATGCAGTTCTCTTGCAATAATAGAACGTTCTTCCATCAACAAAAGCTGTTCTTGCTGACGCAAATTTTTATGGAAATACAAAGCTCGTGCAAGCATTTGTGCTAAATTCTGCATCATTCTAGGGTCGGGACAAGGCAATCCTGATTGCCAAGAAAGTACGCCTAAATCTTCATTATCTACCGATAGCACTTCGAGTTGTAAAGTACGATGAGAATCCTGCTCTCCAAAAGCAATATTCCAATGCTCCGCCCCCATAACTTCTATTTTAATATATTGCAAATGCTCACTCACACGTATGAGATCTAATACTTGGCTTAAAATTTTATCATTAATAGAATTCGCATTAAGAATCTGTGAACTTTGATAAAGGTTTGTCAAAGATCGGTTGGTTTGGCGTAATTTTTGTGTTTTTTCATTTACGGCATCTTCTAAACGAGAATAAAGTTGACCTAATTCCATCGACATTTGTGTAAAAACATGTGCCAATGTGCCCAATTCATTCTGTTTTGTTGTATCTAATGAAATATGATTAAACTGACGCATCTGCACTTGCATACTTGCTTTTGTCATTAGCTCTAAAGGTTTCACTACCTCACGATGAGTGTACCAAATCAAATAGGAAACCATGACCAAAATTAATAACATAGCTAAACAAAGTACAAATACGCCAAGGATCCATTTTTGCTCACTAAAACGCTGTAATTCAAACACAAAACGATCAACATCTGCGACATAATCCGTTAATTGTTCGCTATAACTTTTTACATTTTTCTGTTGGGCATATTTTTCCATTAATGCCCAACGCTGTAAAATAGTATGGTAGGATTGTTTGACTGCATCTGGAGTAAAAAATTGACGTTGAATTTCTAATAATGCAGATGAATGGAGGCTAATATTATAATGCCGTAAATTAGCCTCGACTGTTGAGGGTTGAGATTGCATTTCATAGAGCAAACGATAGCTTTGCATGCGCAATGAACCTGAAATATTAATCGCTTCAGCATCATACTTATTGCTACTCATAATTGCTAAACTTAGTGAGCTAATAACACCAGAAACAATAAGGATAATAAATAAATATTTAGCAATACGTGTAGAAACAGAATGTTTAGTATGCACAGCAACTCCAATGAAATAACATCAATTTATAGATAAAAGTGCGGTTATTTTCTTACTTCTTTTTTAATTGACTCCAAACTTTATCTTCCTGACCTCGCCATAAACGTTGAATATTATCGTGATGACGATAAACCAATAAACAACAAACTAAAGCAACAGGGAAAGTAAATTCAGGTTTAAACCACCATACATAAAAAGGCACAAGCAATGCCGCAAGTACGGCACTTAATGATGCATAACGACTAACAAGAAAGATCAATATCCACGTTCCAAACATTGACCCCGCAACAGCCCATGAAATAGGCGCTATCGCACCAAATGCAGTCGGCACACCTTTTCCTCCCTTAAATTGAAAGAACAGTGGGAAAATATGGCCTAAACATGCAGCTAAAGCAACCATACCTAATTCAAATTGAGTTAAACCTAAATAATAACCAGCCCATACGGGGAGCATACCCTTTAAAAGATCAAGGATTAATACAATTAATGCAGCCCAATAATTACCAATACGAAATACATTTGTTACATCTGGGGTACATGAGCCATTTTGACGAGGATCTGGCAAGCCTGCAACGCGACAAATTAGAATAGCACTGGAAATAGAGCCTAAAAGATAGGCACAAAGCATATAAAAAAGGGCAAAAAGGCTCATTTTGTACTCTAGCAAGAAAAATTATTCGTTATTCTACCCAAAGTTGATAGCATACGCCTACAATAATTTTAGAGGAAATCTTATGGATCGTGTTTTTATTGAAGAATTGACTGTTTTTGCTCAAATTGGCGTATATGATTGGGAACAGCAAATTAAGCAAAAACTTGTGTTTGATTTGGAAATGGCTTGGGATTGTAAGCAAGCTGCGGAAACGGATGATGTTGCATATTGTTTGAATTATGCTGAAGTGAGCCAAGTGATAATTGATTATGTGGAAAGCAAACCTTTCTTGTTGATTGAGCGAGTGGCTTATGAAGTGGCGGATTTGCTTGAGTCACGTTATCAACTTCAAGGATTAAAAATTAAACTGAGTAAGCCGAAAGCTGTCGCGCAAGCTCGAAATGTTGGCGTGTTGATTGTACGTGGATGTTTAAAATAATGTGAAATTTTCGTAAAAACTTGTCGGCTTTTTAAACGAAATTGACTAAAATAGTCATGAGTTTTTACTGCAATAAAGGAGATTGCAATGAATATGAAAACCTTATTAGCACTAGCGGTTAGTGCGGTATGTTCGGTTGGTATTGCGCAAGCACATGAGCATAATCATGATCACAATATGGCACCCAAAGGTGCTTCTATTGAAGTGAAAGTGCAACAACTTGATCCAGTAAACGGTAACAAAGATGTGGGTACAGTTACTATTACTGAATCTAACTATGGTCTTGTGTTTACCCCTAATTTACAAGGATTAAGCGAAGGCTTACATGGTTTCCACATCCATGAAAATCCAAGCTGTGAGCCAAAAGAAAAAGAGGGTAAATTGACAGCTGGTTTAGGCGCTGGTGGTCACTGGGATCCTAAAGGCGCAAAACAACATGGCTACCCATGGCAAGATGATGCACACTTAGGTGATTTACCTGCATTAACTGTATTACATGATGGTACAGCGACTAACCCTGTTTTAGCACCACGTCTTAAACATTTAGATGATGTTCGCGGTCACTCTATTATGATTCACGCTGGTGGTGATAATCACTCCGATCATCCTGCTCCACTTGGCGGTGGCGGTCCACGTATGGCATGTGGCGTGATTAAATAATTCGATTGTTCGAAACGAAAAGTGCGGTGAATTTTCACCGCACTTTTTTTGCTAGATATTTAGCATTTAATTCACGACTTCAGCAGTATATTTCAGCTTATGAATCGCATCGAATAATTGTTGGTTTGTGACTTTTGGATCTTCTACAATCGTCACTAAACCATCTTTAATGGATGCTTTTGTTGAAATAACGCCATCGATATTACGCAGTTCTTTATTGACTAAGTAAGCACAAAGCTGGCAATTCATTTCTTTTACTTTTAGCACAATTTGTTTGGTTTCATTCGCATGAGCGAAAGAAATTGCAAACAGCGAAAGCAAAAGTGCGGTACATAATTTCTTCATGTTTATTCCTAATTAGCTAATTCTAAAATCCAAGGCAAAATTGTTGGATAGGTTAAGAAAAAAATCATCACGATAAATATAATCCAATATAAAACGATGAGTTTTTTACGGGAAATATATTTGCTACAAATGATTTTTTTGGAAAACATCAACAGCCAAAATCCATAGGCAAAAGCGCATAATGAAACGATAAGCATAGGAATACGCAAATAATCATATTCGCCTAAGCCAATCAACCAAGTGGACGACACACCAAATACTAAATAGATTAATGGCGCAATACAGCACAAAGTTGATGCCACCGCGGCACTAAGTGCGGTGGCTATGGCAACCCAAAAGGATTTATTAGAGTTTTTTAGAGACGTAGTCATATTTAAATTCTTTTGGATCAAAGGAATTTAACGGATCGCCACCCACTTCAGCATACGGATAGCCGAAGTTATTGATCGGAGCTAGTTCTGGTTGTGGATATAAATCGAAGTCACGGGCATGATTAAATCCCACCCAGTTTGCTTCCCAGTTACCAAACAAATATTTTGCTACGGCTTGTGTATCTTTATCTTCAACAGATTTTTTCTCTGCTAAACGCATTTTGGCAACGTCTGCGGAATCAACTGGTACCCATCCAAACCCTGCAAGGTAGAATTCAGCTCGACAGTGTTGGCCACCACTTACGTTTGCGATGCCTTGTTCATTTGCACTACCGAAAGCACCTTTGGAATATTTGCCCATTTTCTCTGCCGCACCTAAGCGAATACCAAAAATTTCACGGGCTGGGATGCCTGCCGCACGAGCAAGCGCCACAAATACAGAGTTAATATCGGTACATTTACCTTTTAATACGCCAGTGGTAAGAATTTTTTCTACATCGCCGTCACCACAACCTAAAACAGAATTATCACGTTCCATATTGTTGACGATCCATTGGTGAATCAACTCAGCTTTTTTCAATGGATTGGTTTCTTTACCTACGATTTTGTCAGCAAATTCTTTCACAATGCCATCAGTTTTAATATGTGGAGTAGCTTTTAAGTATTCTTGTACATCTACAGAATACTGAATATCTTTTGGCGGAGTATAATTCTCTAAAGCACCTTTCACCATCGGTTCACGGTCTTTTGTTTCAATGACCATAGTGACTTTTAAATCACGTTTTTGTGCATCTTTATCCCAAGTTGCAAATAAGGTTTTCGCACCGTATTTATTGTTTTCTGTTACATAGGCATTCATGTAATTACCTTCAAAGTGAATCGATTTCACTTGTTGGTATTCTCCATTAAATGGCAATGGAACCCATAAATTGGTTTGTCCTTGCGAGCCTTTTGGCGCAACTAAATCGTAGGTTTGCGTGAATTCGTAAAGATGGGCGTCTGTATTGTAGTTTGGAATATTGGTGTTTGCATGAGCTAACGAGCCACATGCAGAAAGCACCGCAACTGCGATAAGTTTCTTCATGAAGAGATCCTCTAGTTAATAATAGTTAAACTTAACATATTAGATAAACTAATACGCCACTATGCTAACGGATTTTTGAGCAATAATTCAACCGTTTTGCATAAACTTTTTATTTTTCTTATATAAAAAATACTTTATTTTCCACCGCACTTTCCTTCTAACATTTGACACCCCTAGCCCTTACACCTATTATTCCCTCGTTATTTATTAAGATTTACGGAACAAAATAATTATGGTGAATAAAACCGCTCAACTTAAACAAGCTCTAGAAAATCGTATTCTCGTTTTAGACGGTGCGATGGGGACGATGATCCAAAAATATAAACTGACAGAAGCCGATTTTAGAGGCGAGAAGTTTAAGGAAAGTGCGGTTGATTTACGCGGTAATAATGATTTACTGACATTGACTCAGCCACTGCTAATTTCCGCTATTCATGAGAAATATTTGGCAGCGGGTGCCGATATTATTGAAACCAATACTTTTAGTTCAACTACGATTGCTCAAGCGGATTATGACTTGCAATCTATCGCTTATGAACTCAATTTTGTTGGCGCAAAATTAGCTCGTTTGGCAGCAGATAAATATAGCACATCAGAAAAACCTCGCTTTGTCGCGGGCGTGTTAGGCCCAACAAACCGTACAGCCTCCATTTCACCCGATGTTAATGATCCCGGTTTCCGCAATGTTACTTTTATGGAGTTAGTGGAGGCTTATGCCCAAGCAACAAAAGGCTTAATCGAAGGTGGGGCGGATTTAATTATGATCGAAACCATTTTCGACACGCTTAACGCTAAAGCGGCAGTTTTTGCTATTGAAAGCGTATTCGAAGAATTAGGCGTGGAATTACCAATCATGATTTCCGGCACCATTACTGATGCTTCAGGGCGTACCCTTTCTGGGCAAACTACCGAGGCTTTCTATAATTCCCTCCGTCACGCTAAACCACTGACATTCGGTTTGAACTGTGCTTTAGGTCCAAAAGAATTACGCCAATATGTAGAACAGCTTTCAAAAATCAGTGAAACCTATGTTTCTGTGCATCCTAACGCGGGCTTACCAAATGCTTTTGGTGGTTATGATTTAGGGGCAGAAGAGATGGCAGCTCACTTAAAAGAGTGGGCAGAAAGTGGTTTTGTGAACATTATCGGCGGTTGTTGCGGCACCACACCAGAACACATTAAAGCCTTTGCTGAGGCGGTAGAAAATATCCCGCCACGCAAATTGCCACAAATCAAAACCGCGATGCGTTTATCGGGTTTAGAGCCGCTCAATATTGATGATGAAAGCCTATTCGTGAATGTGGGCGAACGCAATAACGTAACGGGTTCGGCGAAATTCAAACGCTTAATTAAAGAAGACAAATTTGCCGAAGCCATTGAAATTGCCATCGACCAAGTGGAAAACGGTGCGCAAGTGATCGACGTGAACATGGATGAAGCCTTGCTCGACGGCAAAAAATGCATGACCCGTTTCCTCAACATTATGGCGACGGAACCTGATGCAGCCAAAGTGCCAGTGATGATTGACTCGTCTAAATGGGAAGTAATTGAGGCAGGTTTACAGTCGGTGCAAGGTAAACCGATTGTGAACTCTATCTCGTTGAAAGAGGGCGAGGAAAAATTTATCCATCAGGCTAAATTGGTGCGTAAATACGGTGCAGCCGTTGTGGTCATGGCATTTGATGAAGTAGGGCAGGCTGATACTGAAGAGCGTAAAGTGGAAATCTGTACCCGTGCCTATAACATCTTAGTTAACCAAGTCGGCTTCCCACCGGAAGACATTATTTTCGACCCGAATATTTTCGCGATTGGCACGGGGATAGAAGAACACAACAACTACGGCGTGGATTTCATTAACGCCACAGGCCGTATTAAACGCAGTTTGCCACACGCCAAAATTTCTGGTGGTGTATCAAACGTGTCTTTCTCTTTCCGCGGTAACAACGTGATGCGCGAAGCGATTCACGCGGTCTTTCTCTATCATGCCATCAAACAAGGAATGGACATGGGGATCGTGAACGCAGGCCAACTCGCGATTTACGATGATCTAGATCCGGAATTACGCAATGTGATTGAAGACGCTGTCTTGAACCGCACGCCGGATGGCACAGAGCGTTTATTAGATATTGCGGAAAAATATCGCAACCAAGGCAACGATGAAAGTGTGGTAGATTCTGTGGCTGAATGGCGTACGTGGCCTGTGGAAGAACGCTTAAAACACGCTCTGGTGAAAGGGATTACTACGCATATCATCGAAGACACCGAAGAGGCTCGTCAAAAATTGCCAACACCGTTAGAGGTGATCGAAGGGCCGCTGATGGCAGGCATGGACGTGGTGGGTGATTTGTTCGGCGACGGCAAAATGTTCCTGCCGCAAGTGGTGAAATCCGCACGCGTAATGAAACAATCGGTGGCGTATTTAGAGCCGTTTATCAACGCCACCAAACAAAAAGGCTCTAGTAACGGTAAAGTGGTGATTGCCACTGTGAAAGGCGATGTGCATGACATCGGCAAAAATATCGTGAGCGTGGTGTTGCAATGTAATAACTTTGAAGTGATTGATTTAGGCGTTATGGTGCCAGCGGACAAGATCATCCAAACTGCCATTGATGAAAAGGCGGATATTATTGGCTTGAGCGGTTTGATTACGCCATCCCTTGATGAAATGGAATACTTCCTCGGAGAAATGACGCGCTTAGGTTTGGACTTGCCGGTGTTGATTGGTGGGGCAACTACATCGAAAGAGCATACTGCGATTAAACTTTATCCAAAATATAAACAACATGGTGTGTTCTATACATCCAACGCCTCCCGTGCGGTAACGGTATGTGCCACGTTGATGAACCCGGAAGGCCGTGTAGCATTGTGGGAACAATTCAAGAAAGATTACGAGAAAATTCAGCAATCTTTCTCTAACCGTAAACCACTGCGTAAACAGCTTAGCATTGAAGAAGCACGAGCAAACCGCTTTGACGGCTTTAGCGGTGAATGGGCAGATTATGTGCCGCCAACGCCAAAACAAACGGGCATTGTGGAATTTAAAAACGTGCCAATTGCCGAACTACGCAAATTTATCGACTGGTCACCATTCTTCCGTATTTGGGGCTTGATGGGCGGCTACCCTGATGCCTTTGATTATCCGGAAGGCGGCGAAGAAGCCCGTCGCGTATGGAACGATGCACAAGTCGTTTTAGATGAATTAGAGCAAAACCACAAACTCAACCCAAGCGGTATCTTAGGCATTTTCCCTGCGGAACGTGTGGGCGACGATGTGGTGCTATTTTCTGATGAAGAACGCACACAAACCATTGGCACTGCTTATGGCTTACGCCAACAAACGGAACGTGGTAAAAACAGCAAAAGCCCATTTAACTTTGCTTTAAGCGACTTTATTGCTGATCGCGAAAGCGGTAAAAAAGACTGGTTCGGCATGTTCGCCGTATGCGCCGGCATTGAAGAAATGGATTTAGTGGAAGGCTATAAAGCGGTAGGCGATGACTACAACGCCATCTTGCTACAAGCTGTGGGCGACCGCCTCGCCGAAGCCATGGCAGAATACCTGCACTTCGAGCTGCGCACCCGCATTTGGGGCTACACCCAAGAGGAATTCGACAACCAAGGGTTAATCAATGAAAACTATGTCGGCATCCGCCCTGCTCCGGGTTATCCAAGCTGCCCGGAACACACGGAAAAAGCCTTAATTTGGGATTTATTAGAAGTAGAACAACGCATCGGTATGAAACTCACCGAAAGCTACGCCATGTGGCCGGCAGCTTCTGTGTGCGGTTGGTATTTCACCCACCCGGCAAGCAACTATTTCACTATAGGTCGCATCGATGAAGACCAAGCTCAAGATTATGCCAAACGTAAAGGTTGGGATGAGAGAGAAATGATGAAATGGTTGGGTGTGGCGATGAAGTAACACGTATAAGATTCTTATTACAACAATCTAATTGCATAATTTTTTATGCATAAATGAGATAGGAGAAATAAATGTTTACCCATACAAATGAGAGTAGAGAATCTTGGATAAAAGAAGTTTCTCTAGAGTCTTCCTTAGTTGAAGGGGTCAAGAATAGTGATATTCTATTTTTACCTATTAAAAAATATAAAGATATAAATTATATTTTTTTTACAACTGCTGAAGATTTTTTTAAATATGTAAAAAAACAAAATAAAGCATCTGTAGATATTTGTATAAATAATGACGATTATAAGCGGGTTTCATTAAACTCTAGAGAGTTTAGATTAGGTACTATTTTAGTTAAAGAGTTTGTATTACCAGTTCTAGTTGGACTCGTAATTAACTATTTTTCAGATAATCTGAAGACTTCTGTAGATGATGAAGTTTCTATATCTATAATAGTTGAAAAAGAAAATGGCAACTATCAACTAGATTACAAAGGAAACATTGATAATTTCATTAAATTAAAAGATCAGTTTAACTTAAAAAAAGAAGATGTGAAAAATGATGGAGATCATAAAGCAACTAACCAAATTTAAAAATAGAAAATATAACAAAAAAATAGAGATAAATCTAATTAATGACATTAACAATAAAATAAAAGCAAATAAAAACAATGAACATCTAGCAAATGAAATGTGGGAAATAAAGACTATCTTTCTAGCTCAAAACTTCTATTTAATATTTATAGAATCATTATATAAAAAACAATACTATTATGCTTGGTGTACTTTAGAAAAATGCGAACTAAAGATTAATGAGTTAGACCGACATGCTAGTGAAAAGATAAAGGATAACTATTATTTCCATTTTTTAAAATTTCAGGTAAAAAGATGGCAGGCTATATATCCGTATAAACTCTTTACAAGCCCCGAATTTATACATAAAAAAGTTAGATGTAGTATTTGCAATGAAATAATTTCTCCAAGAGGAAATTGCAAACATATTATTGGAGAATTATACTCCGGAGAAATATGCTACTGTACTGTTGAAGAGCTTGAGCTTATTGGCATCGCTATTGTTAAAAATCCGGTAATGAAAAGCAATGTCATAGATCCTGAAGGAAAAAATAAGAATTTTTCAGGGCTAAATATGATACTAAATACATTAAATACACCATTTCAATATTGGGATATAAATTACACAAAAGAATTTATTCCAAAGAAATTCATTACTGAATCTTCTGACAGTCTTTGTCCTTGTGGTTCTGGACTATCATATCTAATGTGTTGTCAGAGAAAAAATGGTTGCTTAATTCCTCATATGCAAATAATTCCATACAATCAAGATATAAAAAATAAATTGGATACCCACTTAAGTATTGGATTAAAAATATCTGATTATCTTTATCAGAAAAAATACTCATAATTTAAAAAGATGGCGCACGCTTACCAGCGTGTGCCTAACTTCAATAAAAAAACACTCCAAAAACTTACCGCACTTTATTTAATTTCCAAGGCACGCGTTAGGAAACACGCACTGTCATAAGCGTTAAACACAAAAAAGTGCGGTGAAAATTTTCAGTGTTTTTGGATTTACTGTCACAACTAATCCACCATAATTTCATTTACTTCCGTTTGTTATTAACTTTAAAGCCTAGTTGCACAATCCCCAATTTCCGCTATCATACGCGCTTTCTTATTTCTCGGAATTTTGTATTTATGAATAAATTAAAGATGGCATTGTTTGTGGGGGCTCTTGTGAGTTTATTTGCTTGTACCACAACACATCAGCCGAAGAAGACGGTTAAATCTCGATTTTTAAAGAATAATATTAGCCAAGCTGAGTTAAATAATTCTGTTAATTACAAGCCATATCATTATCGTTGTAATAATAAAGAAACTGGGGGAATTTCTCATTTAACGACTTATTTCCCTCTGTCGCGTGAAAGCCGTATGAAAGATAACTTCGGGTTTTATTTCCAGTTAGATAATGGTAAGTCGGTGCCTTTTGATCATTCATATACGCTGACACTGAATGCGCGCGGTACAAAATTTGAAGTGGTTTATCGTTCGTATGATCCGATTCAAGGAAGTTATGTGGATTTAATCGCGCGATCTCAAAGTTCAATTTACTACAAGAATCAACAAGGCAAGCAAGTTCCCTGGTTGATTTGTAAGGGGGGCTGATTTGTAAGGGCGGTTAATTTTTCTCGAAAATAACTTTTGCTTTCAGCAAAATGAGAAATTGGAATTAGGTTTCCAATTTCTCTATTCCATAAATCTCTCTTCTTTCTACATCAAATTTCACACTTATATCAAAGGCTTGTGCAAGATTCGCTGAATTTAGCACCGATTGTGTTTTGCCAGTTGCAATGATTTTGCCCTTGTCGAGCAAAATCACTTCATCACAGTATTTATATGCAAGGGATAAATGATGGATCGCTACAACACAAGTGTGCTGTGGCGTGAGCGATTTTAATTGTTCCATCATGTCTATTTGATAATAGGGATCGAGTGGTGCGATAGGTTCATCGGCAAGCAATAGCGGCGCATTTTTGATGCAACAACGAGCGAGTTGGACTCGTGCTTTTTCTCCGCCTGACAGTTTCTGAAAGGGTTTATTAAGCAAATGTTCTATCGAAAATTTTTGTGAAATCTCTGTGATTTTTGACCGCTCTTTTGCCGATGATAATGGCGAATTTAAGCCGAGAGCAATGACATCATAAACCGATAAATCCCAGTGGATATTGGTATCTTGCGCAAGATAAGCGAGTTGCAGGCTTTTTTCAGCTGTACTCATTTTGCTTAACGGGCTGTTTCCAAAATAAATTTCACCTTTTGTAATAGGTAAAATTCCTGCGATCGTTTTGAGCAAAGTTGATTTACCGGCACCGTTTGCGCCCATAATACCGATCAGTTTTCCTTTAGGAAGCGTGCAGCTGATGTTGTTTAAGCCATAAGGCTGAGAAAGGTTTTCGATTCTAATCATTATCTTGCCAACTTGCGTTGCTCCGTAATTAAAATCCAAATTAAGCAAGGTGCGCCAATGATTGCGATGAGCGTGCCAATATAAATATGTGAGAAGACTGGAATATATTGCACGCAAAGATCCGCAATAAGTAGCAATAATGCGCCAAGTAATGCACTTGTGATGTAAAGTTGCGAAGGACGTTTTTTTAGCAATAAGCGAGCAAAGTGCGGTGCGATTAAGCCAACAAAACCGATAGTGCCAGTTTGCGGAATCGTTGCACCCACTAATAATGCCACGCCAAAGGTCGTGACGAAAAAGCTACGTTTAGGATTTACGCCCATTGTGCTCGCGGTTTCTTCACCGAAGGTGAGCAAGTCAATATAGCGGCGTTCACGATATAAACAGAACAATCCCAATAATACGATTGGAAATGAAATGAGTAGCGTATCAAGTTTTGCCCACACAAGAGAACCTTGTAGCCATCGGTAGAGTTCAGCTAACGCCCACGGGCTTTCTGCGTTCGAAAGTAGTAATGCAACAGCAGCAGAGAGCAACATATTGACGGCTAAACCACTTAAAATCATCGCCGTTGTGCCATGATTTTTAGCGATTAAATAAACCAATAAAAAACTAGATAACGCGCCAGCTACACCGCCAATAAGCAACAGACTTAAGGGTACGGAAAAATAGTAAAGCAAAAAGACACTGGTGGTGGTTGCACCGGCACTACTTCCCAATAATCCAGGACTTGCCAGTGGATTTTGAAATATCCCCTGCATTGCATTGCCCGCTAAAGCAAGGCTTGCGCCAGTTAAAATGGCTAATCCGATGCGCGGTAGGCGAATATCAAGCAATACGAGCGAGCGCATATCCGTGAGCACACCATCGGCATTTTTGAGATGGGCAAAATCGCCTAGCTGATGATAAATCGCAAACCCGCTAATTAACAGCAACGCTAAGAAAAGTGCGGTATTTAATTTTAGTGTTTTGGTCAATGAACAATTTCCTATGTAATCCAAATATCATTTTAACTGTTGATAAATCTTCTCCGCCCCTTGCCACACGCCGTGATCAAAGCAATAAGTATATTTCATTGGAATACGAAAGTGCGGTCGATTTTTAAAAAGATTTTGCAAAAGTGGATGTTTAAGCAATTCCGCTTGCTCGTTATAACTTTGTTGGTCGCTGATTTCAATCAACACGTTTGGTTCAGCTCGTAACACTTTTTCAAGAGAAAAATTTTCTGCCGTAAGCGGTGTTTTTAGCGGGGTTAAGCCTAGCAAGTTAAGTAAAGTGGGATACTGTGGCGTATAAGTTTCTACAATGCCTGTATCTGAAAGTATTAATGTGTCAGTGAGTGATAGATTGAGGCGAGAATCTTGTAATTTAAGTTTATCGATTAAAGATTTCACATGCATTTCGTTACCCGTGAGTTTGCCCAAGTGCAATATTAGAG
The DNA here is from genome assembly GCF_018829705.1 of Haemophilus sp. SZY H35. Classification (NCBI taxonomy): domain Bacteria; kingdom Pseudomonadati; phylum Pseudomonadota; class Gammaproteobacteria; order Pasteurellales; family Pasteurellaceae; genus Haemophilus; species Haemophilus sp. SZY H35. Next base: position 82,379 of record NZ_JAHKJZ010000003.1, read on the forward strand.
CAAATAATTCTTCTGCCGTTTGTGGCGTGTCATTAATTGGCTCAATTTTTGCCCCGAGTTTTTTCAAATCTGCTACAAGTTGTGGATAAAAGGTTTCATTGATAAGAAACGTTTTATCGAGATAGGGCAATAATGCGGTGAGTTGTGGCTCAAGTGTTGGCTTATCCACATTGAGTTTATCCAACATCATCAAGGGATTTTTAGAATAAGGTGACTGCGCAGCAATTTGCTCAGGGCGTGCAATTTCCGACAAAAGACGATCGCTACAAAGCGTAAGCGAGACAAATTGCTCCGACGCATACGAAGTCAATGGCAAGAAAAGTGCGGTTAAAATCAAACGGTTTTTTTGCATATAGATAATGATACGCTACGTCATCAAGAATGTAAAAAGGCGTGCTAAGCACGCCCTTATTAGTGGATAATAATTAGAACGATCCTTTCAATCCAACGTAAACATTACGTCCGTCTTGACCATAGCCTACAATGTTTTCGTATTTTTTATTGAATACGTTGTTAAGATTTGCATAAATCGTCAAGCTATCCGCCACTTTATAGTTCACGCCTAAGTTTGCCAAAGTGTAGGATGGCATTTTGAAATCGCCAGAATCAAGACGTTTACCCACATAAGAAACATTCACGTCAGAACCTAATTTTTCCGTGATTTGATAAGCTAGCCCTAGGTTTCCTGTGTGTTTCGGACGACGAACATAATTTAAACCATATTGATCATTTTCAGATTTAATATAGGTGTAAGTATAGTTTGCATAACCTGAAAGGCTATCGGTAAATTTACCGTTATACGCCACTTCTACGCCTTTGATCTTCGTCTTACCATCGCGGTTTACTGCACGATTTGTTGGATTCATGTAATTGCCGGTAAGGGAATTTTCGTCACTTAAAAAGTTATTTACATTACGGGCAAAATAGGTCGTATCCAAGCTATGACGCTTATCATCGGTTTCAAGTAAGACACCAAATTCTCCCCCCAAACTTTTTTCTGCTTTCAAGTTCGGGTTAGCTAACCAAGTACCACCCCAACCGTAATATTCGGACATGGTTGGATTATGAATAGCTTTACCCAAACTAGCGTGCGCTTTTACATTTGGCGAGAGGCGATAAGCACTGGCAAGACGCGCAGTGAAGGCATTTTCAAATAAGCTATTGTCAGTATAACGACCACTGACAGAAAGACTGTGGTCGGCTTCGGTAAATAAACGGTACTCTGCGGCAACACTTTTCTCTGTTAATTTTTTCTCAGCAAAATTGTAAGCGGAAGCAATATATTTTGTATTTTGGTAATCCGCTAAGACGCTGACGGCTTGTTTGACTTCACCTTCACGGTCGAAGTTAATATCAAGTTGATAGTTCGTATTCAACTTTTTGCTGTCGTATTCTGTTTTACCAATAGCGGAAGCCCAACTTTGATATTGTGCAGTATCTGCATCCGTTTTAACGTGACTTACCGCCGCTTTATGCACGAATAAATCTTCTGCATTACCAAAATAACCGCTTAATTTATAGCGAGTTTCGCGTGTACGGGTATTGTCATCAAATTTTCTTTCGTGCTCTGCACTATTATCAAAATGAACGGTTTGAGATGAATGTGAGGCAAGAAAATCAACGCCTTTTTTACCATCATCAAAACCTAAACGCATAGACACATTATCACGGTGGAAGCCATCCTTTTCAGTTGCCGGCACATTTATGCTTTTACCGCCGGATACGCTCGTATAATTAAATACGCGTTCGCTGCGCGCAGAAATCCCTTGCGTACGATGGCTATCGCCATGAAGAGCATAGTAAAGACCATGATGCTGACCAGAAAGGGTAACAGAGCCATCACGGGTGCGATGTGAACCTGTGCCTAAGTCAAAATCGACGTTAAATTCTTTGTCTTTATATAATCCGTTTTTTGTGGTGATATAAACAACGCCACCCATGGCATCACTACCCCAAAGTGAAGATTGTTCGCCACGTAACACTTCGATTTGTTCAATGTTACTTAATGCTAAACCACCAAAATCAAAGTTAGCATCTGCAGGATTAACGCGAATGCCGTCAATAATGACCGCAGTATGCTTTGAATTTGCACCACGCAAGAAAAGGCTTGTTAGTGCGCCACGTCCACCACTAGCCCCCATCGCCACACCCGGCATAGTCTTCAACACATCACTTACATAAGTTGCATTACGAGCTGCAAAATCTTTTTCTGTTAATACGGTGACTGATGATGCAGTTTGATCTTGGTTTACAGGCGTTGCGTAAGCTGAATATACATTGATCGATTCAAGCTCTGTTTTGGTTTCAGCTTGTACAAAAGCAGATGCACTCAATAAAAGTGCGGTAGTAATTAAGTTAGTTTTCATTAAGTTGGTTCCTCTTTTAAAAAAGTGCGCTATTTTGGCACAATAGAAATTCATTTCCTAGTTGAGAATTTTCATTTACTTTACAAATTCTGTTTATTTTGTAAAAAAATTCGTTTTTTGACCGCACTTTTTCGCTTTTATCCGCCTTGCGTTTTCAAGTATAATGTTTCAAACTATTGAATGAATTATGATGGTTTAGAATTCCTATTTTGAGCTATTTATCTTCTAACATAAATCCACACTTTATCTTCCTCCAGCGTCCTTTAATTGCTTAATTAAATCCTTCAGGAATAACCGTGTCTTTATCGTTTAATTCTTTTTGTAATATGAAACATTCTTTCAGGTGATTTCTATGAAAAAAAATGTATTTCGTCTTAATTTTCTAACCGCTTGTATTTCACTAGGGATAGCATCACAAGCGTGGGCAGGACATACTTATTTTGGTATTAATTACCAATATTATCGTGATTTTGCTGAGAATAAAGGGAAGTTCACAGTTGGAGCCCAGAATATTGAGGTTTATAACAAGAAAGGGGAAATGCTAGGTACGATGATGAAAGATGTACCGATGCCTGATTTATCTTCCCTAGCAAAAGGTGGATATGCGACGTTGGTCGGTGATCAAACGTTAATCAGTGTTGCGCATAATGTGGGTTATCAAGATGTTGATTTTGGGATGACAGGACATAATCCAGATCAACACAATTTCAAATATAAAGTCGTCAAGCGTTATAACTATAAAAATGATAGTACGCACCGTTATATGACTGACTATCAACATCCAAGACTAGCTAAATTTGTCACGGAAGTTGCCCCGATTGAAATGGTTTCTCGTATGGACGGGAGCGTTTATACCGATTTGAAAAAATATCCAATGCGTGTTCGTGTCGGTAGTGGTCATCAATATTGGAAAGATGATAACAATGATACGAATGCAGACTTAGCCTATGGCGGTGCTTGGCTTACAGGCGGTAATACCTTTATGAATGGTGGCACAGGAGATGGGCATCTCTATTTAAATGGCCGTGTGCAAACCCCTAATGAATATGGCCCATTGCCAATTGCAGGTGCTCAAGGTGATAGTGGTTCTCCTTTCTTTATTTATGATAAGGAACATGGAAAATGGCTATTAAATGGTGTACTACGTGAAGGGCATCCTTATGCTGCGGTGGGTAATGGATATCAAATTGCGCGCCAAGATTATCTTGAAGAGGTTCTTGAGCAAGATCTTGCTGCTAGATTCTTTTTAAATAACGCAAATTACACATTAAAAACAACCCGAGATGGGAATGGCACCATTACGCAAAATGGCAGACGTACCCAAACCATTGGTTTGTATAATAGCGCTTTACCATTTGATTCTCGTGGCGGAAACAATGGTGATGAATCGCCAACTTATAAAGGGCCAAATCCATGGTCGCCAGCATTACATCATGGTAAAAATATCTACTTAGGGGATATGGGAAAAGGCACACTGACTATCGAAAATACGGTCAATCAAGGTGCTGGTGGTATATATTTTGAAGGGGATTTTGCTGTTAAACCAAGTGATAACAACGTAACTTGGCAAGGCGCTGGTGTCTCTGTTGGAGAAGAAAGTACTGTTGAATGGCAGGTGCATAATCCAGAAGGCGATCGCTTATCCAAAATTGGGCTGGGAACCTTACTTGTTAATGGTAAAGGGAAAAACTTAGGAAGCTTGAGTGTCGGTAATGGTTTGGTTGTGTTAGATCAACAATCAGATGAATCGGGTCAAAAACAAGCCTTTAAAGAAGTTGGCATTGTAAGCGGTAGAGCAACTGTTCAACTAAATAGTGCAGATCAAGTTGATTCTAATAATATTTATTTCGGCTTCCGTGGTGGTCGTTTAGATCTTAATGGTAACTCATTGACTTTCAAACGTATTCAAAATACTGACGAAGGAGCGATGTTAGTTAACCACAATGCAACTCAAGCATCAGAAATTATCATTACTGGCAGTGATATTACCAATAATCAAGGAGGCGACTTAACCAATAAACGTGATATTGCTTTTAATGGTTGGTTTGGTGATAAAGATGATACTAAAAATACTGGACGTTTGAATGTTAATTACAATCCACTTAACAAAGATAATCACTTCCTTCTATCAGGTGGAACAAATTTAAAAGGGAATATTACCCAAAATGGCGGTAACTTAATTTTTAGCGGTCGTCCAACGCCTCATGCTTACAATCATTTAAATCAAAATCATGCCAAGATGGAAGGTTCAACGCGAGGAGAGGTCATCATCGATGATGATTGGATCAACCGCACTTTTAAGGCTGAAAATTTTCAAATTCAAGGTGGAAAAGCTATTGTTTCTCGTAATGTTTCCGAAATTAATGGTAATTGGCAATTAAGTAATAATGCTAAAGCCACTTTTGGTGTGACGCCAAATCAAGAGAATTTGGTGTGTATTCGTTCAGATTGGACGGGATTAACAGAATGTAAATCGGAAAATCTAACGAAACAGAAAACAATCGACTCATTACCAAGAACAAAAGTAAATGGCAACGTGCAGTTATCTAATACCGCAAGCCTCGTTGCATCAGGATTCGTGGATTTAATTGGCAACGTGAATTTAACCGAACAGAGTCAATTTACATTAAGCCATCATGCAACCCAAACTGGTTCGTTAAACCTTGTTAATCAGGCGAATGCAACCGTGAATAATGCCCAATTAATGGGGAATGTAACATTATCAGATTCTGCTCAGTTTAATTTAGCGAATAGTCATTTTTCACATCAAATTAGCGGTGCAGAAAGCACTACGGTTAATTTAGACAATGCAAATTGGACAATGCCAGCGAGTACTACTTTAGGTAGTTTGGCACTCAATAATAGCGAAATTACGCTGAACCCAGATTTTGTTACTCAAGCGAACAATAGCCAATTTAATACGTTAACGATCAATGGCAATTTAAGTGGCAATGGGACGTTTAATTATCGTACTTATCTGACCCAGTATTTAGGCGATAAATTACAAATTAATGGACGTGCACAAGGTGACTTTAAGCTTAATGTGCATAATACGGGGGCTGAACCCACAACACTTGAACAATTAACACTAGTTACCCTTAAACAAGCGGTAGATTCAGGCTTGAATTTTACCTTAGCCAATCAACACGTTGATGCAGGTACTTGGCGTTATGAGTTAATTAAAAAAGGTAATGAATATCGTCTATATAATCCAATTAAAGAACAAGAGTTAACTCAAAACTTAACCAATGAAGCTCAAAAGTTAAGCGAATTATTAGCGAAAAAAACGGCATTAACCGAAAAACGTCATGCTCAAGAAGAAAAAGTGCGGTCAAAAAGTTCAGTATTATCTGAAGCATTGCCTGATCAAAGCCATCTCAACATATTAAAAACGGAATTAGCAGCACTTCAACGTAACCAAAATGCAGCGCAGGAAGTGCAAAATCAGAAAGAAATGGCACTAACCCAAGCACAAGCTACAGTACAAGCTGCTCAAGAAAAAGCACAGACTGCAATTAATGCGTACGAATCCGCTAAAAGCCTAGAAACTGCTCAAGCTTTAGATAAAGCAAATATTGCTTTAGCTACAGCACAGGTGAAGAAAGAGGAAGCTCAAATTGAGTTTGCCACAGCTAAACTGACACAACTTAATCTCACAAAACAGCAACAAGAAAAAGCACTTGCTGTTGCTAAAGAGGAAAAAGTGTTATCTGAAAAAGGAGCATCTTTACAGGCTGAAAAGCAGGCTTTCTATTTTATGGTGTTATCACTTGAAGACGTGAAAGAGGAACTTATCATCACAGAAGAACTTCTCCGACAAGCACAAGCTAACAATGCAGAATTGAAAGCGAAAAAAGCATTACTTGAACGCGACTTAGAAGAACAAGCTAATCAAAATAAAGAGGCTCAAACCTTCAAAACTAATCTTGCAGAAACACAGCAAGAGAAAGCAACCGCGGCTCAAGAAAAAGCAAAAGCAACAGAGCAAAATAATAGTAGCTTAAGTGCTCTTAATCTGGCAAATCAAGCTGTTATTGCTAAACAACAAGCGGTCGAAAATCTTAAAAATAGCACTAATGCACAAACTCAAGCATTAACGGCAGAGCAAGCAAAAGTCGAACAAGATAAAACGCAAGCAGAGCATTACAAAGCAAATGCTCAACAACGTCAAACCATTGAGCAAACTATGCCAGTTACTGCTCAATTCCGTCAAGAGGAAGAAAAACGTATCGAGGAAGAGAAACGTGTAGCTGAAGAGAAACGTATCGCGGAAGAAAAACGTATCGCGGAAGAAAAACGTGTAGCTGAAGAAGCTCGCAAAGCCGAAGAAGCACGTAAGGAAGAGCAACGCAAAGCCGAAGAAGCTCGCAAAGCTGAAGAGGCACGTAAAGCCGAAGAAGCTCGTAAGGCTGAAGAGGCACGCAAAGTCGAAGAAGCTCGTAAGGCTGAAGAAGCTCGTAAGGCTGAAGAGGCACGCAAAGCCGAAGAAGCTCGTAAAGCTGAAGAAGCACGCAAAGCTGAAGAGGCACGTAAGGCTGAAGAAGCTCGTAAAGCGGAAGAAGCACGTAAAGCTGAAGAAGCCCGTAAAGCAGAAGAAGCACGTAAGGCTGAAGAAGCTCGTAAAGCGGAAGAAGCCAAACGTCTTGCTGAAGAGCGACGCAAGGCTGAAGAGGCACGTAAAGCTGAAGAAGCACGCAAAGCTGAAGAAGCCCGTAAAGCAGAAGAAGCACGTAAATCAGAAGAAGCACGCAAAGCTGAAGAGGCACGTAAAGCTGAAGAGGCACGTAAAGCTGAAGAGGCACGTAAAGTAGAAGAAGCACGCAAAGCTGAAGAGGCACGTAAGGCTGAAGAAGCTCGTAAAGCGGAAGAAGCCAAACGCTTAGCCGAAGAACAACGTAAAGCCGAAGAGGCTCGTAAAGCTGAAGAAGCACGCAAAGCGGAAGAAAGACGTATCGCAGAAGAGAAACGTCAAGCCGAAGAAGCACGCAAAGTGGAAGAAGCTCGTAAGGCTGAAGAGGCACGCAAGCAAAAAGAGCTTATTAGTCGTTATTCAAATAGTGCTCTTTCTGAATTGTCTGCAACGACAAATAGCATACTTTCAGTTCAACATGAGCTTGATAGAGTTTTGGTTTCGGATTCAGATCTTTCAGTATGGACGAATATTACGCAAGATAAAAAACGTTATGACTCAGATGATTTCCGTGCTTATCAACAAAATATGAATTTACGCCAAATTGGTGTTCAGAAAAAAGTTGAGAATGGACGGATGGGGGGGATTTTCTCACATGGTCGTGCTAATAATACCTTTGATGAGCAGATCTCCAATCAGATGGATCTCACGATGGTGTCTGCGTTTGCACAATATCAATGGCATGATTGGCAACTGGGTATCAACGCGGGTTATGGGGTGAGTTCAAGTAAAATTTCAGGTGAACAAAGCCAAAAAATTCATCGTCGTGTGATGAGTTATGGCCTTAATGCGAACTATCAGTTCCGTTTAGGAGAATTAGGTATTCAGCCTTATCTTGGTTTAAATCGCCATTTTATTGAAGGAGAAAATTACCAATACGAAGGTGTAAATATTCAGACACCGAAAATAGCATTTAATAGTTATACTACAGGGGCTAAAGTAGATTACACCTTTACACCAGCTCAAAATGTAACAATTAAACCGTATTTCTCGGTAAATTATGTCGATGCTTCAAATGCTCGCGTGCAAACTAAAGTCAATCAGGCGACCTTACAACAACAGTTCGGGCGTTATTGGCAAAAAGAATTGGGTGTAAGTGGTGAGATCTCGCATTTCCATATGTCGGTATATGCAACTCAATCTCAAGGTTCACAATTAAGTAAACAGAGAACAATTGGTGTGAAATTAGGGTATTGTTGGTAGCCTAAGATCTGTTCTTAAAGAGGCTTTTATGTTGTAACTGAAACAATGTAAAAGCCTCTTTTTTATTCTTTTCAACTGCATTTTTTCGCCTTTATCCGTTTTACGGATTCAAGTATAATACCAATATTTTTAATCACATCAGATCAACGATTATGAGCACAAAATTTAACGTAAAAACATTCCAAGGTATGATTTTAGCCCTGCAAGAATATTGGGCAAACCAAGGCTGCACCATTGTGCAACCTTTTGATATGGAAGTGGGCGCTGGGACTTCTCACCCAATGACTGCATTACGTGCATTAGGTCCAGAGCCGATGGCATTTGCTTATGTTCAACCTTCACGTCGTCCGACCGATGGTCGTTATGGCGAAAATCCAAACCGTTTACAACATTACTATCAATTCCAAGTGGTGATTAAACCCTCTCCGGACAATATTCAAGAACTTTATTTAGGTTCCCTTGAAATGCTTGGTTTCGATCCGACCAAAAACGACATTCGTTTCGTAGAAGATAACTGGGAAAACCCAACCTTAGGCGCATGGGGCTTGGGCTGGGAAGTGTGGCTAAACGGCATGGAAGTGACTCAATTTACCTATTTCCAACAAGTGGGCGGTTTAGAATGTAAACCTGTAACGGGCGAAGTGACTTACGGTTTAGAGCGTTTAGCCATGTACATTCAAGGCGTCGATTCTGTGTATGACTTAGTTTGGTCTGATGGTCCATTAGGCAAAACCACTTATGGCGATGTTTTCCATCAAAATGAAGTTGAGCAATCAACCTATAACTTTGAATACGCAAACACAGATTTCTTATTCTACTGCTTCGATCAATACGAAAAAGAGGCACAAGAGTTATTAGCCTTAGAAAAACCGTTACCATTGCCTGCTTATGAACGTATTTTGAAAGCAGCACACAGCTTTAACTTATTAGATGCGCGTAAAGCAATTTCGGTAACCGAACGCCAACGCTATATTTTACGTATTCGAGCCTTAACCAAAGGCGTGGCGGAAGCCTATTATGCAAGCCGTGAAGCCTTAGGGTTCCCGGGTTGTAAAAAATAACGTTTAAAGGTAATTCAAAAAGTGCGGTGAAATTTGACCGCACTTTAGGAGAGCAAAATGAGCAAACCAATTCTTTTTTATGCAGAAACATGCCCAGATACCGCGCCATTTATCGCGGAGTTGGATCGCTTAGGTGTGGATTACGATGAAGTAGAAATTATGACTTCATTGCCTAATCTTAAACAATTTATTCGTTTACGCGATAGCAGAGCAGAATTTGATAACTCGAAAGCAAATGGCTATTTAGGTATTCCTGCGTTGTTATTACTAAATGGCGATGTTGTTTTAGATGAATCCAAATTAAAAGAGATTTTCTAAAGTGATGAAAAAAACACTAGCTCTTGCAACTTCTGCCATGATTTTGACCGCTTGTAGCAATGCGCAACCACAAGCTGAAATGCCAACTGTGGGCGGTGAAACAGATGCTCACGGTTGCTTACCAAGTGCGGGACAGTCTTATTCTTATTTGAAAAAAGCCTGTGTACAAGTGTTTGATGTGGCGGATATTAAGCTAGACGACCCTGCCAATAAAACCCAAGCGGTTTATGGCATTCTTTCGGAAGATAAGCAACAGGTTGAAGTGTTTGCGTCTGATTTGCCTGAAAATACGATTTTAGATGTGGTAAAAGGCGGCTATATCTCAAAAGATGGCAAAGTGCGTTTAATGAAAACCAAGACAAGTTGGAAGATTAGTAAGTAATGAAGAAGGTCAGTTTTTTACAATTTTTATTTAAAATTGGCGATGACTATTTAATGTTTCTACGAAATTTAACGCCTGCAGTGTTATTTTTATCACTGGCATTATTTATGTTTTCTGAGCTGGATTGGGTACATTGGGGGTGGAGTGATGTACCAGTGCTGTTTTTATGCCTCGCTTCTGGATTTATTGCACTCAGCGTCATGGCAATAAATACTGTCGCTTTTGTACGCGAGATGCTGAAAACCTTAAGAACACTAAGCGGAGAGAGCGAACTTGATGAAAATATTGGTACGCTCGCATTATTTAAAATGCTCTGGGTGGAGAGCAACAGTAAACAACTAATCTTTTTTGCGGTAGTCAATATTGTTGCAGTATTTATGGTGTTAGTTTACGGCACCAAATATGCCTTGAATTTTTATAGCTCAATTTCAACATTAAATGATTAGGTCTCGAATATGAAAAAAATAACCCTAAAATTCACCGCACTTTTGCTTGGCTCAGCTTTAGCAAGTAGTGCGTTTGCAACAGAAAATGGTCAAACTTCCTCAAGTTCTGATTATGAATTAGAGAAAGTATTGATTTTTAGCCGACACGGATTGCGTTCACCAGTGGAAAAAGATCCGCAAGAAATGGCGAAATATTCCCCTTATGAATGGGCAAAATGGAATGTACCATCTGGCTATCTCACTGCAAAAGGGACGGTGCTAGAAACCTATTTCGGGCAATATTTAGGTCAGTGGCTTACAGATAAAGGGTTATTAACAACAGAACGTTGTGCATCAGGCGAAGGTATTTTCGCTTATGCGAATGGCGTGCAACGCACCATTGCAACAGGGCAAGCGATTGTTTCTGGTGCATTTGCAGGCTGTAATGTTCAACTGCAACATCACGGTAAAATTGGTTCAGAAAAAGATCCGATTTTTAAAACGCAAGCGCATAATCCAAGCAAAGCCTTGATTGAATCTGCAAAAAATAACGTTGATTTAACCGCTTTACAGCAAAAATTAGCGCCAAATTATGCGCTATTGAGTGAAATCATCGATTATAAAAATTCACCAAACTGCTTACAAAAAGGCGAGTGTGATTTAGGTGGAAAAGTCGGTGAATACAGTATTAAAGACGGCAAGTCAGTCAAAATTACTGGCTCTATCAGCAAAGGAAAGAAAATTGTCAGTGCATTATTGCTCGCTCATTATGTGGGTAAGCCTGATTCAGAAATCGCAAACGGCCGCGTGGATAGCCAAGAAAAATGGCGTGCAATTAACGAAATTAAAAACGAATATTACCGCACTTTATTTAAAAACAATGAAGCGTTGGCACAAAATGTCTCATATCCGTTGTTAGCATTTATTCAGCAACAGCTAAATAGTGAGAACAAAATTAACTTATTGGTCGGACACGATTCTAATATCGTCGCTCTGCTGGCAGCACTAGGTGTTGAGCCTTATGAGTTGAATGATTCATTGGAAAATATCCCAATCGGTGGCAAGTTGCTATTTGAAGTATGGAAACACAAACCAAGTGGCAAACTCAAATTTAAGTTGGATTATGTGTATCAAACTACTGACCAGCTGATTAACATCACGCCACTAAGTTTAGCAACACCACCAAACCAAACGGCATTAACCCTTAAAGGCTGTGAAAAAGATGAACATGGCTTTTGTGATTATGAGCAGTTTCAAAAGGTGTTGAGTGAGGGTATTAAGAACGGTAAAAACTAGTTGATTATCAGAAAAAAGATGCATTACGAGATACAGAATTAAATTCACTTGGTTTTACAACTGTGCAATTTAGATGAAGTAATATGTGAAAGAGAACATAAAAAATGCAGAATGATAATTTAGACGAAAATAATACAGATAAACTAATTTCGCTTACTAACTCTGTGTTAGGAGAATTTCCTGGTGGCTCTATTGTTAGCGGAATTATCAATAACTTAGTGCCAAATCAACGCCAAGATAGAATAGTTAAGTATCTTAGAGAATTAGAGAAAAGAGTATCTAAATTAGAATGTTTAATAAATTCAGATGCTAAAAAATTATCTGAATACATAGCACTGTTTGAAGATGGTCTGTTTTACGCTTTTAGAGCAGTTAGCGAAAAACGTCTTGAGCATATTGCTTCTGTTGTAGCAAATGGATTAAATACAGAAGAGATCCAGATATCTCAATATGTCTATTTACTTAATTTATTGTCAGAGTTAAATGATGAGGAGATTATTTGGTTAAGGTTTTATTTACATCCAACACTCGGTGGTGATGAAGAATTTAGAAGTAAGCATCAAAGTGTCTTAAATTTAGCTAGAAATTATATTGGAGCTCCAGAGGAGCAAATAGATAAATCTGCTATTCAAAATAGCTATAAAGATCATTTAGAAAGATTAGGTTTAATAAAAACTAAACTCGACATAGATAGAAATACGAATATGCCTATCTATGATAAATTATCAGGAAAGCCTAGAGGCTCTAAATTTATAACTCATTTAGGAAAAATGTTACTTAACGAGATTGGTTTTTCTGAATAACTGTAATTCGTAGTGTGTTTGTAAATACATTACAAAATTTAAAATTAATGGTGAAATTAAGCACACCTTACAAGAGAAACAAAATGACAACCCAAAACTTCCTAGTAGAAATCGGCACAGAAGAGCTGCCACCAAAAGCTCTCAAAACATTAGCAACCTCTTTTGCGGATAATGTTGAGGCGGAATTAAACCAAGCGGGTTTATCATTCGATAAAATCGAATGGTTTGCAGCGCCGCGTCGTTTGGCGGTGAAAGTGTTGAACTTAGCCACACAACAGCCAAGCAAAGAAATTGAAAAACGTGGACCAGCAGTGTCTGCAGCCTTTGATGCAGAAGGCAAACCAACTAAAGCGGCAGAAGGCTGGGCGCGTGGTTGTGGTATTACCGTTGAGCAAGCAGAACGCATTGCGACTGATAAAGGTGAATGGTTAGTTCACCGTGCAAAAATTGAAGGTCAACCGACCAAAAACTTGCTGAACAGCATCGTGGCCAATGCGTTGGCGAAATTGCCAATTCCAAAACCAATGCGTTGGGCAGACAAAACCGTGCAATTTATCCGCCCGGTTCATACTGTAATTATGTTGTTAGGTGATGAATTAATCGAAGGCGAAATTTTAGGTGTGGCAAGTGCGCGTACTATTCGTGGTCACCGTTTCTTAGGCGAGAAAGAATTTGAAATTCAACATGCAGATCAATATCCACAATTATTACGTGAAAAAGGTTCTGTAGTAGCGGATTTCAACGAGCGTAAAGCAGAAATTTTGGCAAAATCTCAAGCAAAAGCAACCGCACTTGGCGGCGTGGCTGACATTGAGGAAAGTCTGCTTGAAGAAGTGACTTCCTTGGTGGAATATCCAAATGTATTAGCGGCTAAATTTGAAGAACGTTTCTTAGCGGTGCCTGCGGAAGCTTTGGTTTATACCATGAAAGGCGACCAAAAATATTTTCCGATTTATGACAAAGACGGCAAATTATTACCGCACTTTATTTTTGTCTCGAACATCAATCCTGAAGACCCAACCGCGATTATCGAAGGGAATGAAAAAGTGGTTCGTCCACGTCTAACCGATGCAGAATTCTTCTTCAAAACCGACTTAAAACAAAAACTGGTTGATCGTTTACCACGCTTAGAAACCGTGTTATTCCAACAACAGCTCGGTACATTGAAAGATAAAACAGATCGTATTGAGCAACTTGCCGGCGAAATTGCAAAACAAATCGGTGCAGATGAAGTGAAAGCAAAACGTGCGGGTTTACTGTCAAAATGTGACTTAATGACCAACATGGTGTTTGAATTCACCGATACGCAAGGCGTAATGGGGATGCACTACGCTCGTCATGACGGTGAAGATGAAGAAGTGGCGGTGGCGTTAAATGAACAATATATGCCTCGCTTTGCCGGTGATGAGTTACCAAAATCGTTGGTGGCAAGTGCGGTCGCTTTAGCGGATAAATTTGACACTTTAACAGGGATCTTCGGTATCGGCCAAGTACCAAAAGGTAGCGCAGACCCGTTCGCATTACGTCGTGCGGCATTAGGTGCGTTACGTATTATTGTAGAGAAAAATTTACCACTAGATTTAGAAGATTTAGTGAAAAAATCAGCCGCACTTTTCGGTGATAAACTCACGAATCAAAATGTGGTTGCTGATGTGGTGGACTTCATGCTTGGTCGTTTCCGTGCGTGGTATCAAGATGAAGGCATTGCAGTGGATGTGATTCAAGCCGTATTGGCACGTCGTCCAACTCGTCCGGCTGATTTTGATGCGCGCGTGCGTGCGGTTTCACATTTCCGTACTTTAGATTCAGCAGAAGCGTTAGCAGCAGCAAATAAACGTGTAAGCAATATTTTAGCTAAAGCGGATGCTGCAATTGGTGAGATCAATTTGACCGCTTGCGTAGAGCCTGCAGAAAAAGCCCTTGCTGAAGCCGTACTTGTATTACGCACTGAAGTACAACCGCTTATCGCGCAAGGCGATTACACGGCAGTATTAGATAAATTAGCGAACTTACGCGCACCGGTAGACAGTTTCTTTGATAACGTAATGGTAAATGCTGAAGATCCTGCATTACGCCAAAACCGCTTAGCGATTTTAAATACGTTACAAGACTTGTTCTTACAAGTGGCTGATATTTCAGTGCTTCAATAATGATAAAAGGGATGATTGATTTTTCATCAATCATCCCTTCTTTTATAGACTTCAAGTGATTATTTCTCTATAATCACCGAACTTTCCCCCCTTAGCTCAGTCGGTTAGAGCAGGCGACTCATAATCGCTTGGTCACTGGTTCAAGTCCGGTAGGGGGGACCATTTCAAATTTTCTCGTCTTATTTATTCTTTCATCTTCATTCAATAATGACCTTATAAATACTGACCCTTACCAAGTTTTTATTTTTTCTACTCTCGCGTTCTCCTGTTAACTTCTACGTTTACAACCATATTTTTTTAGTTATATACTTAGTTATTCTTATACTTTTAACTCAATATTTTTGCTCACCGTGAGACCTATAGATTTAGGAATTTCAGGCGTTTTTTTTAACCACGAAATTTAAACAATGATGAGATTATAAAGCTTGGTTAAAAAATAGTTATAAAATATATGGTTATAAATACTTGAAGCAGTTGAATTACACTTGTAAAAACTGTGATAAAGCTTTGTAAAAAACGGAAAAAACACGATTAGTTATCGCTGGGTTTGTTTAGTCAAATGATGCCCTCTATAATGTCTTTTTAGTGCATGATCCATAATGGCACCGACAAGCTGGTGGATTTTTTGAGTGTGTTACTTCTATCTGCTATTTTTTCATAAATGCTAACTAACTCTTTTACTTTTATTTCTGATACATGCTTATCGCCAATATAAGGGAAGATATGATTTTTCAATCGTTCCCAATTCTTTTCTCGTGTTTCTGGATTTTTAGCTTTTTCTTTGTAGATACCATTAAAGTAACTTCCTGCAACAGAATGGAAAGTATCTTTTAAACGGTTTTCATATTCTTGTTGGATGCGGATTTTTTCTTCTTGTGGATCGATACCTTTAGCAAGTAACGCACGATATTCTTCACGTTTAGCACGAGCATCTGATAATTGGATTTGGGGATACATTCCAAGGCCAGCATTTGTTCTTTTTTTTGTAACTGGATGATAGTAGTTAAATAGCCAAATTTTAGATCCGTTTGGCTTAACTCTTAGAATAAGACCGTTACCATCAGATAATGGATATTCTTTTTCTTTTGGCTTTGCTTTTCTGATTTCTGTATCTGTTAAAGGTTTTTTGGTTCTAGACATAAGATTTCTTCCCTAACGCAGTAATACAAGATAATAGATATAGTAACATCAACTAAGTCAGTGTTACTAATAGTGTTACTAAAAACAGCGATTAAAGACAATTAGAGACGATTAGATATGATGGGTGAAAGTGCTATAAACCCTTGTGAAATCTGGATAAAACAAAACCCCGCGATTAGTTTCGCGGGGCTTTGTTTAGTCAAATGGTGCCTGGGCGGGATCTGAATCAAATACATACCATATTGAAATACAATGACTTTTATCAAAAAAGTTAGGTTTCTAAGGTTTTATACCCTTATTTGTACCCTTATTATCAAAAGTCATACCTTAAATATTCAATATTAACTCGATATGAAAATCCCTATTTTAACGAATTGTATCACAGATAAAAATGAACTCAAATTTGTAAAACTAGATACAAAAATGCCTACAACTTAGTATTGTAGGCATTCTTTTTTAAGAATTAATGTATTGCTCTATGTCTGATAATCTCCAGCGAACCGCTCTACTACCACAACGTTTAGGTTCAGGAAAAACTCCATTTTTTATGTGTTTATAGATAGTTGTTGATGATAATCCTGTCATAGCTATAACATCTTTAAGCTCTAGAAGTTGCTTAATTACATTATTGCTCTCTACTTGATTTTGTGTGTTCATTTTTTCCGTCCTTATATGTTGTCTTATGTTTTGAACGGTTACAATTAAACAGCATACACTTATACATAAAAATTTATATAGATGAAAATAACATCTATATAGATCTTACCTTATTCATTTGAAATGGGAGGACTTGGCAAATTTATCTCTTATATTGCTTTCACTCATACCTACATAACCTTGATATGTACTAGCAAGATAAATAATCAATTCTTCTTGATTTTTAAATGTATTATCGCTTAAGCATACCTCTTTTAATGCAAGAATTAAATTTAAGTAAGATGTTTCTGATTTTCCTTTAACCTCTTTTTCTATTGGTTCTGTTGGTGAAATAGTACGATTACTTAATAAATAATCTAGTCTAGGCTTATCAAGAAAGAGATTATGATATTCTGATGGAATATAGTCTATTGCGGTACCTGCACTAGAATTTTCGTTAGTAAAATTATCTCTGGCATATTCTAAGGCAATAAATAGAAAATCGGGATTACTGTCCTTTTCCATACAATTCAAATCAGAAAATTTCTCGAAAGAATAAGTCTTAATTCCATTGTTTTTTATCCAATCTTCATAGAAATAAGGATTATGATAATCAGAATGCTCATAACAAGTTAAACGATAACTATGTGGCTTTAATATGATAAGTAAATGATTAGCTATTTCACTATATGATAAGCTAGCATTCTTCTCTTTAATATTATCCATAAATTTAATTATAGAGATATATTTAGAATAACGCTGTATCAATAACTGATCGATTTTTTCTGTTAAATTTATCATAATAATAACCTACATAGATAAGTTTGTATTTACTAGTAGCAAGATTTTAGCATAGATTTTTAATGTTTTTCTGTCATCACTTGCCTACAAATTTTTTCCGCAAAAATGTATTCATACAATATCCCCCTATCATTGATATTTTGAGATTGCAGAGATAGCTATAAAGAACATTTATATAGATCAACAGACGACAAAGACGACAACAAGCAAACTCAAAGCACTCAACAACAGAAAATAGGATAAAAGAAAGATAGAAATAAAAACCTCAAATCAATCTATAAGGCAATATTTCAGGAATTTTCCAAAATTTGACAGATCTAGATTGACAAGGCTTAAAAGTGCATACATTGACAGATCCAGATTGACAGATCGAGATTGACACTAAAAAAGAACGTTATCTAGCGATAAACATCAGAAAGAATAGCAAAATATAAATAAGAATAAATATAGATTTAATCCAACAAATATAGATAATATATAAAGTATAATAAAAATAATAATAATAATTTATATTTTTTACTGTATATATTTACAGGTGTAAATTTGTACAGCATTTCCCTTTCGCGTGATCCAATTTTTTTTCTCTTTTTTTAATTTTTTTTCATTATACTTTATACTTTTCTGTAAGTGTTTGATTTTAAAGGATTTTTTTTCAATTTTTGCCTTATTCTTTTCCTTATAACTCATTATTCTTTTGAAAAAACTCAATAAAATCAATAAGTTAAAAAGAATAATGCGCATTTTTTAAACAGTTTTTTTGCACAATGTAGGAAGAATATCTAATAAAATCATATACTTACATTCCAGATCCTGTGTTAACTGATTAAAATTTGACTGATTAAATGTGTTTTGACAAAAATTCTACTTTTTAAGTATCGCTCTTACCATCTAACTAGCATTGATTTACCTACAAAATCGTAAAAGATTTCTAGATTGCGGATAAGAATCAGAAAAACTTAATTTTACCGCTCTATTTTTCATTTTATTTAAAAGCTGTAGGGTAATAGCCTGCCCCCTAAAATAATCAAAATTTGAGCTTTTTAGAGCGGTAGAAATTGATTTTTAAATACAACCTCTACATCTATCTTATTACATACTCTCTCGATTTGCTTTTTTTGGTTAATTTTTAACCAAAAAGCATTTTGAATGAAAATTATTTGTTGACCAATCATATTGATAGTGGAAAATTTATCAAACATTAAGAATAAGAAGCGGTTGTTTATGATTTTAACTTACATTTGCAAGAGGCTTTTCCTATGAAAAAATTACTATCAATCCTTTTCCTATTTCCTTGTTTATCTATGGCAAACTCAAGTGCAGAGGATTGCTTGAAAATTGATGATAAAGATAAACGTTTAGAATGTTATGACACTTATTTTTCCAACAACATTTCAAAATCAGTTTCAACTGATAGTACTAAATCTAACTTAAAACCTACAAAGTGGGTTCAAAAGTTCAAAGAAGACCCTATGACAGGAATAACTTCGCAAGTTGTTTCAATAGAGAGTGATAATACACACTCTTTCGGTTTCCCATATGAAGGAGCTCAAAGAGCAACATTACAAATTTATAATAGTGGAGAAAATACAGATGAATACTTATACTTTTATATTAAGAAAGGTCAAATACTTTGTAGAGAGCATTGTTCGCTTTATATAAAAATTGATAATAAAAAACCTTTTTTAGCAAAAGGATTTGAACCAGGTGACGGCAGTTCAAACTATACTTGGTTTCTATTAAGTGCTGAGAGTTTACGAGATATTTTAGGGGCTAAAAAGGTTCTTATTCAGCCTACTATATATCAAAATGGAGACCCTATTTTTGAATTTTCAGTAGAGAATAATCCATATAAACCTAAAAAGTCATATCTTAAGGCTGAGTTAAACGAGATGTTAATAAATAAAAAAACACCTCCTGAGTTAAAGGAAATTGCCAAAGAATCTAGCCCCTATATAGATAGTTTTGAAGAATGTATTAAAAAGGCAAAAACTAATATAGGGAAACTTAAACAAGGGGAATTTGGTAAGATTGAGAGTACTTACTCTAATTATGAGCAATTTACATATTTAGAGGAAAAAAGTAAAAATAAGATTAGCTATTATACATATGATGAAAAAACAGTTACACAAAATATCTGTGATAAAAAAGAAAACTTTTTTGGCTATATAACATATGAGTATAAATAGAAATTAGAACTTGAAAAATAGAATAGAAAATTTAACTTATGTAAAAATTCTATTCTATTTTTTCTTATCGGCTAAAGGCATTTATTTGACATATTTCGATAAAATTCCCCCACATTTGTAAAGCCTCTTTTCTTTGTGGAATATATTCAGCCTCATTATATACCCCTCTGATTCCTTTAATTGTGTGGGCTAAACACATTTCTATAACATCAGGTATTACGCCCTTCTCGTGCAGATATGTGCTAGCTATTTTTCTCATTCCGTGAGCGGTTTGACGATCTTTATACCCCATATTATCTCTAATAGCTTTATTAGCTGTTTGGCTATTCAGGTATCCATCTCTAGATCTTGAGCTATAAAATAAATAAGATTTATGGCTAGATAGTGATTTAATTTTCTTTAATAAAGACAATGCTTGTTTTGACAAAGGCACAATGTGAGATATGTTTTCATTTGCTTTTGTTTGTTTCATTTTATGAGCAGGAATTACCCACAATTCTTTATCTTCATCAATATCAGTCCATTCCGCTGTTACAGCTTCATTTGGTCTTACCATTGTTAGTAGTTGCCATTGAATAAGATATTTAGTTAGTAGATCTGTGTTAGAATTTATCAACTTATCAAAAAATTCAGGTAATTCATCAGGTTTAATACTTGGATTTTTCCCTCTTTTTAGTGGTTCAAATGCTGTTGCAATTTTGACACAAGGATTTAGTGGTATAAGAAATAAAGAATAAACAGCATAGTTTAATATGGAATTAAGTAATTTTACTGATTTCCTATACATTTCAGCTTTTCCTTGCTGGTAAGGAATTTCTAAGGCTTTTTTGGATAAGGCAGGTGTAATATCACTTATAGGGTAATTTGCTAGCGTAGGCAATAGGTAATTTCCAATAATTCCCCAATATTTTTTTAACGTTAGATCTTTTATTTTCCCTACCTTACTTTCTTTCCAACTCTCCGCCACACTCTTAAAAGTATTAGTTACCCGTGATAACTCATTTTTTTCTGCTTGTTCTCTATATTGTTTTGGATCTATCCCTTGAGCGATTAAAGTCAAAAATTCATCTCTCATATCTCTTGCTTGAGCGAGAGATATGCTAGGAAAATTACCTAGACTTATTTCATTTTCTTTATTGGTTATTGGTCGTTTATATCTAAATCGCCAATTTTTCACATCATTAGATTTTATTAGTAGAAACAATCCATTACCATCAATTAGCTTATAATTTTTTTCTTTCGACTTAGCGTTATTTACTTCCGTGTTTGTTAATGGTTTTGTCATTCTAGCCATAAAATCTCCATCAAGTTACAGACTCAATTCCCCAAATTTAATACACCTATTTTTAACTTATAGTCTATAAAGGAGTATAGGTTTCTCAACAGTTTTATTGACTGTCTCTCAGAGATAAATAAGGGTACAAATTTCTATATCCTAAACAAGGTACCCTTATTTGTACCCTTAAAGTTGGTGGTTGTCAACGTAAGAAAATGTAAGAATAAATAAGATAAAATAAGAGAAAGGGAATGAGATAACCTTATATCACAAGGATTTGGCTTATGTTAACGTAAGAAAAAAGAAAATAAAAAAAGACCGTAAAAAACGGTCTTTTTCAATACTGGTGCTCTGGGCGAGACTTGAACTCGCACGACCTGTGGTCACTACCCCCTCAAGATAGCGTGTCTACCAATTCCACCACCAGAGCGTTAATTTTTATGCTAATCCTATTTTATTGTGGGATATCGCTATTTTTATTTTCTTTCGCTGGAGCTGTTTGTTGTTGCTGAACTTGCTCTGCAGCTTGTGATAAATCGTCAAAAGCACCTTTTTGAATATTGCCTTTATGTGAATTCATGTTTCCCAAAACAAGAGCAATAACAAAAAATGCGGTTGCTAAAATCGCGCTAGTACGTGTTAAGAAGTTACCTGCACCAGCAGAGCCAAACATTGTACCTGATGCGCCACCACCAAAAGATGCGCCAGCGTTCGCTCCTTTACCTTGTTGAACGAGAATAAACCCGATCAAGGCAATCGCGACAACAACATAAATAAATAAAAGAACTTGATACATTTTTTCTCTCTAATTTGCAATTTTGCAAGAAAACTGGTCGTGAATGTTATAGAAAATTCAATTTTCTCGCAAGTGCTTTGCATAAAAAAAATATTAATTGGTTTAACTTTAATCAGTTTGACCGTTTGATTTACTCGATTTTTTTACCGCACTTTTAGGTTTGGTTCTATCGGATTTGATCATTTTAATGCGGCTTAATTGTCTTAATGCATTAAGATCTACAAAACGGACTAAATCAGGCAGCATTTGATTCAAGTTATGCATAAATTGCTGATAGGTTGCTTGTTTTTGACTAATGTCTGTGAGTTGCGATTCCCAATGGGCGGTCATATCTGGTTGGGTAGCAATATCTGGTAATGCCTGAATTAAAATTCTTCCAGTTTCTGTGCTATGAATATTTCGCCCTTTTTTCGTTAAAAAACCGCGTTTAAAAAGTAACTCAATGATGCCAGCGCGAGTAGCCTCTGTACCCAATCCATCTGTTTCTCGTAGGATTTTTTTGAGATCTTTATCCTGTACAAATCGAGCAATCCCCGTCATTGCAGAAAGCAGTGTGGCATCCGTGAAAGGTTTTGGTGGCTGAGTTTTTTTACTTATGACTTCTCCGCGTTCACAATACAAAATTTGTCCTTTCTTTACTATTGGTAATAAGGGTTCTTGATTTTCTGTGTCGTCTTCTTTGCCTAACAATTCTTTCCAGCCAGCCGTTTGTAAATTTCGCGCTTGGGCTATAAAAGTACCGCCGGCAATGTTTAATGTGATTTTGCTTTTACGATATTCTGCGTCAGGACAAAATTGCATTAAATATTGGCGAGCGATAAGGCTGTAAATATTACGTTCTTCTTGTGTTAGATTTACTGGACGATTTTTAGCCGTTGGAATGATTGCATGGTGAGCTTCTACTTTTTTATCATTCCAACAGCGATTTCGCTGTTCAGTTGAAATGACATTTGGTAAGACTTGATAAGCTTCACAATGGGTTGAAATTGCATTTAGTACATTGTGTCGTTCGGCAAAATGCTCTTCGGGTAAATAGCGACAATCAGAACGCGGATAAGTGATTAAACGATGAGTTTCATATAGGCGTTGGCACGTATCTAATACGGCTTGAGCGGACATGCCGAATCGCTTTGCTGCATCAATTTGTAACGCAGAAAGGGAATAAGGCAAGGGCGCCGTTTCTTTTTCACGAACGTCTTTGTATTCGGTTACTTCTGCAGATTGATTTGTAATACGTTTTACAACGTTTTCTGCTAATCCTTTAGAGAGCACCCTGCCGTCATCATCTTGGTAATCCTCACAAGCTTTGCTTGGTTGCCATAAGGCACTGAAAAGTGCGGTTGATTTTTCCTGAGTTTTTTCTTCTTTATTCTCTGGATTAATCCAAGCTAGTACTTCAAAGAAATCTTTCGGTTGGAAATGTTCAATTTCCAAATCCCGACGTACAATTAAACCTAGCACTGGGGTTTGTACTCGGCCAACAGAAAGCACGCCATCATAGCCAGTTTGTCTGCCACGAATGGTATAGGCTCTTGTCATATTGATGCCGTAAAGCCAATCGGCGCGAGCTCGTGCGAGTGCAGATGTGGCTAGAGGAATAAAGTTACGGTTTGGTTGTAATTTTTTAACCGCTTTTTCTACCGCACTTGGATTTAGGTCGCTAATCAAGCAGCGTAAAATTTTATCGCGTTTTTCGGCAGATAAATTGGCATAACTGAACACTTCATCGACAAGTAATTGTCCTTCTCTATCAGGGTCTCCTGCATTAACAAGAGTATCGGCTTGATGGATTAGTTTTTCCACCACAGAAAGTTGTTTTTTTACTTCTTTTCGCGGTAAAAGTTGCCATTTTTCAGGAATGATAGGGAGATGTTCTAAACACCATTGTTTGAATTTAGGATCATAGGCATCGGGTTCTGCTTGCTCGAGTAGATGCCCTACACACCAAGTTACCACATCATTATCGCCACATTTTATAAAACCATCCCCACGTTGATGGGGTTTGGGGAGCACATCAGCAATAGCTCGAGCTAAGCTTGGTTTTTCGGCGATAAATAAACGCATAATGGTATGAGAAGATTAGTCGATTTGACGACGACCTAGAAAAGAGTGAGTAAGCGTTGTGCCGTCCACAGTTTCCAGTTCACCACCGACAGGAATACCATGAGCGATACGACTTACTTTGATATTGTGCTGGCGACACATTTCAGCGATGTAGTTTGCTGTCGCATCACCTTCCACTGTTGGATTTGTTGCAAGAATCACCTCATGGAAAGATTCTTCTACTAAACGTTTTTGCAGTAAATCTAAACCAATTTCACGAGGACCAATACCATCAAGTGGCGATAAGTGTCCCATTAAGACAAAATAACGTCCTGAAAATTGCCCCGTTTGCTCAATCGCTTGAATATCTGCTGGCATTTCAACGACACAAAGCAAACCTGAATTTTGACGGCGTGGATTATTGCAAATGTTGCAAGTGTCTTCTTCTGTAAAGTCTCGACATTGTGAACAATGGCCAATTTTAGACATGGCTTCTATGAGTGCTCGAGCTAAATTCATTCCACCGCTACGATTACGTTGTAAAAGATGATAAGCCATACGTTGCGCAGATTTAGGCCCTACGCCTGGAAGACAACGTAAGTTTTCAATAAGGAGTTCTAAAAGTGGACTGCTTTGCATAGTGTTTATGATGGGAAAATATAAAATGGTATATGAGGTATCATATACCATAATTTAAATTATTTTGCTGAAAGACGAGCTCTTTCGGCATCTAATAATAGATGACGCTTTGCTTTTTTAGCATTTAAACAAATGAGATCATTTGGATGAATTTCACCATTCTTACATTGATAGAGATATTTTTCTAATAGTGTTTGATCTGCCTTAAACTGTTCCACAGTGATCACATCTTTACTAAAAGTAAAAAAGAAAAATGAGACAATTGCAATAAATAGTTTTTTCATTTAGCACCTCTGTCTTTTATCCAACAAATTAAAATGGAAACTTCATTCCTGGAGGTAATGGCATTCCAGCAGTAACCGATGCCATTTTTTCTTTTTGTAATTCTTCTGCACGACGTACCGCATCGTTAAAAGCGGCCGCGATTAAATCTTCTAACATTTCTTTATCGTCTTCCATTAAAGACGGATCAATGTCAATGCGACGGCAGTTATGTGCACCATTAATTGTGATTTTCACTAAACCTGCACCAGATTCACCCGTTACTTCTAGTTGCGCGATTTCTTCCTGCATTTTTTGCATTTTTTCTTGCATTTGTTGGGCTTGTTTCATTAAGCCGCCTAAACCGCCTTTTCCAAACATAATGTTATCCTTTATTAAGTCAAAAATTGACTGCATTCTAGCGAAAAAATTAATTCTTGGGAACAAAGAAATTAATACATGACGCTTGTAAAATCAGTGAAAAATTTAATATTTATCGCATTGAATCATAAAGATGATGGTAATAAAAAATCTAATAAAATATAGAACCAAGAAAAAGCGAGGATTTCAAAAACTTAATCAATTATCTTTTATTTAAAGTAATTTAGATACGTATCTTCTAAACGGAAACCCTCACATTTCATTCATCATCAACCTATTTTTTCAATGCCCCCATTATTCCTCTCATAATTTGCTTGGTAATTTGATTTCGAATATTTCGCCCTACAGACTGCGCAACACTATTTACAATTTGTTCAGTTGGCGATAATTTTTCACCGCGCTTTTGCGTACCAAAAATCATTCGGCTCAAACTACCTAAGAAGCCGTTTTCTTCTTCCGCTTGGGCTTGCTCTGCTTGTTTTTGTTGTACCGCAGATAAATCCGCTTGAGCAGTTAATACTTCAAAGGCAGATTCATTATCTACATATTCTTTATAATACGCATAAAGATCATCATCTTTCACCCAAGCATTACGTTCGTCTGTCGTTAATGGTGAAAGCTGACTTTTTGGCGGATAGATATAGGCAATTTCAACTGGCGTTGGCATGCCTTTTTCATCTAAAAATGATACCAATGCTTGTCCCACTCCAAGGGTTGAAATGGTCTCGACGACATTCACAGAAGGGTTTGCTCGGAAAGTTTCTGCAGCTGATTTTACAGCTTTTTGATCGCGAGGAGTAAATGCACGAAGAGCGTGTTGAACACGGTTACCTAACTGCCCTAATACGGTATCTGGCAAATCAAGTGGATTCTGCGTGACAAAATAGATTCCCACACCTTTAGAACGAATCAAACGCACAACCTGTTCTACTTTTTCCACTAGTACGCTCGGCGCACCATCAAACAATAAGTGTGCTTCATCAAAAAACATGACAAATTTAGGTTTCTCAGGATCTCCCACTTCTGGCAGTTGTTCAAAGAGTTCTGCCATCAACCATAATAGAAATGCGCTATACATTCTTGGGGAATTAATCAATTTTTCAGAATTGAGTACATTAATCACCCCTCGCCCATCGCGAGTTTGCATCCAATCATCTAGATTCAATGCTGGCTCACCAAATAAATTCGTTGCGCCTTCATTTTCAAGTGTCAGTAATGCTCGTTGGATTGCACCAACACTTGCAGTCGAAACATTGCCATACTCAACTTGGAAGGTTTTCGCATTCTCTGCAACATATTTCAGCATTGCACGAAGATCTTTTAAATCAATGAGCAATAAACCTTTATCATCTGCCACACGAAATACCAGGTTTAATAATCCTTCTTGCGTAGCATTTAAATTCAATAAACGAGAAAGCAACAACGGGCCCATTTCAGAAATAGTTGTTCTGAGAGGAATGCCAGTTTGGCCAAAAACATCCCAAAAAGAAACAGGATAGCCATTGAGATAACTTTCATTGCCTAACCCGAACTGCTCAATTCGTTCAGCAATTTTGCCCTGAAATTGACCGCTCTTTACTAAGCCAGAAAGATCGCCCTTTACGTCTACTAAAAATACCGGTACCCCATCATCACTGAAGGCCTCTGCCATTTTACGTAATGTGACAGTTTTACCCGTACCTGTTGCGCCAGCAATAAGGCCATGGCGGTTAGCCATTTTGGCCGTGATGCCTAGGATTTTACCTTGTTCTGTGCGAGAGAGATCGTATTGCATAAATGAATATCCTTTTGTTTTTTTGTTGTAACGAATAATAAGTAAAAAAAGAAGTGCGGTCAAAAAGTTAAACGTTTTCGGTTATAATTCCACGAAAATTTTTTCTAGAACAATAAAAAATCAAAATGGATGCAAAAATTTTAGTTATAAAAGTGGGACAAGTTGAAACCCTAACCTTTTCAGATGGAAGCGTATACGAAAGCGCAATTCGTAAGAAAACCGTACCATCGGTAAAAATTCATTCTCTTGGTGCAGAAGGAAACGACGTGGGTTTGAAAAAACATCATGGTGGTGTGGATAAGGCGCTATTTTTTATGTCGGCAGATTCTTTTAATGAATTAAATGCTTTATTAAATAAAGATTTTTCTTATATGGAAACTGCTACATACGGAGAAAATTTTGTCGTTTCAGGCTTGAATGAAGACAATGTTTGCATTGGTGATCGTTATCAAATCGGCTCAACCATTTTAGAAGTGTCTCAGCCACGTAAACCTTGTGAGCGTTTATCAAAAAATACGGAAAACGAAGAAACTCGCGATATTGTTTATCAAACTGGGCTCAGTGGATGGTATGTTCGCGTCATTGAAACGGGAGAAATTAGACAAGGTGATGAATTGAAATTGCTCGCGCGCCCTTATCCGCAAGTAACAATTCGTCATTTAAATCGCTTGTTATCTGCACCCGAAAATGAAGTTGAGCTGGAAGCAGCATTAGATATTGAAGTATTAGCTGAAGCCTTTAAACGATCAATTCGATCACAAGTATCGAAATTCAAACAACAGGGATAAATATGTCAGAAATTTCAACCGCACTTTCAGAAGGCTGCCCATGTCAATCTGGTCATCATTACGCAGATTGTTGTGGCAAATTTCATTTGAGACAAGCATTCCCCGAAACGGCAGAACAACTCATGCGTTCACGTTATACGGCTTATGTTTTAAAAAATATACCTTATATTGTTGCAACAACTGTGCCAAGCCAACAAACTTTATTAGAAACTCATCTATTGCAAGAATGGGCTGACAATACTACATGGCTGGGATTAGAAATCTTAAAAACAGAAAACCTCACAAAAACTCAAAGTGCGGTGGAATTTAAAGCTATTTTTCAAGGCGAAGAGGAAGAACTAACCCATCAAGAGCGGTCAATTTTTGTGAAAATTGAAAACCGTTGGTATTTTATTGATCCGACCGTATCCTTGCCTACAATGAAACAACCTTGTGTATGTGGTTCTGGTAAAAAATTTAAACATTGCTGTGGGGGATTTTTATGATTTCATTGAAACAATTTAGCCAGATCTTTTGGAAACGTTTTTCAGAAAATAAACTCAACCAAGCTGCTGGCGCACTAACTTACAGCACGATGCTTGCTATCGTGCCAATGGTGATGGTGATTTTTTCTATATTCTCTGCCTTTCCTGTATTCAATGAAGTAACAGGAGAATTGAAAGAAATGATTTTCACCAATTTTGCGCCATCAGCGAGTGATATGGTAGGCGAATATATCGATCAATTCGTCTCAAACTCAAAGAAAATGAGTGCGGTGGGAATTGTAAGTTTAATTGCCGTTGCATTGATGCTAATTAATAACATCGACCGAACCCTTAACAGCATTTGGCATGATACCAGTATTCGCCCTATTTTTACCTCTTTCGCGATTTACTGGATGATTCTGACTTTTGGACCTCTCCTTATAGGTACAAGTATAGGGATTAGCTCTTATATAAAAGTGATGTTTGAACAATCAGAAACACTTTCGCTCGGTGTGAAATTGCTCAGTTTACTCCCTTTCTTTTTCACATGGTTTATTTTCACATTGATTTATACCATCGTGCCAAATAAGAAAGTGGATACAAGATATTCTGCTTGTGGTGCGCTTATTGCCGCGATTTTCTTTACACTCGGTAAACAAGCCTTTACTTGGTATATCACTACATTCCCTTCTTATCAACTAATCTATGGCGCAATGGCAACATTGCCAATTATGCTGTTGTGGATTCAGATTAGCTGGTTAGTTGTGTTAGTCGGGGCGCAATTATCTGAAGTATTAGGAGAGTTAAAAGAATAAAAATAAAAATAGAAAGACCGATTATCAATATCGGTCTTTTTTATTTAGCTATTTTGCAATCTTTAAGGTTTGATAGAGATAATGACGATAGTCGTTCACGAATGCAGGATTAGAAGAATCCTCCAATTTTCCGTGACTTAGTTTACACATTGCCATATTCGCTTTCATAAATTCATCTTCTGCTGATAATCCAGCTACATTCATCAAGACGCCTCCGGCAAAAGCGAGATCTAAAAAATGTTGCTCTTGCTTAAATTGGCTCGCACAATTACTTCTTACAACAAATTGTGTTACATAATCAGGCTGTGCATAATCCCCTTTCTTCAGAGGGGTAACATTATCAAATGCTACTTGGTGATCACCGAAATACCCTAGAACAAAAGGCTTTTTACGTTCATGTAAATAGTTATTCATTCCTTCAATCGCATCATTCAAAGCGACAATACGTTGAGTATAGTCATTCAATGCAGAAATACTTTTAGCCCCTAAATTAGGCATTTGAAGATTAAATGTATTTTCCATGCCCAATTCATATGGGCCATGTTCTCGCATAGTCAACACATAAACAAACATCGGCTGATCCACATTTTCTAATGCAGGATGCTGTTTTTCCAAAATCATTCGGGTGTACTTCATCATTTCTTCACTACTAATATCCCAAAGATTTTTACTAATAGGCGCTGGATAGCCAAGGTCTTGCGGCTGTAACATCAAATCAAAACCGAAATGATCATAAGCGGATTTCGCATTGTAGTTACCTTTTGTAAAAGGCGATAAGGCAACACAAAAATATCCTTGTGCTTTTAGATTTTTCACTAAACCTGATTGCAAGTGCGGTACAACAGAATAAAAAACGCCACTTGCTAACGCGCCAAAATCGGTCGAAGGCACGCCTGCTAAAAAAGCAAATTCTGATTTCCAAGTTGCGCCAGCAAAAGTATGTACACGCAACGGCGAAGCAAATACCGTATTATTTTGAAGTTCAAACATGGAAAGTGGTGGAATAGATTGCTGACTAAAAGCAAATTGATGAGGGTTCAGCGTGGATTCCATTAATG
Source organism: Haemophilus sp. SZY H35 (assembly GCF_018829705.1). Taxonomy (NCBI): domain Bacteria; kingdom Pseudomonadati; phylum Pseudomonadota; class Gammaproteobacteria; order Pasteurellales; family Pasteurellaceae; genus Haemophilus; species Haemophilus sp. SZY H35. Next base: position 112,131 of record NZ_JAHKJZ010000003.1, read on the forward strand.
TTACAACAATATCGGGTTTTGTTTCAGATACCTTGTTTGTATCAAATGAAAGTGCGGTCATTTTTTCAATAAAATTTTGGCTATTGCCATCAAAATTTGGCACTTTAAAAAAAATACCGCGGCAAGACATTGGTAAATTTAAAAACACATCACGACCATCATCGGGCAAAGAATCTAACCAAACTTGCACCGCACTTGGCTTTTTAGAATAATGCCACATCAAGCTAAAACTAACGATAAACAATAACGCCCCAATGCTGTTACCTAATAGCCCTAAAGACTCGACATCATTAAAACCCAAAATCGCATAACCTAATAACGCAAGTAACCCAATAACGCCAAACAACGCACCTTTATAATGAATTAAGGTTTCCCAATTTCGCCAATCCACCACAAGAAAGAAATCTGAAATTAACAAAGGCTGTTTGTAATAATGAATTTTTAAACGGTGAAATAACATCAGTACCACAAAAAGCACAGATGAAAAATTTAAAGCACGTTGCCATTGGCCGGAAACCATAAGCATGCCACCAAATAAAAAAGTAAAAAGCGTAATAGCAAAGAAATAAGTCCAACGATAATGGGAGTTTATGATAAAAATCACTGCCGCAATCGTGAATAAAGCTAAGAAAATATAAGCGATCATGAATTTTCCCTATGATGCATAACAGACTAAAATGAGACATGACAATGTCTGCGCACTTTATCACGTAAACGTAATAGATTGAACGGGAAAAGAAAATTATTTGGATAATTTAAAAATAAAGTGGTGGGCGATACCGGTCTCGAACCAGTGACCCCCTCCTTGTAAGGGAGGTGCTCTCCCAACTGAGCTAATCGCCCGATAATATTAAGGTAAAACCCTAAATTTTCGGTTTATTTAAACACTTTTAAGTGGTGGGCGATACCGGTCTCGAACCAGTGACCCCCTCCTTGTAAGGGAGGTGCTCTCCCAACTGAGCTAATCGCCCACTAGAAAGCGTTTAAATACAACGGGAAAGTTTGAGCGGAAAGGACACTTTAGAAAAGTGGTGGGCGATACCGGTCTCGAACCAGTGACCCCCTCCTTGTAAGGGAGGTGCTCTCCCAACTGAGCTAATCGCCCGCTAGGTCAAACTTAGTAACATTAAGAACACTTTTTAGAGAAGTGGTGGGCGATACCGGTCTCGAACCAGTGACCCCCTCCTTGTAAGGGAGGTGCTCTCCCAACTGAGCTAATCGCCCTTAATGTTGTGGGTTGGCATTATAGGGAGAATGCATTTTCAGTCAATACCTTTTTACTAAATTTTGTTTAATTGTCGTAAAAATAAGCATAAAATCCGCTTTTTTATTTAGAAGTCAAACAAGTCGTAGTAGAATAACGACTAATATTTTATTGAAGATAGGTTATAAAAATGAAACTAGATGCTCCTTTTAATTTAGATCCAAATGTAAAAGTGCGTACACGTTTTGCTCCTAGTCCTACAGGTTATTTACATGTAGGTGGCGCACGTACTGCACTTTATTCTTGGTTATACGCAAAACATAATAACGGCGAATTTGTATTACGAATTGAAGACACGGATTTAGAGCGTTCAACACCAGAAGCAACTGCTGCAATTATTGAAGGAATGGAATGGTTAAATCTTCCTTGGGAACATGGTCCTTATTACCAAACTAAACGCTTTGATCGTTACAACCAAGTGATCGATGAAATGATTGAACAAGGCTTAGCATATCGTTGTTATTGTACTAAAGATCGCTTAGAAGAACTTCGTCATACTCAAGAACAAAATAAAGAAAAACCACGTTATGACCGTCACTGCTTACACGATCACAACCATTCACCTGATGAACCCCACGTTGTACGTTTTAAAAATCCAACTGAAGGCTCAGTCGTATTTGATGATGCCGTGCGTGGCCGTATTGAAATCAGTAACAGTGAGCTTGATGATCTTATTATTCGTCGTACAGACGGTTCACCAACTTATAACTTCTGCGTAGTTGTGGATGACTGGGACATGGGTATCACTCATGTAGTACGTGGTGAAGATCATATCAACAACACGCCACGTCAAATCAATATTTTAAAAGCGATTGGTGCTCCAATTCCAACCTATGCGCACGTTTCCATGATTAATGGAGATGATGGTCAAAAATTATCTAAACGACATGGTGCAGTGAGCGTAATGCAATATCGTGATGATGGCTACTTACCAGAAGCTTTAATCAACTATCTTGTGCGTTTAGGTTGGGGACATGGCGACCAAGAAATTTTCAGTCGCGAAGAAATGATCAACTATTTCGAATTAGATCACGTCAGCAAATCAGCTAGCGCATTTAATACTGAAAAATTACAGTGGTTAAATCAACATTATATCCGTGAATTACCGCCAGAATACGTGGCTAAACACCTTGAATGGCATTACAAGGATCAAGGTATTGATACAAGCAATGGTCCAGCATTAACGGAAATAGTCACCATGCTTGCGGAACGTTGCAAAACCTTAAAAGAAATGGCTAGTTCAAGTCGCTACTTCTTTGAAGAATTTGAAACCTTTGATGAAGCAGCAGCAAAAAAACATTTCAAAGGCAACGCTGCCGAAGCACTAGCAAAAGTAAAAGAAAAATTAACCACACTTTCTAGCTGGGATTTACATTCTACTCACGAAGCGATTGAGCAAACGGCTGCTGAACTAGAAGTGGGCATGGGTAAAGTTGGCATGCCATTACGTGTCGCTGTGACAGGTTCTGGTCAATCTCCATCAATGGATGTTACCCTAGTCGGTATCGGTAGGGATCGCGTACTTGCGCGTATTCAGCGTGCTATTGATTTTATTCATGCACAAAACGCTTAATATTTAATCGGATAACAAACGCATAATAAAATCGTATTGACAGCCACATAGTCAAATTTTATCATGTTGCTGTCTTTTATGGGGATATAGCTCAGTTGGGAGAGCGCTTGAATGGCATTCAAGAGGTCGTCGGTTCGATCCCGATTATCTCCACCAAATTAATAAAGCAAGGTAAATCACCTTGCTTTTTTTATCTCAGAATTTTTACATTCCAAACTTTAAAGGGTAAAAATAGCGCCATTATTAAATGGCGCTATTTATAAAACAATTAACCGTTAAAACTCTCACCTAAACACGGTCTAATTTTATTCAACATTTCTTTTAATACTCTCGCTGGTGCTGCAATAATATTACCGCTACGTAAGTAGCCGTTACCAGCATCAAAATCACAGACTAAACCACCCGCTTCACGCACGATTAAATCGCCAGCAGCACAATCCCATGCTTTTAAGCCCATTTCAAAATAACCATCAATACGGTTTGACGCCACATAGCATAAATCCAATGCTGCAGAACCAGTACGACGGAAATCCGCGGCATCTTCAATTAAAGCATTCATCATTGCAAATTGAGTTGGCATTAATTTTGGTTGTTTGAATGGGAAACCGGTCGCTAAAATTGAACCTTGAATTTCACGTTTACTATCTACACGCAAACGTACTTCGTTTAATTTTGCGCCTTCACCACGCACAGCGGTAAATAATTCATTACGGATTGGATCATAAACAACCCCGACTTCAGTGCGATTTTTTACACGAATTGCGATAGACACGGCAAAATGAGGAAGGCCCGTCATAAAATTACGGGTACCATCTAGTGGATCAATCACCCATTGTACTTCACTATCTTTGCCTTCAAGCGCACCCGTTTCTTCGCTGATGATGGTGTGGTCAGGATAAGATTTACGAATAATTTCAATGATTTCTGCTTCTGCCGCTTTATCAACATTGGTCACATAATCATTAATACCTTTTTGCGTGCTTTCGATAGCATCACGGCGTTCATAATTTTTAGCAATCACATTGCCCGCTTTTCGTGCCGCACGAATTGCGATATTTAACATTGGATTCATATTTCCACCAGATTTTAAAGAACAGAAAAATTCCGCGCCATTATAGCGAGATTTGCCAAAATAACCAGTTGAAAATTATAAAACAATGGTTTTTATAGGTTTTCAAGAAAAGTTTGCGATACAGATCGCAAAAATAGCATGAAGTGATTTTTCTACTCATTATTTATCATTAAAGTGCGGTAGAAAATTGGAGCGTTTTATGCAGAAAGGTGTGACATTAGTAGAATTATTGATTGGGTTAGCAATTATCAGCATTGCGCTGAATTTTGTCGTGCCATTATGGCAAACAGACTCACCTAAAACGATTTTAGCCAAAGAGCAACATCGCCTGTATTTATTTCTACGCCAAATTCAGACTCGAGCAGAAAATTCATCGGAAGTGTGGTTCCTGCTGATAAATCGTAACCTTGCGACACAGCAATGGTGCTTAACGGCACAAGTAAAAAATGATCAAACTTGCGATTGTTTAAACCCAACAAACTGCCCGAAAGAGGCCTATGCACATTTTTACTATCCTTATTTTCCTCAAAAAACGATGATTCAAAGCCATTATATTTATCCCAAAGAAATCACGAGGTTTTATGGTGCTCGTAATACGAGTGTTACTCGTTGCTTTATTCTGCAAGCGGAAAATGAACGTACATTATTTTCATTTTTCAATGTTGGCAGTATTCGTTTGAAAACCAATCAAGCGGCTAGTGCATGCAATCAATCATGAAAACATTATTAAAAGGACAAACCCTATTAGCACTGATGATTTCGCTAGCGTTATCGTCTTTATTATTGCTAAGCATTTCACATTTTTATGTGCAAATACAAACGCAAAATCAACACATGTTATTGCATTTAAAACTACAAGCAGAACTACAACGAACATTACAGCTAATCGGTAAAGATCTTCGGCGATTGGGATTTAGAGCATTAAATACAAAAGGAACAGAAAGCAATTTATCTTTATTTGAATTAGATGAACAAGGCACTGCCATTTTCATTAGCCAAGAAGATAACGCCCCACTTAATAGCTGCGTGTTGTTCTTTTATGATTTAAATAAAAATGGTTGTATTGGCAAAGATTCGCCTAAAACCTGTATGAAAAATGGGAAAAATATATCTAAAAACAGTACAGAAGAATTATTCGGTTATAAAGTAAGTAATAAAATGATAAAAACCAAACTGACTTATCAAAGTGTTATTCCTACTAATTGCACAGCAGAAACTTGTAAACGAGCTTTTCAACAATCGGCTTGCAACGCTGGAGGCGGTTGGACAGATTTATTAGATAACAATGAATACGAAGTCACTACCCTACAATTTAATTGGTTAATCGAAGGCAAAGGATTAGAAATCAAACTAAAAGGAAATTTAAAACAAACCCCAAATATCAGTTACGAAACATCCCTTGTCGTTGCGCTCTGGAATCAAAAATAATGGCTACACACAAAGGCATTATCACGCTGACTATTCTGATTTTTATTTCAGGTTTATTAACCGTAATCTTATTATTGGATGACAGCCATTTAAGTTTTTTTCGTGCACAACAAAATCAACGAAAATACTATGTAGAAAGAACATTACAACTGCAAAAAATAACAGAGGAGAAAAAACAAACCGCCTGCCTTGATTTACCGTTAAATAATAATGAAAGTGTAAAGCAAACCAGCATCACGCTTGATGGCGCCACCGATGCAATTCAATATTTTCTTTGGTGTGAAAGAATGAGTCTATTTAAAAAATCGCCCACAAGAGGCGATAATCAAGGTGCATTGAAAGATTTTATTCACATAGAAAAACTAACGGATTTTCGACCGCGCTTTTCTTCCCCACCCAAAATTTTAAATGCTAACAAAATACCTAAACTTTATTGGTTTTCAAATTCACAAGCGGAAGTTGAAATTAATGGCATCGTGTCTGCCGTATTAATTGCGGAGGGAGATTTAAAACTAACGGGCAAAGGAAGGATTAGTGGCGCGGTGATCACCAACGGGAATTTAACTTTAGATGGGGTAACTTTAGCCTATGGCAAACCGGTTGTAACAACCTTAGTGCAACAATATAGCCAATGGCAGTTGGCTGAAAAAGGTTGGAGTGATTTTAATGTTCCAGATGAATAAAGGCATGTCGCTCACTACCCTATTATTTTCCTTGGCTTTATTTAGCGTTTTATTTATTGCTTTCAATCAATGGACGGCAAGCCAAAGAAAAAGTGCGGTGAAAACTTATCAAGATTTTCAGGCGATACAGATTGCGGAGAATCAAGCTCAACGCCAATTTTTAGGGTTAGCTTGTGAACAATTGATACCACAAAATGGCTTAACTTTTCGCGTTCAATGTCAAAACGAACGAGTCATTGTGCGTTATCCTATGGGTGAAATTTCGATAAAAACTAAGTAAAATGGGGCTTGTCTTTTTCTAAATCAAATCCTCAAAAGGTCGCCATTGTGTTCATTGTTTACTACTCTAATCAACTCGAAAAACAAAAAGAAATTCTTTCTTCCTTATTCAAATCGTTACCTCCAGAAGATCCTTTTCAGCAAGATATTATCTTGGTGCAAAGCCCGGGTATGGCGCAATGGCTGCAAATTGAATTAGCGAAAGAAACAGGCATTTCAGCGAACCTCAAATTTCCTATGCCAGCAAGTTTTATTTGGCAACTTTATGCTCAAAACTTACCCGCAACGGCACTGGAAAATCCTTTTGATAAAGATTCAATGACATGGCGATTAATGCGATTAATCCCGACTTTTCTCAAGAAAGAAAGTTTTTCACCTTTACGCAATTATTTAGCATCATCGCCTCATTCTGAACAATACAAACTTTATCAACTCAGCAGCAAAATTGCCGATTTATTTGACCAATATTTAGTTTATCGACCAGAATGGATTTTTGCTTGGGAAAAAGGCGAAGATGAACAAATCACTGTTCAAATACAAAAACAGCAACCTAACCTAAACGATACTTTGTTTGAGCAAATTCAAAGCAATACAAAATGGCAAGGTGAGTTATGGCGTGCATTGGTCGTCGATGTTAAATCAGATGTTGGGGATGCCACACATCGAGCGGCTTTGCATAATCAGTTCTTAGCCTTGCTTGCCGATAAGAAAGCACCGAAAAAATTACCTTCACGCATATTTATTTTTGGTATTCCAGCACTTCCAACTGCTTATCTCAATATTTTGCAAGCGATGTCATCAGAAGTGGATATTCATTTATTTTTTAATAATCCATGCCAAGAGTATTGGGGAGATATTAGCGATTTACGCCTTGATTATTTGCGTTCTCGCAAGCGTTATCAATTCAATAAACAAGATAAAAATCAACCGCTGTTTTCCGAGGATCAACTTTCTCAACTAGAAAACGCTCAGTTTGATGTCACTTATCAAAAAGAAAACCTTCAAGTAGGCAATCCGTTACTGGCTGCTTGGGGAAAAATGGGGCGAGATTTTCTTTACACCTTGGTGCGAGATGAAGAACATATTCCAACTTATCCCGTCAATGCTTATCAAGAAATTAAATCGAACAGTTTGCTTGGGCAATTGCAGTCTCAAATTCTGCATTTAGAAAATAAACCGCTAAATATCGCAAAAAATGACCGTACTTTAACCCTACATTCTTGCCACAGTGCTATGCGTGAAGTGGAAATATTGCACGATTATTTATTAGATTTATTTAATCAAGATCCTAACCTTACGCCAAAAGATGTGGTTGTTATGGTGGCAGATATAAACCAATATACACCTTATATTCAGGCAGTTTTCGGGCAAAAAAATGGGGATGCGCCACAAATTCCATTTTCACTTTCGGATAATAAACTTTCAGAAAGTGATGTGTTGGTATCAAGTTACTTAACTTTATTGCGCTTAAAAGAAAGCAATTTTAGTGCAGAGGACGTCTTAGCGTTGCTGGATATTCCTGCGATGCGAGAACGATTTAATATTTCTCTTGCTGATTTGCCATTAGTGCGAGAATGGGTGGCGGATTCAGGGATTCGTTTCGGTTTGCAAAAAAATCAAGATGGTATCAATTTCAATTCTTGGCAGGCTGGATTAGAACGAATGATGTTAGGTTATGCGATGCGTGAAGAACACGGTATTTGGCAAGATAGCCTAGGGTTAAACAGCAGCTATGGCTTAAAGGGTGAACTTGCTGGAAATTTATCTCACTTTTTCACCGCACTTTCAGCGTTGCATGAAACGCTGCAACAAGCACATTCCATCGAAAAATGGCAAGAAATTTTAACCGCGCTTTTATCAGATTTCTTCGTGCAAAATGAAGACACAAGCGACACGATTTTCTATATTCAAGAGAAAATTAATGAATTAGCTGAGCATCTAAAAACGCTCCATTTTACTGAAGAATTGCAAGCAGACGTGATTGCCGATGTCATCACAATGAAATTGGAAGATGCGCCAAATAGCCTCAAATTCCTTGCAGGAAAAGTAAACTTCTGCACCTTATTACCAATGCGTTCAGTGCCATTCAAGGTAGTTTGTTTACTTGGAATGAATGATGCGGATTACCCTAGAACACAAACACCAAACAGTTTTGATTTAATGCAATATCACCATCAAAAAGGCGACCGTGTTCGCCGTGATGATGATCGCTATTTGTTCTTAGAAGCCTTATTGGCAGCACGTGATTATTGCTATATCAGCTATGTTGGCCGTTCCATTACAGATAATCAACCGAAAGAACCTTCTGTATTGGTAAGTCAACTCGTGGATTATATTAATCAAGGTCAAAGCGAAAATACCCTTACGGTGATTGAGCATCCCATGACGGCATTTAGCCCAGATAATTTCAAATATAACGAGAAATTTACCCGCTCTTTTGCGACAAAATGGTTGCCAATAGCACAATTTGACGCAACAGCTAGCAATTCAGAATTTGCCGTCACTATGACAGAAAACCCAGAAAAAATAGAAGAAATTGAACTGGATCGTTTAGTCAGCTTTGTGGAAAATCCAGTGAAATTTTTCTTTGAAAAACAACTCGGTGTCTATTTCCGTGATGAAGATGATCGTATTGCCGACAGTGAAAATTTCACCTTAAGTGGATTCGATAATTACGCGCTCAATAATGACTTAATCTACCTTGATGAACAAAATTTTTCTGATTATTTTAGACAAGCAGAAGTAAAAGGCGTGTTACCTCGAGCCGAATTTGGAAAAGTTTATGCTGAAAATATTCGAGACAATGTTTTGGAATTTAAAAAGAAAATAGCGGATCTTGGTGAAGCCAAACATGCTTCCGTCGATTTCAATTTATCCGTAAATTGGCACAATGAAAATCAAGAAATTCGTCTATTTGGTTATATGGAGCCTTTATTTGGCGATGATTCACAGGTGATTCAATGGCATTTTGCGAAATACAAAGATCGCTATTGTATCCGTCCTTGGATTTATTATTTGATTCAATGTGTTACACAAGAAAATGCGGTACCACCAAAATTAATTACGCAAGATCAAGTTATCGAATTACCGCCTATTGAGCGCAAAACCGCTCTCGCTCAATTAGAAACTTACGTAAAAGATTATTTACAAAGTCAAATAGAAATCCAATTGGTGCCAACGGTAAGAAATGTGAATGATTTTATTGTGGACGATGAAAGTGCGGTAGATTTTGACAATATTTCTACAAAACTTCAGGAACTGGGCGAAGACAGCAATTACGGCGCTCAAGCAGATCCATATTGGTCACGCGTATTGGCGCAAACCTCAAGATTTGAACAAACTGGAAATATCGAAAAATTATTAAAACAAACAAAAGATTGGTTTGGCTTATTATTCGTACAAAAGAAGACAAGAAAGGCATAAAGCTAATCGTCAAAGAACCGATTTTTTGCTAAGATAACGGCCCTTTTTACGGAGAATTGTCTATGCGCTGTCCATTTTGTTTTACAGAAGAAACCAAGGTAATTGATAGCCGTTTGGTATCGGATGGCTATCAAGTTCGTCGCCGTCGTGAGTGCGGTCATTGTCATGAGCGTTTTACTACCTTTGAAACAGCCGAATTAATCGTACCAAAAATTATTAAAACTGACGGCACTCGAGAACCGTTTAATGAAGATAAATTACGCAGTGGTATTCAGCATGCGTTAGAAAAACGCCCTGTAAGTGCAGATGATGTTGAACAAGCAATTAACCATATAATTTTTCAATTACGTGCGACGGGTGAACGTGAAGTGCCAAGTAAACTGGTTGGAAAACTCGCGATGAATGAATTAAAAAAACTCGATAAAGTGGCTTATATTCGTTTTGCATCAGTCTATTTGAGTTTTGATAACATTAATCAATTCACCAAAGAAATTGAGAACTTAAAGGATTAACCATGAGCGAATTTTCCGCGCAAGATCGCAAATTTATGCAACGCGCCTTGGATTTAGCCGCCAAAGGACAATATACCACCACTCCGAATCCATCGGTAGGATGCGTATTGGTAAAAAATGGTGAAATTGTGGGGGAAGGCTTTCATTTTAAGGCTGGACAACCTCATGCTGAACGCGTTGCCTTAGCTCAAGCTGGTGAAAATGCCAAAGGAGCAACCGCTTACGTCACCTTAGAGCCCTGCTCTCATTATGGTCGCACACCGCCTTGCGCATTAGGATTAATCGAGGCTGGCGTAGTGAAAGTCATTGCTGCGATGCAAGACCCAAATCCCCAAGTAGCGGGGAAAGGATTGAAAATGTTGTCTGATGCAGGCGTCGAAAGTGCGGTGAATTTATTAAACGATCAAGCTGAAAAAATAAATAAAGGCTTTTTAAAACGAATGCGTCAAGGTATGCCTTTTGTTCAGCTCAAACTTGCAATGAGTTTAGATGGACGAACAGCAATGGCAAGTGGAGAAAGTAAATGGATTACGGGCCCTGATTCTCGTTCGGACGTACAAAAAATGCGAGCAAAATCATCCGCACTTTTATCCACTTCTGCGACAGTCGTTGCAGATGATCCTAGCCTTAATGTACGCTGGAATGAATTCCCTGAAAATCTTAAAACAGAATATAAAAAAGAAGATCTTCGTCAGCCTGTGCGTGTCATTTTAGATTCACAACATCGCATTCAGCCGACTCATAAACTTTTTTTAACGCATTCTCCCGTTTGGTTAGTTTCTAGTGAAACACGAGATTTAACAGGTTTTCCTGATTTCTGCGAACAAATTATGCTTCCAAAAGAAAATTTACTAAAAGAATTAATGCGAGAACTGGGAAAACGCCAAATAAATATGCTTTGGGTAGAAGCTGGAGCAAATCTAGCGGGTAGTTTAATTGATGCGAAATTAGTGGATGAATTGATTATTTACATTGCGCCCAAATTACTTGGCGACAATGCTCGTGGTCTATGCCAATTACCGAATTTAACTAAACTTGCCGATGCACCATTATGGCAACTCAATGAATTAGAACAAATCGGTGACGATATAAAATTAACTTACACACCGAAAGGAATCTAAATGCTTAAAAAACTTTTCCATTCCGCACTTTGGGGCTTGGCGGCTGCTGGCGTGATTTTGTTTGCAGTTCCAAGACTGAATAACAGCAATATCTTCACTTCAGACGATATTGTATCGTTCAAAAATGCGGTGCGTATTGCCTCTCCAGCAGTAGTGAATGTTTATAACCGCTCTTTTTCTTCCGCCAGCATTAATGATAATGATCAGCTACAAGTGAATAACTTAGGTTCTGGCGTAATTATGAGTAAAGATGGCTATATTCTGACGAATAAACACGTTATCCAAAATGCGGATCAAATTGTAGTAGCGTTACAAAACGGAAATATTTTTGAGGCCAGTCTTGTTGGTTCAGATAATCTCACCGATCTCGCTGTTCTCAAAATTCGTGCAAATAATCTTTCAACCATTCCACAAAATTCAGCTCGTCAAGCTCACGTTGGTGATGTGGTATTAGCAATCGGTAATCCCTATAACTTAGGGCAAAGCGTGTCTCAAGGTATTATTAGCGCAGTGGGACGTAATGCCGTAGGTGATTCTGTTGGCAGACAAAACTTCATCCAAACCGATGCTTCAATTAACCGCGGCAACTCAGGTGGTGCATTAATTAATTCTGCAGGGGAATTGGTTGGAATCAGCACCCTTAGTATTGGGAAAACCGCTAATGAAATAGCAGAAGGACTAAATTTTGCCATTCCAATGGATATTGCAAATGATGTTTTACAGAAAATCATTCGAGATGGGCGTGTTATCCGAGGTTATTTTGGTGTGCAAAGCGACATCAGTTCAAGTAGTGAAGAAGGCATAGTCATCACTGGAGTAAGCCCGAATAGCCCAGCAGCAAAAGCAGGAATTCAATTAGGTGATGTCATTTTGAAATTAAATAATCAAGAAGGCATTTCAGCCCGAGAAATGATGCAAATTATCGCAAATACAAAACCTAATTCAAAAGTTCTCGTCACCATTCTACGATTAGGCAAAATCTTACAACTTCCTGTTGTCATTGAAGAATTTCCAGTAAATTAATAAAAAAGTAGCGTTCTTAATCATGGAACTGACTTTCTATTTTTAACTCTTTCTCTTTTTAATAGGAAGAAGAACGAGAAGATCTAATTAAACTATAAAAAATAATACAAACGAAGAAATAAAATAACGATCCCGAATTATGCGCAAGAAATGACTGGCTCATAAAATAGAATAAATGAGATAATAGATGCATAACACCTAAAATTGCGACACATTTTATTTCTAAATTTTGTTGTTGACAATTTTTCATAAAATAAATAAAAGGCACAAATAATATAACTATCAATCCTATAAAACCTAATAGTCCCCGTTTAACCCAAGATTCTAAAAATTGATTATGCAAGCTATTAAACTGCAAGGTCGTTTTCGCCATACTACCTGATTCTATCTGTTTATTTCTGAATAGTTCGTAACCTCTGCTCCCATGACCAAAGATAGGCGATTCTTTAATGGCTACAAATGCATTCTCCCACATGTCAAACCTAGCCCCCAACGATGTACTTTTATCATTTTTTTCTAGATATAACTTAATATCAGACTCAGCCGCATAATAACGCTTCGTCATATTAAATTTAGGGTTCATTACAAGAAGAATAAAAGATCCACCCATAATAGCAAAAAAAGCTATTATCAGTTTCTTACTAAGAAATTGACGATATAGTAATAAAAGAATAATCAGTATAATTGGAAATCCTACCCAGCCACCACGCGCACCGGATAATGCGCTTGTACTCATCGCAAGAATAACTCCAGCCAATCCTATTAATACAGATTTATAATATTGTTTTATGAAAAAATGTATTGTGATCACTAAACTAAATGTCGCTAATGAAATAGCTATATCCCCAACCTGAATATGCATAATTTCAGGAAAAGGCTTATCATATCCCAAATAAAATTTCTGAAATAATGCCACGCACCCTGTTATAATTGCCCCTGTCGGAATAGCATACAAGATCGTATCAATCTTTAATGGGAAATGTCGAAATAAAATGAATAAAGGAATGAATAATAAAACTCGACTTGGGTTGTCAATTTCTCTAAAACTATCCTGATTAATAAAAACAGAAAGTAAAAAACTAATAAAATAATATAATAAGGAAAATATGAAAATTTTATCTATTTTAGATAATTCATCATGTATCTTTGATTTTATAAAATAAATAATAACATAAATAACACTAACAGCACCTAAAGTTATGGGAACATAGCTATATCCCTTCTTGAATATCAAAACCGTTGTAAAAAATAGCCCAACAAATACATTAATACAAAAAGTAATATATTTTTTATGAAAAAATGAAGTCATCGCAACGTCAACCTAATTACTAAGATAAGTCATTTTACCTAAATTTATCCATAAATACTCCTAAAATCAGACTATTACTTTATGAAATCAAGAATAAAACTGGTATAGTGTTCCCCCTCATTTTCTTTTATCTGGAGGACAAAGTGGAAATTATACTTTCATACCAACAAGCTAATGCTGTTTGGGGGGAAAAAACAATTCTCAGTTTTAACGATAAACAAGCGACTATTCATTTACAAAACAATGAAAAAACAGACCGTACTTTAATACAACGCGCTGCACGGAAGTTACGTAACATAGGCATTCAAGAAGTTGAGCTTTTAGGTGATAATTGGGCATTAGAATCTTGCTGGGCATTTTACCAAGGCTTTTATACTGCTAAACAAGATTATTCAATTGAATTTCCTCATCTTGATGACGAACCACAAGATGAACTATTAGCACGTATTGAATGCAGTGATTTTGTACGTGAAATCATTAATGAACCGGCACAAAACTTAACGCCTGTAAAATTGGCCGAGCATGCAGCCGAATTTATCTTAAATCAATCAGATATTTATAATAAAAAAAGTGCGGTAAGTTTCCAGATCGTTTCAGGAGAAGAACTTAAACAACAAGGATATCATGGTATCTGGACGGTTGGTAAGGGGTCAGCAAATCCACCAGCTATGTTACAACTTGATTTTAACCCAACAAATGATCCTAATGCGCCAATATTAGCCTGTTTAGTTGGGAAAGGGATTACTTTTGACAGTGGTGGTTACAGCCTAAAGCCAAGTGATGGAATGAGTACTATGCGTACCGACATGGGGGGAGCAGCATTATTAACTGGTGCTTTAGGATTAGCAATTACACGAGGGTTAAATCAACGTGTAAAACTTTACTTATGTTGTGCAGAAAACCTAGTGAGTAGTCATGCCTTTAAATTGGGAGATATTATCACTTATAGAAATGGCATTACCGCTGAAGTATTAAATACAGATGCTGAAGGCCGTCTTGTCCTAGCGGATGGGTTAATTGAAGCTGATAATCAGCACCCCAAATTTATTATTGACTGTGCAACATTAACTGGAGCGGCAAAAGTTGCATTAGGTAATGATTATCATGCAGCACTTTCAATGGATGAAAACTTAGTAGCAGAGCTATTCCAGTCTGCTCAAGATGAAAATGAACCCTTCTGGCGTTTACCGTTTGAAGATTTCCATCGTTCACAAATCAGCTCATCATTTGCAGACATTGCTAATATTGGTAGTGTCCCGGTTGGGGCAGGTGCAAGCACAGCAACAGCGTTTCTCTCTTATTTTATAAAAAATTATCAGAAGAACTGGTTACACATTGATTGTGCAGCAACTTATCGTAAATCAGGTAGCGATTTATGGGGTGTGGGAGCTACAGGTATTGGTATACAAACACTTGCAAATTTATTATTGTTAAAATCAGAAGAATAAGGATCTATTTATGACGGAAAGAACACTTTCTATTATTAAACCTGATGCAGTTAATCGCCATCTTATGGGTGCTATTTTGGCACGTTTCGAACAGGCTGGTTTTAAGATTATTGCCACAAAGATGATACATTTAACGCGTGAGCAAGCTGAAGGTTTCTATGCTGAACATCAAGGGAAAGTATTTTTTGAACCACTTATTAATTATATGATATCAGCACCAATTTTAGTTTCTGTATTAGAAAAAGAAAATGCAATTAAAGATTACCGCACTTTAATTGGCAATACGAATCCAGAAACAGCAGAAGAAGGTACAATTCGTAAAGAGTTTGCACTAAGTCAACGCGAAAATTCAGTTCACGGTTCTGATAGCCTAGAAAGTGCTAAACGTGAAATAGCCTATTTCTTTGTTGATTCAGAAATCTATACCTATTGACATATTTATATTATCTCTAACAACAAAGCACCTAGATACATATCTAGGTGCTTTATTAAAAAAAGCCCACTTTATGTGGGCAAAATAAGGATTAAAATTATAAAACTAAACTACTTTCTATAAAGTCTGTTATCTAATGATAAAGCGCCCGCACCAGAAAAAACAAAGTACAAAAATATAACAGAATAAAGTAACGCGAGCTCACCGCCATTTGCAATTGGGAATAATAAATTCCCTTTTCCAGCCACATGCATAAAGAAATACGCAAAAGCCATTTGACCAGATAAAACAAACGCAGCTGGGCGCGTAAATAATCCTAAAATTAATAAGATTGAGCCGACAATTTCAATCACGCCACCTACAATCATCATTGAGTCGCCGACTGGACCATTTCCACCCGTCATAGAAATTGGAAACTCCCAAAATTTTGCTGTGCCATGTAAGATAAACATGTAAGCAGCAGTGATACGTAATAGAGCTAATACATAAGGGCGATATTTTTCAAGATTGTTCATTTGCTTTCCTTTTGTTTAAAGATAAATTAGAACGGCGCCATATTAATATTTAACGGATAGTTAAACAATAATTAAAATTGAAAAATACTTTTTACCAAAAGTTAAAAATAACTAAAGTAGCTTTTCAATCCAATTAGAAAAAGAATCAGCATCCATAAAGCCCGTTACTCTACTTCCTTGAATCTCATTATTTTGCTTATCAAAAAATAAAATTGTGGGTAATCCCATCACATTAAAGCGTTCCATTAATGCTTTATTTTCCGGACTATTCTTTGTCATATTGACTTGTAACAATAAGATATTTTGAAATTGCTGTTGCACTTTTGGATCTGAAAAAGTCAACTTTTCAAATTCTTTACAAGCAACACACCAATCCGCGTATAAATCCAACATCGCGATTGAATAGGGATTTTCCGCTAAAGTGCGGTCAAGTTCTTCAATATTTTTAATTTGCTTAAATTTAACCTGAGAAACAGGCTTATTTTCTACCGCACTTTGTGTTGTGTTCTGAGCTTGCCAAATCCAATTTTGCAGAGGTTGTACGGAAACCATAGCCAACGCAAAACTAATAATTTTAATGGCATAGCCAAAACCGCTCTTAGGCATCTGCAACGCAAACCAAATAAAGAATGCTGTCGCTAATCCAGCCCATAAGCGTGGCTCCCATACTTCAGGCAAAATACGAGAAAGCAAAAACACAGGTAATGCTAACATAACAAAGCCGAATGTTTGTTTCACTGTGTTCATCCACTCACCTGATTTTGGCAAAATTTTATTACCAAATAATGTGATTAACATTAGCGGCACGCCCATACCAAGAGCGAGCAAATAAAGGGTTGCCGCACCTGTGAATAAATCACCACTTTGCGCCACATAAAGTAAAGCACCTGAAAGCGGGGCTGAAGTACAAGGTGAAGCAACAAGGCCGGCTATCATCCCCATAGCGAAGGCGCCACCAAAAGCCCCTGACGTTTGTTTCTGACTCCATGTATTAAGTTTATTTTGTAAACTATTCGGCAATTGAAGGGTAAACATCCCAAACATAGAAAGGGCAAGTACAACAAACAAAATAGAAAGCCCTACCATGACATAAGGATGTTGTAAGGCAATTTGGAACGGTAAGCCAATTGCTGCAACAGCAAGACCTAATAAAGTATAAGTCAACGCCATCCCTTGTACATAAAGGAATGTTAAAATAAATGCTCGCGACATACTTCTTTGTTGTTGACCAATAACAATTGCTGAAAGTAAAGGCAACATAGGCAACACACAAGGTGTAAAAGCAAGCCCTACGCCTAATAAAAAGAAGCCCCAAATTGCCCATTTGCTATGAAATAAGCTATCAGCCAAACGATCTTGCTCTGATAAAAGCACTGGTTCTTCCGTATTATTTTCTATAGCTTTAACATTAGAAATAACAAGATCACCAAGCCGTAAAACTTTACTTTCTGGTGGATAACAAAAACCTTCTGTACAACCTTGATAAGATATTTCCACTTTATCATCAGCATGGGAAAAATCACCGATAAAAGTGCCATCTATGGGTTGGGTAAAGACACTCACTTCACCAAAATAAGGATCCTGATGTCGTTCTGATTGTTGTAGAAAACGAGCTACCAACAATTTTGATTTATCAACAAATCTACCACTGATTTTATCTTGATAAAGATAATATCCTTTCACGATATCCCAATGAATCTGGAGTTGAGTTTTATCTGGAGATAATGTAGCAGAAAATGCAAATGCATCATCTACATTTAAAAATGATTGTTTTTTATCAAACAATCCTGCATTAGCTACAAATGTGGTAAAAATAAATATAAAAAAAAGGATAAATTTTTTCATAAAATAAACTAGAAAAGGAGAAACTTGCCTAAAATTTTAACATAAAGAAATTTGAAAGCATAAAACTATGATGTAGATCACAAAAACAAAACCTAATGAAAAAATCAGAGCATTTTTCTGTTGTTACAACAATGTTACATCGTTAGAATGATAACCACGATAGCATACGCCAAAATAAGTATAAGGATGGAAAATGGCTACCCCAAAAATTCTCATTGTTGAAGATGAAATCGTGACCCGTAATACGCTTAAAGGGATTTTTGAAGCTGAAGGGTATGATGTTCTTGAGGCTCAAGATGGCGCAGAAATGCATCATATTCTTGCACACTACACGATTAATCTTGTGGTAATGGATATTAACTTACCTGGAAAAAATGGTTTATTACTTGCCCGTGAATTGCGTGAAAATATTAATTTACCACTTATATTTTTAACGGGACGAGATAATGAAGTTGATAAAATTTTAGGATTAGAAATAGGTGCGGACGATTACTTAACCAAACCATTTAATCCCCGCGAACTTACTATTAGGGCTCGTAACTTACTACACCGTACTCTGCCTCACCAAGAAAAGGAAAATACATCGGGAAAAGAATTTTATCGCTTCAATGGTTGGGTATTAGATTTAAATAGCCATAATCTCATTACCCCAGAAAACCAAGAACTAAAATTGCCACGCAGTGAATTTCGCGCAATGCTTTATTTCTGTGAAAACCCAGGTAAGTTGCTAACTCGAGAAGAACTTCTGCGTAAAATGACAGGTAGAGCATTTAAACCACAAGATCGTACTGTAGATGTTACAATTCGCCGAATTCGGAAACATTTTGAGGAATATTCAAATACCGATGAAATCATCATGACAGTGCATGGAGAAGGATATCGATTTTGCGGTAATATAGAATAATGTCAAAGGCTATTATTCATTTCTTAAGATAAATGATAGCCTTTACCTAGCCGAATAACCCTCAAACCAACTTTCTAAAATCAAGCAAGCAGAAATACCATCGACCTTGTCCTTTTTAAGTGATCTGAAACCACCACGTTCAAATATCTCACTACGCGCTTCCATTGTTGTAAGACGTTCATCTTGTAACTCAACAGTAATACCAAAACGCCCATGCAACCGGTTAGCAAATTTTTTCGCTCGTAGTGTTAAGTCTTGAATGGTTCCATCCATATTAAGTGGCAAACCAACAACAAGTACATCAGGCTTCCATTCCTTTAGGCAGTTTTCAATAGCGCTCCAATTAGGGATCCCATCCTGTGCTTTAAATGCCGGAAGTGCTTGAGCCGTTCCAGTTATACTTTGTCCAACCGCGCAACCAATACTTTTTGTACCAAAATCAAAGGCAAGTACAGTAATCCCCATTAACTATGCCCCACTTGAGCCATCACAAAATTATGAGGATGAATACCAAGAGATTGATTAGCCACTATATAGCGTTCTTCATAAGGTGTATCAAACAAAATTTGTTCACTAGCTGGTGCAACTAACCAGGTATTATCAATAATTTCTTTTTCTAACTGTCCTGCAGACCAACTTGCACATCCTAGCGCAACTAAATATTTTTCTGGAGCGAATGTAGACCCAAGGGTTTCTACAACATCAGCAGATGTTGTCATAGAAAGTGTATCAGTAACCTTATAAGTATGTTGAAAATGATTAAGTGTATTTTTATGTAAAATAAAACCACGTTCTGAATGTATCGGACCGCCAGCAACGACCATTTCATTACCAAAAGTGCGGTCATTTTTCATCATAAAATTAAGCTTTAAATAAAGTTCTGCAATACTTAAATCCGTGGGCTGATTGATTACTAATCCCATAGAACCTTGTTCGTTATGTTCACACATAAACACCACAGTTCGGTTAAAATAATCGTCTAGATGAGGCATTGCGATGAGAAACTTCCCTTGCAGTTCCATCATTCTCCTAAATCTCCAAAATAAATTTGTAATGCACTGATCGCTGCTAGTGAAGCAGTCTCGGTACGTAATACACGCTTTCCTAATAAAATTTCAGTAAAACCTTTCTGTTGTGTTTGCACTATTTCCTGTTCTGACAACCCGCCTTCTGAACCAATTAACAAACGTACCCCATCTTTTGGAATCATTGGTAACGTTTTTATACTATGTTGTGCTCTAGGGTGTAAATTTAACTTAAGCGCTCCATCATCTTCTGCACACCAATCCTGTAATTTCATTAAAGGACGAATTTCTGGCACCACATTACGACCACATTGTTCACAAGCCGCAATGATAATTTTTTGCCACTGTTGAATTTTTTTATCCATCCGTTCGCCATCTAACTTCACGCCACAACGTTCAGACCACAGTGGCGTAATCACATTTACTCCCAATTCCACAGATTTTTGAATGGTGAATTCCATCCGTTCACCTCGTGAAATAACTTGACCTAAATGGATCTTTAAATTGGATTCTTTATTAGAAAGTTCTCTCCCTAAGATATTAACTTTTACCGATTTCTTATTGGATTCTGTGATTATTGCCGGATAAATATGGTTTGAACCATCAAAAAGTTCAAGTTGCTCACCTTCTACCATTCTCAATACACGACCTACATGATTGGTAGCATCTTCAGAAAGTTGACATTGCGTTTGATATTCTAGTGATTCAGGGTGATAGATTCTAGGTATGCGCATAGTATTCTAAAATGTTAATAGGAGACGGGAATAATATCTTTCACATGAAAAATAAATAAATTTACACGTGGGCTATTTTAAGCCCCTCATTCCCTATAGATTAATCAGATAGATTTTGAGGTAACCGCTCTAAAATAGCATGCCAGTAAGTGATAGAGCGAATATTATGTTTACGAATACAATCTACCACAGCATCAGCGTTACCTACCTGACAAATTTGCTGCATTTCTAAGTAGAATTGTTTAGTAAGTTCTCTGTGCTTTTCCTCTTTAAAGAAGAGTAAACCAATTCGTTGATAAACGCCCTTTAAACTATTGAATACTAATCGATAAAAAGGCTTATTAGCTACCACAGTAAATTGACGAAACAAAGTATAGTCAAATTCCGTGTAATCTTTAGCAGTATTCTCCAATTGCTCTAGTGATGCAAAAAGTGCGGCAGATTGCGCAGGAGAATTTTTAACAGCCTCATAAATATAAAATTCAGACATTTTACTACGTAAAGATAGCATATTATCAATAATCATTGGTGCTGAACGCATATCCAAACTAATCAATGTCTCGATAATATTTGGTCCGGCCGTATCCCAAATATTATTCACTTTCGTCGGTTTACCATGCTGAATTGTTAACCAGCCATCTCTCGCCAAACGTTGCAACACTTCACGTAATGTTGTACGAGTTACCCCTATTTTATCAGCAAGATCTCGTTCTGAAGGCAAATTACTCCCTGCGGGAAAAATATCCTGCCAAATACTTTTTACAATATACTCTTCAGCCAAAGCCGCAGGACTTTGCGCTTTTAAAATGTCATTATCGTTTTGCATTACACTTAAAAATCAGATAAAAATAAAAAAAGATGCAATTTTATGAAAAAATAGCTAGTTTTTATTATCCTTTAAAGACGGATATATTACAATGTCAGCATGATAAAAAATAATGGAGTCCCCTATGACAAACATTCAAGCTTTTATGAAAAACTTTCTTGGTTCAAGTCCGGATTGGTATAAACTTGCCATTGTTGCTTTTCTCATTATTAATCCGATTATTTTCTTTTTCATCAGCCCTTTCCTAGCGGGCTGGCTATTAGTCGCTGAATTTATTTTCACGTTAGGCATGGCATTGAAATGCTACCCCCTTCAACCCGGTGGTTTATTAGCTATTGAAGCTATTATTATAGGGATGACTAATGTAGAACACGTAAAAACGGAAATTATGGCAAACTTTGAAGTGGTATTGCTATTAATGTTCATGGTAGCAGGAATTTTCTTCATGAAACAACTGCTTCTTTACGTATTCACGAAATTACTTGTCAAAATTCGTTCAAAAATCGCGCTTTCTTTAGCTTTCTGTTTTAGCGCTGCCTTCCTATCAGCCTTCCTTGATGCATTAACGGTTGTTGCCGTAATTATCAGCGTAGCAATGGGATTCTATGGCGTTTACCACAAAGTCGCATCAGGCAATAATTTAATTGATGCCGTTGATATTGCTGATGATGGAAAAATCGCGACACAACACCACGAAACCTTAGAAAAATTCCGTTCGTTCTTACGTAGTTTGATGATGCATGCTGGTGTCGGAACCGCACTTGGTGGCGTAATGACAATGGTGGGTGAACCACAAAACTTAATCATTGCTGAACAAGCCAAATGGAACTTCATCGAATTTTTCTTCCGCATGGCTCCAGTTACTGTTCCAGTATTTATCTGCGGATTGCTAACTTGCTTCTTAGTCGAAAAATTCAAATTATTCGGTTATGGTGAAAAATTACCTGAAGATGTATGGAAAATTTTGTCAGATTTAGACCGCACTAATTCAGAGAAAATGTCTAAACAAGACAAAATTAAATTAGGCGTCCAAGCGTTAATCGCAATTTGGTTAATTCTTGGATTGGCGTTCCATCTCGCGGCGGTAGGTTTAATTGGTTTAAGTATCATCATTTTTGCCACAGCATTCACTGGTGTGACTGATGAACACACTATCGGTAAAGCATTCCAAGAATCCTTGCCCTTTACAGCCCTACTTGTTGTCTTCTTTTCTGTGGTTGCTGTAATTATTGATCAAAAACTATTCGCACCTATTATTCATTTTGTACTTGCTTCTGAAGAAAATACTCAGCTTGCTCTCTTCTATATCTTTAATGGATTGCTATCTTCTATCTCTGATAACGTATTTGTCGCAACGGTTTATATTAACGAAGCAAAATCTGCATTAGCGAATGGCGTAATTTTACCTCATCAATTTGAATTGCTTTCTGTGGCAATCAATACTGGAACAAACTTACCATCAGTCGCAACACCAAATGGACAAGCTGCATTCTTGTTCTTATTGACTTCATCCCTTGCCCCATTAATTCGCCTTTCTTACGGAAGAATGGTTTATATGGCTTTGCCTTATACTGTTGTTATGTCGCTTGTAGGTTTATTTGCTATCGAATTTATTTTACCTGCAACTACAGATTGGTTGGCAAGCTTAGGTTTAATTTTGCCGATTTAAGGAGACAGAATGCTCACATTATTAAAACAATTTTCTGAAAAACGCTCCGCATGGTTTTTGCTAGCTTTATCAAGTTTAGCCTTGGAATCTACCGCACTCTATTTCCAATATGGAATGAGGTTACAGCCTTGTGTGCTTTGCGTATATGAACGTTTAGCGATAATTGGATTATTTATTGCGGGCATTATTGGTCTTTTCGCACCAAAGTCATTTATTGTGAGATTAATCGCATTGATACTCGGATTATTTAGTAGTATTAAAGGCCTTTTGGTATCACTGCGCCATTTGGATCTACAAATGAATCCAGCCCCCTGGAAACAATGTGAGTTTATCCCTAACTTTCCAGAAACCTTACCATTTCATCAATGGTTCCCTGCTATTTTTAATCCTACAGGCTCTTGTAATGAAAGCCAATGGTCATTCTTAAATTTAACCATGGTTCAGTGGCTCGTATTTATTTTTGTTGTATACATTACAATACTCACAATATTATTTATTTCTCAAATACAAAAAAGTCGTAAACAAAGACGGCTATTTAACTAAAAACAATGCCATTTGAAAAAATCAAATGGCATTTTTCTTTATTACATATTCTCATTTTATGATCAGTAAAATCTTTCTATATTTACGCAAACGTTTGCGCTATAATTCACTCCGCTTATTTTTAACTGTTTAATGAAGGAAAATGTAATGACAGATCGTCCAATTCGTCAGGCTTTACTGAGTGTTTCTGATAAAACCGGTATCGTAGAATTTGCTCAAGGCTTAGTACAGCGTGGTGTAAAACTACTTTCCACAGGCGGTACCGCAAAATTGTTGGAGCAGCATGGTTTGCCAGTGACTGAAGTGTCTGATTATACGGGATTCCCAGAAATGATGGACGGTCGTGTGAAAACCTTACACCCAAAAGTGCATGGTGGGATTTTAGGTCGTCGTGGTACAGATGATGCCATCATGCAGCAACACGGCATTGAAGGCATTGATATGGTAGTGGTGAATTTATATCCTTTTGCCGCAACCGTAGCTAAGCCAAATTGCACGTTAGAAGATGCAGTAGAAAATATTGATATCGGTGGCCCAACCATGGTGCGCTCTGCTGCGAAAAACCATAAAGATGTAGCGATCGTGGTGAATAATCATGATTTCAACGCTATTCTTGCGGAAATGGATAAACACCAAAATAGCCTAACGATTGAAACCCGTTTTGATCTTGCCATCAAAGCATTTGAACACACCGCGCAATACGATTCCATGATCGCCAACTATTTCGGTCAGTTGGTGAAACCTTATCATGTTGCTTCTGAAGAAGATGCGGAGGCGAAGAGCGGTCAATTCCCACGGACTTTAAACCTTAACTTTGTGCGTAAACAAACCATGCGTTACGGTGAAAATGCCCATCAAAATGCTGCCTTCTATGTTGATTTGAATGTGAAAGAGGCGAGCGTGGCTACGGCTAACCAACTCCAAGGTAAAGCCTTGTCTTACAATAATATTGCAGACACCGATGCAGCGCTTGAATGCGTGAAAGAATTTGATGAGCCAGCTTGTGTGATTGTGAAACATGCTAATCCATGTGGTGTGGCTTTAGGTAAAGATATTTTAGACGCCTATAACCGCGCCTATCAAACAGACCCAACCTCAGCCTTTGGAGGCATCATTGCTTTTAACCGTGAATTAGACGAAAAAACAGCAAATGAAATTGTAGAACGTCAATTTGTGGAAGTGATTATCGCACCAAAAGTGTCTGCAGAAGCTGTTGAAGTGGTGAAACGTAAGAAAAATGTCCGTTTACTTGAATGTGGAGAATGGCAAGCACGTACCCAACGTTTAGATTTCAAACGTGTGAACGGTGGCTTGTTGGTGCAAGATGCGGATTTAGGCATAGTTGGCTTGGATGATTTAAAAGTGGTCAGCAAACGTCAACCAACTGAACAAGAATTAAAAGACTTATTGTTCTGCTGGAAAGTGGCGAAATTTGTGAAATCGAATGCCATTGTTTACGCCAAAGATAACCAAACTATTGGTATTGGCGCAGGCCAAATGAGCCGCGTGTATTCGGCCAAAATTGCAGGTATCAAAGCACAGGATGAAGGCTTGACCGTGGCAGGTTGTGTAATGGCATCTGATGCTTTCTTCCCATTCCGTGATGGCATTGATGCGGCGGCGAAAGTAGGCATTCAATGTGTGATTCATCCGGGCGGCTCAATGCGTGATCAGGAAGTGATTGATGCGGCAGATGAACATAATATGGTGATGGTATTAACTGGAATGCGTCATTTTAGACATTAATTTATGCAGCAACTTCGCTCAATGAGCGACTTACTTATCCTCCCTCTTTCGTAAAGAGGGGGCGAGAGGGAGATTTAAACGATGCTAAATGTACTATGAGGTTGAAATAACTTCTGCCAAATCTCCCTTACCCCTCTTTGCTAAAGAGGGGATTAAATTCAAAAAGATACAAGGAGCATTATGAACATCCTCATCATCGGAAACGGCGGTCGTGAACATGCCCTCGCTTGGAAAGTGGCGCAATCTCCATTAGCGAATAAAATTTTCGTTGCACCAGGCAATTCAGGGACAGCGTTAGAACAAAAGGTCGAAAACGTGAATATCGCCGCAACGGATATTCCTGCATTGGTTAAATTTGCCCAAGATAACCACGTAGGTTTAACGATCGTGGGGCCTGAAGCGCCACTTGTGATTGGCGTGGTGGATGCGTTTCGTGCAGCGGGTTTAAAAATTTTCGGACCAACGCAAGCGGCGGCGCAATTAGAAGGTTCAAAAGCTTTTACCAAAGATTTCTTAGCGCGTCATAAAATCCCAACGGCAGAATATCAAAACTTCACTGAAGTCGAACCGGCATTGGCTTACTTGCGTGAAAAAGGTGCGCCAATTGTCGTAAAAGCAGATGGCTTGGCGGCAGGCAAAGGCGTGATTGTGGCTATGACGTTGCAGGAAGCCGAAAACGCAGTGCGTGATATGCTTTCCGGCAATGCCTTTGGTGAAGCCGGCAGTCGAGTGGTCATTGAAGAATTTTTAGATGGCGAAGAAGCGAGTTTTATCGTCATGGTGGACGGCAAAAATGTCGAGCCTATGGCGACCAGTCAAGACCACAAACGTGTGGGTGAGAAAGACACCGGTTTGAATACCGGAGGCATGGGGGCTTATTCTCCTGCGCCTGTGGTGACACCTGAAATTCATAATCGCGTGATGCGTGAAGTGATCTATCCAACGGTCAACGGCATGGCGGCAGAGGGCAATATTTACACCGGTTTCTTGTATGCGGGTTTGATGATCATGCCGAATGGCCAGCCGAAAGTGATCGAATTTAACTGCCGCTTTGGTGATCCGGAAACCCAACCGATTATGTTACGTTTGGAATCGGATTTGGTGGAGCTTTGTCTTAAAGCCTGTGATGGCAAATTAGACGAAGTGAAATCCCAATGGAATCCGAAAGCTTCTTTAGGTATCGTATTGGCAGCAGAAGGCTATCCGGGCGATTATCGCAAAGGCGATGAAATCAGCGGTTTGCCTCAAAGTGCGGTCGAAAATGAGAAAGTTTTTTTGGCGGGCGTAGAAGCGAAAGCGGGCAAGTTAGTCACCAACGGCGGCCGCGTGCTTTGTGCTACGGCATTAGGAGAAAGCGTATTTGAGGCACAACAGAAAGCGCTGAAACTGGCTGAACAAATTCAATGGAACGGTCGTTTTTATCGCCGTGATATCGGCTATCGCGCTGTGGCTCGTGAGCAGAAAAAATAACTACATTTAATGTTAAGGGATCGAATGGATTATAAAAATAAAGAATTATGTCGTTTTCGTACCATAAGTTTTTTTCTAACGTTACATAAAAATAAAACGCAATGGGAAGACGCCCTTTATTCAGTCAAACGTGATGTGGATTTGTTATTGCCAGCTGTGCAGAAAGCAGGTTATACCTTGCAATCGATTCGAGTGATTACCAATCCCTTTGGTGAATATTTGGATTTAACCAATTTGCAGACGGCAAAAGCAGATTTGCAGTATTTAACGGAGTTACTGAATAAATTTAATGAAAGTGGAATTCGTCTTCGATTTGCAATAGGCGCGGCGAGAAATAAAGAGGAAATAGCGTTATTGCCAGAGTTAATCGCAGCTTATGGTGACTTGTGTAATGCCTGTGTTAATGTGCCATTAGATGAAAATGGCGTGTTAGATAATGAACTTATTGAGCAATCTGTTTATGCGGTACAACGGATTGCAAATATCACACCACGTGGCGAAGGTAACTTTAATTTTACTGTGAATTTTAACTGCAAGCCATTTATTCCTTATTTCCCCGCCGGTTATCATCTAAGTCATTTACCAAATAGTTTTGTCATTGGTTTAGAAACGCCTGATTTATTAGTCGAAGTATTAAAATCTGTACCCAAATCACCTCATAATCAATTTTATGCGGATTGTTATCAAGCGATGTCGCAAGCGTTGCAATATCATGTAGATCAAGTATTAGAGATGTTAAGTGCGGTCAAATTATCAGGTGAATTTGAATTTGCAGGCATTGATAGTTCGGCGGCACCATCTAAAAATTGTTCATCCATGACAAAAGTGTATGAATTAATGGGATTGCCCTATTTTGGTGCGGCTGGTTCAGTAGAGGTTTCTGCTTTACTGACAAAAGTCTTTAAATCAATCCAGCGTGTACCATTGGTTGGATTTTCTGGATTAATGTTGGCGGTGACAGAAGATTTAGGTTTAGCCGAAGGGACACAAAAACACTATTTTGATATTCGCGCTTTACTAACTTATAGCGCCGTATGTGGTATCGGTTTAGATACGGTTCCTGTGGCGGGAAATGCTAAGGCTGAAAGCATCGCAGCTATTATGCGTGATACGGGAACGATGGCATTTCGCTTAAATAAACCGCTAACTGTGCGTTTATTCCCCATTCCGAATAAGATTGCAGGTGAAATATCCGAATTTGAGAGTGATGATTTATGTAACTGCCGCCTTTTACATATTCCGGATTAAAAAAAATTTTCCCTACTTTGTATTGATGAATGTTATCTCTACTGTTAGTAAAAGAAATATCTCATGAGAAAATTAATATTGGGTAGTCTTGTCGCCGTATTGCTATCGGGATATGCAACGGCACATCAGCAAACCGAACAGAAAAAAGCGTTGGTAGGCGATTGGATGCGTCATATGAAACCAGCCGCCAAGGAGCCTTTGCCAGTTGAGCATTTTGATTATGTCACTTATCGAGCGGATCAAACCGTGCTGATGCGTGGTATCTCTCAGATTGATACAAAAGAAGGTTGGATGCGCTATTTATTGCAAGCCAAAGCCAAATAGCAGGCAAGTGATGGTAAGTTATGATTTTACCGTTCGTCTATTTAAAACCGCCCATTCACCACTAGTCGCAAAAATTATTGAACAATCTCCAGAATTTAAAGAATTAGATAAGGAATTTGTTTCACCTTGTAATAGCTGTGGTAATCATTTGGATATGAAGATTAAAATGAAAAGCCCAACAAGGATGACCAATTTTAATACTTATACGAAAGAAACCAGCCAATGCCGTAAACTTGGTGCTGGCGAGAAAACAAAAGAAGTTAAACTAATTGAGACATTAGTGAAAGAAAAAAGCCTGATTTAGATAAATGAATGTTTTTCATTGTAATAATGAAAAATATGATCGAAATTTTTGATTAAGTTTTTACTTGGAAACAGATAAACTATGCACAAATAATTCAAACAAAGAGGAAAACACAATGTTTAAAAAGAGCATGAACATCGCTGATTACGATCCGGTTTTATGGCAAGCCATTCAAGATGAGAATCGTCGTCAAGAAGAACATATTGAATTAATCGCTTCTGAAAACTATGCCAGCCCGCGCGTAATGCAAGCTCAAGGTTCACAATTCACTAATAAATACGCTGAAGGCTATCCAGGTAAACGTTATTACGGTGGTTGTGAGTATGCAGACATTGTGGAACAGCTAGCAATTGACCGTGCGAAAGAATTATTTGGTGCAGATTACGTGAATGTTCAACCGCACTCTGGCTCACAAGCAAACGCAGCTGTGTATGGTGCATTGATTAATGCGGGCGATACTATTTTAGGTATGGATTTGGCTCACGGTGGGCACTTAACTCACGGTGCAAAAGTAAGTTTCTCTGGCAAGATTTATAACTCTGTGCTTTATGGAATCACTGCGGATGGCTTAATTGATTATGAAGATGTTCGTCAAAAAGCATTAGAATGTAAGCCAAAACTTATCGTTGCGGGTTTCTCGGCTTATTCACAAGTTGTGGATTGGGCGAAAATGCGTGAAATCGCAGATGAAGTTGGTGCGTATTTATTTGTGGATATGGCGCATGTAGCGGGATTAATTGCAGCGGGTTTATATCCAAATCCATTGCCTCATGCACATGTTGTGACAACAACAACCCATAAGACATTGGGCGGTCCGCGTGGTGGTTTAATCCTTTCTTCTTGCGGTGATGAAGAAATTTATAAACGCTTACAATCTTCTGTTTTCCCTGCAAACCAAGGTGGCCCATTGGTTCACATTATTGCGGCGAAAGCGGTATGTTTCAAAGAAGCATTAGAGCCAGCTTATAAAGAATATCAAGCAAACGTGATTAAAAATGCGAAAGCAATGGTAGAAGTGTTTAAACAACGTGGTTATGACGTGGTTTCAAATGGCACAGAAAACCATTTATTCTTAGTCAGTTTCATTAAACAAGGATTAACAGGTAAAGCAGCTGATGCGGCATTAGGCAAAGCAAATATTACAGTGAATAAAAATGCTGTACCAAACGATCCGCAAAAACCATTTGTTACTTCAGGTATTCGTGTAGGTACACCATCTGTGACTCGCCGTGGTTTCAATGAAAATGATGTTCGTGAATTAGCTGGCTGGATGTGTGATGTTTTAGATGCTTTAGGCAAAGAAAATGAAGAACAAGTGATTGCTGAAACTAAAGAAAAAGTCTTAGCAATTTGTAAACGTCTTCCAGTTTATCCGAAATGATTTATTTTCTTTCGTTGATTATATGGTTAGCGGCGATCAATATCGCCGCTTATTTTTTTATGTGGAGAGATAAAATTCGGGCCATGCGTAACGAGTGGAGAATTCCTGAAAAAACGTTTTTTCTTCTAAGCCTTTTAGGTGGTTTTATGGGAATGCATTTGGCCATGAAACATTTTCGTCATAAAACGCTGCATTTTAGTTTTAAATTTATTGCTGTTATTAGTGCATTTCTTTGGGTTATCGTTTTTCCATGGTTATATTTTTCTTTTATTTTTCAATATGTAAAAGCATGGTGATTTAGATAAACTAATTTGTTATGGTTCACTAACTATTGGCTTGGAGAACTGATTTTTACTAGCGTTATTTTGTATAATATTGGAAATTTTTTATGGGAAATCATATGACTTATATTGTTGGCTTAACTGGTGGAATTGGTAGTGGTAAAACAACGATTGCTAATTTATTTGCCGATCTTGGCGTACCTCTAGTGGATGCGGATGTGGTTGCTAGAGAAGTCGTCGCGAAAGATTCCCCCTTATTGTCTAAAATTGTTGAGCATTTTGGTGCTCAAATTTTAACGGAACAAGGCGAGCTTAATCGTGCGGCTTTACGAGAGCGAGTGTTTAACCATGATGAAGATAAATTGTGGTTAAATAATCTTTTACATCCCGCTATTCGTGAACGAATGAAACAACAATTAGCTGAACAAACTGCGCCTTACACATTATTTGTCGTCCCTTTATTAATAGAAAATAAATTGACAGCACTTTGTGATCGTATTTTGGTGGTGGATGTGAGTCCACAAACTCAACTTGCTCGTTCAGCTCAACGAGATAACAATAATTTTGAGCAAATTCAACGAATTATGAATTCTCAAGTTTCTCAACAAGAGCGTTTAAAATGGGCAGATGATGTGATTAATAATGATGCTGAACTGGCCCAAAACTTACCGCACTTGCAGCAAAAGGTGCTAGAATTGCACCAGTTTTATTTACAACAAGCGTAAAATAAAAATGTCTGACGAAATTATTGAAGTACCTTGTCCGATTTGCCAAAAATTGGTGCCTTGGACAAATGAAAGTACTTTTCGCCCTTTTTGTAGCAAACGTTGCCAGTTAATCGATCTTGGCGAATGGGCGGCTGAAGAAAAAGCGATTCCAAGTGATACTGCAGATTTTGCTATGGATCCAAATGTGAGTGACGAATGGAGCATTAAATAGAGATTAACCGATAGGAAACCCTATCGGTTAATTTTTATAAGTGCGGTCCTTTTTTGAGGATTTTCCCTAAGCATGCTATGCTAAACCTAATTTTATTATTCTAAAATGTGATTTTTATGCAACAAGATTATTTAAGCCAACAACGATTCTCCGATCTTCCTCTACATCCGATTGTACGAGATGCTTTGGCAAAAAAAGGCTTTGATTTTTGTACCCCAATTCAGGCTTTATCTTTGCCTATCAGTTTAAATGGACGAGATGTCGCAGGACAAGCTCAAACTGGTACAGGCAAGACAATGGCTTTTTTAACGGCTACTTTTCACCATCTTTTAACTCAGCAAGATCCTAATCTTGAATATCCTCACCCAAGAGCTTTGATTTTAGCGCCTACTCGAGAATTAGCAGTGCAGATTAGTAATGACGCAGAATTTCTTGCAAAAGCAAGTGGATTAAAGACCGCACTTGCCTATGGTGGCGATGGTTATGATAAACAACTACAGGCGATTGAGCGTGGCGTAGATATTTTGATTGGCACGACGGGACGAGTCATTGATTATGTGAAACAAGGCGTGATTTGTTTAGATGAAATCCAAGTTGTTGTGCTAGATGAAGCGGATCGAATGTTCGATCTTGGATTTATCCGTGATATTCGTTATTTATTGCGTAAATGCCCCGCTCCGCAAGCTCGTTTAACGATGTTATTTTCAGCGACGCTTTCTTATAAAGTGCGTGAATTAGCATTTGAAGATATGAATGATCCTGAATATATTGAAATTGAACCAGAACAAAAAACAGGACATCGAATTAAAGAAGAGCTTTTTTATCCATCTAATCAGGATAAAATGGCACTTCTCTTAACCTTAATGGAAGATGAATGGCCTGAGCGCTGTATTGTGTTTGCGAATACGAAACATCGTTGTGAAGAAATTTGGGGTTATTTGGCGGCTGATGGGCATCGTGTTGGTTTATTGACTGGCGATGTAGCACAGAAAAAACGTTTATCGTTATTAAAACAATTTACTGATGGTGATTTAGATATTTTAGTGGCAACAGATGTGGCCGCTCGTGGCTTGCATATTTCTGATGTGACTCATGTTTTCAATTATGATTTACCCGATGATCGAGAGGATTATGTTCACCGAATCGGTCGTACTGGACGAGCAGGGGACAGTGGTGTTTCTATTAGTTTCGCTTGCGAAGAATATGCGATGAATTTACCCGCTATTGAAGAATATATTGGCCATTCTATCCCAGTGAGCCAATATGAAACAGAAGCCTTGCTTGAACTGCCGAAACCATATCGGTTAAAACGTGCAGTACCACAGCAAGGACATACAAGACATCGTTCTTATCACACAAAATAGTGATATAATTTTTTAGTCTCAATAATTAATAAGGAAATCATTATGGCCATTTTAGTGACAGGTGGCGCCGGTTATATCGGTTCTCACACAGTTGTAGAATTATTAAATGCTGGCAAAGAGGTGGTGGTATTAGATAATCTTTGCAATTCATCGCCAAAATCCCTTGAGCGTGTAAAACAAATTACAGGCAAAGAAGCAAAGTTTTATGAAGGTGATATTTTAGATCGTGCTTTGTTACAAAAAATCTTTGCAGAAAATGAGATTAACTCTGTTATTCATTTTGCAGGGTTAAAAGCCGTAGGGGAAAGTGTTCAAAAGCCGACAGAATATTATATGAACAATGTCGCTGGCACCCTTGTATTAATTCAAGAAATGAAAAAAGCAGGCGTTTGGAACTTCGTATTTAGCTCATCTGCAACGGTTTACGGTGATCCAAAAATTATTCCAATTACAGAAGATTGTGAGGTCGGCGGTACAACTAATCCTTATGGTACATCTAAATATATGGTTGAACAGATTTTACGCGATACAGTAAAAGCAGAACCAAAATTTAGCATGACTATCTTGCGTTATTTTAATCCAGTTGGGGCGCATGAAAGTGGTTTAATTGGTGAAGATCCAAATGGTATTCCAAATAATTTGTTGCCTTATATTAGCCAAGTTGCCATCGGTAAATTAGCACAACTTTCTGTATTTGGTAGTGATTACGACACTCATGATGGAACAGGCGTGCGTGATTATATTCATGTAGTGGATTTAGCAGTAGGGCATTTAAAAGCGCTTCAACGTCATGAAAATGATGCAGGTTTACATATTTATAACCTTGGTACAGGCCATGGTTATTCCGTATTAGATATGGTAAAAGCCTTTGAAAAAGCCAACGACATTACAATTGCATATAAACTTGTAGAACGCCGCCCGGGTGATATTGCGACATGCTATTCTGATCCTAGTTTAGCTGCAAAAGAACTTGGTTGGGTGGCAGAACGTGGTCTTGAAAAAATGATGCAAGATACGTGGAACTGGCAGAAAAATAATCCAAAAGGGTATCGAGATTAATATTCTCTAATATTTGTTTTTCTTTTTTAGGAAGAAGAACGCTAAACATTGGGGGATGCGATTAAAAATCCCCCTAAGTTTTACACTTATCCTAATTGAAAGGCGAAGTTTCTAAAATACAACCAAAATTAACCGCACTTTATGTCAAATTCCCTTTCTTCCCAAATTTTTACGCGCAAAATGTTGATTTGCGTATTCACAGGTTTTAATTCTGGTTTGCCATTATTTGTGTTATTGCAAATGTTGCCTGTTTGGCTGACAGATAAACATCTTTCAATTGAGCTTATTGGTGCGGTAACCGGTGTGATGTTGCCTTATGGATTGAAATTTTTGTGGGCACCATTATTGGATCGTTATTTCCCGAGTTTTTTAGGGCGTCGTCGTAGCTGGATGCTGCTTTCACAAGTGGTATTATTGATTTTACTTTACATAATTAGCCTTTTTGATCCGCTCACACAACTGAGCACGGTGGCAAATATTGCTTTGCTTATCGCTTTTTTTTCAGCCACACAAGATATCGTGTTGGATGCGTATCGTCGTGAAATTTTGAGTGATCATGAATTAGGTTTGGGAAACACTATTCATATTAATGCTTATCGAATTGCGGGATTAATTCCAGGTGGACTATCGCTCTATTTGGCGGCGATTTATCCTTGGGAAACGGTATTTTTATGGACCGCACTTTGTATGTTAGCAGGCATCTTCATGACGTTATTTTTAGCAAAAGAGCCCAAAATAGACATGCAGCAAACTAATCAGCCTTTCTATCAAGCATTTTGGATTCCATTACAAGAATTTTTTCAGCGTAAGGGCATTATTCAGGCTATCGGTTTTTTACTGTTTTTGTTTTTATATAAGTTCGGGGATTCTTTTGCCACAACGTTACAAACCAAATTTATTTATGATATGGGATTTAGCAAAGAGGATATAGCCATTGTTGTAAAAAGTACCGCACTTTGGTCAAGCATTTTATCTGGGCTTGCTGGTGGTGTGATCATGCTAAAACTGGGTATTAACCGTGCATTGTGGCTATTTGGGTTGGTACAGATGGTAACAATCGGTGGGTTTATTTGGTTGGCTGCTTTCGGACATTTTGATGTTATTACATCTGCCGAGTTATGGAAACTGGGTGTTGTGATTGCAGCCGAATATATCGGCGTTGGACTTGGCACCGCAGCTTTTGTGGCTTTTATGGCGCGTGAGAGTAATCCTCTTTATACCGCAACACAGCTTGCACTTTTTACGAGCCTTTCAGCTTTGCCAAGTAAAGTGTTAGGTATGCTTTCTGGTTATGTTGTGGGAGCCGTGGGGTATTATCAGTATTTTTGGTTTTGTTTATTTTTAGCGATTCCTGGCATGCTTTGTTTATTTTGGGTAGCGCCTTGGAATCAAGAAAATAATACGGCCAATTCACTATAAAAGTGCGGTAAAAATTATAAAAAATTTGACCGCACTATGCTTTATCAGTATCTTAATCACGTTTTTTATTAATGGAGATTTTTATGAAAATTATTCTTTTAGGTGCACCGGGCGCAGGTAAAGGCACTCAAGCACAATTTATTATGAATAAATTTGGTATCCCACAAATTTCAACTGGCGATATGTTCCGTGCTGCAATTAAAGCAGGGACTGAACTTGGAAAACAAGCTAAAGCATTAATGGATGAAGGTAAATTAGTACCGGATGAATTAACCGTTGCCCTTGTAAAAGATCGTATTGCACAACCTGACTGCGCAAATGGTTTCTTGTTGGATGGTTTCCCTCGTACCATTCCTCAAGCGGATGCATTGAAAGATTCAGGCGTTAAAATTGACTTTGTTTTAGAATTTGATGTACCAGACGAAGTGATTGTTGAACGTATGAGCGGTCGCCGTGTACACCAAGCATCTGGTCGTTCTTACCACATCGTTTACAACCCACCAAAAGTGGAAGGTAAAGATGATGTAACAGGTGAAGATTTAATTATTCGTGCAGATGATAAACCTGAAACTGTATTAGATCGTTTAGCCGTATATCATAAACAAACCAGCCCATTAATTGATTATTACCAAGCCGAAGCGAAAGCGGGGAATACTCAATATTTCCGTTTAGATGGTACACAAAAAGTGGAAGAAGTTAGCCAAGAGTTAAATAAAATTCTAAGCTAAAATTAACCGCACTTTTTGATATCGAGAAGTGCGGAATATTCCTTAACATGTCTAAAATCCCTAGTTTTATCTTTTAATGATTTACCTCGTGTAAATTCCTGACCTGAAATCAGACAAAAGAGAATATTATGACAACCCAATTCAAACCAGAATTACTTTCCCCTGCTGGCTCTCTCAAAAATATGCGCTATGCTTTTGCCTATGGGGCAGATGCTGTTTATGCAGGCCAACCACGTTATAGCTTACGTGTACGCAACAATGAATTTAATCATGCCAATTTAAAAATCGGGATCGATGAAGCCCATGCACTTGGCAAAAAATTCTATGTAGTGGTGAACATTGCACCGCATAACTCCAAACTCAAAACCTTTATCAAAGATTTACAACCTGTGATCGACATGGGCCCTGATGCCTTAATTATGTCTGACCCAGGCTTAATCATGTTGGTGCGTGAAAACTTCCCGGATATTGATATTCACCTTTCTGTACAAGCGAATGCGGTAAACTGGGCAACGGTAAAATTCTGGAAACAAATGGGGTTAACCCGTGTGATTTTATCGCGCGAATTATCCATTGAAGAGATAGCAGAAATTCGCCAACACGTGCCCGATATCGAACTCGAAATTTTCGTACACGGTGCGTTATGTATGGCGTATTCTGGCCGCTGCTTGCTTTCTGGCTATATCAACAAACGCGACCCAAACCAAGGCACTTGCACCAATGCTTGCCGTTGGGAATACAAAATGGAAGAAGGCACGACGGATGAAGTAGGCAACATCGTGCCTAAAATCGATCCTGCTCAACAAATCGAAGTGAAAAATGTGGCACCAACCTTGGGTGAAGGTGCAGTAACGGATAAAGTCTTCCTTTACACCGAATCACAAAAGCCAGATGAGCAAATGACCGCTTTTGAAGATGAGCACGGCACCTACTTTATGAACTCAAAAGATCTGCGTGCCGTACAACACGTGGAAAAATTGACCGCACTTGGTGTGCATTCTTTAAAAATCGAAGGTCGTACTAAATCATTCTATTATTGCGCAAGAACCGCACAAGTTTACCGCAAAGCCATTGATGATGCGGCAGCAGGAAAACCATTTGATGAAAGCTTAATGGATACCTTGGAATCCCTTGCTCATCGTGGTTATACCGAAGGTTTCTTACGTCGTCATACGCACGATGAATACCAAAATTACGAATACGGTTATTCTATTTCTGATCGTCAACAGTTTGTCGGTGAATTTACTGGTAAACGTAACGAACAAGGTATGGCTGAAGTGGCTGTGAAGAACAAATTCCTACTTGGTGATGATGTAGAAATGATGACCCCTCAGGGGAATATCAATTTCAAAATTGAAAAAATGCTAAATCGTAAAAATGAAGCAGTTGATGCAGCACTAGGTGATGGGCATTTTGTGTTCTTAGACGTACCACAAGATATCAACTTAGACTACGCCTTATTAATGCGTAATTTAGTCAATAGCAATACAAGAAATCCACATAATTAAATGATAAAAAATTATTTGTTAAAAAAATGTTGCATTTTTGTATTTTATTATTATAATACACCACATACCTGATTTGTTAATTCAACAACTCATAGTATGACTCCAAATATTTTTGCCCTTTCAGCTTTTGAAAGGGCTTTTTTATCCTTGAATTTAAAGCCCTAACTTATTCATTTCTTTAATTACAGAGTCCACTTGGATCTGAGCCATTAAATCTTTTCCTTTTAGTTTTGTTACCCAAGGTAATAGATAGGATGGTTTTCCAAATTCTTTTTGTGCATTCTCTTCATAAACAGAGACGACATTAGACAAATTATGATAAGGGCCCGTACGTAATGGATTGTGATAAGCATATAAACCAATAACAGGCGTATTTTGAGCCGTTGCAATATGTGCTGGGCCAGAATCAGGCGATAAAACTAAATCTACTTGAGAAATTAAGGCAGCAAGTTGCTTCAAGTTAGTTTTACCTGAGGCATTAGTTGGTTTAAAGTCACAAAGTGCTATGATTTTTTCAACCATTTCTAATTCACGCTTTGAGGGGGAACTACAAAAAATAACATGAATATTACGTTTATTTGCAAGATTTGCAACCTCAGCATAACGTTCAATGAGCCAATCTTTTTCTACTTTACTAGAGCAAGGAGAGATCAGTAAATTTTTACGTGAAGGATCGATAAATTGATATGCATATTCACTTTCCTGGGGAGAGATTTCAAGTTTCCAGGTTAATTTAGCTTTTGGCACACCAATATATTCTGCAAAAGCCATAAAACCGTCTAAGACATGAGGTGAATCAGGATCATTTACTTGACGATTAACAAATAGCCATTGTCCCTCTCGTGATCGTTTTTTACCAAACCCAATTTTATATTTAGCTTTAATTCCTAAGGAAATAATAGAAGCACGAAATGCAGTTTGCATATTTAACAAGGCATCAAAGTGTTGATTCTTTAACGTTTTCCATAATGAGAAAAGACCTTTCCAACCGGTTTTCTTATCATAAGGAATCAGAGTAATATTAGGAATCCCCTCTAATAAACCGAATTCTGTTTTACCTACAACCCAAGTAATTTGGGTTTGAGGATAATAAGCCTGAATATGTTGTATGACAGCAAGGGCATGACAAACATCTCCTACAGCAGAAAGGCGGAGAATACAAAGTGATTTGGGAGCACGAGTGAAAAGTGACATTTGCAATCCTTTCTCATTTAATTTGGATGTATTTTAAAGTAGAATAAGGACATTTTCTATCATCCAATTCCACTAATATGCACTCATTCCAACAGGGTAATGAATATTTTATCTTCAGTTTTGACCGCACTTTTAACGATAAAAGTAACTTCTTTAAACCTAAATTCTGGCAAACTCAAAAAAGAATTATTGGGACTGCAAAAGGCCGAGGCACAACTTATTTTCTACAAACAGAAGATTATCTAGGCGTAAACTGCGCACTGAGACATTATTATCGCGGTGGATTATGGGGAAAATTCAACAAAGATCGTTATTATTTCTCCTCTCTCAAGAAGACCCGTAGTTTTGCTGAATTTTATTTACTACAACGCTTATATGAATCAGGGCTCCCGGTTCCTAAACCTATTGCTGCACGAGTTCAAAAGGGAAAATTTGGGATCTGCTATCAAGCGGATATTTTGACAGAAAAAATTGAAAATGCTCAGGATTTATCCCTACTATTACAGGCAACCCCTTTACCAAAAGAAATCTGGACTCAAATAGGAAAATTAATTCGTCAATTACATGATCAGCAGGTTTGCCATACAGATTTAAATGTACATAACATTCTAGTTCAACAAATAAAAAATAGAAAACAATGTTGGTTATTAGATTTCGATAAGTGCACTATAAGATCGGGAGATAGTTGGAAAACAGATAACTTGAATCGATTACACCGCTCTTTTACAAAAGAAATTAAAAGAATGAAGATTCAATTTACAAAACAAAATTGGGCAGATTTAATCGAAGCCTATAATCAACCTCAAGAATAAAGGATAAGCCATGAAACAAAAAATCGTACTTGCTACAGGTAACCAAGGTAAAGTGAAGGAAATGTCTGATGTATTAGCTAATCTTGGATTTGAAGTGATCGCACAAAGCGATTTAGGCATTAATAGCCCCGAAGAAACAGGCTTAACCTTTGTAGAAAATGCACTATTAAAAGCACGCTATGCGTCAGAAAAATCGGGGTTACCCGCTATAGCAGATGATTCTGGTTTAGTTGTTTATGCGCTCAATGGGGCTCCAGGGTTATATTCTGCGCGATACGCTGGAGAGGATAGTAACGATGAAAAGAATCGCAAAAAATTATTAACCGAACTCTCTCATGTCACAAAAGAAAATCGACAAGCAAAATTTGTGAGCTGTATCGTTTATCTAAAACACCCAAATGATCCGTCACCAATCATCGCTGAAGGTGAATGCCATGGTCTCATTGAGTTTGAAGAAAAAGGTAAAAATGGTTTTGGTTACGATAGTTTATTTTTCAGCCCAGAAAAAAATTGCACGTTCGGTGAACTGGATACAATCGAGAAAAAAAGAATCTCACATAGAGCACGCGCACTTAATATCTTAAAAAATAAATTAGAAAATTAATATTTATAGGCACTCAAAAACGGTCAGAAATATAAAATAATTTCTGACCGCACTTTAACGTTATAATTAAGCTAAACGTATTTTCGCTTCTGCAATAGCTTCGGCAACACGCAATGGAGATACCCCACCTTTTGCACAACGTTTGTCTAAGCAAGATTGGAGCGAAAGAATCTCGTAAACATCATCTCCCACTACTTCACTAAATTGGCGGAATTCAGGAATACTGAGATCTTCTAATCCCTTCCCTTTATCAATCGCATAAACAACCGTTTCACCCACAATATGATGAGAATCTCGGAAAGGTACACCCTTAGAAACTAAATAATCCGCTAATTCAGTTGCGTTTGAATAGCCTTTTAACGCAGCTTCTCGAGTACGTTCAACATTTACTTTCAATTCATCTAATACGAACGTTGCCATATCCACACAGTTTTGCCAAGTATCTAAGGCATCAAAAATACCTTCTTTGTCTTCTTGCATATCTTTATTATACGCAAGTGGCAAGCCTTTTAAGGTGACTAGCATGCCTGTTAATGAGCCAATCACTCTGCCTACTTTACCCCGAATTAACTCACATGCATCAGGATTTTTCTTTTGTGGCATTAATGATGATCCCGAAGTCACGCGATCAGATAGCTCGACGAAATTTGCCTCTCCGCTATTAAAGATAATCATATCTTCAGCAAAGCGGGAAAGATGCGCCATACTGAGGGATGCGATGTAAAGCAACTCTACAATATGATCGCGATCAGAGACGCTATCTAAGCTATTTCTAGTTGCGAAAACAAAACCAAGATCGTGCGCAAGTGAATCACGATCTACGGCATAAGCCGTACCAGCCAGCGCACCACTACCAAGTGGACAGGTATTCATACGATTATACGCATCTGTTAAACGTGAATAGTCGCGGTCGAACATTTCCACATATGCCATACACCAATGAGCAAAAGTGATTGGTTGAGCTCGTTGTAAATGGGTATAGCCAGGCATTACTGCTTGTTGTGTGTTTTCTGCGGTTTGAACTAAGTGGCGTTGCAAATTACGTACTGATTCTTGTAATTCAACCACACGTTGTTTGCACCATAGTTTTATATCTACTGCCACTTGATCGTTGCGGCTACGGCCAGTATGTAATTTTTTACCAAGGTTGCCTACTTTATCGATTAGCTTACTTTCAACCCAACTATGAATATCTTCAGCATCATCTTGTAAAATTGCTTGCGGATTTGACCGCACTTCAATAAGTAATTCATTGAGTGCTTGCTCAAGTTGATGCTGTTCTTCGATAGTTAATACATTGACTTTCACCAAGGCTTTGGACCAACCAATCGAGCCTTGAATATCCTGTTCTACCAAACGATAATCAAAACGTAACGAGTCATTAAAATCTTTAAAACGTTTATCCGCTGCCTGCGTAAAACGCCCCCCCCAAAGTGCCATAATCTTTCCTTTTTATTTTAATTAATTATTCTATTATTGTGCATATTTATGCATAAATCAACATTCTATATTAATAATAAAACAAAAATGGACAAAATCTTTCATTTTGTCCATTTTATCTGTATTAGTGCTATTTATAGCGTTTTTGCTAAATTTTTGATAAAGGTTTTGAATTCTTTACCTAATTTTTCATGACGAATACCGTATTCTACGAAAGCTTCCATATAGCCAATTTTATCACCACAGTCGAATGTTTCACCTGTCATATGGAATGCTTCGACAGTTTCTTTTTCAATGAGCATATCAATAGCATCGGTCAATTGGATTTCATCACCAACACCTACCGGAGTTTTTTCCAATAAATCCCAGATTTCAGCAGAGAATACATAACGACCCACTACAGCAAGGTTCGATGGTGCCTCTCCAACGGCTGGTTTTTCAACAATGTTATTAATTTTTGCACTTTCACCACCATTAAGAGCTACACCGCCACAGTCTGCAACACCATAGCTACTCACATTTTCTTGTGGTACCGGTGCAACCATTATCTGACTAGCTCCTGTTTCTTTAAAACGTTTAATCATTGCAGAAAGATTTTCTTTTTTCTGATTTGCGCTAAAATCAGCCAATAATACATCGGGTAATACTACAGCAAAAGGCTCATTACCAACTACTGGACGACCACAAAGAACAGCATGACCTAAGCCCTTAGCATTACCTTGGCGAACGTGCATAATCGTTACATCTTTTGGACAGATAGAACGCACTTCTTCTAGAAGTTGACGTTTAACTCGTTTTTCTAGCATCGTTTCTAGTTCAAAAGAGGTATCAAAATGGTTTTCGATAGCATTTTTTGATGAATGCGTGACAAGTACAATTTCTTTTATGCCAGCTGCAACACATTCATTTACAACATACTGAATTAATGGTTTATCAACTAATGTAAGCATTTCTTTTGGAATTGCTTTTGTTGCAGGTAACATGCGGGTCCCTAACCCTGCTACAGGAATAATTGCTTTCATAATATTAAATCCATTATTTACGATTATGATGAACCGTCTAATTGTTCATCTTTCATCTGTTTAATTCGTTGGTAAATTTCTTCTCGGTGAACGGATACTTCTTTAGGCGCTTCTACACCGAGTTTAACTTGGTTTCCACGTACACTCAAAATCGTGATAGAAATATCATTTCCAATAAGTACACTTTCGCCAACTTTACGAGTCAAGATTAACATCTTTTATCTCCTTAGTTTGCATTTATTAGATATCCCTATCAATCAAGGAAGGTTGGCATCCCACCAACCGGCTCGTACTACAGATTTTTGTTTAACCAGTCCTGCGCCACTTTAACTGCTTGTGCTACATTTTCTGGTTGGGAGCCTCCTGCCATTGCCATATCCGGACGACCACCGCCTTTACCCCCGACCTGTTGAGCCATTAAATTAACGAGCTCTCCAGCTTTTACTTTGGTAGTTAAATCGTTTGTTACACCAACGACAAGGTTGACTTTTTCATCTAAGATCGATGCGAATGCGATTACGCCTGAGCCGAGTTGATTTTTTAAATCATCGACCATCACACGTAATGACTTTGTTTCTATGCCATCTAATTGTTGTGCGATAACAGAAACACCGTTGATTTTCACCGCACTTTTCACAAAATCAGAACCCGCCTGCATTGCGGCTTTTTCTTTTAGACCTTGCAATTCTTTTTCCACTTTCTTCGCTTTGTCTTGAAGTTGTTGGATTTTTTCTACTAAGGTATTTACATCTGATTTGAATAAGTCTGCGCTTTGGAGCAGAATGCGTTGTTGATTATGTAACCATTCAATCGCATTTTCACCAGTTACAGCTTCAATACGACGAACGCCTGCAGCCACTGCACTTTCAGTAATAATTTTAAATAGACCGATATCCCCAGTGCGTTTTGCGTGAATACCACCACAAAGCTCAATTGAGAAGTCGCCCATGGTCAATACGCGAACGTTATCACCATATTTCTCGCCAAAGAGTGCCATTGCCCCTTTAGCTTTTGCTGAATCAATGTCCATAATATCCGTTTGAACAGGGAAGTTAGCACGGATTTTTTGGTTTACTAGTGTTTCAATTTGAGTTAATTGTTCTTTTGTAATTGCTTCTGGCTGTGCAAAGTCAAAACGCAAGGCTTTATCTGAAACAAGTGATCCTTTTTGCACAACATGTTGACCTAAAACTTGACGTAAAGCCGCGTGCAATAAGTGTGTTGCTGAGTGATTAAGTGATGTACTGTGGCGACGTTCCGCATCCACAATAGCATTCAC
Organism: Haemophilus sp. SZY H35; assembly: GCF_018829705.1. NCBI lineage: Bacteria > Pseudomonadati > Pseudomonadota > Gammaproteobacteria > Pasteurellales > Pasteurellaceae > Haemophilus > Haemophilus sp. SZY H35. The sequence goes on from NZ_JAHKJZ010000003.1 coordinate 155,882, forward strand.
TGTTTGCCCAACTTTCAAACTTCCTTGCGTTAATTCTCCAATGTGTCCAAATACTTGCCCATATTTTTGGGTATCTTTAACATTAAAGGTCACGCCTTGCGCGTTTAAATATCCGCTATCGCCAATCTGACCGCCTGATTCTGCGTAAAACGGTGTATTTTCTAGAATAACGACTGCACTTTGACCTGCTTCGATACTTTCCACTGATTTACCATCATAGAAAAGTGCGGTGATTTTTGCTTGAGATTCGACTTCAGTATAGCCTTCAAACTTGGTTTCACCATCTACACGAATAATGCTGTTGTAGTCCACACCAAACTGACTTGCGGCTTGAGCACGAGTACGTTGCACTTCCATTTCACGGTCAAAGGCTTGTTCATCAATAGTGATATTGCGCTCACGACATACATCAGCCGTTAAATCCAATGGGAAACCATAGGTGTCATAAAGTTTGAATGCAACTTCACCTGAAAGAATGCCATCTTTCACTTGAGCAAGGGCTTCATCTAATAAGCTCAAACCACGTTCTAGAGTGCGAGCAAATTGTTCTTCTTCTAAACGTAATAGTTTTTCAACATTTGCTTGTTTTGCTTTTACGTCTTTGCCCGCTTCAGCCATTACTTCAATTAGAGTTGGTACGAGTTTATAGAAAAAGGCTTCTTTGGCACCTAATAAGTGACCGTGACGAACTGCGCGGCGAATAATACGACGCAAGACATAACCACGGCCTTCGTTTGATGGAATAACGCCATCTGCGATTAAATATGCACAAGAACGAATATGGTCAGCAATAACACGTAATGATTTATTACTTAAATCTGTTGTGCCAACAACTTCAGCCGTCTTTGCGATTAATGTTTTGAAAATATCAATCTCGTAGTTTGAGTTCACATGTTGCAATACAGCAGAAATACGCTCTAAGCCCATACCTGTGTCAACTGATGGGCGTGGTAATTTTTCCATTGTGCCATCAGCTAAACGGTTGAATTGCATGAACACAACGTTCCAGATTTCGATATAACGGTCGCCATCTTCTTCTGGTGAGCCTGGAGGTCCGCCCCAAATATGATCACCGTGATCGTAGAAAATTTCAGTACAAGGACCACAAGGACCTGTATCGCCCATTGCCCAGAAGTTGTCTGATGCGTAAGGTGCGCCTTTATTGTCACCAATGCGAATAATGCGTTCAGCAGGTACACCGACCTCTTTATTCCAGATGTTGTAGGCTTCGTCATCCGTTTCATACACGGTTACCCATAGTTTTTCTTTAGGTAAACCAAGCCATTGTGGGGAAGTTAAATATTCCCAAGCAAAATTAATCGCATCGTGTTTAAAGTAATCACCAAAACTGAAGTTACCGAGCATTTCAAAGAAAGTATGATGACGCGCGGTATAACCAACATTTTCTAAGTCGTTATGTTTACCACCAGCACGTACGCAACGTTGCGCTGTGGTGGCTCTAGAATAAGGGCGTTTATCCATTCCAAGGAATACATCCTTAAATTGGTTCATCCCAGCGTTCGTGAAAAGCAAAGTCGGATCATTTTCCGGCACAAGTGAGCTACTCTCAACTACTTGGTGACCTTTGCTATGGAAAAAATCAAGGAATGATTGTCTTATTTCTGCTGTTGTTTTCATTAAAAAGAATCCTTGTTACCCATAATAAAAATAAAAACTAAATCGCTCTATTTTTGCATATTTTTGAAATTTATAAAAAGGCTTTTTGCCAAAACCCAAAAATAAAACCGCACTCCACGACGCTATTTGAGAAGTGCGGTTAAAATTTAAGTTATTTCAGATTATTCAAAAAACAATTTCTTGTTAATTATTCATCTCTAAGCGGAACAACCAACATATCAATTTTAATCGTATTCATCACTTGACGTGTTGAAGACATTAACTTACTCCAAAAGTCTTGGTGATGTCCCGTCACTAATAAATCTACATCATATTGTTCGATGGCATCACTTAGAACTTGTCCTAAATCACCACTGCCACTCAATTTTTCTGAAATTGGATAATCCGCACTTTCAGCTAAATCTAACAAGGCTTTTTGTGTTTCCGTGGAAATTCTGTCTTGCATTGAAGACATATTCACATCAATCAATCCAGTGTAAAGATCCGAGAAGTTCACATCAACGTGGATGATAGAAAGTTTTGCTTCGTGACGTTTTGCAACCCCAACCGCTTTTTTAAGTAAAACAGGACTCTCTTCAGAAAGATCTACTGCCACTAAAACGTGTTTGTACATAATCGACTCCTTAACTGATTGGTTCGGTTTTTTAACTGGTTCTAATGCTAACATTTTGAGCAATAAAAAACTGTGTACTAGATCACAATTTAAACATTTTTATTCAAAATTCATTAAATTTTCAATGTCTGCAATTTCTTTAGGGGCAGCTACGGTTAGGATTTTATTACCATATTCAGTCATGAGTAAATTGTCCTCAATACGCACGCCAATGCCTTTGTATTGCTCTGGCACATCAGCATCTTTTGAAATATAAATACCAGGTTCAACGGTAATCACCATGCCGATTTCGAGTATCCGCTGTTTATCCTGACCATAGCTACCCACATCATGTACATCTAAACCTAGCCAGTGTCCTAATCCATGCATATAAAATTGGCGATAAGCTTGTTGTTCAATGAGTGTATCGACATCACCGTTTAAGATACCTAAATCCACTAATCCTTGGGTTTTAATACGAATGACTTCATCATTGGCTTGCTTAATGGAATTGCCTGGTACAAGTAATTCAATCGCACGTTTTTGTGCTTTTAAAACTAACTCGTAAATTTCACGTTGAGGCTGGCTAAATTTTCCATTTACAGGAAAAGTGCGGGTAATATCGCCTGCATACATGGCAAACTCACAGCCGGCGTCTATAAGCACCAAATCCCCATCATTTAATGGGCGATCATTTTCTGTGTAGTGCAAAATACAGGCGTTGTTTCCCCCAGCAACAATGGAATTGTAAGAAGGAAATCTGGCGCAATGACGATTAAATTCATGCAAAATATCGCTTTCAATTTCATATTCAAAGCGATTTGGACGTGTCGTTTGCATTGCTTTAATATGCCCAAGTGCCGTAATTTGTCCTGCTTGTTGCATTAAGCGGATTTCATTAGGCGATTTTATAAGGCGCATTTCGCTGAGCATTGGTCGCCAATCTAAAATCTCGTTAAAATTCACCGCACTTTCTGTCACTAATTTATCACCCCAAGTATGAATTTCTGGCACATAGTAAAGTGCGGTCAAATTTTTCAGTATTTTGGGGAGTACGGTAACGAATTCTTCAATAGAATAGGCTTCATTTACATTAAGTTGTTGTGGTGCTCGCTCAACACCTAATCGGCGACCATTCCACGTTTCAAGTAACGGATCGCGTGGACGAAGAAAAATAATAGCTTTTTCTGCTTGTTCTGTTTTCAGTAATAACAACGCTGCATTAGGTTCATTAAAGCCCGTTAAATACCAAAAATAGCTATCTTGACGGAAAGGATAGGTACAATCATTATTACGGCGTTTTTCGATTTCAGAAAAAAGCAATAATGCTGAATTAGGTTGCATTTGAGTGAATACTCGTGTGCGACGTTCCTCAAATTCTTCTTTAGGCAATTCAGCCATATAAGCCAATTCCATTCGAGATCTCCTTAATGTAATACAGGTTTGCTCTCAATTTCTCCTTCGTTGAAATGAGAATAGAATAACATAGCAATGGTGCGAACATATTCAATGATTTCTTCTAGTGCTTCCACTAGTTCTTCTTCGTTATCGTCTTCATCATAACCAAGTTGGCAAATATCTTGTAAATCATCTACGGCTTCGCCAATCTCGCCTTTTTCTTTTGCTAATTCAGGTTGAGCTAAGCCAAGACCAAGTAAGAATTGGTTTGCCCAGTCAGATAAGCTATCCGCTTGCGCAAAGACATTTTCATCTTCGGTTAAACCAAGTTCAAAGGTAAATCCTTCAACATCTGATAAGGTTTGACTAATTTGTTCATAAAGTTCTGTAACGGGTTGAACTAATGCTGTTGGGTAAGCGTGATTATCATTGCTGAATTGATATAAGAGCGGTAGCCAACTTTGATCTTTTAATCCGCCACAAAGTAAACCGCTTAAAAAACCGTGTAGTTCTGTTGCATTAAAGCCGATTCCAGCAGATTTAAGTTGTTGGTTAAGGTCAGAATGAGAAATGAGCATAATAGATTTCCTGAGTAAATTTGAAATTAGTGTAAACCTTTGTAAATAAAAAAGCGATCGCTTTTCCTTGTGGAAAAACGACCGCACTTTTATCTGATGATGAGCGAATTACATCATTCCGCCCATGCCACCCATACCGCCCATGCCTGCGCCTAGGTCAGCTTTTTCATCTTTTGGAAGCTCAGTTACCATACATTCAGTGGTAATCATTAAGCCTGCTACAGATGCCGCAAATTGCAATGCAGAACGAGTTACTTTAGTTGGATCTAAGATACCCATTTCGATCATATCGCCGTATTGTTCTGTACCTGCGTTATAACCAAAGTTTCCTTCGCCATTTTTAACCGCACTTGCCACAACAGATGCTTCTTCACCTGCGTTAGTAACGATTTGACGTAAAGGTGCTTCCATCGCACGTAATGCAAGTTTGATACCCACATTTTGTTCTTCGTTGTCACCTTTTAGACTTGCTGCAACTTTCGCTGCTGCGCGAACTAATGCAACACCACCACCTGCAACGATACCTTCTTCAACCGCTGCACGAGTTGCATGTAATGCATCATCCACACGGTCTTTTTTCTCTTTCATTTCAACTTCAGTTGCTGCGCCGACTTTGATTACTGCCACTCCGCCAGCTAATTTAGCCACGCGTTCTTGAAGTTTTTCTTTATCGTAGTCAGAAGTTGATTCTTCAATTTGTTGGCGAATTTGAGCCACACGACCTTTGATTTGAGATTCATCACCAATACCATCAATAATGGTTGTGTTATCTTTATTGATAACAACACGTTTTGCTTGACCTAAATCTTCTAATGTCGCTTTTTCAAGCTCCATACCGATTTCTTCAGAAATCACAGTACCCGCAGTTAAGATCGCAATATCTTGTAACATCGCTTTACGACGATCACCAAAACCAGGCGCTTTCACGGCTGCAACTTTCACGATACCGCGCATAGTGTTCACCACTAAGGTTGCAAGCGCTTCACCTTCCACATCTTCAGCGATGATTAATAACGGTTTACCTGCTTTCGCAACACCTTCTAACACTGGAAGTAATTCACGGATATTAGAGATTTTTTTATCAACAAGAAGAAGATATGGATTATCTAATTCAACCGTTGCAGTTTCTGGTTTGTTGATGAAGTATGGAGAAAGGTAACCACGGTCAAATTGCATCCCTTCAACCACATCTAATTCATCTTCAAGACCTGTACCATCTTCAACGGTAATCACGCCTTCTTTACCCACTTTTTCCATCGCTTGTGAGATTAATTGACCCACAATGCTGTCAGAGTTTGCAGAAATGGTACCTACTTGTTCAATTTCTTTCGCTGTTTCACAAGGTTTAGATAAATTTTTAAGCTCAGAAACAACCGCACTTACTGCTTTATCGATACCACGTTTTAAATCCATTGGATTCATGCCTGCCGCTACTGCTTTCAAGCCTTCATTTACGATAGCTTGCGCAAGTACAGTTGCCGTGGTTGTACCATCACCTGCAGCGTCATTTGCTTTAGATGCTACTTCTTTCACCATTTGTGCACCCATGTTTTCGAATTTATCTTCTAATTCGATTTCACGAGCAACAGATACACCGTCTTTAGTGATAGTTGGTGCGCCAAATGATTTATCTAAAATTACATTACGACCTTTCGGGCCAAGGGTTACTTTTACTGCATCGGCTAATACATTCACGCCTTTAAGCATTTTTACGCGTGCGTCATTACCAAATTTTACGTCTTTTGCTGCCATTTTCTTTTCCCTTATCTAATTATTCTACAATTGCTAAGATGTCATTTTCAGAAATGATTAATACTTCTTCACCATCGATTTTTTCGCTTTTCACGCCGTAACCGTCGTTGAAAATTACGGTATCGCCAACTTTCACATCTAAAGGTTGAACAGTGCCATTTTCTAAAATACGACCTTTACCCACTGCTAATACTTTCGCTCGGGTTGATTTGGTCGCTGCTGAACCTGTTAATACGATACCGCCAGCTGAACGGGTTTCGACTTCTTCACGTTTAATAATTACACGATCGTGTAAAGGACGAATATTCATGATTAATTTCCTTCTTAAAGAATTTGTAAAGCATCTCTTATATAGGGAACGATTTCTAACTTTCAAGTGTGATAAATTAAAAAAAATTTTGCACTTACTTATTGAAATCTAAATACGGGCTATTCATCATTACATTTACTTTTCTTTTGAGCATATAAAGAAACACGCTATTCCAGCAGCCACAAACGTTGCAATAATATAAACTGCTAAATAACCAAAAGTACCTGCAATTCGGATAGAGATAAATCCAGCTAAATAGGCTCCTAAAAGCGCGATAGAAAATTGTAACGCACTGTCCAGCGTAGCGTATGTTTTAGTTGATTTGTCCATAATCATGGCGAGTAAGCAAGGCACAAGTAATGCGTAAGTCATACTTAATAATAAGATTGGTACGGTGATAAGATAAGGAAAATCCGTGCCGACATATTCAAATAAAATAAATAAGCAGAAGGCAAAAATTTGGCTAAATAATACCCATTGGGTGACGGAAACCCGAGAATATTTTTTGAGTAATAGACCGTTGAGTGGAGCAAAAGCGATAGCACAAAGGGGTTCGAATACGGAAAGTAATAACCCAATGTGTTGGCTGCTCCAGCCCAATGCATTTAGACGTGGAATGAAACTACTGACCACCATGCCGCTGGGAATAAACACAAATAACAATAAAATCAACCAATGAAATGAGATGTGCGGTTGTTGCCAAAAGTGGAAAAAGCGTGTGAATAAAAAACGCAATGGCGGATTTTGCGGTTCAGTGGCAACTGTAGGTTCGGAATATAGGCTGATTTGTAGAATCAACAGTAGCGCAAAAACACTGATTAAATCCACCGCACTTTGCCAGCCGTAATGATGATAAATCAGTAACACCAAACCGCCGCCAAGCATTTTACCCAGGCGTCCTGCGATCACTTGAATGACGCCGCCAAAGCCACGTTGCTCAAAAGGCAGGATGGCACACGTCAGCCCCAACGCCGCACAACCAAAAAATAGACTGCTTAGGTTCAATAGCACACACGCCACCATAAGCAGTGCAAAATCTTGTTGCGGTTGGATGAAATGCAACATAAATAAGGCAATAAAAATGATTAGCGAGGAAAGGCATAGCCAGCCTCGAAATTGCCCGATACGTTTGAGACGATAGCGTTCAATTAACGGCGAAACGATGAATTTCGCCATTTCCATTCCACCAAGCAAATAGAACCAACTAAGCTGTTTAAGATCAAACCCCATTTCTTTTAACATGGTGATGAGCGCAATCATATAAAACGCTACTACGCAGAATTTAAAACCGGCAGTTGTGGCAAGGATCGCCCAATCCTGTTTAGTGAGTGATGTTGCCTTGTTGGCATTGCCAAAATGCTGCATAACGTCCTTTTTGTTCTAAGAGTGTTTGATGCGTGCCTTGTTCGGCAATGTTGCCGTTTTCCAACACATAAATGCAATGCGCACCCACAATGGTGGAAAGTCGGTGAGCGATTATCAACACGATTTTGTCTTTAACCAGCTGATCCAACGCTTTTTGCACTGCCAGCTCATTGCAGGTATCCAACGATGCTGTCGGTTCATCTAAAATGAGAATCGGCGCGTCTTTTAAAATCGCTCGAGCGATAGCAAGTCGTTGCTTTTCACCGCCGGAAAAGTTACTCCCAATTTCATTAACTTGCGTTTGATAGCCTTGTGGTAATGCCTGAATAAAATCATGGCATTGGGCAAGTTTACAGGCGTGAATCACCTCTTCATCGGTGGCATTGGGTTTTGCCATTCGGATGTTATTTAATACACTGTCTTGGAATAAATACACGTCTTGAAACACCACAGAAATTAAGCGCATGAGCTGTTCTTGGCTAACATCCCGAATATCGATACCGCCGATCGTAATTCGCCCTGATTGCGGATCAGCATAACGCAACAACAAGCGAAGTAATGTTGTTTTACCACAACCACTGGTGCCCACAAAAGCATTGAGGCTGTTAGGTTGTATATCTAGATTAATGTCTTTTAGGATGGTTTTTTCAGCATTATAACCAAAGTGGACATGCTCATAGCGAATGCGATAATCTGTGGGTAATCTGCTGCCATGATTTTCCGCCAATTCAGGCAATGCCATCAGTTTTTCAAATTTTTCACAGCTAATCACAAAAATTTCTAAGAGCGAAGACATTTGCACAAAGAAGTTCAATACATCTGAAATTCGCGCAATTAAAATCAGCACCGTGGCTAACAATACCCAATGGGCGCTACCAGAAATCACCCAAAATATGCCAACAATTAATACCGCAATAAGACTTAATTGAATGCTTGAGGTAATAATCAAATTCGGGCGTTCGCCTTTTTTTGTGCCAATGCGTTGAATATTGGCCACATCTTCAATCACACGGTTGAAAATATGTTGTTTGTTTTCAGTCTGCCCTGTTGATTTCAGAATTTCCAAACCTTGCACAAACTCGATGGTTTCGCCTTTAAGTCGCTGATTAGCTTCTGCCAAAATACTAAATCCACGACGGAAAGCTTTTCTCCACCATAAATAAAGTGGCACGATAAGCGGAAAAATAATGAAGATCAGCAGCCCAAAGCGGTAATCAAAGAAACAAAGACAAAGGGCGGCAGACACCGGTGTTACAATGCCGTAAATTAGAATACTGATTAAACTGAAAGCGTAATTTGTGGCTTCATTAATACTTTGGATGGCAACGGCACTGAGTTCGCCTGCACGAAATCCACTGAGGACGGCAAGAGATACGCGACGAAGTTTTTCGCCTAGTTGACGTCTTAATTGATATGTCGCCAAGAATGAATCACCTTTGGTGTCATAATATTCCGCCCAAATGCGGAAAAGGAGGCTGGCGATTAAAAGCACTCCACACAAAATACTCCAAAAAATGACCGCACTTTGTCCAGCTTCAGTTTGTTCTAATGCCAAAAGCAGCGGATACAGCAAGCCGATAGCCACGCCGAATAAAGTTGCAGACAGTGCTGCAAAAGCAAGACAGCGTAAGAATGCGCTTTGTTGCTGTTGAGCGGCGGCAAATAAGGCGTGATAAGTTTGCCATAGGCTTTTTACACGTTGAGTTTCGGGATTAAAGTAAGATTGCATAACATTCTCTAATGTATCGTCCAAGATTTTGCCTGTTGATATTCCGCCCAAAGGGTTTGATAGGCGACATTGGTTTGCAACAAGGCTTGGTGATTGCCTTGAGCAATGATTTTACCGTTCTCTAAATAAATAATTTGATCGGCTTGGGTAATGCTAGACAGGCGATGCGCCACCATGATCACCGTTTTATTTTGCATCAGCGCATGAAATGCCTGCATTAAATCCGCCTCGTTTTTTGCATCGGAAAAAGCCGTGGGTTCGTCTAGCAATAAAATCGGGCGATTTTGTAAAAAGGCACGGGCTATACTGATACGTTGTTTTTGTCCGCCTGACAATAATTGTCCGCGTTCACCCACTTTCGTTTGATATTGCTCTGGCAAGGCCATAATAAAGTCATGAATACGGGCTTGTTTGGCGGCATTGATAATGGCTTCTTCCGTCACATTTTCTATGCCGTAAGCGATGTTTTCGGCAATAGAGCAAGAAAATAAGAAATTATCCTGAAATACGACCGAGCAATATTTCATGAGTTGATCCTGTTCCATATGACGAATATTCGCACCACCTAAAGTAATTTTTCCGCTATCGACATCCCAAAAGCGCAACAGCAAATTGAGTAAGGTAGTTTTGCCGGAGCCTGAAGTGCCAATAATGGCAGTAAAACTATTTTGCGGCACGCTGAAGTCGATATTTTTCAGCGTTGCTTTATCGGCATCATAGCTGAAATTGACCTGTTCAAATTGAACAGCATACCCCTTCGGCGTTTGTAATGGCAAAAGTGCGGTGGCATTTTCCAACGTTTTTATTTCGTTAATGCGTTCAATTGCGGCGCGGGAACGTTCCAACAAATGAAACAGCCCCATGTAAGGATGCATGGTTTCAATTAACCCGGCGGCTAACACTAAAAAGGCAAAAAAGCCAAAGGTGGAAAGCAGAGCAAGCGAGTGTAAATACACGCCTAACACGATCAAAAACAGCATGATCGGCATTGGTGTAAAGAGCGAACGGGCAAGACGTGTTGGAGCGCCTACTTTGGCTAAAAAAGCGAAGATGACCTGATTAAAATTTTCCAATGCGGTGCTAAAACGACTGTATGAACTTTGTCCCGCATCAAAGGTACGAATCGTGCTCATGCCTTGAATATATTCAATAATCGCGCTGTTAATTCTGCTCACGGCAGCACCGTAATCACGATAATTCAATCGACTTTTTTGCATTAACCATTGCAGAATCGTAAATAGCACGACTAGGAAAATCACCACAGCCAATGCCATTTGCCAATTTAACCAAAATAATGCTGCCAACACGAAAATTGGTGTGGAATAAGCCTCCGCTTTAAGGGGGGGCGCATCGGCAACAAAGGTGTGCAATTCGTTTACGTCATCGCACAGTACTTTGGTTAAACCGCCTGAACCGATTTCATTGACTTTGCCTAACGATAATTGACTAATTTTTTTCGCAAGCTGTTGGCGTAGCATTTTTTCCAATTCAAAGGCTGCATAATGAGATTTGTCGTGCGCTTTAATTTTGCAGGTGTAATACAAAATGGACGTGACAAGCAGCGCGAAAATCTGCCAATAAGGAAACGTAAGAGATTGGCTGACGGTGAACACAATGTGGATCATCAAAAGCCAAATCACGATTTTTAATCCTTGCGCGAAGGTTGCCAACCACATTGAGGCGCGTAATTGCTCTGCAACAGGTTGGCAAATTTGTTGGTGTTGCTGACTCATTGCTTAAAATCTTAACTCAGTAGAAAGCCCAATTTGACGTTCCGGCTGACGGGTAATGTCGCCAGAGCGCGGTACGAGTAAGATATCTTTTCGTGAATTAAGCACGTTGTCGGCATAAAGCGTGATTCTGGCATGCTTAAAGTCATACGCTAAATAAAAATCAAGTTGGTCATAATGCCCTACTTTACCATTGGCTAAGTTATCGGCAGTGGAATAATAACTACTGTTGTAGCTGTAATTGGTCCCAATTTCTAGATGGTCAAGAAGACGATAATTGGCCCCCACTTTTCCACTAAAACTTGGTGCACGAGCGAGTTTATTCCCTTCAATGCCGCTGTTTGGATAACGTTTGATATCGGTTTTTAACATCCCGATGCCTGCGTTGAGTGCCAGTTTCTCCGTGGCTTGCCATTCGGTATTAATTTCCGCACCATAGGTAATGACTTTATCGGCATTGCGGATCACGATGGAATTCGGACCAAGGGTGAACGGTAACTGCATGTCTTTGTAGTCGTTATAGAATAGGTTGCTGTTAATGCGTAGGCGTTTATCTGCGGATGTCCAACGATGATAAAGTTCGTAGTTCCAGACATATTCCGCGTCATATTCATAGCTGGTGTACGGCACACCGAAAGTCACACCGGCACTGCCCGGATTATAACCTTTGCCTACTTTAAAGCCTAAGCGTTGAGCATCGTTAATTTTCCATGCAATGTCTGCTTTTGGCAGGAAGACATTGTATTTTTTATCTCGGTTGATGGAAAACATCGCACTTTTGCCTTTACGCTGATGATGTTCCTGTTCATAGCGAGCAGAAAGCGTCAATTCAAACGGAATATCAGGTGTAAAGGTAATTTCACCAAAGGCCGCCTTGGTTTTCGTTTTATCATTAAAATTTGTCGTAATCGGCGTGCGAGCAATGCGTCCATTAAGCATCGTAACACTTTCATCTTGTTTCGCATTGAAATAGAACAAACCGAATAAACCACGGTATTTTTCGCTTTCGTATTTTACAATGGGTTCAATTTGTAATTCATTGCCATCAACGTGAGCCGGAACACCTCGACGATTTGGAGGCAATGCGGTGTTGAATGGCGACGTTGTTTTTCTATCGTGAATAAAGTGGGTGTAAACCAATTTATTTTCCCATTTCCAATGATCTGAGAGTTGATAGCCAATGTCCCAAATGGTACTGGCAGAGCGTGTTTGGAATACCGGACGTTCCGGCGTGTAACGTGGAGAATTAGGTTGTAATTCCATTTCACCTTGTGGTGCTCGCGCGTTTAAATGATTGAACGTTAAACGGCTATAGAGATCAGGCAACGCAGACGGCGTCCAGAGTAATTTTGCGCGGGTGTTAGTGGCTTTAAACCAACGCGGGTTTCCGACGGGATCATAATGCGGTAAATCCACAGCAGTTTCCCGCTGTTGATGATCTACGCTTAAACGAAACGCTAATTCGTCTTTCACGACAGGACCAGAAATTAGGGCCGCCGTTTGTGCCAATCGATGATTACCCATGTTTAATTTCGCTGCACCTTCCCATTCTTGTGTTGGGTCATTGCTAGTCATCACCACCGCACCGGCAATGGCGTTACGCCCTTGGGCATAGCTTTGCGCCCCACGATAGATTTCTACCTGTTTCATATCCCAGAGGGATTTTGTGCCGAACGCCAGTTCGTTATAGCTAGACGTTCTGCCGTCAATTTGCATGTTTAAACGTGGACGTGAACCGGCAAAAAATGCCACCGCACCTACTGCTGGACCGGAACCGTCAACGCCGCGCACTGTAGGTAAATCATTGCCCAAGCCGGTATCTAAAATATTTACATCGCGTTTTAATAATTGGGTCGCAGACAGTAAATTAGCTTCTCGTTTGAGTTGTTCGGCGGTTACCACGGAGGTGCTTGAACCAGTAGAAGATTGACTACGCTCGAATTTTTCACCAGTGACTGTGATTTCATCTAGTACTGTAGTCTGCTTACTTTCTTCAGCATGAGTAGAAAAAGAATATGCACTCATCAGGCAAAGGCTAATGAGGCTGAGTCGTGGGGATAACTTGTTCATGGGGTCTCCTAGGCTTTATCTTGGTTTAAGGTTTACACTTTTTAAATTAATTAACAAATAATGTAAATCCAACACAATTATAATACGAAAGTAAATAAGAATTTTTCTCAAATTTAATATTTGACAATTAAAGGCTTTCGGCTATGTTATTGAGCCTTAAGGAGTGAACCATGAAAAAAGATATTTTTTTGAAACAGGTTGCCACTGAACTGTTTTATCAACAAGGCTGGAGATTAACCTCTGTTGCAGAAATTTGTCGGGTGGCAGGGGTGAGTCGAGTGACGTTTTATAAATATTTTCCCACCAAGCAAGATTTAGTGAAAAGTATTTTTGAAGAACAAAAAAACAATATGCGTCAGGAGTTTGACAGGCTGTTAGCCACAAAGGCAGATTTAGCCACGGTGATCCAGCAGATTTTGACGATGCAACAAGAGTCCATGGCCACGCTATACTCCGCTGCTGTATTACATGACTTAAACCATGATCAAGATGAAACCTTACAGGCCTTTTTTAGGCAAATGGCACAGGAAAAATACCACTATATGCACTATTTCTTTAGTACGCTACAACAACGTAAAAGCGTACGTAATGATTTTCCTGTGATTTTAATTGATGTATTAATTCAAAAAATGGATGAAATGATTCATTCTTCCGTCTTACAACAGCATTATTCAGGAAAAGAACAACAACTCTTTAAAGATGTATTACAGCTTTTTTTGCATGGACTCACTTATCAATATGCCCCCTAATAAAAATATTATTTCTACGCATCATATATCTAAACTATTTGCTACTTTACTCTACGTTTCTATTAAAATTCTTTTCTTATTTATCTATTTTTACGTAAAATCCAACAACCTATCAAAAATTTGAAATAAAGGACAGCAATATGCATTTAACCTCTAGAGAACAAGAGAAACTAATGCTCTTTTTAGCCGGTGAGTTGGCGGCAAAACGCAAAGCACGTGGCGTTAAATTAAATTATCCAGAAACTATTGCTTATATTGCGAGCCATTTACAAGAGGCGGCAAGAGACGGAATGAGTGTAGCGGAAGTGATGCAATATGGTTCAACGCTTTTAACCGTTGATGATGTCATGGAGGGTGTAGCCGAAATGGTTCATGAAGTTCAGATTGAAGCCACTTTCCCAGATGGTACAAAGCTTGTTACCGTGCATAATCCGATTAGATAAAAAATAGAAGGATTTAAATACTATGATCCCAGGCGAATACCAATTAGCTGAAGGCGATATTCTCGCTAATGTCGGCAGAAAAACAGTGATAATTGAAGTAACCAATTCAGGCGACCGTCCAATTCAAGTTGGCTCTCATTACCATTTTTTTGAAACTAATAACGCTCTTAAATTTGACCGCACTTTGGCCCGCGGAATGCGTTTAAATGTACCTTCAGGCAATGCGGTGCGTTTTGAACCAGGCGAGGTGAAATCAGTAGAATTAGTGGCTTTTGCTGGTAACCAAATTATTTACGGTTTCCATAATCAAATTGATGGCAAATTATAAGGTAGGGCAGAATGGCATTAACAATTTCAAGAGCGCAATATGTAGCAACTTATGGCCCTACGGTGGGTGATAAAGTCCGTTTAGGTGATACCAATTTATGGGCAACTATTGAACAAGATTTATTAACCAAAGGTGATGAGTGTAAATTTGGTGGCGGTAAAAGCGTACGCGATGGTATGGCACAAAGCGGCACAGCCACTCGCGATAATCCGAATGTATTGGATTTTGTGATTACCAATGTGATGATCATTGATGCCAAATTAGGCATTATCAAAGCCGATATTGGTATTCGTAATGGTCGTATTGTGGGCATCGGACAAGCTGGTAACCCTGACACCATGGATAATGTCACGCCAAATATGATTATCGGTGTAAGCACAGAAGTGCATAACGGCGCACATTTAATTGCGACCGCTGGTGGTATTGATACGCACATTCACTTTATTTGCCCTCAACAAGCACAGCATGCGATTGAAAGTGGCGTTACTACATTAATTGGTGGCGGAACAGGCCCTGCTGATGGTACACACGCAACGACTTGTACACCAGGTGCGTGGTATATGGAACGTATGTTCCAAGCGGCAGAAGCATTGCCTGTAAACGTAGGCTTTTTTGGTAAAGGAAACTGTTCAACTTTAGAGCCGCTACGTGAACAAATTGAAGCGGGCGCATTAGGCTTAAAAATCCACGAAGACTGGGGCGCAACTCCTGCGGTGATTGATTCTGCATTAAAAGTGGCTGATGAAATGGATATTCAAGTGGCAATTCACACCGATACACTAAATGAAAGTGGCTTCTTAGAAGATACCATGAAAGCGATTGATGGACGTGTCATTCACACCTTCCACACGGAAGGTGCAGGTGGTGGTCATGCGCCAGATATCATTAAGGCGGCGATGTATACAAACGTATTGCCAGCTTCAACCAACCCGACTCGTCCGTTTACGAAAAACACCATTGATGAACATTTAGATATGTTGATGGTTTGCCATCACTTAGATAAACGAGTGCCAGAAGACGTAGCTTTTGCCGATAGCCGTATCCGTCCTGAAACTATTGCAGCAGAAGATATTTTGCATGATATGGGCGTTTTCTCAATTATGAGTTCAGACTCTCAAGCGATGGGACGTATTGGCGAAGTCGTCATTCGCACTTGGCAAACCGCAGATAAAATGAAAATGCAACGTGGTGAGTTAGGCAATGAAGGAAACGATAACTTCCGTATTAAACGCTACATTGCGAAATACACTATCAACCCAGCGATTGCACACGGTATTGCGGATCATATTGGTTCGTTAGAAGTGGGCAAAATTGCAGATATCGTGTTATGGAAACCAATGTTCTTTGGGGTAAAACCTGAAGTCGTAATTAAAAAAGGCTTTATTAGTTACGCGAAAATGGGTGACCCAAATGCCTCAATTCCAACGCCGCAACCCGTATTCTACCGCCCAATGTACGGTGCTCAAGGTTTAGCAACGGCTCAAACCGCAGTGTTTTTCGTTTCACAAGCCGCTGAAAAAGCCGATATTCGTGCGAAATTCGGTTTACACAAAGAAACCATTGCGGTGAAAGGATGCCGTAGCGTAGGGAAAAAAGATTTGGTTCACAATAACGTAACACCTGAAATTTCCGTTGATCCTGAACGTTATGAAGTACGTGTAGATGGCGAGCTAATTACCTGCGAACCCGTGGATACCGTGCCATTAGGACAACGATATTTTATGTTCTAAGCAGAAAAGAGCGGTCAAATTTTAAGGAGAATTTACAATGAAACTTTGGTACTCCACCACCAGCCCGTATGTACGTAAAGTGCTGGTAACGTTGAAATATCAACAATTCTTAGACAAAACAGAACTGATTAAAATTGGTTCATCATTTGATGCAAGCTCTCTGCATAATCAGGCAAATCCTCTGGGTAGAGTGCCTGCGTTAGAACGTAATTGCGGTAATTGGCTTTATGGCAGTTTGCTGATTTGTGAATATCTTGATCAAAAAGGCAAGGTAGAGCCTAAACTCATTCCAGAAAGTGGCAAGCCACGTTGGGCGGTACTCGCCTTACATAATTTAGCTGATGGCATTATGGAAAACACCGTGCCGATGATGGCTGAAAAAATGCTTCGCCCTGAAAGTGAATGGTGGACAGCTCGCCATCAACAACTAACCGAACGCAATCGTCAAAGTTTTGCAAGACTTGAGCAAGATTTGAAACCGTTTGGCATGGAATTAAACATTGGTACGTTAACGGCTGTTGCAGTTATTGATTGGTTCTTATTCAGAGCTGAGAAAATTGGATTAGATCTTGCAAAAGAATTTCCAAATTTAACCGCTTGGGCGGCAGAGATGAATGAAAAATATGAGGTTTTAAGCGAGACAACGCCTACTTTGTAACCATTTTTTGCGTCACGAAACTGGTCTAAATAATCTAATTTCTCTGTATTTTCTTCTGCCAAATCTCCCCTTTCCCTCTTTGCTAAAGAGGGGGAAAAACGAGCGAGATTTTATATCATTGTTTTATTTTGATATGGTAAATATAAATTAGTCAGATGATAGCCAATTTATAAGGAAAATCCCCTCTTTAGCAAAGAGGGAAAGGGGAGATTTGGCAGCCTTAATTAGCGAAGAAAATAAGTAATACAAAAATGAAAATCCTCAACCCCATTTTGCCTATTATGGATACTATTTTAGGCGACTTAGTTAGCCTCCAAACTGAAGGCAAAATTACACATCAAACTATTGAACGCGTGCCGTTGCAGTGGTATGAAAGCGAACGGAATATTTTGCGTAAAACTACTGACACAGGGCGTGAAGTGGCGTTTCGTTTGTTCAAAGAGGGGCAACGCTTGAAACACGATGATGTGGTGTTTATCAGCGATGAGTTAGCGATTGTGATCGAAATCTTGCCAAGCGAAGTGATTGTGCTTTCGCCGAAAACTTTGCCTGAAATGGCGAGAGCCTGTTATGAAATCGGCAACAAACATTCGCCGCTTTTTTTAGATGGCGATGAAGTCACGTTGCCTTACGATAAACCGATGTTTGAATGGTTACAAGCGGCAGGATTTGAACCGAAAAAAGCAGAACGCCGTTTAAGCCAAGCCCTGCGAGCCAATTCAGCACAAGGACATCGGCATTCACATAGCCATTCACACGATCATAACGGCTATCATCATCACGGAGATGGAAATTGGCACAAACATTAAACCGCTCTTTAACGGATTTAGGTGCGTTGTTGCACTTGGTCGATCCCACCTTGCCGATTGGAGGATTTAACCATTCAAACGGTTTAGAAACCTTCGTCCAGCAAGGCGTTGTTTCGACTAAAGCAACTCTCGAAGAGTATGTGCAAACCCAGCTGTTGCAGAACTGGATTTACAACGACGGGGCATATCTTTCCCTTGCATTCGATGCAATGAACGAAGGTAATTTTGACCGCTTGTGTGAGCTGGATTGGCAACTTTCCGCCACTAAAGTGGCACGCGAAAGCCGCGAAGGGAGCTTTAAACTCGGTGTACGCTTGCTGAAAATTTTTATTCGCTACGAAACACATACGCTGCTCACCGCTTACCAACAAGCGATTGTCGAAAAACGCGTGCAAGGCTACTTCCCTATCGTGTTTGCAATGGTTGCTCAAGCAATGGGGTTAAGCAAAGCCGATACGCTCTACGCTTTTTATTACAATGCCGCAGTGGGGGCAATTACTAATGGAGTGAAATTGATTCCTCTCAGCCAAATGAATGGGCAAGATATTCTGTTTGACTTGCGTGGCTCGCTCGTACAAGCGGTAGAATTAAGCCTTGAACCCGACGAAGAGTGGCTTGGTGCGGCAACGCTGGCGAATGATATTCGGGCTATGCAACACGAAGTGCTTTATACGCGACTTTACATGTCGTAATAATATTGAAAACAATTAAGGAAAAGCAAAATGAGCTTTAAAGAAATTTTAGAAACCTTACCCACAATCGATCATTTAACCGGTTTAAATGTGATGGATGGTAAAACGATTATCCACAACATTCCAGCCATACCAGGTAAATTAGGTTCGCTTCGACTTTATAATGCATTAGCTGAAAAATTTAACGGGAAATTAAACCGCACTTCCGCACAACAAGGCGTTGAATGGTTTGCAGAATACATCGAAGATGCAAAAGCGAATCCAGGCAAGCATCCGAACATTGATTTACTATTTAAAGTCATTGATGAAAATCTTAATTTAACCCTGATTCCACTTTGCTAATTAATCAGAATTATTTAGAATAATTGAACTTTTGATTGACAAAACCTGTCTTATTAACAAATTGGTTCAATAAAATAGCTTATTGTGCTATAACTAAGTACATTGATTGGCAAAAGCCAAAATAAAGAAGGGAAACGATGGATAAAGAAACACAAATGATGTTAGTTCCTCAAGGCAGTATCGAAGGTTATATTCGTGCGGCAAATGAATATCCGATGCTGACCGCAGAGGAAGAAAAGGAATTGGCAGAACGTTTGTATTATCACGAGGATTTAGATGCTGCGAAAAAACTCATTTTGTCGCATCTTCGTTTCGTGATCCATGTTGCGCGTGGCTATTCTGGCTATGGTTTGCCACAAGCTGACTTAATCCAAGAAGGCAATATCGGCTTAATGAAAGCTGTTAAACGTTTTAACCCTGAAGTTGGTGTACGTTTGGTGTCATTCGCCGTGCATTGGATTAAAGCGGAAATCCACGAATATGTTCTTCGTAACTGGCGTATCGTAAAAGTAGCGACCACGAAAGCTCAACGTAAATTATTTTTCAACCTACGCAAAACTAAACAACGTTTAGGCTGGTTCAATGAAAATGAAGTTGATCTAGTAGCAAATGAATTGGGTGTTTCCAAAGAAGATGTGATCGAAATGGAATCGCGTATGAGCGGTGCAGATGTAGGTTTTGATTTACCTACTGATGATGCAGAAACAGAGACTTATTCTCCAGCCCTTTATTTGGAAGATAAAAGTTCCAATTTCGCAGCAGAGCTTGAAGATGAAAACTTTGAAAGCCAAGCAACCGAGCAATTAGGTGCTGCGCTACAAAGTCTAGATGCGCGTAGTCAGGATATTATCAAAGCTCGTTGGTTAGATGATAACAAAGCTACATTGCACGACTTGGCAGCGAAATATAATGTCTCTGCGGAACGTATCCGTCAATTAGAAACCAATGCGCTGAAAAAATTAAAAAGTGCGGTGAGTTTTTAAATAACTTAGAAAAAGAAAACCTGCTAATTAGCAGGTTTTTTATTTATCATTTAAACGTAATTTCAAATCTTCAACAGTTTGGCAAGTCTTAATCTTATCAAACACTTGGTTCGCTTCATCATATTCCTTATTCAAATAACGTAACCACTGTTTAATTCGTGCCACATGATAAAAACCGCTGTCATATTCATTTTCGACATTCGCGTATTTTTGCAAGATTTTTTGAATCTCACACCAAGGCATTTTTTCTGCATTTGATTTCAGAACATGGCTTAAATTCGGAATATTCAATGCACCTCGTCCCACCATTAAATCCTGACAACCTGTTTGGGATAAGCAGTCTTGCCCATCTCGCCAATGCCAAATTTCTCCGTTAGCAATAACAGGAATGGATAAACGCTCTCGGACTTCACCAATTTTTTTCCAATTAATTCGATCAGCACGATAACCATCGGCTTTTGTGCGTCCATGAACTGTAATTTCGGTTGCTCCACCCTGCTCCACCGCATCAGCGATTTCAAAAGCTTGAGAAATATCATCCCAGCCTAACCGCACTTTTACACTAACGGGGAGTTCACTTGGCACAGCTCTGCGTAAGGCTTGAGTGGCACTATAAATCAATTCAGGCTGTTTCAATAATGCCGCACCACCATTACTGCCATTCACAGTTTTAGAGGGGCAACCACAATTTAAATCAATGCCATGAGAACCAAGCTCGATCGCACGAATCGCATTTTCAGCAAGGCATTCTGGATGCTGCCCTAGCAACTGCACTCGCACAGGCGTGCCAGAGGAAGTAAAGCCCTGATTTTTTAATTCAGGGCATAAACGATAAAATACTTTTTCAGGGAGAAGTTGATCAACTACGCGCACAAATTCTGTTATACATAAATCATAGTCATTCACTTCGGTGAGAAGTTGGCGTACAAAGGGATCTAAAACCCCTTGCATAGGCGCAAGAATAACACGCACTATTTCCAGCCTTTTGCTTTACAAATTAAATCGTAAGCAGCTTGAATCTGTTGAGTTTTTTCTTTTGCCATTTCCATCATTTCTGGCGGTAAACCTTTCGCCACGAGTTTATCTGGATGGTGTTCATTCATTAAACGACGATAAGCACGCTTAACCGTGTTTTGCTCGTCGGACTCAGTCACACCCAATACTTTATAGGCATCATTTAAAGTTGGACCTGAAGCATGTTGGTAACCACCACTATTTTGTTGCTGATATTGTTGGTAACCACCTTGATAGGCACCTTGTTGATATTGCTGATAAAAACCGCCTTGAGTAAAAGCTCGAGCAGCCATTTCCATTGCTATCATCTGTTCAAATTGCATACGAGAAAGACCCAGTTCTTCAGCGATCACATAAAGCACTTCTTTCTCATTTTCGTGAAGTTCTGAATCGGCAAAAGCCGCCTGAACTTGCACTTGTAAGAACATTCGTAATAAATCAGCACGTTGCCCACAGCCAATGCGAAATTCACGGATAACTTGACGAATCGGGAAATCAGATTCTTTACCACGACGAAACGCATCCTGCGCTAATTTGCGCCCCGCATCATCCAATTTAAGCTGAATCATTAATTGATTAGCTAATTGGATATCTTCTTCTGTTACACGCCCTTTCGATTTACTTAAATGCCCTAACACCGCAAAGGTGGTTTGCATAAACAAGTCTTGACGCGTTGTTTTCTTTTTAAAGAAACTGGAACTTACCGAACCAAGTTCATACAATTTTTTATCTGCAATAGAGCCTAAAATGAGCCCAGCAATCGCACCAAAAAACCCACCAACTTTCCAACCTAAAAATACGCCTATAATTTTTCCAATAAATCCCATTCTTTCCCCTGTTAAGTCAAAGTGCGGTTATTTTTATAATGTTATTTATAATGATGACAAAAATTTATTTCTCAAGTTTTATACGCCAAATTCGGCACGATAAGCACGCATTTCTGGCAAATGGCTACTGTATCGAGGATCTTGTTCGATAAATTGCATCAAGTCATCTAAATCAATGATTGATAGCACTTGGCATTGATAATCACATTCAACTTCTTGAATTGCAGAAAGCTCGCCTTTTCCTCTCTCCTTACGGTTTAAGGCGATTAATACCGCTGCAAGCTCTGCCTTATTTGCACTGATTAATTCCATAGATTCACGGATCGCAGTACCCGCCGTAATCACGTCATCCACAAGCAAAATTTTTCCTTGCAATGGGCTACCAATTAAATTGCCGCCCTCTCCGTGATCTTTCACTTCTTTGCGATTAAAACACACGGGTTTATCAATACCATAACGATTAAATAGCGCCACCGAAACTGACGTGCCAATTGGAATACCTTTGTAAGCCGGGCCAAAAACAACATCAAAATCTACCGCACTTGCCTGAATTGCCGCAGCATAGAACTCGCCTAAACGCGCTAAATCTGCCCCCGTATTGAACAAACCCGCATTGAAGAAATACGGACTTTTACGCCCCGATTTCAAAGTAAACTCTCCGAATTTCAATACATTTCGGCTTAAAGCAAATTCGATAAAATCGCGTTTATATTGTTCCATTTTTTAATCCCTATAAACTGTGTTTATAAGCCTAGCGCTTCGCGTTGAGCGATGAAAATTTGATTACAGCCTTGTTTAGCTAAATCTAATAATGTTAATAATTCTTCATGGCTAAATGGCTCTCCTTCTGCAGTGCCTTGCACCTCAATCATGCGACCATCTTCCATCATCACAACATTCATATCCGTTTCTGCTGCAGAATCTTCTACGTATTCCAAATCACAAACTGCTTGACCATCAACAATCCCTACAGAAATTGCCGAAACTAAACCTTTAATTGGATTAGTTTTTAACGTGCCATTCTCAATTAAACCATTGATCGCATCACATAATGCGACAGCCGCACCGGTGATAGAAGCTGTTCGAGTACCACCATCCGCTTGAATAACATCGCAATCTAAAGTAATCGCACGTTCACCAAGTGCTTTGAGATCCACCATCGCGCGCAAAGAGCGGGCAATTAAGCGTTGAATTTCCATTGTGCGTCCACCTTGTTTACCTTTAGCCGCTTCGCGTTGCATGCGACTATGTGTTGAGCGTGGTAACATTCCATATTCAGCCGTGACCCAGCCTTGCCCCTGTCCTTTTAAGAAACGCGGAACAGCATCTTCCACTGTTGCAGTACAAAGCACTTTGGTATCACCAAATTCAACAAGCACAGAACCTTCAGCATGCTTGGTATAGTTACGAGTGATTTTAATTGGGCGGGGTTGATTATTTTCTCGATTATTTGGACGCATAATTATTCCTTGATATGGTTTCGAACGATGTAATAAAAAAGCGCACTATTCTAGCACGCTTTGGTTTTCATTATTGGGTAGTTTTTTCAAAGTCACGAATTTTGTGGAAAGTTTCGTTTAAATCTGCCGCAAAATTAATTTTTTGAATATCTGGCGAAGAATTAGATTTAACTAACATTCTCAACGGCTGGAATTGCATATTGCACAAGTAAAGTTGTTGATGCGGCAACATATGTTGAACAAATCGAGTAAGCGCATGAATGCCACCAGCATCAAGCACTGTCACTGCATCACATTGCAGCACAATATGTCGGATTTCATGATCGGTATGAACCGTTCTATCATGCAAATCTGCAAATAATTTATCTGCAGCAGCAAAGAAAAGTGGACCGCTAATTCGGTAAACCAAAACATTATCTAAATCTTCAGGCGCATTGTGCTCAATGGCTTTTGTCATCTCAGCAATCGTCCGAATAAACAAGAGACTCGCAAGCAACACCCCCACACTAATCGCAATCACCATATCAAATAATACGGTCAAAATAAGACAAGTCAGCAACACCGCCATTTCATTTTTGCCTGAACGGCGAGCAAGGTGAATAATATCGTGCACACTTGCCATATTCCACGCCACCACCAACAACAAAGCAGCCATAGATGACAAAGGCAAATAAGAAAGGGCTTGCGAAAACAAAAGTAAAGCGAATAAAACAAGTATTGCGTGCACGACACTCGATATTGGCGATACCGCCCCTGATTTCACATTAGCCGCAGAACGAGCAATCGCAGCTGTTGCCGTAATCCCACCAAAAAACGGAGAAATGATATTCCCCAAGCCTTGTGCTAATAACTCGTTATTAGAGTGATGTTTAGTATCAGTCATATTATCTAAAATCACGGCACAAAGAAGTGATTCAATTGCGCCTAATACCGCCATTGAAAAAGCAATGGGTAACAACGCTTGTAAGATATTAAAATCCCAATGAATTAATTGACCTTGTGCATCAGGAATATTCCACGGCAGAGAAAAATCTGGCAATACATTAGGAATCCCATGACCAATGGAACCATCAGGCAAAGTATATTGGAATGCAGATCCAATCGTCGCCACCTCAAAACCAAAATTCTGTAATGCTATAGCTAAAATTGTACCAATAATCACAGCAGGTAGATGCCCTGGCACTGCCAAACGCAATTTATGCCATTGAGTCAGGACTAATAGTGTTACCACACCAACTGCTGTATTGGCCCAATTTATCGTAGGAAGTGCGGTAAAAATTATTTGGATTTTTGCGAGATAATGCGCCGGCATTTTTTCTATGGAAAGCCCCAAAAAATCCTTAATCTGCAAAGTACCAATAGTAATGCCAATCCCACAAGTAAAACCTAAGGTGACGGGCAAGGGAATATATTCAATTAAACGTCCTAGACGAAATAACGCCATCAACACTAAAATGAACCCCGAAAGCAACGTTGCCATCAAAAGACCACTTAGCCCAAATTGTTGAGTAACAGGGTATAGAATCACAACAAAAGCGGCTGTAGGCCCAGATATATTAAAGCGAGAACCACCCGTCAGCGCGATAACGATACCCGCAATAATTGCCGTGTAAAGACCATGTTGCGGCGGTACACCACTCGCAATAGCCAAAGCCATGGAAAGCGGAATTGCAATTACACCAACGGTCAACCCTGAAATAATGTCGCGAATCAGAGATTTTTTCGAATAACCTAAACGAAAGGAATCTTTCAGCGCGCTAAAGGGTTTTACAGCTAAAAAAACATTTTTAGAAAATAACGCTTTAATATGCATAAAAAAACTACAAACGATAAATAAAGTGCGGTTATTCTAGCGAAACTTTTAAAAGTTTTTTATGTTCTAGCGCAAAAAACTTGACTAAACTGGAGCAAATCTTTATAGTTTGCGCACCTTTTACGGTGAGATGTCCGAGTGGTTGAAGGAGCACGCCTGGAAAGCGTGTATGTGGGAAACTGCATCAAGGGTTCGAATCCCTTTCTCACCGCCATCCTAATTTAATCCCCTTATTTTTCTTCTTTCCTTCTTATTCAAAATCAATTTTTTATTCTTCTTATTTTTATTACGCTCATTGAATTTTTTCATCAATGCAGTAAACTAGGCACCGATTTTTAATCACCTCTCTTTTCACTTTAAATGTTACCTGCGAGTAACAAAAGGACACATCATGACAAACAAAGTAAACAGTTATGTCTGGAAAGCCTTAATTGGCTCTGCCGTCGGCTATGCAATGGACGGTTTCGATCTTCTCATTTTAGGTTTCATGCTTAGCGCAATTTCTGCAGACTTAAATCTAACACCAGCCCAAGGTGGATCTCTCGTAACTTGGACACTGATTGGCGCAGTTTTTGGCGGCATTTTATTTGGCGCATTAAGCGATAAATACGGACGTGTACGCGTGCTTACTTGGACTATTCTTCTCTTTGCGGTGTTTACTGGTTTATGTGCGATTGCGCAAGGTTATTGGGACTTACTGATTTATCGCACAATTGCTGGTATTGGATTAGGCGGTGAATTTGGAATTGGGATGGCTCTAGCAGCCGAAGCATGGCCCGCACGCCACCGAGCTAAAGCAGCATCTTATGTTGCATTAGGTTGGCAAGCTGGTGTGTTAGGTGCCGCATTACTTACACCATTATTGCTCCCGCATATTGGCTGGCGTGGAATGTTCTTAGTAGGTATCTTCCCTGCATTTGTCGCTTGGTTCTTACGTTCTCATCTACACGAACCTGAAATTTTCACTCAAAAACAAACCGCACTTTCAACGCAATCCAGTTTTACTGATAAATTACGTTCATTTCAGCTTCTTATGAAAGATAAAGCCACGAGCAAAATTAGTCTTGGTATCGTCGTACTCACCTCCGTACAAAACTTCGGTTATTACGGCATTATGATTTGGTTACCTAATTTCTTATCAAAACAACTTGGATTCAGTTTAACTAAATCTGGACTTTGGACAGCCGTTACCGTCTGTGGCATGATGGCTGGAATTTGGATTTTCGGACAACTTGCTGACCGCATCGGACGCAAACCAAGTTTCTTACTTTTCCAATTAGGCGCGGTGATAAGTATCGTGGTTTACTCACAACTTACCGATCCTGACATCATGCTTCTTGCTGGGGCATTTTTAGGTATGTTTGTGAACGGAATGATGGGCGGTTACGGTGCATTGATGGCAGAAGCCTACCCAACAGAAGCTCGAGCAACCGCACAAAACGTACTTTTCAATATTGGTCGTGCCGTAGGGGGATTTGGACCTGTGGTTGTGGGCGCAGTTGTGCTCGCATACTCCTTCCAAACTGCCATCGCCCTACTTGCGATTATCTACGTAATTGATATGTTAGCGACAATTTTCTTAATCCCTGAATTAAAAGGTAAAGCCTTAGACTAAGAAAATATAAAAGATAAAAATGCTCGCCAAGTGCGAGCATTTTTTATGAAATAAAAGTAAGCAATTGTAAGAATACTTGTTCAGCTGAAATCTCTTTCATTGAACTTGCCGATAAGTAATGCTGATTTTTACCATAACAGCCAATCAATTTAGGATCCGTTGCGCCATAAAGCGTAATATTGGGCTTATCCAAGGCGGCAGTTAAATGCGCCAAGCCTGTATCCACCGACACTACGGCTTTTGCATTCGCAAGCTGTTTTGCAAGCTCCGTTAAAGTTAACTTAGGCAACACGATCACATTAGAATGAGCTTGAGCCAAACGCTCTGCTCGCGCTTTTTCCTGTTCACTTCCCCAAGGCAAGCGAATTTCGTAATCAGAAAGTGCGGTAATTTTTTCAACCAATTTTTGCCACTCAGATTCTTCCCAATGCTTATCTGCCCGAGTTGTAGAATGAATAAATACCACATAGTTTTTTTCTGAAGTTTGATGAAGAAAATGGCGAGCAATACCATAGTCGCCCTGAACTTGAGGTAATTCATAACCTAAACTTTGAGCAAAAAGCTGACGAATTCGTTCCACCGCATGCTGTTGATAAGGAATAGCATATTTTTTATCGTAGAAAAAAGATGCTAGCGGCTCTCGAATGCTTTGACGATCATAGCCATGTTTCACACCTTGAGCGAAACGAGTTGCAAATAAAGCACTTTTAATGAGCCCTTGCGCATCAATTACCGCATCATAGTTTTCATCCTGCAACAAAGTGCGGTAATTTTTCCACTCATTTATTGTTTGAATGGAAAAAGGCGATTTACGCCAACGGCGCAAAGCAATAGGAATCACGCGATTTACGGCGGAATGCCAACGTGGAATTTCTGCAAAGTTTTCTTCCACCACCCAATCAATACTTAAACTAGGAATCGCCTTTTGTGCATCAGTCAAGGCAGGCAAAGTGTGGATAACATCCCCCATAGAGGAAGTCTTAATCACGCATACTTTCATTTAATTAACCTTCTTCCCCAGTGCATAATCCCAAGCCCAGATACGGCTAAAATGCCCCCAATAATTAAGGAGGAATCCACTTGTTCATTCAACCAAACGGCAGAGAATAAAATGCCTAAAATCGGCACAAGAATAATATAAGCCGAGGCATTGCCTGCCCCTAAGTGTTTCACACCATCAAAATACCATGCATAAGCCAATACCGTTGCACCAAATGCAAGACCAAGTAAACTAAACCATTGCGATCCATTTAATTGAAATACGGTTGCCCAATCTTCCGCACTTTCCGTCCATAATGTTGCCAACGTCAGCATGAAAAAACCAAAAGTAGAAGAAATCGTGGTAGCGGTGAGAGAATCAATTCCGATTAATACTTTACGAGCCAATAAAGTATAAGCAACCCAGCAAACTAAAGCACAAAGCAATAACATTTGACCGAATCCAAAATTTTGTAAGAGATTAGTTGGATTCCCTTTTGTCATAGCTAACAAAGAACCGCTAATCGCAATAATCATCCCTAATACAACCCAACGATTCCATTTTTCTTTAAATAATAAAATCGCAAAAAACATCGTAAAGACAGGATTAGAGGCAACGATCATCGTTCCTTGCCCAGCTGGAACATATTTCAAACCCCAAATAAAGAAAGTTGAATAACCAAAGATCCCCAGCAAAGCAGTTAACAATAACCCCACCCATTGATTAGGTCGCAGTTGTTTAGCATATTTGAAACGATTCGCCGCATATAGCCAAATAATGAGTGGAATAATGGCGAAAAAAAAGCGCACGCTTGAAGCAATAAATGTCGGCATAGCTTGGGCAACCACTCGCCCCCAAGGCCAAGAGGCGCCCCATAAAATCACCATTCCAATTAATTGTAAATGTATGCGTAGAGGGTTCATTTTGATAATAATGCCTCTAATTTTTCTAATGCTATTTCCGGCGTAATATCAATCAAACTTTGATGATATCCGCCCTCTTTATCGCCTTTACGGACTTTAATCAATCCACCTTCAATTAAACGAATAATCGTCGCTTTATCCGAAAGTGGCGGCGTATATTGCGGGCTAGTAGGTCCATAAAGTGCAATCAATGGACGATTTACTGCAGCAGCAATATGCATTAAACCACTGTCATTGGTCACGACTGCCGTACAATTTGCAATTAAATCCACGGCTTCACTTAAGTTGGTTTTTCCTGCTAAATTGACACAAAACTCACGCAACGCTTCTGGCAGCGCTTGACGGATTTCTTCGCCCACAGGTTCATCTTTAGCAGAGCCAAATAATTCCACTGCATAGCCTTGGGTAATTAACATTTCTGCTAATTTAGCATAATGATAATGTGGCCAACGTTTTGCTGGGCCAAATTCTGCGCCAGGACAAAAACCAATAATCGGACGTTCGCCTAAAAGTGCGGTCTGTTTTTCAAAGTTTTTTAAGGTTTCAGCTTGTTGCGCTGGCTCAATCGTCAAATAGGGTTTCAAGATAGGAATATCATCGGCTTTTGGTACAGAATTTTTTTCAAAAGCTAATGCAACATAACGCTGCACCATCATTGGATAATCTTTTTTATTGGCTCGTAAATCATTCAATAAAATATAACGGCTTTCACCTTTCCAACCACGACGATGGATAATTTTTGCAAAGAAAGGAATAAGCGCAGATTTCAATGAATTAGGCAAAACAATCGCCATATCATATTGTTCACGCAAAGACTTTCCTAAACGATAACGCGTTCCCAATTCAAAGGCCCCGTGCCCTAATGGCATTTCAATCGCCTTACACACCTCTGGCATTCGCGCAAGCAAAGGCTTACACCAATTCGGTGCCATCACATCAATATTGCAGTTTGGATATTGAATTTTCAGTTGCTGGTACAAACTGTGCGACATCATCATATCGCCAACCCAAGAAGGGCCAATAATTAGAATATTCATTTTCTGTCTTTCAGATAAAAGTGCGGTCAAAAATACCGAGATTTTTAACCGCACTTTGTTGATGGGAAGTAGGCAAACCTACGGTTTATTTTCTATTCAACCACGCCATATATTCAGCCACGCCTTCCGCGACTGTTTTGAATGGTTTATCGTAGCCTGTTGAGCGAAGTTTAGTCAAATCTGCTTGAGTATATTCTTGATAACGAGATTTCAAATGCTCTGGGAATGGAATAGTTTCAATCTCGCCTTTACCGTGGAATTTCACTACTGCATCAGCCACCGCACGGAAACTTTCTGCATTTCCTGTACCAAGGTTGTAAATACCAGAAATACCATTTTGCCAACACCAAATATTCACTGCAGCCACATCGCCCACATAAACAAAATCACGGCGGAAGTGTTCGCTGCCTGCAAATAATTTTGGATTTTCGCCTTTTAAGATTTGGTTATTCAAGTGGAATGCTACGCTCGCCATAGAACCTTTATGATTTTCACGCGGCCCGTAAACATTGAAATAACGGAAACCACATACTGGCGATTTTGCTTCTGGCAAAATGTTGCGTACATATTGGTCGAATAAGAATTTAGAATAGCCATAAACATTTAACGGACCTTCAAATTCACGTTCTTCACGGAATACCTTGGTGTCTCCATAAGTTGCTGCACTTGAGGCATAAAAGAAAGGAATTTCGCGATCAAGGCAATAATGCAACAACTCTTTAGAATATTCGTAGTTGTTGTGCATAATGTATTTGCCATCCCATTCCGTAGTCGCAGAACATGCCCCCTCGTGGAATACTGCATCAATATCGCCAAATTCGTCGCCCGCAATAATAGAAGCAATGAAATCTTCTTTATCGCAATAATCTGCAATATCTAAATCAACTAAATTGGCAAATTTTGTGCCATCTTTTAAGTTATCTACCACTAAAATATCTTTGCGCCCTAAATCATTTAATGCTTTGACAATATTGCTGCCAATAAAACCTGCGCCACCTGTTACGATAATCATAATTCTGTCCTCTTTAAAATAAGTCTGCGTATTGTAATAGATTTTCTACCGCTTAGCCAAAAAACTCTGCGAAAAACAACCGCACTTTTAATCCCCAATAACTCGTGAGGCCGGTCGTAACAAGATCCATTTTGCCTTTACTCAACAGCACAATTGTGGGCGTTACATTAATTTGCCATCGTTCTGCAAATTCCCCTTTAGGATCGTTAACCGTAGTGAAGTGGTAGTCATTTTTACTTAAATAATCATTTACGTCCGCCTCATTACCTGAACGTAACGCCACCGATACAACTTGATAGCCTTCTTTCGCTAAAGAATTAATTGCTGGCGAAGTATAGCGACAATAACCACACCAAGTTCCCCAAAAATAAAGCAGCGTCGCTTTATTTTGATCAAGACTTTCAAGAGAGAACGTATTCCCTTGAAGATCTTGTAACGTGATTTTATTTATTTCCTCTGGTACCACAGGGCGACGAACAAAATCCAGTATGCTACTCATCACAATAAAAGTTAAAAAGAGGGATAATCCATTCTTAAGTAGTTTTTTAATCTTCATTTTCTTTATTCCTTATCGCATTGAGATGATTGTAATCAAGCATAAAACCACAGTCAAAAATAAGGGATTTTTGCTACAATAGGTAAAACATAAATAAAAGGAGGAAAATAATGACACCGAATCAACTTGCTCAATATATCGATCACACCGCACTGACCGCAGAAAAAAATGAACAAGATATTTTGACACTCTGTCATGAAGCGATTGAACACGGATTTTATTCTGTATGTATCAATTCTGGTTATATTCCACTCGCTAAAGAAAAACTTACAGGATCAAATGTAAAAATTTGCACCGTAGTTGGCTTCCCTTTGGGTGCTAATTTAACCTCTGTCAAAGTATTTGAAACACAAGAATCCATTAAATCAGGTGCAAATGAAATTGATATGGTGATTAATGTAGGTTGGATAAAATCGCAAAAATGGAATGCCGTAAAACAGGATATTCAAGCTGTATTTGATGCTTGTAATGGCACGCCATTAAAAGTAATTTTAGAAACTTGTTTGCTCACTAAAGATGAGATAGTGAAAGCCTGTGAAATTTGTAAAGAAATCGGTGTGGCTTTTGTTAAAACATCAACAGGTTTCAATAAAGGCGGTGCGACTGTAGAAGATGTTGCATTGATGAAACAAACAGTCGGCAATATTGGTGTTAAAGCATCAGGTGGTGTGCGTGATACTGAAACTGCACTTGCAATGATTAAAGCGGGTGCGACTCGCATTGGTGCAAGCGCTGGCATTGCAATTATTAGCGGAACGCAAGATACCCAAAGCACTTACTAATCCTTTCACGCGTGGTATCCTCACCACGCGTTTTTACATATTCGATAATTTCTGTAGCAAACGATCCATAGCTCGATATCCCAAAGCTTCCGCTAAGTGCGGTTGAGAAATTTGTTGTTCTCCTTGTAGATCGGCAATGGTTCGAGAAACTTTCAGAATACGATGGTAAGCCCGAACAGAAAGCCCTAGTTTATTCAGCGCATTTTCAAGGAAAAAGGCATCTTTATCACTTAACTTGCAATCACGTTCAATCTCTTTACTGTTCAAATAAGCGTTAATTTTCCCCGATCTTTCCATTTGAATCTCACGCACTTTTAACACTTTTTCTCGTACTTGTGCGCTGGTTTCGCCACGATCGCCGGTATTTTGTAAGCTGCCTTGTGGCAATAAAGGCACTTCAATAGACAAATCAAAACGATCTAAAAATGGCCCTGAAAGTCGATTTAAATAACGCATAATTTGCTGGGGTGAAGTGCGGTTATGTGTTCCGGTATAATGGCCTGTGGGACTTGGATTCATCGCTGCCACCAATTGAAAACGAGCTGGAAATTGGATTTTGGCATTAGCACGAGAAATAATAATCTCACCACTTTCCAAAGGCTGACGTAGTGCATCTAACACCTTTCGCTCAAATTCTGGAAGTTCATCAAGAAAAAGCACACCATTTGTTGCTAAGGATATTTCACCAGGTTTTGGGATCGTCCCGCTGTTAAATCTATAAATAAGTGGCATAATAGGCAAAACCTAGAACAGTGGAATAAGGCTTTAGCCTATTTTTTTACCCTTTAAAGATACTATTTCAAGGCGGAAACTATGCGAATAGCTTTCAAATTATTCTAAAATATATAAATAGCAGTCAAATTATTTATGAAAACAGAACAAACTTTTAAACAAGTTCGTAAGATCAAACCCACACGCTTTAGCGTATCAGGCTATCTTCCTTTCAGAGAGGGAATAAGCATACCTTACGAATCTACTCTTGAACGAGATTTTTTGCTTTATTTCACTTACCTTCCATCGGTAGAGGAAATCATTGCACAACCTGCACGCATACTGTTTGTAAAAAATGGTATGACTTATCCTTACACGCCCGACTATCTGATTCGTTTTAATGACGGACGACGCTCACTTTTGGTTGAAGTTAAGCCAAAATCACAATGGCAGGCACATTGGAAAGAATGGAAAGAAAAATGGAAAACAGCAATGGCGTTTGCTAAACAGAACGATTGTGTCTTTCATATCTATGATGAAGATAAAATCTATCATAGCGCTTTTCTCAACATTCATTTTCTACAACGCTACAAACGCTTGCAATGCGATCCTGAAGATATTCAAGCGGTACTTTCTCAAGTGGAATTAATGGGTATAACTAACATTGATTGCCTACTGGCGCGTTTCTTTGGCGGCTCACTCTATCGAGGACAAGGACTTCGTATCATCTATCATTTATTGGTGAATAAACAATTAACCTGCAACTGGTTTGAGCCAATCACCGAATTTACCGAAGTATGGGGGTTTTATGACTAATTCAGCTAACTTCATTCACCCACGCCATCACCCAAAATTAACGCGTGAACGCATTATTTTAAAGAAAGGCAACGTTTATATAAACCGCAAGGACGGCGAGCAATATGAGTTGGTGGAATATCTTGATGAAAATGCACAAGTCTTGATCCGAAACCTTCATACGCGCCAATGCAAAATTACCAGTATTTATCAGCTTGAAAACGTGAAAATCAACGAGCGAGAAGATTTATCGGTGGATTTAAGTGAAATCAGTGATGAATATTGGGAAAAGGCACTTGAACGCTATGAAATGATTAAGCCGTTATTGGAAAGAGATCAACCAATTAAGGAACGTGCAGCGGAATTAGGCGTAAGCGAACGCAGTTTATATCGTTGGTTAAACGCATATAACGCACTCGGTTCTGTTGCAGGATTAGTCGAACGTAAACGCGGTTGGTCGAAAGGCAATTCACGATTAACCAAAGAGCAAGATGAACTGGTAGCGAGCGTAATTAACGAGTTTTATTTACACAAGCAACGTCCAACAATGGAGCAAACCATTCGTGAAGTGCAGCGTGTGGCAAGTCAAAAAGGCATTCCAAGTCCTTGTCGTCGCACAATTAGTTTACGCCTTTCAAATATTTCAGAAGAAGAAAAGTTGCGTAAACGCGGACAAAAGGAAAAAGCGAAAAACAAATTCACACCGAAGCCAAATAGTTTCCCGAATGCGGATCACCCTTTAAGTGTTATTCAAATCGACCATACACCTGTCGATCTAATTATTGTCGATAACCAATATCGTAAGCCGATTGGCAGACCTTATTTAACATTGGCAATGGACGTGTATAGCCGAATGATTACAGGGTACTACCTGTCACTTGATGCACCATCAGTAACATCAGTTGCAATGTGTATCGCTCGTAGTATTTTGCCGAAAGAACGTTTGCTACTCGACCATAATGTAAAAGGTGAATGGTCGGTATTTGGTTATCCCAATAAGATCCACGTTGATAATGGTGCAGATTTCCGTTCATTGGATTTATCGAAGTCTTGTCAAATGCACGGTATTACACTTGAATTCCGCCCTGTTGGTCGCCCTGAATTTGGTGGACACATTGAGCGTGTAATCGGTACTTTTATGAAAGAAGTTCACGGTTTAAGTGGAACAACGTTCTCTAATATAAAAGAGAAAGATACTTATCAATCAGAAGCCGAAGCGGTGATGACTTTAGATGAATTTGAAACGTGGTTAATCAATTACATCGTAAATGTGTATCACAAACGCACTCATTCTGCGTTAGGTATGTCGCCAGTTCAAAAATGGCGATTAGGAATTTTTGGTGATGGTAACAATGCTGGTAGAGGTTATCATCAAATGCCTGCTGATGAACAAACGTTACTACTTGATTTCTTGCCAAGTGAGAAACGAACTATTCAGCATAATGGTGTAACCATTGATGGCTTACGTTACTATGATGCTGCGTTGAATATGTATATCAACGATTCAGATGAAAAAGGTAAAAGTAAGGAATTTTTATTCCGTCGCGACCCACGAAATATCGGGAAAATTTGGTTCTACGATCCAAAATTGAAGCGTTATTTCCCTATTCCGTTTGCAGACCAATCCTTACCTGATATGAGTATTTGGGAATACAAACAGGTTCGCCAATTCTTGAAAGATAAAGATGAAAAACTTATTCACTCACAACAAATTCACGATGCTTTAACTGAAATGCGTGATTTGGTTGAACAATCGGCACAACGTACGAAAAAAGCACGACGACAAGCTCAACGGCAGAAAGTCCATGCGAAAAGTAAAGTGGTTATTCCAACAGCATTACCCGAAAGCAAACCAAAAGAGCAAATTAAACAACCTACTTCTAACTTGCTTTTAGATGATGATTTCACGTTTGGAGAGATTGAATAATGGAAAAGCAATATGAGCATATTCACGAAAAATTTCGTCATTTAGTAACGGCAAGTAATCAAGAGCGAATTGAATTTTTAGATGAACCACGTTGGGTAGGTTATGCCGTTGCGAATAAGATTATTGATAATTTGGTTTCTTTGATGCATAAACCCAAACGCCCTCGTATGTTAAATTTATTAGTCGTTGGGGATTCGAATAATGGAAAAACCACGTTAATACGCCATTTTTATAATTTACATGGAACACCTTTTGTCGATTCAAAGGCTGATGGTAATTGTCCTATTATCTTAGCGGAAGCACCACCTAGTGCGAATGAAAAGGAGCTTTATATTTCATTATTGGAGCGTTTTTACATTCCCTATCGGGCAACGGATAGTATCGCTAAATTGCGTTATCAAACAATTCATTTATTCCGCGAGTTCAAAGTAAAAATGCTGATTATTGACGAGTTCCATTCCTTATTGGTTGGCACACCACGTCAGCAACGGCAAGTAATGAATGCGATTAAGATGCTGTGTAATGAGCTGCAAATTCCGATTGTGGGTGTAGGTACGCGTGATGCCATTCGGGTACTACATACCGACCCTCAACACGCGAGCCGTTTTGATGTTGCCGAGTTACCAACATGGAAGCTGGATAAGGAATTTCAAAAACTATTATTCCAGTTTCAAGGTATTTTGCCTTTGAAGAAGTGTTCTAACCTTCAATCGCCTGAATTAGCAACCCGAATCCATACGATTTCAGGTGGTAATTTAGGGAATGTACATCGCTTATTAACCGCTTGTGCTGTTGAAGCCATCAACACAGGTACAGAGCAAATCACTTTAGATATTATTGAGCATAACGCATGGGTACAACCAACACAGGGCTTCCGAAAAATTATCGGGTAAAATCAGGTGTTATCCGAACATCACTTTACCCAAACGAAAGTATTAGTTCATGGCTTATTCGTGCAGCATTAGATTGTGGCACGGAGCCTATCATTTTTACTGGCTTTTATTGGGATAAGTGGCGTTTATGGACGCTTGATTTAGACAGAGGATTCGAGCCGATAGCACCGCAGATTTATGCAGATATAACGGAATTATCCTTGAATAGACAGATTGATTTAACTTGTCATTCGCTTTATTCAGTCTTAAAACCGATTAATGGTGAACAGACGTTGTTAAAAGGTCAAGCCAAATGGGTACTTCCGCGAAGTTCTCGAAATCGCTCATATCGTAGCGGTCAACCGTATTGTGCTTGTTGTTTAGAAGAAACCCCTTATTTGCGTAATGAATGGCGTTTAGCGTGGCATTTTGGCTGTTTGAAACATCGCGCATTGCTTGAAACAAAATGCCCTCATTGTGGCGAACCTTATCAACCGCATTTGCTTTCAGCGGATAAACGACAGCTTAACCATTGCCATCACTGCGGTAAGCGTTTATCCGTAGCAGGTGAAAAACTTACCGAAGTGGAAAAAGAAGCCTTGATGTTACTTGATGAAGTATTTAAAACTGATTCAGGATATTATTTTCAGCAACAAGTAAACGCCCAAGCTTACTTTGCGATATTACGCTACTTTATCAATCTTATTCGTCGTGCTGCTATGGTAAAACCCTCTCACGCAATAGCAAGATTTGTTGAGCAGCTCGGTATTTCTCAAACGGCATTATGCCAAACGAAAACCGCACTTGCTTTTGAAGTGCTTCCAGTTGAAGAACGCAAGCATTTAATCGTTAATGCGGTTAAAATACTTCAAATGCCACGTGAAACGCTTATTCAGGCAATAAAACAAAGTGGTATCACACAAAAAGCCTTTGCTTTTGAAACATACCCAATCGAGCTTGAAACATTCTTTAAACACGCTTTAAAAGGCAAAACAGTAACACGCAAAGCCTCTCTGCGTAGTTCAAAAAATAGTTCTGTTTTAAGTCTAAACCGTCAATGGGAACGACTAAAACGACAGTTACAAATCGCAGTATGAACATTACTCACATTCGCTCTCAAAATAGCTGCTCTATTTGTGGCAAAAGTCCAGTAAAACGCAAATTCCAAGAGGAATACTATTGCGCGAATTGCTACGCCCAATGGTTTAAAAAGAAAGTATGCAAAGGGTGCGGACAACTTAAACGTATTCATCGTAGTGGTGAACTTTGCCTTGAGTGTGAAAGAAAGACGGATTGCGTGCGTTGTGGTAAGGTAGCTGGCACTTTTGAAGTCGGTATGATAAGCCCTTACGGAGCAGTATGCAGTGCGTGCGTTCGCTACTTCCGTGAAGAAAAAGAATGTTCAGAATGTGGTAAAATGACACGCGATAGATACCGTTCACCTGTTACGAATGAATCTGTATGTTTATCTTGCTACCGTAAATATACCTTTGGCACTTGCAAGAACTGTCGTCGTTATCGCAAGATTCACAATGAAGAAAAGCAGTTGTGCAAGAAATGTGATGAACAACTTCTCTCACGTTGCCCCAAATGCAAAGGTGAAATGCCATCAGGTTACGGCAAGGTCTGCCCTGATTGTGCAAGACGAATCCTATTATTCAATATGATTCGCTTAAATGTGCATATTTTTCGCAATAAGGCAGTAAAAACCGCCTACAAGAAATTCATTTTTTGGTATATGCGAAAATGCGGTATTAGCGTTGCTTTGCATAAAGGTTCGGATTTTATGCGTTTCTTCATTGATTGTGATGATATTTGGCAGAAAATCCCTGATTATGCAGAATTGGTTACGCACTTTAAGCCAAACGGTTTGCGTGCCAATTTAACCGTGTTACGTTGGTTACTTGATACTCATCAAATAGTTATAGATGAAGCCTTAAAAGACGATTTAGCTGAATTGGAACGCATACAAGCATTATTCAATAAATTGAAAGAATCGGTGCCTTGTATCGCAAGTTACTATCAGATGTTACAACAACGCTTTGATAGCGGTAAAACTTCGCTTAAATCGGTACGATTAGCTTTGCAACCTGCTATCGACTTAATTAGCTCTCAAGCGATAACAGATTATCCTACACAGGAACAGTTAAACCATTACTTGAGCGAGAAAACAGGTCAAATTGCGGCAATTACAGGGTTTATCAATCACCTGAAATCGGCATATCACCGCGAGTTAGGCATTGACCGCAAACTTATTCAACAGATGAAAGCTAAACGGCTCAAAAAGCGTTATTCGCAACGTTTAGTGGAACTCTACAAGCAAACAGAATTAACCGCTACGGAACAAATGGAGCTAGTTTATGTTGTGCTATATAACTTGCATGGTATCGAAATCAAAAAGCCAAAACTTGATGCGATTTTACTATTAGATGGCGTGGCTTATTACCGTGATAAGACGAAGGATTGTTTCCTTCCACAAGACATCTATCTGCGTATAAAACCGCAGTTTTAACGAGAAAAAATGTTATTTTTGCGATCTCGCTCGAAAAATTGAAACACATTTCTCGACAAAAATCACTTAACTGTTAAGGTGTCGTCCAGTTATCAATCTATCAACTAACTGGAGAAAACCATGAACAGTACAAAAAACTCAACCTTAAAAGCTCAATTTAAACAATGGCTTGAGGAAGAACAGAAAACCGATGAGATGATCGCATTTGCCACTATACCGCACATTTTAAGACGGTTTGACAGGCAGCTTGCCATCATCAAAGGAAATCGACTTGAGAAACGTTATCTAAGCGAATGGCGGAAGCTGTTTCGGATAAATAGAGAAATTGATAAAGAACTTTTTAGGATTAATTTTTCTTTATAATAAGGAAAATTAGAATAGAAAGAACGGCTATTTATCCATTTTAATGACTTTCTTAATTTTTTCTACTATGCCTAAAAATGCCTTTAACCGATTAAAGTTAAAGGCATTTTAGTTTAATAAGTTAGATCTAACAATATATGTTTATTCATCAGTAAATGTGATAGGTGCTGGCTTTGGCTTTCCTTTTCGTCTTTCTTTCTCTTTTTCTAAGAGCATTTCTTCCATTATGCGAGGAAAGGCTTGCTCTGCTCGTGATACATAATCTGATTGAGTAAGTAAACTTCTTACACTGATCGGGCAACGTAAACAAGTAGTATCTTCTGCAAATCTCACTTCTACTTTAGGTCTTTCATTTTCTTCGCTTTCATCGTCATCAAAATTGAAAGCTATATCAAAAACGGCTAATACCACTTGATTATCTGCGATTTCGTATGCACCATAAATAGTAAATAAGTTATATATTGGTTGTTCTATCTTTTTGGCGATGTTTCTCAAAGATTTATTCAAAGAAATAACACTAAAATCAAAGGTAGATTCTGAATAAAGTGTAGCTAGTCCTTTCATAAACTCTTTAAAATCTTCATAGGACATTTTACGTAAATCAACGTTAAGTGATGTATCTTTCATTATTTTTCCCTTAATAACGAGTGAAATTATCCCAATAGGCAATATGTTCATTTTTCATCTCTCCCCACAGGACAACACAGGGAAAGAGTGCTAATGTAGGCATTGTCAAAATCATATTTGCATTGGAAATAGGGGTTTTCAAGTAACCAAACCGATAAATTAAACCAGCAATGAGTATAATGAATTCAAACAGTATCGCATAAGCATTGCCTACCGCAATGACATAGCACATTAGATTATCTTGATAATTTACAATTAAATAACGACTTATAGTGATGATAATCACCAACAATATGACATAGTAGAAAAAGCGTAATCTTTTTGCACATTGATAGAATATATTTAATGTCAGAATGTAAATTAAAATAAATGCTTGCATTTTCTAAATTAAGTGAATCACGTAGATTATAAACGATCTTGCTACAAGTATCAGTTAATCTGATAAAATTATACAGAATAGAAAGAATGGCTATTGAGCCATTCTTTTTCTAAAGGACTTTCTTAATTTGTTCGGCTATGCGCTTAATTACAGGAACAACAACACTATTTCCTGCTTGTTTATATAAACTTGCATTACTAATGTTTGGTAAAATAAAATCTTTAGGATACCCCTGAAAATTAAAGCATTCTCTAGGGGTTAATTTTCTGATAGTATTTTTTTTACCTTGAACATTAAGCAATGGAACATTATGTCCACCAGTTCCCATATTAGCTGTTAATGTAGGGCATAAGTTACTTTTATTCGCTCTTACATACTGTCTGCGCCATTGATAAAGAGTTTTAGCATCCTTAATTTCTTCAACTAACTTATCAAAGAAAGGTGTTTTTTCTGTATAAAAATACTTTTCATCAATTGTATTTTCATCTTCTAACATATTTTGTAACGTTGCAGTGAGTTCGATTTTTTCAGGAAACTGAAACTTTTTCATAGCTTGTTCATCTTGGAAGCATACAACATAAATACGTTCTCTATTTTGAGGTATATTTCCATATTCAGAAGCGTTTAGGACTTGATGCTTTATATGGTAGCCGTTATCCATTAATGATTTCTTGATGATTTCAAATGTTCTACCATGATCGTGACTAACTAAGTTTTTTACGTTTTCCAAGAAAATAACTTTGGGTTTCTTTTCAATAAAAATTCTTTCCAACTCAAAATAAAGATCTCCACGACCTTTATCTTCAAACCCTTTTCTATAACCTGCAACCGAAAAAGCCTGACAAGGAAATCCTGCTAACATAATATCAAAATCAGGAATGTCTTTAGCTTGAACATCAGTAATACTACGATGATCTATAAAGGTTTTGTGATTAGCCTTAAATGTTTCAACAGCAAATTTATCTAATTCATTTGCATATACAATTTCAAACCCTGCCTGCTCAAAAGCAATATCAATACCGCCTACACCTGCAAAAAATGAAGCACATCTCATTTTCATAAAAAATCTCAATAACCATAATATGGTGGCGTATTATACAGATTTAAGCGTAAAATGCAGCACGTAATTTAATCACTTAGGCAATACAAATGCACCGCTTTGAATATAGTAATTATCAGCATCCATGATTGTACTATTATTAAGTGTATCACCTTGATAAATCTTATATTTGCCACTATTTATTATTTCAGCAAGTTCTTTATTTTTTATCATCCCAACAACTTGCAACTTAACTTCTAGTGATTTTGCCATTACTTCGATAGAATCTTCTGTAAGACTTTGAGGGTTAATTTTAAGATTCGTTTTAACTCTACAAAGCACAATATAATCATAAAATCCTCTACCATCCTTATCCTTATTGGGGATGTAAATAGCTTCGTCTTTTGTTTCTGTTTTTGTTACGCGCCAATCTTTCACTTCTAGTAATAGCAAGTTACCGAAATCTTTTGTTGTTTTCACGGCAACCTTAATTTTTTCGTTGTTATTGTCTGTAAGTATAAAATCAGAAGAATCCCATTTACCTAAATCAAAACAATCAAAATCAATTTCTGATATTTCTAATTTACCCCTCTTTTTACACCAATTATAAAATGCTACTTCTCCCATTTTTCCAATGAATATATCTTGAAATATCTGTTCTTTATTTCTTTTTTTTACCCCACCTGTTCTATGATCTCTATGTTCACCATGCGCTCCATAAGTCATATTCCAACAAAACTTTAAACATTTTCTTATATCATCTTCGGTTGCTTGTACGTTCTCTTCAAATGGTTTTTTTTGATTAATCATGTGCGAACATAACATTCGTTCAAATTTAGTTGTCATCTTCATAATCCTCACGAATAAGCTCAGGTCTTAAAACAGGAATTTTTGTAATTTTGTTATCCCTTTTTAGTTTAAAAATCTCTTCTTTATGTTCAAATTTCCATTTTTCATAATCTAAATAACTGCAAACATCTACTTTGAAGTTGTTATTATCGATCTTAGTTATTTTTATTGAATCAATTTCTTTTTCATCAAGAATATCTCTGGTGAGCATTTCATATTCTTTAAGCCCAAATATACTAAATAACAACCATTTACCTAAAATTGATTGAGGGTTAGTTTGCAAGGATTTTCCATCATCTTGAGTTATTTTAGCGGTAATCATCGTGCCATTAGGAAGGTGTAAATTGAAATGTGATTTACTCCTTGATTCTCTATCCAGTGCATCAAAACCGAAGAAATTAGGAAATAACTGATGGATATATTTCGGGATATGCGCATAAGCTTCGTATGCTGGTCTAGGAATATTGCTACCTTTATTTTTTGAACTTGCTAAGGATGCATTAAATGCAGATTTTTCATTAACATCATAAGTATCATCATTGTACAACGGCAATATTATAAAGTTATCACTTTTGTCAAACGATGGGATAATCGGTAAATTTTGAGGAATTTCTAAATCTAAAGATGTATCAAATGTTGATTTCTCATCAACTAAATAAGTATTGTCATCGTGCAATGGTGGCATTACAGAGCAATCTTTTTCATTAGAGGATGGTTCAGAGTTAAATATATTTTCTAATATATAAAATGGATCATCGTGTATATCAATTTTTACAGATAGAATTCTCTCATTTTCAGAAGCATCAAACCTTTTAAATAAGGTGCTTTTGCTCATATTAAAAATGTAATCATTTTTTCCATCATTAAAAGATATAGACGAGTCTCTTTTATATATATCTTTAATGTTATTTATGTCAATTTTTTCATAGGGAGATTCTATTATATAAAAACAATTGGTATCTCTAGTTATAAAGTGATATATATCCAAATCTGTTTCATAAAGTCTTTTATCATCATCAATTCTATTATTTCTAAGTTCTGCTATTCTATGAACTAAATCAACATCTTCCCCTGCTTCAAATAATTTTCTGAGTTCTCCACTCTTTTTATTAAATTCCGCTACTTTTTGATTTGAGAAATCTGAATTATGAATCCAAGTTTTTAACCCTACTCCAATAGCCTTATCACCAATCCTAACGATAGCATCAAAAGCACTATCTTTTCTAGTAATCCCTTGAACCTCAAAACTATTTATAAATGAAATTTCATGGTTCCTATAATGAAGGTATGGTTTTTTTCCGTTCTCACCATCTAAATCTTTAAATAGCCCACTAAGTATCCCAAGAATACTTATTCTATTGATATATTTATCTTGTTTCTCTTTATCTAATTGCTTCCATAGAATATTTGCCATAATTTAGATTCCATTAAAGTTTAATTGTATTTTTATTCAGATTTTTTGTTGTTAGTTTATTTATAGCGTTATACACCCAGTTACTACTTTGGGCAGTAGGGTGTCTAAACGTTGATATTTTGGTTTGATATTGATTTTGTTCTAAAATGTACTCTGTTGGTAGCTGCTCTTTAAGAATAACTTCACTTAGTATTTCCGCTAATTTACTGCTTTGAATATCATTAAGACTGATGAAATCTTCGTCACAGCTTTCTTTGTAGGCGATGCCACTCATTGAAATATCGTGTGATTTTTGAGAAAAATCTATGATATAAAATGTTTCGTTACCAAGCACGATACGAATCACAAATGCAATTTCAGGGTAAGCAAATGCGGTATCATGCTCTAGCGATAAAAACACTAAATTGTCATCATCACGATAGCCCAAATTTGGGGTAAACCAATGTGCGGTTCCTCGATTTAATGAAGCAAAAGCTTTTGCCATCTCCCACAAGCGGAATAGTCTTATATCTTTATTCTCCGCCGAATCATCTAGGTAGCACACAGCTAGCCCTGTTGTGCCTTCTTTACCGTAATAATCCCCGAATCCAGAAGCATTAGCTTCTTTT
Organism: Haemophilus sp. SZY H35; assembly: GCF_018829705.1. NCBI lineage: Bacteria > Pseudomonadati > Pseudomonadota > Gammaproteobacteria > Pasteurellales > Pasteurellaceae > Haemophilus > Haemophilus sp. SZY H35. The sequence continues at coordinate 199,892 of NZ_JAHKJZ010000003.1, forward strand.
GGTAATAATGCTTGTCTTTGAGGTGGATTGTTGTTTTTAGATTCAAGTTTGATTTGGTTGATAATTCTTTGTTTACCTAAGTTCTCAAACAGTTTCTTAATATCTTGTACGGTTCTATTATCGGGTTCGCTATCTACAATCTTATTGGCAAGACTTTCTGTTTCTACTTCTCGTTTATATCGTTTAATTATTGGCTTTTCCCCGTTTTCAGGTAGAGATCCTTCACCATCTGCTTTTTTGTTTCGATGTAATACAAGTGTAATATCATCACCTTCAGGCTGGTTTATACCAATGACTTCTGCACACAATACAACGTCGCCTAACTCAATCCCACGAATTTTAAGTTGCACAGGTTGAGTGTGCCAAAATGGAACATTAATAGAAATATGAGTTTGATGTGAGAGAAGTATTTCCTGAATAAGTTTCTTTACTTTATATAATGTAGTTAGGTCATATTTTAGATGGTATAGAAAGATAGCGTCTTTCTTTACGAAATGTTTTGGTAAAAGAACGTGTTTTTGAGAATGTAGAGATGCTTCGTTTTCGTCTAAATAAAAACGTTCTCTAACGTTATCCCAGTTATATGTCGCTAAGATTCTCTTTATATCTGCCGACATTCCATAATGACTGCAAAAAAGCTGTAATGGGTGAACAATAAAATCCGTACCTTCTTGCTGAATTTTGATTAGCTGATTTTGGTCGTATCTATAATTATTACAATCTGAATCAATGGTGTATAAGTTGGGTTCAAATGGGGTGCTACGTCTTTGATGTTTTGTATCGTTAAAAGAGCAATAGCTGACGTTATCTTTTTCTTCGCTAACTTCTTGATTAGCTGTAATGAGATATTCTTTTAATTGTACTTGTTTTATTGCTTTGCCATTTTTCCAAACACTACCGATAGAGAAATAATGAAGGACATTGATAGGAACGGTAATGTACAACACACTAAGTTTATGCCCATCTCCATAAGTAGGGCGAGTTAAATTTACCAGCTTAATCTTAACGTTTGCTTGAGTGTTTTTTTGATGAAAAATCAAATTGTCATCATACCAAACAACGATATATTCATAAGAAGGGAAATACCAACTGCTACCTTGAATTGGTGGTGTAGGTTTTGGATTTAATTCTTTGTGGTTATCAGGATATTTGAGTTTGTTGAAATATGCTGAAAAATCAGGACAGAAACCGTCATAAGGTTCGTAGGTAACTTCATTTATGGTAAGTTTATTTACGAATGACATAATCTATATCCTTTTCATACACTTAAAACGGATTTTTAGATTATAAATGATCTTATATGCTAAGTGCCAATTATTTATATAGTTTGACGGTGTTTTATATATTTAACACCCGCCTCCAACTAAAGCAGGCATTGATGCACTATGGTGCGGTGAGCGAAAAGGACGTTGTTTCCAATTATGAAAATTTAGCTCATTTTGAACTAAACTCGTTACAGATGCCGTTTCTATCGCTTCTAAATCAGTCATTTCAGGTAAAAGCCCTGTCAATCGGCTAGCTAACATGGTTTTCCCTGTGCCAGGAGGACCAAGAAAGAGCAAGTTATGCTGACCAGCGGCGGCAATGGTCAATGCTCGTTTGGCATGCTGTTGACCAATAATATCCGTTAAATCTAATGTATTTTTACCCGAAAAATTTACCGCACTTTCTTTCACAATTTCAGTGGCAAGGGGTAATTTTTCCTGACCGTTGAGAAATTGCACCACATCTAAAAGCGTTTGCGCAAAATAAGTATTTTGATCAGAAACAAGCGAGGCTTCATTGGCATTTTGTTTCGCGATAATTAACTCTCGCTTTGACTTTTGCGCAGCAAGAATAGCAGGAATCACACCATGCACACCACGCAATTGGCCCGTAAGCGCAAGCTCAGCCACAAATTCAAATTGCTTTAAGCGACTCGCATCAAGCTGCTCCGATGCGGCTAAAATTCCAATGGCAATAGGCAAATCAAATCGACCACCTTCTTTCGGCAAATCCGCAGGGGCGAGATTCACAGTGATACGCTTGGCTGGATATTTAAATTGTGCATTCATTAACGCACTACGCACCCGATCTTGTGCCTCTTTCACCGTCTTTTCGGGCAAACCAACAAGCGTAAATCCTGGTTTTCCGTTGCTTAAATGCACCTCAATGGTGACAAGCGGTGCTTGCACACCCATAGAAGCACGGCTGTAAACAATAGCAAGGGACATGATAATCCTTAAAGTGCGGTAAAAATGAAAATAGTTTTTGCACTATAAAAAAAGCACATAATGAAATCATTCATCATGTGCTTTTCTTGCGATCTAGATCGCAAAATTTACATTTTATTCCGCAAAAAGTGGCGAAAACCAAAAATCTAATTTCGCTGCAAGTTTATCAATACCAATTTTATTTTGTGCAGAAAAGGCTTCTACTTGAATATCACCTTGGAATGGAAGAATCGCTTCGCGCACCATTTTCACTTGTTTACTACGTGCACTTTGACTCAATTTATCGGCTTTAGTAAGCAATAAAAGTACTGGTAAATCTGCTGAAACCGCCCATTCAATCATTTGTTGATCAAGGTCCTTAAGCGGATGGCGAATATCCATCAGCACAACCAATCCCGCCAAACATTCGCGTTTTTGCAAATATTCACCTAATGATTTTTGCCATTGGATTTTCATTTGCTCTGGTACAGCTGCGTAGCCATAGCCTGGTAAATCCACCAATTTACAATTTGGTTCCACTTCAAATAAGTTAATGAGTTGTGTGCGCCCTGGTGTTTTTGAGGTACGGGCCAAATTTTTTTGATTGGTTAATGCATTAAGTGCGGTCGATTTTCCCGCATTTGAACGACCCGCAAACGCAATTTCAATGCCCGTATCTTCAGGAATAGAACGAATATTCGGCGCACTCGTTAAAAAGTGAGTTTTATGGTAATTAAGTTTAATTTCAGACATAAGGATTCCTTTTAAAATTGCGCTTAGAATAGCATAAATAATCCTGTTTCCGAAATGACACGGATTAACTCAAAAGGTAAATTAAGAGATAAAAAAATGCGAAATCAAAGAGATTTCGCATTCAAGTCTAAAGAATAAACTTATTTTCTTGCAAGAGGCGGTACAAACATTAATCCTAAATCCCAAGGCTGTTCAATCCAAGTATTTTGAGGAATATCAATCACATAATCATCAACTAGTTCTGCCCCTGCTGGTTTTGCAAATACTGTCACAAATTTTGCATTTGGATACATTTCACGGATTGCACGTGCCGTATTACCTGTATCAACTAGATCATCAACTATGATGAAACCTTCCCCGCCATTTGGTACCTGTGCAGCGTGAAGAACCTGCAATTCACCTTGATTATTGTGGTCATGATAACTTGCAATACAAACGGTTTCTACGTGGCGAATGCTTAACTCGCGAGCTAATACAGCAGCAGGGAATAAACCACCGCGACTCACAGCAATAATACCTTTCCATTGGGATGCTGGAAGTAAACGCTCTGATAATTTACGAGCATGCATTTGGAACATATCCCAAGTCACCACATATTTTTCACTCATTTTAATACCCTAAATTTTGTCAATAAATAAAAATTGCGTAAGGATAACCTGAAATAGCATTTTATGCTATTATTTCCTCAAACTTTTTCGATAAAAAGGAGAAACTATGTCTGAAATTACAACGCTTCAACCCGAATTGCTATGGAAATGGTTCGATCAAATTTGTGCAATACCACATCCATCTCATCATGAAGATACACTTGCAAACTTTATTGTTAACTGGGCAAAAGAAAAACATTTTTTTGCAGAACGTGACGAGGCGGGTAATGTTTTAATTCGCAAACCTGCAACAGTAGGTATGGAAAATCGCACACCTGTTGTATTGCAAGCCCACTTGGATATGGTACCTCAGGCTAATGAAGGTAATCCCCATGATTTCACTAAAGATCCGATTCGTCCTTATATTGATGGCGATTGGGTAAAAGCACAAGGGACAACGCTTGGTTCCGATAATGGTATTGGTTTAGCATCTACATTAGCCGTTCTTGAAAGCGATAACATCGCACATCCACCACTTGAAGTCCTTCTTACCATGACAGAAGAAACAGGAATGGACGGTGCATTACACCTCCGTCGTAATTGGCTACAATCGGACATTCTTATCAATACTGACACTGAAGAAGTCGGAGAAATTTATATCGGTTGTGCCGGAGGGATTAATGCCAATTTATCAATACCAATTCAATGGGAAAACAACACTTTTGAACAATCAATTCAACTCACATTGAAAGGTTTGCGTGGTGGACATTCAGGTTGCGATATTCATACTGGACGAGCTAATGCAATCAAAGTTATGGCTCGCGTATTAGCGAAACTTTCACAAAACACTTCTCCTTTCCAGCTTGCAGAAATTCGTGGTGGTTCAATTCGAAACGCTATTCCTAGAGAAGCTGTTGCGATTCTAGTTTTCAATGGCGAACCTCATGCTTTTGAAAGTGAGGTAGAAAAACTAAACATTTTATTAAAAGAAGAATTATTCATTGCTGAACCTAACCTTAAGCTTTTCTTAGAATCAGCGGAAAAACCACAATCTATCTTTACCTTAGAATCAACAGAAAAAGTCATTCATTTATTAAACGCGTTACCTAACGGCGTCATTCGTAATAGCGATGTAATCAAAAATGTTGTCGAAAGTTCACTCAGCATTGGGGTATTAAAAACCGAAGATCACAGTGTGAAGGGGACTATTTTAGTACGTTCATTAATTGAAAGCGGTAAAGATTATGTAACAGAATTATTAACCTCTGTTGCCAACCTTGCGGGTGCGAAAACTGAATTTTCAGCACCATATCCAGGTTGGAAACCAGTCAATGATTCCTCCATATTAAATCTTACCCAAAAACATTATGCTGCAGTGTTAGGAAAACAACCTGATATTAAAGTCATTCATGCGGGTTTGGAATGTGGATTACTCAAAGAGCATTATCCTAATATCGAAATGATTTCTCTAGGACCAACTATCCGTAATGCGCATTCACCAGATGAGAAAGTACAGATTTCTACTGTCGCAACATACTGGAATGTATTAGTAAATGTATTAGCTGATATACCAGTTAAAGCTTAATAAATAATAAAAAAGAGATAAAAAAATACCGCACTTTAATATCTCAAAGTGCGGTAATTTTTATCGATATTTTAACTACACATCATAAGTGGTAGAGGCTGTATTCCCACCTCGACCTGTCCAGTTGGTGTGGAAGAATTCACCACGTGGTTTATCAGTACGCTCGTAAGTGTGTGCACCGAAATAGTCACGTTGTGCTTGCAATAAGTTTGCCGGTAAACGGGCTGAAGTATAGCCATCTAAGAAGGTAATCGCAGAGGCCATACAAGGCATTGGGATACCCACTTCGATCGATTTTGCCACCACTTTACGCCAGTCGCTTAATGCGTTTTCTAAAATGCCTTTGAAGTAGCTATCTGAACCTAAGAAGATTAAATCTGGATTTGCTTCATATGCATCCCGAATGTTGCCTAAGAAACGGCTACGGATAATACAACCTTCACGCCATAATAATGCGGTTGCACCGTAGTTGATGTTCCAGCCAAATTGTTCAGAGGCTTCACGAATCAGCATAAAGCCTTGTGCGTAAGAAATAATTTTAGACGCTAATAAGGCTTTGCGTACTGCTTCAATCCACACTTTTTTATCACCTTCAACCAGTTGAATTGTTTTGCCGAATAATTGGTTAGCGGCAACACGTTGATCTTTAAATGAAGATACGCAACGAGCAAAGACAGATTCAGTGATTAAGGTTAATGGAATACCGAAATCTAATGCATTGATACCCGTCCATTTACCAGTCCCTTTTTGGCCAGCTGTATCTAAGATTTTTTCAACTAATGGTTCACCATCAGCATCTTTATAACCAAGAATATCGGTGGTGATATCGATTAAATAGCTATCAAGTTCAGTTTTTTTCCATTCTGCGAAGATAGCTTGCATTTCTTCATAGCTTAAGCCTAAACCTTCTTTTAAGAATTGGTAAGCTTCACAGATTAATTGCATATCGCCATATTCGATACCATTGTGAACCATTTTCACAAAGTGGCCAGCGCCTTCACCACCAACCCAGTCACAGCAAGGCTCACCTTGTTCGGTTTTAGCTGAGATTGCTTGGAAGATTGGTTTGACATATGGCCATGCTTCTTGGTTACCACCCGGCATGATAGAGGGGCCATGACGCGCACCTTCTTCACCACCAGAAACCCCCGAACCGATAAAGCGAATACCTTTTTCCGCTAATGCTTTTACACGACGGTTAGTATCAGGATAGTTTGAGTTACCGCCATCAATGATGATATCGCCTTCTTCTAAATGTGGCAGTAATGCCTCAATGAATTGGTCCACCACATCACCCGCGCGCACCATTAACATCACTTTGCGTGGTTTTTCTAATTTAGCGGCCAAATCTTCCAAAGAATAAGCACCGATAATGTTCGTGCCTTTTGCCGCACCTTGTAAAAATTCATCCACTTTGGATGTGGTTCGGTTATACGCCACCACTTTAAACCCGTGGTCGTTCATATTTAAAATGAGGTTCTGCCCCATAACGGCTAAGCCGATAACACCGATGTCGCCTTTTACTGACATTGTTTTCTCCTGTTGTAGGGTACAAGTTGTTGTACCGATTTGAATATGTTGGTGCAATAAGTTGCACTCTACAAAATAAATTCTATTCTTTAATATCTTTAATCAAAGAACCTTTTTCATCATAGACTTGAAATCGAATTAGATGTCCATTTTTATAAAAAATTTTTGTTCTTAACTTACCTTCTTGCGTATAACCTTCAGACCATCCTTGAGCTAGTCCTTTTACCAATGGTGTATGAGAGTGCAATTTCCCATTAGGGTGATAAACATCAAAATATTTATCTACATACCCATTTTTTACAACTGTTTTAAAAGTTCGACCATTACTTGCAGTTCCTGTAAATTCACCATCTTTTATATTAGCAGGAACTTGTTTTTTAGAGATCGTTCTCATACTTTCAGGAATATCACTAATCTGATTAATTTCAGGCTGTGAAGAAGTAGTCTTGTTATTATCTGTCACACATGCGGTCAATATGAGAGATGCAAATAATGTTACTAATATTTTTTTCATATTTTTACCCTAAAAAATAAATGTTATTAAATTAAAAACCCTATGATAGCGCGTGTCTCCTGACGCGTGCCTTTATCTACAAGCATACGTTATGAAACGTGCGCTATCAGTAATCCATCTTCTTTCTACGCAAAAGTGCAGCCACCTTTCCAAGTATTTACCTCTTCGTCCACGCACTCATATGTTGAGTAAATCCAATATATGGATAATAATCCACTGCTTGTGGAGCAGATAAAAGCACGATTTTGGCTTGTGGATGTAAGGCTTGCTTAGTGTATTCAATTAACTGCAAGATGATACCTTGTTTCAGATATTCTATAGCAAAACTTCTTTTAAATTTCTCTAATCAAAGAGCTACCTTGCTCTAACGTGTCTAGCCACTGCCATTTTTCATAGCCGATGAGTTTACTCTTTTCTAAAGAAAATGTGGTACAACAACGCCCCAAACGGTTTTCTAGAGATTGATTTAAATGTTGATACGTAAATTCAATTTGAATATCGTCAATCCATTTCCCAATTAAGAAGCCTTTTAAAATTTCACCGCCACCATATTCGGCCCAAATCATTTTACCTTGTTGATGGTAATGAAATTCTGTTTGGCTACTCACTTCACCATTTGCGGTGTTTTCAACAGCAACAAATTTTTTATTATCTAAATTCAACATTAAGTCACTCCGCATCTGATGTATCTATATTTTAATCTTACTTTAATCCATACAATGCTAATAAATTAACTCTTCGTCCATGCACTCATATGCTGCGTAAATCCAATATGTGGATAATAATCCACGGCTTGTGGAGCCGATAAAAGCACAATTTTGGCTTGTGGATGTAGGGCTTGCTTAGTGTGTTCAATCAATTGCAAACCGATACCTTGCTTTTGATATTGTTCATCAACCGCTAAGTCAGATAAATAACAGCAATAGGCAAAATCCGTCACGGAACGTGCTAAACCCACTAATCGTTCACCATCCCAAGCGGTCACTAATAAATCCGCATGGTGTAACATTGCTGCGACACGTTTTTCATCCTCTAACGGACGGCGTGCCCCGAGCGTTGTTTTATTTAGCAATTCAATAAATTGTTTAACTGAAATCGGTTCATTCACTTTGTAGTCTATCATTTTGCAAGCCTGTGATATTGGATACTCAACTTGTTATAGCAATTTCGCTGCCACTTTATCCAAATACCATTCCGTTACACCATTTTTTGCTTTAATTTTTGCTGCAGGGTAAAGTAGATTATCGGCTGGAGTCGTTTGGATTTCTTTTAAAATATCTGCTTTGCTTTCACCTGTGACTAAATAGGTAATGCGTTTGGCTTGTTCAATAAGTTTAGCTGTTTTAGAAATGCGAATTTGACCACTTTCAGGGTGCTTAGCAATGACAGCTAGGTTTTTATCATCAAAATTGGTTTGATGTGGGAAAAGAGAAGCGGTATGACCATCAGTTCCCATACCTAAAATGATCCAATCAAAAACACCGTTTGGAATGACCGCACTTAATTCTTCTTCGAAACGTTTGAGCTCAAAGTGCGGTTCATTTTCACCGCGAATTCGGTGAATATTTTCTGCTGGAACTTGAATATGATCGAATAAGAGTTTTTGCACTTCGCCATAGTTGCTTTCAGGATCGGATGGTGGAACCATGCGATCATCACCCCACCAAAAATGCAGATTTTTCCAGTTAATTTGTTCCGCATAAGGCGTTTTGGATAAGGTTTTAAATAACAACTTAGGTGTTGAACCACCGGAAAGGGAAATATGTACGGGATGATTTAATTGGCTATAAATCACAAATTCTTGGGCAATTTTATCGACTGCGTGTTGAGCCGTTGGGAAGCTGATATAGTTCATTGATTTTCCGTAAGGTGGGCTTTAGCCCATAATTTATTATGTTAGATATTAAGAGTGGTGGGCTAAAGCCCACCCTACATTAGATTAATTAAACTTTTTTCTTCATTAAGCCTGTCGGTTTACGCCAAACCTTACCTTGTTTTGCGATTAATTTATCGGCTGCCACAGGGCCCCAAGTGCCAGCTTCATATTCATGAATACGACCACCATTAGCTTTGTAATCTAAAATCGGTTGCACAAATTTCCACGCGGCATGCACAGCATCAGTACGAGCAAATAATGTTGCATCGCCTTTCATCGCATCTAACAATAAGCGTTCATAAGCAGTTAATACTTGTGCGCCTGCTAAATCTGCATAACGGAAATCCATTGATACTTCTTTCGCTTCAAAGCCTGCACCTGGTTTTTTCAAACCAAAACGCATTGAAATCGCTTCATCAGGTTGAATACGAATAATCAATTTATTCTCTGGTGCATTTTGGCTGAATACAGGATGTGGCGTAGTTTTAAAATGGATCACAATTTCCGTCACCCTTGCTGGTAAGCGTTTACCTGTACGGACATAGAATGGCACACCAGCCCAACGCCAGTTTTCAATTTCACAACGTAATGCGATGTAGGTTTCAGTGCGAGAATCTGCCGGTACGCCTTTTTCTTCTAAATAGCCATTTTCCATTTTGCCGTTAATTTCAGCCGCAGTGTATTGACCTAAAACAAGGTTATGCTCCATATCTTCTACAGTTAATGGACGCAAACTATGCATCACTTTTGCTACTTCATCACGCATTGAATTCGCATTAATAATCGCTGGTGGCTCCATTGCCACCATCGCTAATACTTGCAATAAATGGTTTTGGAACATATCTCGCATTGCACCAGAACCATCATAATAGCCACCGCGCTCTTCCACGCCAATAGATTCTGCACCCGTAATTTCTACATAATCAATGAAATTTCGGTTCCAAAGCGGTTCAAACCAACCATTTGAGAAACGTAATACGAGCAAGTTCTGAACGGTTTCTTTACCTAAATAATGGTCGATACGATAAATTTGGTGTTCTTCAAAGAAATGGTGGATTTGTACGTCTAACGCTTGCGCTGTTTTTTCATCGTAACCAAAAGGTTTTTCAACAATAATACGTTTCCAGCCATATTCTTCCGTATTCAAACCATGTGCAGCCAAACACTCAGGGATCACGCCATAAAGACTTGGCGGAGTGGACATATAGTAAAGGGTGTTACCACAGGTTTTATATTTATCATGAAGATCATCTAAACGTGGAACAAGTTTGCCATAATCTTGAGCATCCGAAGTATTCACTGCTTGGTAATAAAGATGAGAGCAGAAAGCATCTAAGGTTTCTGGTGTTGTTTCTTCATTATGGATTAAGGTCTCACGCATTTTTTCGCGGAAAGTTTCATCGTTCAAGTCAGAACGCGCAACACCTAGAACGGAAAAGTTTTCACTCAAACGCCCGATTTTGTAGAGATTATAAAGAGCTGGAATGAGTTTACGGTGAGTTAAGTCACCAGACGCGCCAAAGATGACGATACAGTTATTATCAGTTTGCATAATTATTCCTTATAAGATTCCGAGTAATATCGGAAAATAATGCCGTATTCTAGAGAAAAAAACCAATCGAACCAATCAATTAAATTGAAAGACAGAACGCCAATCGAGCGATTGATCGCCCACCATGACAAAATGCGGATTAATCAAGGTTTCACGTTGGTTATAGGTTAAAGGCTCAAAATGAGAGTCAAAAATGGCACCGTGAGTTTCACCCAGTAGGACTTCAGCGCCAGCGGTATCCCATTCACCAGTTTGTCCTAAACGAACATAACAATCTACTGCACCTTCAGCCACTAAACCACTTTTTAAGCTACTTGAACCCACTACAACAAATTCACTAGGAAAATCCTTCGGTAAAATCGACCTCACTTTTTCTTGTGAAGTGGTTGCACCTACCGCAATTCGTAAAGGGCGGTCAAAATTCATCGTGGTTTTAGTGAGTTTTTTTACCTGATCCAGTTGTTTTTTAAATGCGCCGAAATCACGCATTGCATAATAAGTTGTCGATAAAATTGGTGCATGAATAATGCTTAATACTGGCTTATTTTTACGAACTAAGGTTATCAACACAGAAAATTGATCGGCACGATTAATAAATTGTTGTGTGCCATCAAGAGGATCAATTAACCAATATTCTTTCCAATTTTTACGTTCTTCAAAGGAAATATGACAATTTTCTTCCGAAAGAACGGGGACATTAGGAAAAAGTGCAGTCAATTTTTCTGTTAAAAATTTGCTCACAAAAAGATCCGCTTCCGTCACAGGTGTATTGTCTTCTTTCAATTCAACATGAACCTGTTTTTGATAAAACTGTTGCAAATGCTTACCCGCTTGGTAAGCAATCAGCAATACTTGGTTAAGTAAATGTTCGTTTAACGTGAGCATAAAATTATTCTCTTGTTTTTGGCAGCAACCACGGCATCACAAATAGAGCATAAAACACCATTCCGCATGTGCTTATTAGCCCGAGGGATAATCCCCCTTCGGTTAACCAGCCCCAAAAGGAAGTTTCTTGTTCACCGAGCAATAGTAAATAAAAATAAGATGCCATATGGCAGTAAACAAATGAAATGATCGATGAAACTAATACAATCGAAGCAATGTTATAACGTGTGTAACGGAATTTTGCAGCTAAAAGTGCGGTTAAAAATGCGGGAATTGTAGCAAGAAGAAATGCTGTGAGAGCATAGCTAGAAAAAGGAACGATAACGCCACTTGAATCATCATCGAACCAAATCAAAAGTGCGGTGACGATTACTTGTAAAATTAGAGGAAAAAAAATAAGTGTTTTTAAATAAGATTTCATAATAAAAAAATAGGCTATCCCAAAGGTAGCCTATTCTAAAATAAATTTAAGGATTAATCAGATTTTTTCGCACGTAATACGCGAGATGCAAAAATCACAATGCCCACGATAAATACGATTAAACCTAACCACTCGCCAATAGTATCCCAGTTTTCAAGATTTAAGGATAATGGCGCTTCAGAACCACCGGTAGTAACAGAAGCCGCAATAATGAATGCTAAAATCACCCCCATTAAGCTTTCACCTACAATTAAACCTGCAGAGAAAAGGGTACCGAAACGTTCTGCTTTAGCTGACACTTCTTTGTTACCAAGTTTTGCAATATGGCGAGTCATGATCCACGCTAAGAATGCACCGACAATCACAGGCATATTAATTGATGGTGGTAAGTAAATACCAATCCCCACGGCAATAACTGGCAAGCCAAAGACTTTGTTGCTAACTTTTTTCAAGAATGCATCAATCGTAATTAACACAGCCCCCAAAACCACACCAGTTAAGATGTAAGTCCATTCCAATTTATTGGTGAAAATACCTTGAGAAATGGTGGTCATTAATGTTGCTTGTGGTGCAGATAGCGCTTGTGAAGGATCCATATCTGGGCGTGGCAACGCACCGCTGAAACCATACGCATGATATAAGATTTCTAATACTGGTGCGATAACAAGCGCACCGACAAAGCAGCCGATAATTAATGCGACTTGTTGACGCCAAGGTGTCGCATCTACTAATAAACCGGTTTTTAAATCTTGCAAGTTATCATTAGAAATCGTTGCGGTGGTTAAAACAATTGACGCAGTAAAGAGTGTAAGTGCGGTTAAAAATTTCTGACCATCTACGGTTTCAAATAATCCTGATGCATTACCGATTGACACCAATACCAATGAAATCACGATAACAGAAATAATCCCGATACCAGAAATTGGGCTTGAAGATGAACCTACTAAACCCGCCATATAACCAGAAGCTGCGGCCACGAAGAAGCCGATAAATACAGCTAAGAAAGTACAAACAACCACTAATAAAATGGAAAGCTCAGGTGAAATCGGTGCAGCTGCGATAAAGTGATGTAATGAAATAACAATCAACACAACTGTCGCGATTAAGATATAACTCATTGTTTTTGGAGAAAGGTCGATATCAACGCGATGCTCAGATTCAGCCTGCCCACCTTTCAACATACGGAAAGAATGTAGCATCCCCTCAATCATTGGTTTCATTAAAATCAGCAATGTCCAAATCGCTGCAATACCAATCGTACCCACACCAATAAAGCGTACTTTCGTTTTCCAAACCACCATTGCTGCATCAATTAAGCTTGCGTCTGCCGCGATATCACCTGACATCGTGAAATATGGCACAGCCACACCCCAAGTCAAAATAACACCGATTAACATCGCAATACCGCCTACGATACCAATTAAATAACCGGCACCCAGCAAGGCTAGTGAGAAGCCCATTGGTAATTGGAAAGCTGCTTTACCAGTTTGAATCCAAGCGCTTGCACCATCAGCCATCACGCGTAAACCGTTCGTTAAAAATGCAACTAATCCCGCTAAAACACCACCGTAAGCAATATCTTTCACGCCGCTGTCGCCATCCGCATGATTACCCGCTTTTAAAATTTCTGCAGCCGCTACACCTTCAGGATAAGGTAAATCACTGTTTACCACCATCGCACGGCGTAATGGAATGGTGAATAACACGCCCAATGTACCACCCGCAGCACAAATCAACATAGTTTGCCAGAATGGGAAGTCTTGCCAGTAACCCATCATTAATAAGCCTGGTAAGACGAAGATCACAGAAGAAAGTGTCCCCGCTGAAGATGCTTGTGTTTGCACCATGTTATTTTCAAGAATACTAGAATCTTTGAAAAATTTGAGTACCGCCATAGAAATGACAGCCGCCGGAATAGATGACGCAAATGTCATCCCCACTTTTAGACCGAGATACACATTGGATGCAGTGAAAATCACTGTAATCAATGCGCCGAGGATGATCCCTCGAAAGGTCAATTCTTTTAAGTTTTCGTTATGCATATGTTACATCCTTAAGTAAAAAAAAGAGAACACTTTAAAAATCGCAAAAAACGCATATTTTTTCAAGTACTTTTAATCTTAACTTTATTCAATTAGAAAATATTTAAATTAAGCGGTATTTCTCTTTCCTAATTTAATAAAAATGCAATAAATAAGATTTGTGATACTATCTTATTCAATAATAACGTAATCCCAAAGGTAAATTCATGACTAGCAAAGAAGGTGTCCGCTTAGATAAATGGTTATGGGCAGCACGTTTTTACAAAACTCGTACTATCGCCAAAACCATGATTGATGGGGGAAAAATACACTATAATGGACAAAGTGCTAAAGTTAGTAAAATTGTAGAACTAGGGGCATTAATAAAATTACGCCAAGGGAATGAAGAAAAAGAAGTTGAAGTACTTGCATTAAGTGATCAACGTCGTGGCGCACCTGATGCACAATTACTTTACCGAGAAACTGAAACAAGCCTAAAAAAACGTGAAGAAATAGCATGGGCTCGTAAAAATAATGCATTATCTATGCCCCATCCTAATCGTCACCCAAATAAACAAGAAAGACGTAATTTACTAAAATTTAAACACCAAGATCACTTTGAATAAAAAAATAACCGCACTTAATCTTACAAGCATGGTTATTTTTCTTACTATATTTCGATTAAATATCTAAATTTGCTCTTAACGCATTCAGCTCAATGAACTCACGGCGTGGCTCAACTTCATCTCCCATTAAGGTCGTGAAGAGTTGATCCGCTGCAACAGCATCCTTAATAGAAACTTTCAACATACGACGTGAATTTGGATCCATTGTAGTTTCCCAAAGTTGATCTGCGTTCATTTCACCAAGTCCTTTATAACGTTGAACTTCAAGGCCTTTACGAGATTCTTTTACCAGCCATTCAACGGCTTGTTCAAAGCTACGCACTGGTTGTACTTTTTCACCACGAGTAACATAAGCGCCTTCTTCCAATAAACCATTGAGCTGTTTATTAAGAGAAACAATTTTTGCGTATTCGTTGCCGTGAACAAAATCAAAATTCAAGAAATAATCTGTATCAATACCGTGTTTACGAACAGTAATCACCGCTTCATACACTTGGCGTTCCGCATTAAATTGTGTACGTACTGAATATTGATGCGCTTCTGTTTCTTTTGCAGTCAGTTGTTCAACAAAAGATTTACCCCAATTTTCAACCGCACTTTCGTCTTTCATCATTTCAACAGAAATTGGCGACTGATAAATTAATCCTTGCAATACAGGGTCTGGATAATGGCGACTTAAGCGACCGATAAGTTTTTGTACGCTGTTATATTCTGCCACCAATTTTTCAAATACAAGGGCATTCATTGCCGGTGCATTTGCGCTAATATGTAATTCTGCGCCATCTAACGCAAGCGTTAATTCATATTGCTCCATTTCATCCGCATCTTTAATGTAGCGTTCTTGTTTTCCTTTTTTCACTTTATAAAGTGGCGGCTGAGCAATGTAAACATAACCACGTTCAATAAGTTCAGGCATTTGACGATAGAAGAACGTTAAAAGCAACGTACGAATGTGAGAACCATCCACATCAGCATCAGTCATGATAATAATATGATGATAGCGTAATTTATCAGGGTTATATTCATCACGACCAATACCGCAACCTAAGGCAGTAATCAATGTTCCCACCTCTTGGGAAGACAACATTTTGTCAAAACGTGCTTTTTCTACGTTTAAGATTTTACCTTTCAATGGCAAAATTGCTTGAGTTTTACGATCACGACCAACTTTTGCAGAACCACCCGCAGAGTCACCCTCTACCAAGTAAAGTTCAGAAAGTGCAGGATCTTTTTCTTGGCAGTCTGCAAGTTTACCCGGTAAACCTGCAATATCTAATGCCCCTTTACGGCGCGTCATTTCACGAGCTTTGCGTGCTGCTTCGCGCGCACGAGCGGCCATAATAATTTGATTTACAATGATTTTTGCATCTGCAGGATTTTCCAATAAATATTCCTGCATTTTTTCATTCATCGCAGATTCCACCGCACTTTTAACTTCTGAAGACACGAGTTTGTCTTTAGTTTGCGATGAGAATTTTGGATCAGGCACTTTAACTGAAATAATCGCCACCAAACCTTCACGTGCATCATCACCTGAAGTCGCCACTTTTTCTTTTTTCAGCATACCTTCGTTTTCCATGTAGCTATTTAAGCTACGGGTTAAAGCCCCTCGAAAACCTGCAAGATGAGTACCGCCATCACGTTGAGGAATGTTATTGGTGAAGCAATACACGTTTTCATTTACACCATCATTCCACTGCAAGGCGACTTCTACACCGATGCCATCTTTTTCAGCTGTAAAATAAAATGGTTTTGGATGAATTGGGTTTTTATTTTTGTTTAAGTATTCTACAAATGCTTGAATACCGCCTTCGTAATGGAAATGGTCTTCAGAGCCATCACGTTTATCAATTAAACGAATAGATACGCCTGAGTTCAAGAAAGAAAGCTCACGTAAGCGTTTTGCTAAGATTTTGTAATCAAAGGTTGTGATAGCAAAAATATCTGAGCTTGGCCAGAAACGAACCGTTGTCCCCGTTGCCTCTGTGTCACCAATCACTGTTAATGGCGCTTGTGGCTCACCTAAATGATAGAATTGCTCATGAACGTGACCTTGACGACGAATGGTTAACTGTAATTTATCAGAAAGCGCATTCACCACTGATACACCTACACCGTGTAAACCGCCCGATACTTTATAAGAGTTATCGTCAAATTTACCGCCAGCGTGAAGCACGGTCATGATAACTTCTGCTGCAGAAACGCCTTCTTCAGGGTGAATATCCACAGGAATACCACGCCCATCATCTTGTACCGATACAGAATTATCATCATGAATTGTCACGATAATATCGGAACAATGGCCAGCGAGGGCTTCATCAATGGCATTATCCACCACTTCAAATACCATATGGTGCAAACCAGTACCATCATCAGTATCACCGATATACATACCTGGACGTTTACGCACCGCATCAAGGCCTTTTAATACTTTAATGCTCGATGCACCATAGTTATCATTGGTCGTTTCTGACATAATTTATCTCATTCTTTTGTAAATAAAAATTGGGTGGGATTATAGCAAAAAATCGCCGTTTTGGCGATGCTTTTCGGGAAAGGAAAGATATAAAAAAGGGCGAATAATCTCGCCCTATAACTTGTTATTTTTTCCAATTTTTTAGCGCATCAGCAAAGGCATTGCCCATCGCATTATTACCTCTTGAACTACGCTCCTCTCGCTGCGTATTTCCACGAGGTCTTGCAGATAAAGTACGGTCAGATTTGCTATCATTTTTGACCGCACTTTCATCTAATCGCATCGTTAACGCAATACGTTTACGCGGCACATCTACTTCCAACACTTTTACTTTTACGATATCACCAGTTTTCACCACTTGATGTGGATCTTCGACGAATTTATCGCTTAATGATGAAATATGTACTAAACCGTCTTGGTGAACACCGATATCCACAAATGCGCCGAAGTTGGTCACATTGGTCACCGTACCTTCTAAAATCATACCTGGTTTTAAATCGGTGATTTCTTCCACACCTTCTGCGAATACAGCCGTTTTGAACTCGCCGCGTGGATCGCGACCCGGTTTTTCCAATTCTTTAAAAATATCTTGAACCGTTGGTAAACCAAATTGCTCATCAATGAATTGTTTAGCGTCAAGTTGATGCACCACACCAGCGTTACCCATTAAATCTTGGATAGATTGCGCGGTGGCTTGCAAGATTTTTTCGACAACAGGATAAGCTTCTGGGTGAACGCCTGAAGCATCAAGTGGATTTTTACCTTCTGCAATACGCATAAAGCCCGCACATTGCTCAAAGGCTTTTGGCCCTAAACGTGGCACTTTTTTCAATTCGCTACGGCTTTCAAAACGCCCATTTTCATCACGGTATTCCACAATGTTTTGCGCTAAGGTTTTTGTCATACCAGCTACACGAGCGAGCAATGGCGCGGATGCCGTATTCAAATCCACACCCACCGCGTTTACACAGTCTTCCACCACCGCATCGAGTTTACGCGCAAGTTGAGTTTGGTTTACATCGTGTTGATATTGCCCCACACCAATGGCTTTCGGTTCGATTTTCACTAATTCTGCCAATGGATCTTGTAAACGACGGGCGATAGAGACCGCACCACGCAAAGATACATCTAAATTCGGAAATTCATTTGCGGCAAATTCAGAAGCAGAATAAACGGATGCGCCCGCTTCGCTCACTACAACGGTTTGAGGTTTATTTTCTTTGATTTCTTTAATCACTTCTTTCGCAAAACGTTCTGTTTCACGAGAAGCTGTACCATTACCAATGGCAATTAACTCTACGTTATGTTTGCGGATTAAGCTGAAAATCGCCACTTGCGCTTCAGCTTCACGCCCCGTGTGTGGATAAATGGTGGTGGTATCTAATAATTTACCTGTGTTATCCACCACTGCGACTTTAACCCCCGTACGTAAGCCTGGGTCCAAGCCCATGGTGCTCTTCGCGCCAGCGGGTGCCGCCATTAAAAGTGCGGTCAGATTTCGAGCGAAAACATCAATAGCTTCTTCCTCCGCTTTTTCACGTAAACTTGCCATTAATTCCGTTTCTAAATGCAACGACACTTTGATTTTCCATGTCCACGCAATCACTTGCTCACGCCATTTATCCGCAGGATGACCTGTAAAACGTACATCTAAATAATCACGAATAATTTCTTCACAATAACTTTGGCGACTTCCCTCTTCCGCATCAGGATCAGCATTTAAGCTTAATTGTAAAATGCCCTCATTACGTCCACGGAACATCGCTAATGCACGGTGAGAAGGCGCATTTTTCAATAATTCTTGGTGGTCGAAATAATCTTGGAATTTTGCGCCGTCCGTTTCTTTGCCTTCGATCACTTTGGATACGATAACCGCATTTTTTGCTAAATAATCACGGACTTTCGCTAATAAACCTGCATCTTCAGCAAAACGCTCCATTAAAATATAGCGTGCACCATCAAGGGCTACTTTGGTGTCTGTCACGCCTTTATCAGCATCAACAAAGGAAAGTGCGGTTGATTCTGGATCATTTTTCGGCTCGTTCCAAAGTAAATCAGCCAATGGCTCAAGACCAGCTTCAATGGCAATTTGGCCTTTGGTGCGACGTTTTGGTTTATATGGTAAATACAAATCTTCTAATTCAGTTTTGCTTTGTGTCGCATGGATTTTATCGCGCAATTCAGCGGTCAATTTCCCTTGCTCTTCAATGGATTTCAAAATGGTTTGACGACGTTCTTCTAATTCACGCAAATAAATTAAACGGGTTTCAAAATGACGAAGTTGGGTGTCATCTAGACCACCTGTGGCTTCTTTACGATAACGAGCGATAAATGGAATGGTGTTGCCATCATCTAATAATTGAATGGCAGCGAGGATTTGTTGGGGTTGAACGGTTAATTCTGCCGCAATAATTTGGCTAATTTGTTGATTTAACATTGTCATACTTCTTTGTTATGAAAAGATTCGAGAAAAAACGGGGATAGAATACTGGTTTTAGGCTGTTGGCTCAAATATAATTCGAAAAACTTTCTTTTATTTTTATTATGGCAAAATCAAATTATATTACCCGTCAAGGCTGGAATGAGCTTGATCAAGAACTCAAGTTTTTGTGGAAAGAAGAACGTCCCAAAGTTACCCAAGCTGTTTCAGATGCCGCTGCTCTTGGTGACCGCAGTGAGAATGCAGAATATATTTACGGAAAACGTCGTTTACGTGAAATTGATCGTCGAGTACGTTTTCTTTCTAAACGACTAGAAGTGCTACAAATAGTAGATTACAGCCCTAAACAAGAAGGTAAAGTGTTTTTTGGTGCGTGGGTTGAGCTAGAAAATGAAGAGGGAGAAGTGAAGCAATATCGCCTAGTCGGTTGTGATGAATTCGATCCTGCTAAAAACTGGATCTCCATTGATTCTCCTGTTGCGCGTGCTTTAATCGGTAAAAGCGTTGACGATGAAATCCATGTAAAAACGCCCTCTGGCAAAATAATTCTCTATGTGAACCGAATTTGGTATGAGAAATAAGCAATGAAAAAACATTCATCATCTTTCTCTTTAAATAAGATCAAACAAAATTCGAATAATTTTCACCGCACTTTCAAGCAAAAGTCAAAGTTTAAACTCATCTCACTAAAAGAAACGAAAGTTATCGTATTTAATAAACCCTTTGACGTGCTTACTCAATTTACTGATGAGCAAGGTCGTCGCACATTAAAAGATTTTATTTCTATTCCAAATGTTTATGCAGCAGGACGATTAGATAGAGATAGTGAGGGATTATTGATTCTAACTAACAATGGCGAACTACAACATCGCTTAGCAGATCCTCAATTTAAAACAGAAAAAACTTATTGGGTACAAATTGAAGGAATACCCGAAGAAAAAACTTTAGATCAACTTAGAAAAGGCGTAAAACTTAAAGATGGCATAACTAGCCCAGCCAAAGTATGCCATATCTCCGAACCTAACCTATGGGAACGAAATCCGCCCATCCGAGATCGTAAAAATATTCCAACAAGTTGGCTAGAAATAAAAATCAGTGAAGGGCGTAATCGTCAAGTTCGTAGAATGACCGCCCATATTGGTTTCCCTACTTTACGGCTAATAAGAGTAAATATCGGCGATTTATCCATAAATAATTTAAAAAATGGTGCATTTAGATCATTGTCATTAGATGAAATAAAAGACCTATTTAATCAATTAAAGATAAGATACTAATCCGATAAATATAACTTGATAACTATAAATATTATAGAGATATATCTAATATCTCATAAACAAAAAGTGCGATGAAAACTCACCGCACTTTTCTCTTACTTGTCTCTTAGACTATTTCGCTACATCTATTATTTGATGATTTTCGCTACAACGCCCGCACCAACTGTACGACCACCTTCACGGATTGCGAAACGTAAACCTTGGTCCATCGCGATTGGGTGGATTAAGCTTACTGTCATTTTGATGTTATCACCAGGCATTACCATTTCCACGCCTTCTGGTAACTCGATTGTACCAGTTACGTCAGTTGTACGGAAATAGAACTGTGGACGGTAACCTTTGAAGAATGGAGTGTGACGACCACCTTCATCTTTTGATAATACGTAAACTTCTGATTCGAAATCAGTGTGTGGAGTGATTGAACCTGGTTTCGCTAATACTTGACCACGTTCGATTTCTTCACGTTTTGTACCACGTAATAATGCACCAATGTTCTCGCCTGCACGACCTTCGTCAAGTAATTTACGGAACATTTCAACACCAGTTACAGTTGTTTTAGTTGTTGGTTTGATACCAACGATTTCAACTTCATCACCAGTGCGGATGATACCACGCTCAACACGACCTGTTACTACTGTACCACGACCTGAGATTGAGAACACGTCTTCGATTGGAAGAAGGAACGGTTGGTCAATTGCACGCTCTGGCTCAGGAATGTAAGTATCTAAGTGGTTTGCTAACTCAAGGATTTTTTCTTCCCATTCTGCTACGCCGTTTAATGCTTGTAATGCAGAACCACGTACGATTGGAGTATCGTCACCTGGGAAGTCATATTGAGAAAGAAGTTCACGAACTTCCATTTCTACTAATTCTAATAACTCTTCGTCATCTACCATGTCGCATTTGTTTAAGAATACGATGATGTAAGGTACACCTACTTGGCGACCTAATAAGATGTGCTCACGAGTTTGTGGCATAGGACCATCAGTTGCTGCTACTACTAAGATTGCACCATCCATTTGTGCCGCACCAGTAATCATGTTTTTAACATAGTCGGCGTGTCCCGGACAGTCAACGTGTGCGTAGTGACGAGTTGCTGTATCGTACTCAACGTGTGAAGTGTTGATGGTGATACCACGCGCTTTTTCTTCTGGCGCGTTATCGATTTGGTCAAATGCGCGAGCTGCACCACCGTAGTGTTTTGCTAATACGGTTGTGATTGCTGCTGTTAAAGTTGTTTTACCGTGGTCAACGTGGCCGATTGTACCCACGTTTACGTGCGGTTTTGTACGTTCAAATTTTTCTTTAGACATTTGTTTAGTTTCCTAGAAAATGCTCTATAAGCCATTCAACTTATAGAGCGGATTGTTACAAAAAATTATTTTTTACGCGCTTCAATTACTGCAGCTGCAACACTTGTTGGAGCTTCAGCATATTTTAACGGTTCCATTGAGTATGATGCACGACCTTGAGTTTGTGAACGTAAGTCTGTTGCATAACCGAACATTTCTGAAAGTGGAACCTCAGCATCGATCTTAACAACGAACTCATTCGCTTCTTGACCGTTCACCATAGCACGACGACGGCTTAAGTCACCAATTACATCACCAACATATTCAGGTGGAGTTTCAACTTCAACTTTCATAATCGGCTCAAGTAATACTGGGTTTGCTTTTGCGAATGCTGCTTTAAATGCTAAAGATGCAGCAAGTTTAAACGCTAACTCAGATGAGTCCACATCATGGTATGAACCGAAGTGTAAACGTACACCAAGATCAACTACTGGGTAACCAGCTAATGGACCAGATTTAAGCTGTTCTTGGATACCTTTATCAACCGCAGGAATGTATTCACCAGGGATTACACCACCTTTGATTTCATTTACGAATTCGTAACCTGGGCCTTCTGGATCTAATGGATATAAGTCAATAACAACGTGACCATATTGACCACGACCACCAGATTGTTTTGCATGTTTACCTTCTACATCATTAACACGAGTGCGGATAGTTTCACGATAAGATACTTGTGGTTTACCGATGTTAGCTTCCACTTTAAACTCACGTTTCATACGGTCAACGATGATATCTAAGTGTAACTCACCCATACCAGAAATAATGGTTTCACCAGATTCTTCATCAGTGTGAACACGGAATGAAGGGTCTTCTTGTGCTAAACGACCTAATGCTAAGCCCATTTTTTCTTGGTCAGCTTTAGTTTTTGGTTCTACCGCAACAGAGATTACTGGCTCTGGGAATTCCATACGCTCAAGGATGATTGGTGCTTCAATTGCACATAATGTATCACCAGTAGTTACATCTTTTAAGCCGATAGCAGCTGCAATGTCACCTGCACGAACTTCTTTAATTTCTTCACGTTTGTTAGCGTGCATCTGTACGATACGACCAAAACGTTCGCGTTTTTGACGTACAGAGTTTAATACTGTGTCACCAGAATTAATAACACCAGAATATACACGGAAGAAGGTTAAGTTACCTACAAACGGGTCAGTTGCAATTTTAAATGCTAATGAAGAGAATGGTTCTTCATCACTTGCATGACGTTCGCCTTCAGTTTCATCTGGATTGATACCTTTAATAGCTGGAATATCTGTTGGCGCTGGTAAATATTCAACAACGGCATCTAGCATAGCTTGAACACCTTTGTTTTTGAACGCAGAACCACAGGTTACTAAGATAATTTCACTTGCTAATACACGCTGACGTAATGCAGACTTAATTTCTTCTTCAGTTAAGTCTTCACCGCCTAAGTATTTCTCCATTAATTCTTCAGACGCTTCAGCTGCGGCTTCTACAAGGTTTTGACGCCATTCTTCACAGTCTGCTTGCATATTTGCAGGCACATCTTCATAAGTGAAAGTCATACCTTGGTCAGCTTCATTCCAGTTGATCGCTTTCATTTTGATCAGGTCAACTACACCTGTGAAGTTTTCTTCTGCACCAATTGGAAGTTGAAGTGGAACCGCATTAGCACCTAAGCGAGTTTTTAATTGTTCAACAACACGTAAGAAGTTAGCACCAGTACGGTCCATTTTGTTTACAAACGCAATACGCGGAACTTCATATTTGTTAGCTTGACGCCATACGGTTTCAGATTGTGGTTGAACACCACCAACCGCACAGTAAACCATTACCGCACCATCAAGAACACGCATAGAACGTTCTACTTCAACAGTAAAATCCACGTGTCCCGGAGTATCGATAACATTGATACGATGTTGTGGGAATTGTTGTGACATACCAGACCAGAATGCAGTTGTTGCCGCAGAGGTAATGGTGATACCACGCTCTTGTTCTTGTTCCATCCAGTCCATCGTTGCTGCACCATCGTGCACTTCACCGATTTTGTGGCTAACACCAGTATAGAATAAGATACGCTCAGTAGTAGTGGTTTTACCCGCATCAATGTGCGCACTGATACCGATATTACGATATCTTTCAATAGGGGTTGTACGAGCCATTATTATAACCTTGTTTATTTAATATCAGTTTATATAAGGGTAAGGCTTCATCAACGATGAAGCCCTTTAAATTCAAAAACTTATTACCAACGGTAGTGAGCAAATGCTTTGTTAGCTTCAGCCATGCGGTGAACGTCTTCACGTTTTTTCACTGCTGCACCTTTATTATCTGAAGCATCAGATAATTCGTTTGCAAGGCGTAAAGCCATTGATTTATCACCACGTTTACGTGCTGCTTCAACGATCCAACGCATACCTAATGCGTTACGACGTACAGGGCGCACTTCAACTGGTACTTGGTAAGTAGAACCACCAACACGGCGAGATTTAACCTCAACAGTTGGACGTACGTTTTCAAGTGCAACTTCAAACGCTTCTAAAGGCTCTTTACCTGTGCGTTGTGCTAAAGTTTCTAAAGCACCATAAACGATTGATTCAGCAACGGATTTTTTACCGTCTACCATGATTACATTAATAAATTTTGCAAGTAACTCTGAACCGAACTTCGGATCTGGAAGAATCTTGCGTGCTTCAACACTACGACGACGTGGCATTGCGAATTTCTCCGTATTTTAATCTTCAGGATATCCAAAACCCATCAGCAATATTTCTCATTGAGAAAATTTGCAGCGCAAGGCGCTTTTTGACTGGAGTTTATGGTTTAAATTGTTTTGCTAATTTAGACGTTTGGCCTTACTTAACGGAGAACCATTAAGCTTTAGGACGTTTAACGCCGTATTTAGAACGACCTTGTTTACGATCTTTAACGCCTGCGCAGTCTAATGCACCGCGTACTGTGTGGTAGCGCACACCCGGTAAGTCTTTAACACGACCACCACGGATTAATACAACACTGTGCTCTTGAAGGTTGTGACCTTCACCACCGATATAAGAAGTTACTTCAAAACCGTTAGTTAAGCGGATACGACATACTTTACGTAACGCTGAGTTTGGTTTTTTAGGAGTTGTAGTATATACACGAGTACATACACCACGTTTCTGCGGGCAAGCCTCTAATGCAGGAACGTTGCTTTTTACAACCTTTTTCACACGCGGTTTGCGTACTAGCTGGTTGATAGTTGCCATTAAAAAAGCTCCAGTTTAAATGTTATTCAATAATAGAATGTTGTTCAAAAAATCTACTTCCATACAGAAATAGACGGCGAATTTTAATCGTTCTGAGGTTTATTGTCAATAATTAAACAGCGCCAAAGATCCGTGAAAGGATCTTTAGTTATGCATAAAAAACGCTTCCAAAATTAACCACACTTTTTATTCAAAATGCCAAACCAATTGCCCCAGCTAAATGACAGTTTTATAATTTCTACTTAATTAGTATTAAATTACAATCATTATGCTACGCTCGCTCAAATTTCACTTACGCTATTTCTTCCATAAAAAGCTACGCCAAACACACAGAATTTCCCACAAAAGTTTAGAATTTATCTGCCTAATTATAGGTGCGACATTTGTCTCACTCTTTTCATTTGGCTTTGCTAAATTATCCGATCTTGGTCTAGAACTAAACGCTCACTTGTCATCTAAATATCCTATTGCAGTTTGGTTTGTGTTACCCATAGGCATGGCTTGCCTGACTTGGTTTACGAAAAAATATACCCCCTATGTTGGAGGAAGCGGTATTCCGCAAGTCATTGCATCAATTAATCTTCCTCATAGTAGCTATAAAACCAAATTAGTTGAATTCAGCCAAACTATTTGGAAAATTCCTCTTACCTTTTTGGCTATGCTTATCGGTGCATCAGTTGGGCGTGAAGGTCCATCAGTACAAGTTGGCGCAGCTGTCATGCTTGCGTGGGGAAATTATTGTAGAAAACATAATTTAGCGTTTAGAGGATTAAGCACCAATGAATTACTTGCAACAGGTGCAGCAGGTGGGCTTGCTGCTGCCTTTAATGCACCTTTGGCTGGGGTGATATTTGCGATTGAAGAACTTGGACGTGGCGTAATGTTACGTTGGGAACGACGCGTATTGATGGGGGTATTAGCTGCTGGTTTTATTCTTGTCGCGATTCAAGGAAACAGCCCTTATTTTCCAAGTTATCAAGGAGCAACATCTGTTTCTTATCTCTATCTTTGGCTTGCAATTTGTGGGGTGGTTTGTGGCATTCTAGGTGGCATATTTGGACGATTATTAGCAAAAGGTATCGCAGGATTATCACCTGAAAAATGGCGAGGCTGGGTTCGCCAACATCCTATTTATATTGCTTTATTATTGGGTTTAGTGCTTGCCGCACTCGGCAGTTACACTCATGGACAAACTTATGGTACTGGCTATGAGGTTGTTGCGCGCGCTTTAGAAGGGCAAGCCATAGAGCCTGAAATTGGCATCCTTAAACTTTTGGCAACGGTGACCACTTATTGGAATGGTATTGCCGGTGGTATCTTTACCCCATCATTGACAACAGGCGCAGGCATTGGCGCAATGCTTTGGGATCTCAGTGGCGGTATGATCGATCAACGTTTTTTAGTGATTTTATGTATGGCGGCGTTTTTAGCTGGTGGCACACAATCACCAGTTACAGCCAGTGTTGTTGTAATGGAAATGACGGGCGCACAACCCGTTCTCATTGGGCTCTTGATTTCCAGCATTATTGCATCCATAATCTCGCGCCAATTTAGCCCAAAACCATTTTACCACTTTGCTGCAGGCCGTTTTCGCCAGCAAATGCAAGCTCGCCAAGCCGAAGAATTACGCAGCAAAACCGAATAAGAGAAATAAAAATGCCTCAAAATCTACCGCACTTTTACCGCGGCCGTTTTTCTGTTGCGCCAATGTTAGATTGGACAACACGCCATTGTCGTTATTTTCATCGCCAATTTTCAAAGCATGCGTTACTTTACACTGAAATGGTCACAGCGCCTGCGATTATCCATGCCAAATACGATCACTTGGATTTTGATTTACAAGAAAATCCCGTTGCGTTACAGCTAGGAGGAAGCGATCCTAAACAACTCAAATATTGTGCAAAACTTGCTGAGGAACGAGGTTATCACGAAATTAATCTTAATGTAGGATGCCCTTCTGATCGCGTACAAAATGGGATGTTTGGCGCTTGCTTAATGGCGAAAGCAGATTTGGTAGCAGACTGTGTAGAACAAATGCAAAGTACGGTCAAAATTCCAGTCACGGTGAAAACGCGTATTGGCATTGATGAATTAGACAGCTATGAATTTTTATGTGATTTTATTGAAAAGGTTCAAGAAAAAGGTTGCCAAGAGTTTATCATCCACGCACGAAAAGCTTGGCTTTCAGGGTTAAGCCCTAAAGAAAATCGAGAAATTCCGCCATTAGATTATGCTCGGGTGTATCAACTAAAACGTGATTTTCCACATCTAACTATCGCAATTAATGGCGGCATAAAAACCATTGAGGAAATGCAGCAACATTTGCAATATGTAGACGGCGTGATGGTTGGGCGAGAAGCCTATCAAAATCCAAGTTTACTTGGGCAAATTGACCAAGCCTTATTTGATCCTAACTCACCAATTGTTACCGCTCATGAAGCGGTACAGTCAATGCTTCCTTATATTGAGCGACAACTTAGCCAAGGCATACACCTTAATCATATCGTCCGCCATATGTTAGGCGCATTCCAAAATTGCAAAGGTGCTCGTCAATGGCGACGCTATTTAAGCGAAAATGCGTTTAAACAAGGCGCAGGAATTGAAGTGGTTGAAACCGCCTTAAGCTTTGTCGAAAGCTAATCCTAAAAACAAAATAAGCCGCAAAAGTGCGGCTTATTTTTCAGCTGTTTTTCTTACGCAATACGCATTTGAAAAATCACCAATTCAGCTTGGCAACAGAAAGTAAAATCTGCCTTTAATAAATAACCATCATCCACTTTTGTAATTTCAGATTGAATTTCACAAGGTTCACTTTCTACATCACGCGCTTTCTGAGTAAAAAATGCGAGCGCTTCTTGCGCTTGTTCCTCACTGTCATAAACATATTCAATAAACTGACTACAATCACGATTATCGAAAAGTGATTTCATATCAAATGTGTTACAACCTACACATTCAATCGGTTTTTCAGTTTGAATCGCCATAATATTATCCCTTTTATTCAGATTATTTTGCAGCAACAAAACCTACTGCCTCATACACTTTCACCAAGGTTTCTTGCGCTTTTGCACGAGCTTTTTCCGCTCCTTGTCGTAAGATATTATCTAATAAAGCTTCATCATTACGATATTGATGGAAACGTTCTTGTAAACCAGCAAGTAGGGTTGAGACTTCATCTGCTACTGCTGTTTTTAAATGTCCGTACATTTTACCTTCAAATTCTTTTTCAAGATCAGCAATTGGCTTATCCGTAACCGCAGAAAGAATATCTAAAAGATTGGATACCCCCGCTTTATTTTGCACGTCATAACGAACAACAGGTGGCTCATCTGAATCTGTTACGGCACGTTTAATTTTCTTCGCCACAGATTTTGGTTCTTCCAAAAGTGTCACTACATTGTTGCGGTTATCATCTGATTTTGACATTTTCTTTTCAGGCTCTTGCAATGACATAATACGCGCACCTGCTTTTCCAATGAAAATTTCAGGAATAGTGAAAATATTGCCATAGAGCGCATTAAAGCGATTTGCAATATCACGCGTAATTTCTAAGTGTTGTTTTTGGTCATCACCAACAGGCACGCTTTTTGCTTGATAAAGTAAAATATCCGCCGCCATTAACACAGGATAATCAAACAAACCTACGTTAATATTTTCTGCATAACGCGCCGATTTATCTTTGAATTGCGTCATTCGACTCATTTCACCGAAATAAGTGTAGCAGTTTAACAC
Source organism: Haemophilus sp. SZY H35 (assembly GCF_018829705.1). Taxonomy (NCBI): domain Bacteria; kingdom Pseudomonadati; phylum Pseudomonadota; class Gammaproteobacteria; order Pasteurellales; family Pasteurellaceae; genus Haemophilus; species Haemophilus sp. SZY H35. The sequence continues at coordinate 228,923 of NZ_JAHKJZ010000003.1, forward strand.
CCAGCCTAATTGCGTGTGTTCTGGAACATGAGATTGAACAAAAATAGTACTTTTATTTGGATCAATTCCGCATGCCAAATAAAGTGCAAGCACATCAAGCGTTGCTTTGCGAAGGGCAACAGGATCTTGACGAACAGTGATCGCATGTAAATCAACTACGCAGAAAATACATTCATAATCCTCTTGCATTTTCACCCAGTTGCGCAACGCGCCCAAATAATTTCCGATAGTTAATTCACCAGAAGGCTGCACGCCACTAAAAACAATTGGTTTTGCCATAATCAATCCTTAATACCTTAAAACTGTTCGCACATCATACCAGAAACTCTAGGCTTTTTTAATGTTCGAGTTCAAAAGCTAGGTTAAAAATGCTATATTTAACGAAAACGTTTTCCTAATATTTCCTAATGAAAAACTACCATGATATTGTTCTTGCCCTTGCTGGAGTGTGCCAATCAGCAAAATTGGTTCATCAACTTGCAACAGAAAGTCGAGCAGATTCAGATACATTTTTAACCGCACTTAATAGCCTTTTCATTACCCAACCACAACGAATCGAAGATGTTTTTGGTGGAGAAGTTCGTCATTTAAAATTAGGTCTAGAAACCTTAATTCATCAGCTCAATGCACAAGGCGATCAAAATTTAACTCGCTATTGGTTAAGCCTTTTGGCGTTAGAAGGAAAATTATCGAAAAATCCCGATGCTAAACAAACATTAGGCAATCGAATTTCTCGCCTAAAAGAACAGGAAATTCATTACGCTCGCGATAGTGAAACAATGCTATCTATTATGGCAAATATTTACAGCGACGTTATTAGCCCATTGGGCAAAAAAATTCATATCCTAGGCTCACCTGATTATTTGCGACAAGAACTCGTACAAAATAAAATTCGTGCAGTTTTACTTGCAGGAATTCGCTCTGCCGTGCTGTGGAAACAAATGGGTGGAACAAAATGGCAAATTTTATTTTTCCGCAGAAAATTACTTGCCACCGCAAAACAGATTTATTCTTCTATTTATTAATACAATTCTGGAGCAAACATTTATGCAACTCTCTACACTGACCGCACTTTCCCCTCTTGATGGTCGTTATCAAGATAAAGTAACTCCATTACGCGCTATTTTTAGCGAATTCGGGTTAATGAAATTCCGTGTAGCTGTGGAAGTTCGTTGGTTACAAAAATTAGCTTCAACGGCAGAGATTACTGAAGTACCGCCATTTTCTACGCAAGCAAATGCTTTTTTAGATGGAATTGTGGCTAATTTTAGTGAAACTGATGCGGCGCGTATTAAAGAAATTGAACGCACAACTAATCATGATGTGAAAGCCGTTGAGTATTTTCTGAAAGAGAAAATTCAAAATGAAGTGGAGCTAGTAAACGTTTCCGAATTTATTCACTTCGCTTGCACCTCAGAAGACATTAACAACCTCTCTCACGCATTAATGTTAAGTACCGCTCGTGATGAAGTGATTTTACCAGAATGGAAAAAACTGATTGATGAAATCACTCGTCTTGCAGAAGAATATAAAACAATTCCATTACTTTCTCGCACACATGGCCAGCCAGCTTCACCAAGCACCGTAGGCAAAGAAATAGCGAATGTCGTTTACCGCCTAAAACGTCAATTTAAACAACTCCAAAATGCGGAAATCTTAGGTAAAATCAATGGCGCGGTAGGTAACTACAACGCGCATTTATCGGCATATCCTAATATTGATTGGCATAAATTCAGCGAAGAATTTGTCACTTCATTAGGTATTCAATGGAATCCTTATACCACACAAATTGAGCCGCACGATTACATCGCTGAATTTTTTGATGCTGTAGTTCGCTTTAATACCATTATCATTGATTTTGATCGTGATTTATGGGGATACATTGCATTAAATCACTTTAAACAACGGACTATTGCAGGCGAAATCGGTTCTTCTACCATGCCACACAAAGTCAATCCAATTGATTTTGAAAACTCAGAGGGCAATCTAGGGTTAGCGAATGCAGTGATGACCCATTTAGGTCAAAAGTTACCAATTTCTCGCTGGCAGCGTGACTTAACGGATTCAACCGCATTACGTAATTTAGGCGTAGGATTAGGTTATTGTTTGATCGCTTATGCTTCAACCCGCAAAGGCATCAGTAAACTTGAAGTAAATCAACCGCACTTATTAGAAGAACTCAATCAAAACTGGGAAGTTTTGGCTGAACCAATTCAAACCGTAATGCGCCGCTATGGAATAGAAAAACCTTACGAAAAATTAAAAGAATTAACGCGAGGTAAACGAGTGACAGAACAGGCTATGCGTGAATTTATTGATAAGTTGGATATTCCACAAGAAGAAAAATTACGTTTACAAAAATTAACACCCGCTACTTATATTGGAGCCGCAGTGGAATTAGTAGAGAAGCTATCATAGGAATTTGGCTCTTTTTCCAACAATATTCTTTACAAAAACATAGCTTTTCTCTATAATCCTGCGCCTGTGTTAGTCAATCTAACAAATTTCTGGTTGGTGCTTGACCTATTCAAGCCCCATCCAAGACCGTAGGGGAGTAATCTTAATTATCCTACGTAGATGGTGAACAGAATAAGAATTTTTCTTGCTTCTGGGCGCCGAAGTCATCCTAGTCTTAGGATTAGGTAAATTAATTCCGAGTAATCGGAGTGTATTCAGGAGCTAAAAGCCAATGGCATTAAATCTTCAAGACAAACAAGCAATTGTTGCTGAAGTAAATGAAGCAGCCAAAGGTGCACTTTCAGCAGTAATCGCGGATTCTCGCGGTGTAACTGTTGAAAAAATGACTGAATTACGTAAATCAGCACGTGAAGCTGGCGTTACAATGCGTGTAGTTCGTAATACTTTATTACGTCGCGCAGTTGAAGGCACAGATTACGAATGCTTAAAAGATACGTTTGTAGGTCCAACACTTATCGCGTTCTCTAATGAACACCCGGGCGCAGCTGCTCGTTTGTTCAAAGAGTTTGCTAAAGCAAACGATAAGTTTGAAATTAAAGGTGCAGCCTTTGAAGGTAAAATCCAAGATGTTGAATTCTTGGCAACATTACCAACTTACGAAGAAGCGATTGCACGTTTAATGGGCACAATGAAAGAAGCTGCAGCAGGCAAACTTGCTCGCACCTTCGCGGCATTACGCGACAAATTACAAGAAGCAGCTTAATCATTAAGCGTTTCTTACTTCATCTAACTTTATTTATTTTAGGAATTGATTGTTATGTCATTAACTAACGAACAAATCATTGAAGCGATTGCTTCAAAAACTGTAACTGAAATCGTTGAATTAATCGCAGCGATGGAAGAAAAATTCGGTGTTTCAGCAGCGGCAGCAGTAGCAGCAGCTCCAGCAGCAGGCGGCGCAGCGGCAGCAGAAGAAAAAACTGAATTCGACGTAATTCTTGCAGCAGCTGGTGCTAACAAAGTAGCAGTAATCAAAGCAGTACGTGGTGCAACTGGTTTAGGCTTAAAAGAAGCTAAAGATTTAGTTGAATCTGCTCCAGCAGCATTAAAAGAAGGTGTTTCTAAAGAAGAAGCTGAAGCACTTAAGAAAGAATTAGAAGAAGCGGGTGCACAAGTAGAAATTAAATAATTTCTATTTTAACCACTTTAAAATTCTGAAAACCGATGGGAAACCATCGGTTTTTTCCTATCTAAAAAGCCGTAACTTCCTTCATTTAAAAACTTATCATCTTCTCCTTTCTACGATAAAATATTTCCCATTATTACTGATAAATAAAGAGAAAATCTATGACTACAAAAGCATTAAGTGCGGTAATTTTAGCAGCCGGAAAAGGAACGCGCATGTATTCCGATTTACCAAAAGTACTACATACAATAGCTGGTAAACCAATGGTAAAACATGTAATTGATACTGCTCATCAATTAGGCGCAGAAAATATTCATTTAATCTATGGCCACGGTGGGGACTTAATGCGTAGCCATCTTGCAAATGAACAAGTAAATTGGGTATTACAAACAGAACAACTTGGTACTGCACATGCAGTTCAACAAGCGGCACCTTTCTTTAAGGATAACGAAAATATTGTTGTACTTTACGGCGATGCTCCATTAATAACTAAAGAAACATTAGAAAAGTTAATTAAAGCAAAACCAGAAAATGGCATTGCATTGCTTACCGTAAATTTAGATAACCCAACAGGCTATGGGAGAATTATCCGTGAAAATGGCAATGTTGTAGCAATTGTAGAACAAAAAGATGCAAATGCTGATCAACTAAATATTAAAGAAGTAAATACTGGCGTTATGGTATCCGATGGTGCAAGTTTCAAAAAATGGTTAGCTCGTGTAGGCAATAATAATGCTCAAGGCGAATATTACTTAACGGATCTTATTGCTCTCGCCAACCAGGATAATTGCCAAGTTGTTGCGGTACAAGCAACAGATGTCATGGAAGTTGAAGGTGCAAATAATCGCTTACAATTAGCCGCACTTGAACGTTATTTCCAAAATAAACAAGCCTCCAAATTATTGCTTGAAGGCGTAATGATCTACGATCCCGCTCGCTTTGACCTGCGTGGAACATTAGAACATGGGAAAGATGTGGAGATCGACATTAACGTTATTATCGAAGGTAGTGTTAAACTCGGCGATCGCGTAAAAATTGGCGCAGGTTGCGTATTAAAAAATGTTGTTATTGGCAATGATGTAGAAATAAAACCCTATTCTGTGCTAGAAGATTCTGTGGTGGGAGAAAAAGCCGCAATTGGTCCATTTTCTCGTTTACGCCCAGGTGCGAAACTCGCAGCTGAAACACATGTCGGTAACTTTGTAGAAATTAAAAAATCTACCGTTGGTAAAGGTTCTAAAGTAAATCACCTAACCTATGTTGGCGATTCAGAAATCGGCTCAAATTGTAATATTGGTGCGGGTGTCATCACCTGTAATTACGATGGCGCAAATAAATTTAAAACGATCATCGGTGATGATGTATTTGTGGGATCTGATACACAATTAGTCGCGCCAGTGAAAGTCGCAAATGGCGCAACTATTGGTGCTGGGACAACAATTACACGCGATGTAAGTGAAAATGAATTAGTGATTACACGAGTTCCTCAACGCCATATTCAAGATTGGCAACGACCAACAAAGAAAAAATAAAATAGCATAAAAAAATCCTACGTTTTATCGCAGGATTTTTTTATAAACCGATTTTACAAATCGTAATTAAAGCTATATAAAAAATGACCGCACTTAATACCAATAATTTAAAAGCCAATTTTGGCTTTCTATGATGTAGACGATATAAAATTCGAGCTACTACCGCAAGAATAATAGGATAAATCCAAAAAAATATTGAGAATAAATTAACTTGCCAAGTTTCCAAGCTAGGATTTTTATCAAATGTAGTTGAAAGCAACAGAGCCATCGGACATAACAATACAGGGGCACAAAAAATAGCTAATCCCCAGGAAAATAAACTAAAACCACGAGGCAAAGATTGTCTTGTCATAATTTAAAATTTTACAAATAATAGATAATTACAATATAACAAATACTGTGATTATTAGAAAGTAAGTAGAAATCAATAGACTTGAATAAAATGAAATGGCGCACCCGAAAGGATTCGAACCTTTGACCGCTCGGTTCGTAGCCGAGTACTCTATCCAGCTGAGCTACGGGTGCGTAGATGATGCTTTAATTATTCATAACCAATTTAATAAGATAGAGCCGTTTTAAAATGGCGCACCCGAGAGGATTCGAACCTCTGACCGCTCGGTTCGTAGCCGAGTACTCTATCCAGCTGAGCTACGGGTGCAGAATAAATAAAACAAACAATGGCGGTGAGAGAGGGATTCGAACCCTCGATGGAGCTTTTTAACCCCATACTCCCTTAGCAGGGGAGCGCCTTCAGCCTGCTCGGCCATCTCACCACGATCGGTGTGAGCGGTATAATACGTTTTTTAGAAAATATGTCAAACCATTTTTTGAAAAACGTACCTGTTTGAATATTTTATCTACACATTAAATATATTCTTGAATAAAAATCTACTCATCATTCAAAAATACTAAAATCTTAGATATTGTTTCCCGTCTTAATTCATCTTGCTCAAATAACACCTCATGTTTCGCGTTCAATACAACTTTACACTGAGCATTCGGAAAAAGTGCGGTTAATTTTTCAAGATTTTTGTTATCTACTATTTTTTCTTTTTCGGCTTGTAAAATTAGGATTGGAATTTCAATCTTAGGAATAACTTTCGGCAAACGTTTAATGGCATTCAAACACAAATGTACCCAACGGAACGTTGGTCCGCCAAGATGAATTGCTGGATTCTTACGATTAACACGATTCATCCATTTCATTCTGTTTTTACAGAAACTTAGTTCATTGTATTCCAAGTGGGCTTGTTGATAAGCCCCTTTACCAAAAACATAACGCTCGCTCTGCCCTAACATATTCATTAGGGCAATAATCAGTTCATCTCTAATAGGGTGTTTTAAAGGAATACCGTAAAAAGGCGAAGAAAGCACGGCTTTATTAATGCGATGATCATAATTAGCCAAATAATAGGTTGCAATCAATGCGCCCATTGAATGAGCAAGCAAATGCTGCGTTGAATAGCTGAAAAGTGCGGTTACTTTTTCGATGATTTTCGCCATATCATCGACATAGAAACGAAATTCGTCTAAATGCCCTTTTTCAGAATCCTTCAACAAATGGGTTGAATAGCCTTGACCACGGTGATCAAATAGCAACACATCATAGCCTTGATGATAAAAATCATAAGCTGGCTCTGACCATTTCAACATATTTTCAGCACGACCATTCACTAAAATCATCAATTTTCTATCCGCACTTTTTGCGTGGATTAAATGACGATAAGCGATTTGAACATTATTTTTGCCAGTGAAATATTGCGTTGAAAATTGATTAAAAAAAGGTAACAGTTTGGTAAAGACAAATTGAGTAAAGTAGGATTCTCGATTCATAAGTTTTTAGATGGGATACATCAACGCATACAAAAGAAAGAAAAAGTGCGTGAGATTTTACTTCACGCACTCTGCCAATTATGCAACCAATTGTTTTAAGATACGGCGAACTGGCTCTGCTGCCCCCCATAATAATTGGTCACCCACAGTAAAGGCAGCCAAGTATTCTGGTCCCATTGCCAATTTACGTAAACGACCAACCGGTACGCTTAATGTACCCGTTACTTTAGCTGGCGTTAATTCACGCAATGTACTTTCTTTGTCGTTTGGAATCACTTTCACCCATTCATTATGTGATGCAATAATTTGTTCGATTTCTTCTAATGGTAAGTCTTTTTTCAGTTTAATAGTGAATGCTTGGCTATGGCAACGTAATGCACCAATACGCACACATAAACCATCCACAGGAATTGGATTGTCGCTTAAACCTAAAATTTTGTTGGTTTCTGCATAACCCTTCCATTCTTCTTTAGTTTGTCCGGTTTCTGGAAGAAGTTTGTCAATCCAAGGGATTAAGCTGCCACCTAATGCGGCACCAAAGTTTTCTGTTGGGAAGCTGTCAGCGCGCATTTCAGCGGTGACTTTACGTTCAATGTCTAAAATAGAAGAGGCCGGATCGGCTAATTCTGCGCTTACGGATTTTTCTAATAAACCCATTTGTGAAAGTAATTCACGCATATTTTTTGCGCCAGCACCTGAAGCCGCTTGGTAAGTTGCCACAGAAATCCATTCCACCAAATCTTTTTCAAATAGACCGCCGATAGCCATAAGCATTAAGCTTACGGTACAGTTCCCGCCCACGAAAGTTTTAATGCCTTTTTTCAACCCTTCAGAAATCACATGTTGATTTACCGGATCAAGCACGATAATTGCGTCATCTTTCATGCGTAGTGCAGAAGCGGCATCAACCCAATAACCGTCCCAACCTGTTGCTTTTAATTTTGGATAGACTTCATTGGTGTAATCGCCTCCTTGGCAAGTCACGATAATGTCTAATTTTTTCAGTTCTTCAATATCGAATGCATTTTTAAGTTCGCCTGCATCCTTGCCACCAAATACAGGGGCTTTTTGACCTGCTTGTGAAGTTGTAAAAAATACGGGATTAAGATTCGCAAAATCATTTTCCTGCAACATACGATCCATTAATACGGAACCCACCATTCCGCGCCAGCCGATAAAGCCTACATTTTTCATTATTGTTTCCTTAGTTCGTTGTGTTTAAATAGAATTATTAATTACAAGATAGCGTTAGCAAAATCAAGTATTTTTCATGGAAATTTACATTTTGCGAAAGAAATTAAATAAGAAATAAAAAAGAGCAGTCAATTTAAAAGAAAATTTAATTTGACCGCTCTTTTTCTAGTTATCTACTTCGACACTTATCACACCTTCTTCCGCTTTCAACAATGCATACGCATCTTTCAACATTGTGGAATCAATGGAAAAACAGCGAATTTGTAGCCGCACTTCACCACTACTTTGATCTTTCACCTGTATATGTTCAATACGATACTGATTGTTTACTAACAATTGGGTGACTTTTCCAATACTTTCTGCACTATTGACAAGAATATTGAATTTTGTCCGACGACGTTGTGATTTACGATGAACCCAACGTTGTACCAACGGACTTAATCGAATAGACACCAAAATCATCACCGTCGCAATGACCGCATCAAACACGAAGCCCGCACCAGCGGCAATACCGATCCCCGCAGAAGCCCAAATAATCGCCGCAGTGGTTAAACCTGAAATCGCATCATTTTTCTTATGCAAAATCACTCCTGCACCTAAAAAACCGATGCCGCTAATCACTTGAGCCGCAAGACGCATCGGATCCGTACGAATATTTTCTGAAACTTGCGCATAATGCTCTGCGGCTTGAATCGAAACAATGGTTAGCACACAAGTGGTGACGGCAATAATGGCGCAAGTTTTTACACCCACAGGTTTGCGCTTAAGCTCACGCTCTAAGCCAATAACACTGCCAAGCACCATCGCCAATAGCATTTTGCTAAAAATAATTAAGTGATAAGGATCGAAAAGTGCGGTTAAAAGTAAAGATGAATTTTCCATAATGATAAAAATGAGTACGACATAATCGTCTATTCTACATCACTTAGCTTAAAATCTTTACCCTTCCAAGCCTTTAATTTATCGCCTTTCTTGCGAAAATTGAGTAAAATCTTGCGTTTGAAATTTTATAGAGCGAAAGAACGGTTATTTTTATGCAAAATTCAACCCCAAGCATTGGCTTTGTAAGCCTTGGTTGCCCAAAAAACTTAGTAGATTCTGAACGAATCTTAACGGAACTACGCACCGATGGTTACAATATTGTGCCAAGCTATGAAAATGTTGATTTAGTGATTGTGAACACTTGTGGCTTTATTGATAGTGCCGTGCAGGAATCACTCGAAGCCATTGGCGAAGCATTGGAAGAAAATGGACGCGTCATTGTAACTGGCTGTTTGGGGGCAAAAGAAGACCAAATTCGTGAAGTGCATCCTAAAGTTTTGGAAGTCAGCGGCCCACATAGTTATGAAACAGTGATGGCGCAAGTTCACAAATACGTGCCAAAACCAACACATAGCCCTTACACCAGCTTAGTACCAAAACAAGGCGTAAAACTCACACCAAAACATTATGCCTATTTGAAAATCTCTGAAGGCTGTGATCACCGTTGTACGTTCTGTATTATTCCATCTATGCGTGGTGATTTAGAAAGCCGTTCTATTACGCAAGTTTTAGACGAAGCAAAACGTTTGGCCGAAGCAGGCGTAAAAGAATTACTTGTGGTATCGCAAGATACTTCCGCTTATTCCATGGATTTAAAACGCCAAGAGGGCGGAGTAAAAACGGCTTTCTGGAATGGCATGCCAATTAAAAATGATTTAATGACGCTTTGTAAACAGCTTGGCAAACTTCGCATTTGGGTTCGCTTACATTATGTGTATCCCTATCCGCATGTGGATGATTTAATTCCATTAATGGCTGACGGCACGCTCTTGCCGTATTTAGACATTCCATTACAACACGCCAGCCCGAAAATCTTAAAAGCAATGAAAAGACCGGGCAGTATTGACCGCACTTTAGAACGCATTAAACAATGGCGTGAAATTTGCCCAGATTTAACATTGCGCTCCACCTTTATTGTCGGTTTCCCTGGTGAAACAGAAGAAGATTTCCAATTATTGCTCGATTTCTTAAAAGAAGCTCAACTTGATCGCGTAGGCTGTTTCAAATTCAGCCCCGTTGAAGGCGCACCTGCAACAGAGATGGCTGACCAAGTACCAGAAGATGTGAAAGAAGAACGTTTCCATCGTTTTATGCAATTACAACAGGAAATTTCTGCAAACCGTTTAAAACAAAAAATCGGTAAAACTCTTGATGTATTAGTGGATGAAATTGACGAAGACGGCATTATTGGCCGCTCCAAAGCAGATGCCCCTGAAGTTGACGGGTTAGTTTATGTAGATAATTTAAGCGGAATGAATGTAAAAGTCGGTGACGTGATTAAAGTAACCATCACAAATTCTGATGAATATGATTTGTGGGGAAGTTGTTAAATAATAACAATCTCAACGAAATAAACAAAAAATCCATCTTCGTATTGAAGATGGATTTTTTATGACTAAGAGCGGTCAAATTTTTAAGTGTTTTTGAACCTATCTTTAAGCCTCATCTATTTAATATCCCCCTTTGGCGCATGCCCGAAATAGCGTTTGTATTCACGGCTGAATTGGCTAGGCGATTCGTAGCCGACTTGGTAAGCTGCCTCGGTAATGCCTCTCCCTTCTTGTGAGATCAGTCGTCTGGCTTCCATTAGACGTAAGGATTTTTGATATTGCAGCGGTGAAAGGCTGGTTATCTTCTTAAAATGGCTGTGAAAACCAGATAATGACATGCCGCTCAGATTTGCCAAGGTTTCCACGGTAATGGTTTCACTGAAATGCTGTTGTAGATAGTGGGTGGATTGGGCAATTTTTTGCGTATGAGATCCAATGCTTACCATCGCTTTAAGTTTATATCCTTGCTCACCAGTAAGCAACCGATAGTAGATTTCTTGTTGGATAAGTGGTGCAAGAAATTCAATATCTTTTGGATTTTCGTGCAATAGAAATAGACGTTCAACAGCATTTTTGAGAGATTCATCTAGATGCCATTGTGCAAAACCTTCGTCGCCCTTTTGAACATCATCTGCAAGGTTTGGATTTGCTAATAAAATCTTGCTAACGCTCTCAATATCAATTTTCATCGAAATCACTAAAAACGGCTTTTGCGGCTCTGCATATTTAGTCTCACCACGCATCGGTACATTGACTGGGCAGAACATAAAGTGTTGATTGTCAAATCGATAGCATTGTTCACCTAGTTGTATTTCACGTTCGCCACTTAACACGATGCAAATGCTTGGTTCTTGAATAATACCTTCATAGCAAAACGGCTGATCGGCATGGCGAATCACCAAGCCTTTAATTGGAGATGAATAGGTTTCGTTATGTGGAATAACTTTTAATAAGCGTTCTATCGTTTCAGTTGAAAACATAATCTTGTAGAAATAGGCAAGTAATTTGGATAAATCATATAACACTTCATATTGCCGTCCAATATAATGAACTCACTTTCAACGGCGGTACGCCAAAACATATTAACCAATATTAAACTGAGGAAAACATTATGAAAATTTTCTACAAAACTTCAGCAACAGCAACCGGCGGACGTGATGGTCGTACCCAAGTGGACGACGGTTCAATCGGCTTTGATTTGGTTTCATTTCAAAATGACGGCACCGGAGCTGATGAAAAACACCAACGCGCCGAGTATGGCAAGCACCGCCGCACCGACGAAAAACGGCCGCATGGGGTGGGTGAAAAACTTATTCATGGTTTGGCTTAATTCTGCATGAAGATGCTTTCAGATATGGATTTATTGGGCGGACAGGGTTGTATCTTGTATTGAAGAAGCAAGCTGAAGGTTTGTCAGATACTCAAATGCCCGTATCATTCATATTATTGATATTATTGTTTGAATTGTATTATTTTCAATAATAATAAATAACCCTAAACCAATATAAATAACAGCCATTATCCAACGACTAAACTTCTCTACAATTTCACCAACACCTGAAATATTAGCCAATCTTTGTGCTGTATATACTAAAACAAAAATCAATATTAAAAATACAAGAAGAGTAACTAATAAGTCGACAAGATCTAAAGTCACAAAGTAAGGAACAAAAAGTCCAATATTATCTGCACCACAACTAGCAACTGTAACCAAAGCAACAATACCGACTAATTTTGACAACCCTTTTTCATCCAATTCTTTTTTAGCTCTTTTTTCGCCCTCACAATCGTCGTAAATAGCAACTTTAATACCTAAGTAAATCGGTATTAAACCTAATAAACCCAACACCCATTTTTCCGGAACATAATTCAAAACAAAAGCTAGAAATAAACTAACTAATATTAAAATTACAGAACCTAAATATTGTCCGATATAAATATCTCGATATTCTTTTCTAGTATTTGCTCTAGCAAAAAATATTAATAGTATTACCAACAAATCTACTGCTGTAGCAATATATAAAACAGCAGCAGTAATCACAGTCGAAAACATAAAGCACCTCATAATGAATCCCCTGCCCCCTTGGCACCACGGCTTTTTCAAAAACCGAATCGCGTTCGGATAACAGATTCGTATCTTTCGCTAAAGAGGCAAGCCTGCGGCTTGCTTACCCTCTCCCTAGCCCTCTCCCAGGGGGAGAGGGAATTGGGCTGTCGAGCCTGAACATTTTCAGGTTTACCTGACATCTGATTCCCAATTCTACGGTTCTCTGATTTTGAGAAACCTGATCCCCTTTCCCCGTGGGAGAGGGGTAGGGAGAGGGCAACGAACCGCAAGGTTTGTCAGAAATTTAAATTCCTATCACTCATAATAATGAATCCCCTGAAACTCTCTTGCCACCACGGCTTCTTCAAAAGCCGAATCGCGTTCGGACAGCGGCGTAGGCAGGGTAATCACATTTTGCACGTTCATGCCCTTAGTGGAAAGCAGCATTATTTCATGGCTCAGGCATGCGGCTTCGAAGCGGTCGTGCGTTACCAGCATACACGCCATGCCCTGCCGCTCGATTTTTTCCACCAGCATGGCGACCAAAATATCGCGCAAATCGCGGTCCAAACCGACGAACGGCTCGTCCAGCAAGGCAAGGTCGCAGCCGCACAGCAGCAGGCGCAAAAATGCTACCCGTTTCGCCATGCCGCCGGACAATTCGGTCGGATATTTGTTCAAATCGCCCGCAGTCAGCCCGACTTTCGCCGCCAGCGCGATGATTTCGCCTTCATCGGGTTTGTCCATAAAAATAGCGATATTCTGCATCGCGGTCAAGTTTTCCGGCAGGCGGTTTTCCTGAAACAGAAAACCCGTTTTGCGGAAAGTATTGCGTATCGTGCCCGATTTCGGCGTTTCCAAGCCCGCAATCAAACGCAAAACCGTCGTCTTGCCACAGCCGCTCGGCCCGAACAAAGCTTTCACTTCGCCATGTTGCAGGTTCAAACTGAAATCGTGCACGATGGGGTCACGGAGAATTTCAAAACGCACGTTTTCAAGACAGAGCATCACCTTCTCCACGGCATAAACAAAATTTCCAAAGGCTTGGTAATCAGGTATTCAAACAGTGACACAAACACGATAACCAACACCACATAAGCCATCACCGTCGAAGTCCCCCTGATAGCGCAAGCGTCCTCGCTTGTGCCATTACAATCTATTGTGGTTTCGGAGTTAGCAAAATTCCGAGGCAAGCTCACGAATAAAGTTTACCGGAAAAGTGATATTTGGCGATAAAGTGATTACCTGTTTAAGTTCTTCAATTTTCTTCTAATGACAAAAAAGTGCGGTTATAAAATCAAAAGGATTCTGAACGTTGGCTTTGCCAACGGCTCCCCAGATAGCCCCTCCTTCTGACGCGTAGTTTTATCTATCTAAAAAATAAGCAAATTGAAGTTATTCATGAAAATAGTAAAAATCTGAATCAAACGAAATTGATTTTCAGGCACGCGTTAGGAAACGCGCGCTATCGTGGGGATGTTCGAGTGCGCCGATGCCGCCTTCTTGATAGGCGCGTATCCATCGTCGCAGGTGGGTTCGGGAGATGCCGTAATGATCTGCGGTACGCTGTTGGCTGCGTATATGCAGGTAGTGGAGTACGGCTTGGTATTTGAAGTGTAATGTATATTTGCTCATAAAAAAACTGCACCTTGTGAGTTGGAGGGGATGTCCAACTTTTGGGGTGCAGTTCAGGGTTTGCTCAGGTTTTCAGACGACCTTCGGATTTGGGCGAACCTTATTCCGTTACCGTTTTACGGATGAGCTTTTCCGCATTGGCGAGTGTGTTTTCCACTTCGGCGAACTCTATTTTGCTGCCCGACACCAGCGCGCGCGTATCGTTGAATACGACTTGGACTGCGCCGTCAGCTTCGGTAACGAGGACGCGCAACGGCAGTTGCAGGGCGAAGGCGGGGTCTTTTTGCATCAGCGGTGTGCCGGCTTTGGGCGTGCCGAAAACGATGACTTTCGCGGGCTGCATGTCCAAACCACTTTGTCGCGCTGCGGCTTGGTGGTCGATGACGGCGAACACGGTCATGCCTTTTTCTTTAACGGCGGTTTCCAAACGGCGGACGGTATCGTCGAAGCTGTATTTGCTGACGGCGGTATGGGTTTGATTCATGGCTGAACTTTGTCGGGAATCGGTTTGTCGGGCGGCATCGCCGCTATGTGAAGCGCTGGCGGCTTTAGCAGCGGGCGCGGCATAGGATACGGCGGCAGGAAGGACGAGTGCGGCGGCAGTCAGCGCAGCAGTCAGTAATTTTTTCATGGTTGTTTCTCCAAACGGTTGAATAAAAACATCAATCTAAACGGTTCGGCGGCAAAAAGCAATGCCCGTCAGCAAAAGGGTCGTCTGAAACGGGAGTGGTTTTCAGACGACCCTTTGAGACAAAATCAACGCTGCGCATCAACCGCTTCCAATGCGCGCAGGGCGTAAGTGTAGGCTGCGCCTGCGTTCAGGGCGATAGCGGTTGCCAGCGCGCCGGCGATTTCGCTTTCAGTCGCGCCCGCTTTGGCGGCTGCGGCGGCATGTACGCTGATGCAGCTTTCGCAACGGGTAGTGATGGCGACGGCGATGACAAAGTATACGCGCACGTTTTCGTTTGCCGCTTTATCCAACACGTCGCGCGTGCGGGCATCGTTTTTGCCTTCTTGGACGTAGAGTTCGGTAATCGATTTCGGGTTTTGCCACAGGCGGGCGTTGACGGCGTGGAAGCCGTAGATGAGTCTTTGGTTTGCCATGATTTTGCTTTATAAAAAATTTCAGACGACATTATAACAAGATAAGGTCGTCTGAAAGAGAAAGGTCGTCTGAAAACAAGTGTAACCGGTATCACGAAAACGCAGTCGACTACCGCATCAAATACCCCTACAGCCCAGAACTGCCGACGCCGATCAACACGGTAACCAACATGGAAAACCTGCTTGCGGCAAGCACGGTCAGTGCAATGGCAATCAATTCGTGCGGTTTGTTGGACACGAAATAAGGCGCGATGACGTAAATCAACATGCAACCCGGCGCAGCTTCCATCACGATTTGTGCGCGGCGGCTTAAGGTACGGTTGCGCAAGGCGAAAAAACCAATAAGGCGGGTGGAATACGTTACCGCCAGCATGCCGGCAAACAGCAGGAACGACTACCAAGAGAGCAAATCCTTCATTCTTTCCCCCTGATAGCGCAAGCGTCCTCGCTTGTGCCATTACAATCTATTGTGGTTTCGGAGTTAGCAAAATCCCGAGGCAAGCTCACGAATAAAGTTTACCGGAAAAGTGATATTTGGCGATAAAGTGATTACCTGTTTAAGTTCTTCATTTTCTTCTAATGACAAAAAAGTGCGGTCATAAAATCAAAAGGATTCTGAACGTTGGCTTTACCAACGGCTCCCCAGATAGCCCCCCCTTCTGACGCGTAGTTTTATCTATCTAAAAAATAAGCAAATTGAAGTTATTCATGAAAATAGTAAAAATCTGAATCAAACGAAATTGATTTTCAGGCACGCGTTAGGAAACGCGCGCTATCGTGGGGTCCAGGTTTTGGGGTGCAGATCAAAGTGCGGTCAATCTTAAGTGAATTTTATATTAATTTTGATATTCCATAATTCACTAAAAATCCACCAACCACTAGCCATAAATAAATTAGTATTCCTAAAATCAGAGGTTTTAATCCTGCTTTCTTGATTGCGCTTGCTTGTGTAGTTAAGCCGAGCGCAGCCATCGCTGAAATTAATAAGAAAGAATCGATTTCAACTAATAAGTTTACAAGTTCTTTTGGTAATAAATCAAAAGAATTAAAAATCGCAACACCAATAAAAAGTACAGCAAACCAAGGAATTGTAATTTTGTGTGATGTATTTTCTGATACTCCATTACTACGTGTTAATAACCAAGAAAGCATTAATAAAAATGGGGCGAGCATCATCACTCGGATCATTTTGGAAATGACGGCAGTATTTGCCACGATAGGATCAATATTTTCCCCAATCGCATAAACTTGAGCCACCTCATGCACGCTAGAGCCAACATAAATACCGAATTGATGAGCATTAATTAAATGTTGTGACCAAGTGTAGAAAAAGGGGTAAGTAAAAATAGCAAGCGTCCCGAAAATGACCACTACGGCAATCGCTACTGAAACTTTATGAGATTCTGCTTTGGTAACAGGCTCTGCCGCCATAACCGCTGCCGCACCACAAATACTACATCCAGCCCCAGTGAGATAAACTAATTGTTTATCCATTTTTAGATAACGAATGCCTAAAAGTGCGGTAAAAAAGAAGGTTGAAATTAGCATAATCGCATCAGTGACAACAGCATTTAATCCTACATCGGCAATATCGCCAAAAGTGAGGCGGAAACCATACAACACAATGCCAGTGCGAAGAAGCGTGCCTTTCGCAAATAACACGCCTTTTTCCACTTGTGTTGAAAATTGCGGATAAATGGTATTGCCGATTGCCATTCCCAGCAAGATGGCAATAATTAAAGCACTGATATGATAATGATGGGAAAAATCAGTGTTTCCTAAATAGTTAGCAAGTATAGCGATAATCGCAATAAATATAAGTCCGAAATAAAAGGGACGAGTGTTCATTTTTCCTTTCCTTAGTGAGTCAAGCGGTTTCATCTAAAATTTTGCCAAAATAGCTTTCGACTAAGCGACGAGTAACATCAGTTTGTGGATTAAATGAAAAACCTGAAGCGTGGGTGCAATAAGTTAAGCCATTTTCAGTTAAAAATGTTGGAATACTTGGCGCAGCCTGTAATTCTACACTTTAGCTTATGCAGAGCAGAAAATATAAAAATCTCAGATTTAGACGTAACATAACAAATGCATTGTAATAAATTATGTGCCAAATTGTAAGGCATATTAGTAAAAATGGCTAGGATATTGAATGTTTAATAGGGTTCAAAAGGAAATCAATCAAATTATTAATCGTGGTTTTGACCGCACTTTGATCTGCCCCCCAAAAGTTAGACAGGTTAGTTAACTTAAATATTGAGCTCGGTATTGCACCGGGCTCAACCCTTTGAAAGCAAGTTTAATTCGTTTTTGGTTGTAATACACTAAATATTCTTCAATTTCAGCCTGTAATTCAGCAATTGAATGATAAGTCCGAGAGTAAAAGCACTCTGATTTTAGTATCGCAAAAAAACTTTCAATCACCGCATTATCGTAGCAATTTCCTCGGCGACTCATACTTTGCACCGCTTTACCCTCCAACATCTTTACCCATTCCGCCGTGCCATACAATACACCTTGGTCGCTGTGAATAATCGGGCATTCTGTCGGTTTAAGAATTGTAGCGTGCAACTTGTTGCACGAAATCGTGAATGCCCGAAAGGGTTAAATAACGTTCCGTGCGTGATTCGGTCGTGCATCAAGATGCACGCTACGAGGGGTAAATAATCCTCCTATATGTTGAATTTTGGTTGTCAGCCTTGTTCATTATATAGCGAGGATTTTTTTCTGTTCATCGCTTAAGCTATTTGTCTCCATACGCATAGCGTATGGTTTTTATAGCCTGACTTTGCCTGGCTATAATCAAAGGCCGTCTGAAAATTCAGACGGCTTTTATATAACGAAGTGCGGTTAAATTTTTAGGTGTTTTTTGTGAATTATCCTAAGAACTCAACCACTTGTTTTTAAAACTTCACTGTTTCACCATCTTCTGGAATTGCTACATTTTCAAGCTTATTTGCTTGGACAAATTGGCGTAAATCCTTACGGTAAACAGACATATGATTTACTGCATCCATGTGCACCGTGATAAGTTTTGTATTTGGTAGCATGTTACGAGCATGAGCAACATCTTGTAACCCCATAATAATGCCATCATTCGGAAAAGCTAAGGTACGCGCATCACCTGTGTTCATAATCATTACATCAGGTTTATAACGATTAATGGCTTTGTTTACTTCGGCAGTCCAAACTGTGTCACCAACCAAATAAACCGTTGGATGGTCTTTCGCTTGGAATGTTACGCCCATCGCCTCATCTAAAATCTCGGCTAATTGTGGTACAGCGTACATTTCCGTTGTGCCGTGAGAACCGCCGGTTTTATTTAAAATAATACCTTCGAACTCCACCGGTTTTTCTAGCGATAAACTGGTTATGTTAGTAAAACCTTGCGCTTTGAGTAAGTCGCCATCCCGTTCATGTTGCACAAAAATTTTGATGGATTTAGGTAAAATTTTTTGTGCAACCTCATCCCAATGATCTTCATGTGTATGAGTTAAAATAATGGCATCAACATCTTTAAAAGTATCTTCTGCTTTCATCGGCAATTCCACAAGTGGATTACGCAAATGGCTATTTAATGTTCCTTCAAAGCCTGCATAACGTCCTTTTTCAGCAAGCATCGGGTCAATTAAAAAAGTTTTCCCTGCGTAGTTCAGGCGACCAGTAGCATTGCGGATATGTTGGTAGCTATCAGTGTTTTTAGAGGCAAGATCTACGGCGAAAGTATTTGCGCTAATAGCCAATGCTGTAGTGCTAATTAAGGTTTTTAAGTTCATTGTTTTTCCTTTTCTATACGTTATTGAATGAATAAACATATTATAGTGAGAACAAGATTGCGTAAAAATGGATAAAAAATCAATAAACGTAATAATCGGGTCATTTCTGTGTTATGCTCATATCAAAGTAGGAGAATAAAATGAATACACCCACAGTTGCTTTGATTGTGTATGAACAAATGATGCCCATTCATTTTGCGATGGCATATTCCGTTTTTTCTATGTCGGATTTAAACGGCAAGCCGTTATTTGACTGTAAAATCGTTAGCGATTCGGACAACCTGACAAACTCGCTATTTCACATACATTTAGATGGAGGTTTAGAATGGTTGGATAATGCCGATATTGTTGTGATGACTGGATGGCATGATACTCAAGTAATGCCGAGTGAGGCTTTATTAACAGCATTACGGCAAGCGTATCAACGTGGTGCGACAGTAGTGGGTTTATGTTATGGTGCCTATGTGTTAGCGTGCAGTGGTTTACTTAACGGCAAAAAAGCAACTACACATTGGCTAGGAGATAGTGATTTTACTAGTCGCTTTCCGCAGGTGAAATGGGATTTAAATCCTATTTATTTAGAACAAGATCGACTGATTACCTCAGCAGGAACGGCAGCTTCCATGGATTGTTGCCTTTCCATTGTCCGTAAATTATATGGTGTAAAAATTGCCAATCATATTGCCCGAATACTGGTTATCCCCCCTCATCGTGAAGGCGGACAAGCACAATTTATCGAACGACCTATTTCTCGTTCCACACCTAATCATAATATCAATGCGTTGCTTGCTTATTTAAATGAAAATCTGACCGCACTTCATTCGACTGATAGTCTTGCAGAACGTTTGTCAATGAGCCGTAGCACTTTCACCCGACATTTTCGCAAAGCAACCGGAATGTCATTAAATCAATGGTTAATTGAAGCAAGGCTACAGCGAGCAAGAGAGCTTTTGGAAAGCACAGATTTATCTATTACTGACATTGCAGAACAAAGTGGATTTCATAGTGATACCGCCTTGCGTCAGCACTTCTTGAAGAAACATAAAATTTCACCGAATCGCTGGCGTAAGCAGTTTCAAATTGAGGATATTTAAATCTTTTTATTTTAAAGTGCGGTCAGATTTTTAGATGTTTTTACAAATTCAAAATTAGACCGCTTGTTTGATATAAAGCCAGTCTATTCCTCTTCCCTCTCCCCGTTAGGAAATTTGATTAGATAAAAATAAAAAAGGTGAGCTAAAATGCTCACCTTCTAAACTAATATTTTGTAATTATCCGAACACTTTTTCCAAATGTGCTTGGTAGTCTGCTAAGTATTGTTCTACTTGTGGATTTTTAATCACATCGTTACATAAGAATGTTGGCAGACGGGTTAAGCCGATGAACTCGTTAAGTTTGTGGAAAGGCATGTACACAGCATCTACGCCTTTGCCTTCGAAGAAATCGCCTTCACGGGTGAACGCTTCAATCGGCGCATTCCAAGTAAGCGAAAGCATGTGTTTTTTGCCTTGCAACAAGCCACCTGTGCCGTAACCTTCTGTCGGATTGACACGATGACGGCCATCACTGTGGTAAAGCTTGCCGTGTCCAGCGGTTAATACTTCGTCTATGTATTTTTTCACTGTCCAAGGTTCGTGCATCCACCAGCCTGGCATCTGCCAAATCACGGCATCCATCCACAAGAATTTTTCGATTTCTGCTTCAACATCATAGCCAGCATCGATCACAGTTTCTTTTACATTGTGTCCAAGTGCGGTCAAAACTTCTTTCGCTTTTTTGTGAAGTGTGTGGTTTAACTCACCATGCGAATGTCCGAAATTTTTACCACCATCTAATAATAAAATATTCATCTTTTGCTCCTAAAACAATAATCCAAAGAGGACTTTATTATGCTGTTTTACTTTATACTTAAAAAGTACAAAAATAAAAAAAACTCTTTTGCGTTAAAAAGAATAATAAAATGAAAACAACTTCTGAAGAATTAACGGTATTTGTACAAGTAGTCTAAAATGGCAGTTTCAGCCGAGCAGCCAAGCAGCTAGCGATGGCAAATTCTGCGGTAAGTCGTGTGGTGAAAAGGCTAGAAGAAAAATTGGGTGTGAACCTAATCAACCGTACCACGAGACAGCTAAGACTAACAGAAGAAGGCTTACAATATTTTTGTCGCGTACAGAAAATTCTACAAGAAATGGCCGCGGCAGAAGCCGAAATGTTGGCTGTGCACGAAGTTCCTCAAGGCGTATTATGAGTAGATTCTGCTATGCCAATGGTGTTACGTCTGCTTATGCCACTGGCAGCGAAATTCAACGAACACTATCCACATATCCAGCTTTCGCTAGTTTCTTCCGAAGGCTATATCAATCTGATAGAACGCAAGGTCGATATTGCCTTACGAGCTGGAGAATTGAATGATTCTGGGTTACGTGCTCGTCATCTGTTTGATAGCTACTTCCGCGTAGTCGCCAATCTAGAATACTTGGCAAAACACGGCACACCACAATCAACTGAAGATCTAGCCAACCATCAATGTTTAGGCTTCACTGAACCTAGTTGTCTAAATACATGGGCGGTTTTAGATGCTCAAGGAAATCCCTATAAAATCTCACCTCACTTTACCGCCAGCAGCGGTGAAATCTTACGGTCATTGTGCCTTTCAGGTTGTGGTATCGCTTGCTTATCAGATTTTTTGGTAGACAATGACATCGCTGAAGGAAAATTAATTCCCCTACTTTCTAATCACATCACCGATGAAACGCTCCCTTTCAACGCTGTTTATTACAGTGATAAAGCTGTCAACCTTCGCCTACGTGTGTTTTTAGACTTTTTAGCAGAAAAGCTGAGGGGATAATTAAAATTCATAAACATCAAATTTTGAAATCAATTTGCAAAAATACTTTAAAACCTGACCGCACTTCATTCGACTGATAGTCTTGCAGAACATTTATAAATGAGCCGTAGCACTTTCACCCAACATTTTTGCAAAGCAACTGGAATGTCATTAGATCAATGGTTAAATGGTTAATTGAAGCAAAGCTACAGCGAGCAAGAGAGCTTTTTGAAAGCACAGATTTATCTATTACTAATATTGCATAACAAAGTGGATTTCATAGCGATACCACCTTGCGTCAGCACTTCTTGAAAAAACATAAAATTTCACCGAATCGCTGGCGTAAGCAATTTCAAATTGAGGATATTTAGATCTTTTGATTTTAAAGTACGGTCAGATTTTTAGATGTTTTTACAAATTCAATTCACAATTAGACCGCTTACCCTATCAAGATCTTCCAGTACTTAAACCCGCTTTGCCGTTTTCCCACAAGGTTTTCAGCAATACTTTCCACGCCGACAATTTAGGATTGGGCTGCTTGCCTTGCCCAATCAAGTCCATTTGCGTCATATACCAATTCATTTCCAACATTGCGCCCGCTTTTTTATCACAAACACCACGCCTGTTTGGATGCGGTCGGTTTGCACGGTTTGGTAAGTGCCGTTTTGCATTTGGTTTGCAAAATCGGGCACCAAAGCAAACGGGCGAGTGACGCCGACCAAATCCAAATGGCCGCTGGATAAGGCATCTTCCATGGCGCTTTGTGAACGGAAGCCGCCGGTAATAATCAAAGGGAATTTTCAAAAGATGGTTTTAGTGTACAAATCACAGCGTTTCATCAATCATTATCTCAGTCTGCAAGCCGTTTCAGACGGCCTTTTCGTAAAAAGAGCGGTCAAAATTTTAAGTGTTTTGCAAATCATCTTAAAAACTTGACCACTTGCATCATTATCAAGACCGCAGCCGTCTGAAACATTGATAGACCGGTTACTGATGCCCGCTTTCTGCTACTTTTGTCCATTTTGCCAATGTCTGCTTCATTTGTGCCTGAGGGATGAAGCGAGCCATCCGCTCAACTTCCTTGCCTTGATAAAAAAGCAGCCATGCAGGTGCAGTCAGCACGTGGAAACGTCCGGCCATTTCGGGTATTTCAGCAATATCGGCTTTTACGGCATACACATTTCCTTCCTCCGCCAAAGCTGACTCAAGCTGGGCGGCCACGACTGTACAAACGCCGCAGATTGGGGCTTTGATGTACAGTGATACTAAAGGGTGTGTGGCGATGGCCTGTTCGATGTCTTTCAGAGTGTGTAGTTGTTGCATGTCATGTACTCCTTTGAGCGATTAAGCACGTTTCAAGTTGTCTAGAAAAGGGGCTTTCAACGAAATAAAAACAAGAAAACGGTTTGAGTCGTTTAGATTTTCTCTACTACTATCGCTACACTTACGCACCCGTTTTCCATGAAGCGATGCGTTTCAAATTATCCACCGTGTCGTGATTGACGATGGCAGCGAACGTGCCGTCCAGTTTGGCAATTTCTGCTTTGTCTTCATCGCTGAGAGCAAAATTAAAGACATTCAGGTTTTCCGCTATGCGTTCGGGTTTGGTGGATTTTGCCAACACGATGATGTCGCGTTCCACCAGCCAGCGGGTAATCACTTGCGCCACGGATTTGCCATATTTCGTACCAATTAGCGACTGACAAAATGGTGGGCAAAAGCCCACCGCTTCAAGTTGATGTTTTATCATTAACCAAACACTTTTTCCAAGTGTGCTTGGTAGTCTGCTATGTATTTTTCCACTTGCGGATTTTTAATTACATCGTTACACATAAATGTCGGTAAACGGCTCATACCGAGGAATTCGTTGAGTTTATGAAAGTGCATGTACAAGTCATCCACGCCTTTTCCTTCAAAAAAGTCGCCTTCACGGGTGAATGCTTCAATCGGCGCATTCCAAGTAACCGAAAGCATGTGTTTTTTGCCATGCAGCAAACCACCTGTGCCAAATCCTTCGGTCGGGCTGACACGATGGCGGCCGTCATGTTGATAAAGTTTTCCGTGTCCGGCGATAAATACTTCATCTATGTATTTTTTCACTGTCCAAGGTTCATGCATCCACCAACTGGGCATTTGCCAAATCACAGCATCCATCCACAAGAATTTTTCGATTTCTGCCTCAACATCATAGCCAGCATCAATCACAGTTTCTTTTACATTGTGTCCAAGTTCGGTCAAAACTTCTTTTGCTTTTTTGTGAAGCGTGTGGTTTAACTCACCATGCGAATGGCCGAAATCTTTACCACCGTTTAATAATAAAATGTTCATTTTTAACTCCTAGAATAAATAATTTATAAAAAAAGGATGTGATGTTTACGGATATTGTCTTCTGTTTACTCTCATGAAAGTGCAGTCATTTTATGATTTGTTTTTATTGAGATAAATATAGTTTAGCTTTATTATGTAATGAATTAAACTCACTAATAAAAGAGAGTTTAAAGAGAAAATGCAGAACTTTAACGAACTGAATTATTTTTTGACGTTGGCGCAAACGCAGAGTTTTGTGAAAGCGGGGCAACTTTTGGGGATTTCTTCTTCGGCGTTGAGCCATAGCATGAAAAATTTAGAAACGCGGCTGAGCCTGCGTCTGTTCAACCGCACTACACGCAATGTGTCACTGACCGAAGCTGGGCAACAGCTTTTCGACCAACTTTTCCCACTTTATCAAGCCATAAACCAAGAAGTCGATGCATTAAATGATTTTTTGAATATGCCATCGGGATTGATTCGCATCAACGCCCCGGCGATGGCAGCGGAAGCCGTGTTGTATCCAAAATTAAAGCCGATTTTGAACCAATACCCGAAAATCCGCTTGGAAATCGTGGTGGACGATCGTTGGGCAGATATTGTGAAAGAAGGATTTGATATGGGCGTTCGGTTAGGTAACAAGGTAGCGAAAGAGATGATTGCGGTGCCAATTTCCGCACCGCTCAAAATGGCATTGGTTGCCTCGCCCGATTATTTGGCGCAACATGGTTCACCGAAAAATATTGATGATCTGCAACAACACCGCCTTATCGGCATAAAACTCTCCGCCGAACACGGCGCGGAAATGCAGTGGGAATTCAAATACAAAAAAGAACTGATTACGTTCACACCAAAATCGCAATTTTCCATCAACAATCATCTGCGTCAGCAAGCTGTTTCAGACGGCCTTGGCATTGCATGGATAGCACACATGAGCGTGGCGGATGCACTCAATTCGGGGCACCTGGTCGAGCTGTTGCCTGAGTATGCTATGACTTACGAACCGCTTTACCTCTATTACCCCAGCCGCCGCGGGCATTCCAATGTGTTTAAGTTGATTGTGGATGCGTTAAAAGTAAAAGCCGTCTGAAATTTCAGACGGCCTTTTTTATGCGAAAGTGATCTGCATCCCAAAACCTGGACACCTAATTTGAGGTGCAGATTATGTCCTACTCTTGTCTTTTCATTCCAAGCCAGATTTTCTAGCCTCCTTTCAAAATCGCCCTTAATCGATCAAGTTGGTTTTGTGTTTTTTCTTGTTTTTGCTCAGTGGTTAGTTTTGGTTTATCGCGTTCCCACAGCACATCGTCATTGGGTAACTCAGCTAAAAATCGGCTCGGTTCTGGGCGAACTAATTCACCATATTGACGGCGTTCTCGACACAAGGAAAAGGTAAGTTCTTTTTGCGCTCTTGTGATCCCCACATAAGCCAAGCGGCGTTCTTCTTCCACGTTGTCTTCATCAATACTTGTTTGGTGGGGCAAAATGCCCTCTTCCATACCAATCAAATAAACATAAGGAAATTCCAATCCTTTAGATGCATGTAATGTCATCAGTTGAACTTGATCGCTGTCATCATCATCTTCGCCTCTCTCCAACATATCGCGTAATGTTAGGCGGGTTACCACTTGATTAAGGTTCATCGGTTCATTGGTTTTATCGCCTTTTAACATATCCGCAACCCAGTCAAATAGCGTAGCGACATTCTTACTTTGCATTTCTGCGGCTTTAGGGCTTGTCGCGTATTCGTACAAATATTCTTCATAATGAATTGCGGATAACATAGAACGTACCGCCCGTTCAGGTTCAGAACGTTGAATTTCATCATTAAGTTCTACAATCCAACGGCCAAATTTTTGCAATGAATCATAGGCTTTTGGTGTGATGCGTTGAATAAGCTCAAACTCAAAAATAGCGTCAAACAAACTGATGTGCTTTTCTTGAGCCAACTCACCAAGTTTTTGTAACGTTGCAGTGCCAATTTCACGTTTCGGTGTATTCACAATACGCAGGAATGCGGCGTCATCA
Source organism: Haemophilus sp. SZY H35 (assembly GCF_018829705.1). NCBI lineage: Bacteria > Pseudomonadati > Pseudomonadota > Gammaproteobacteria > Pasteurellales > Pasteurellaceae > Haemophilus > Haemophilus sp. SZY H35. The sequence goes on from NZ_JAHKJZ010000003.1 coordinate 255,179, forward strand.
TCTTGATTTACCACCAATCGCAAATACGCCATCATATCTTTGATTTCTGCACGAGAGAAAAAAGAAGTACCGCCCGAAATTTTGTAAGGAATGCGGTTTTGCATTAGTACTTTTTCGAGTAATCGGGATTGATGATTGCCTCGATACAAAATCGCATAATCTTTATATTTGGTTTTACGGCTAAAACGATGGGCGATCAGCTCGGCGACAATCCGCTCTGCTTCGTGTTCTTCATTTTTTGCTTCGATAACAAGCAATTTCTCCCCTTCTCCAATAGTTGAAAAAAGTTTCTTATCAAACACGTGCTCATTGTTATCAATCAAGATATTGGCACAATGCAAAATACGCTGGGTTGAGCGGTAATTTTGCTCTAGCTTAATCACGTTCAAACGAGGGAAATCATCGCGTAAACGCACAATATTTTCTGGTCGTGCGCCACGCCACGAATAAATAGATTGGTCATCATCGCCCACCACAGTGAAACAAGCACGATCACCCACTAAAAGTTTAATCAGCTCATACTGGCTGGTGTTGGTGTCTTGATATTCATCCACCAACAAATAACGAATTTTTGCCTGCCATTTTGACCGCACTTCTTCATTTTGCTTGAACAATAATGTTGGAAGCATAATCAAATCATCAAAATCAAGGGCATTGTAAGCTCGAATTTGTGTGGCGTAACGCTCATAACATTTTGCGAAAGTTTGATATTTTGCATCACGCGCCAACGCAAACGCCTGTTTTGGCGAAATCAAATCGTTCTTCCAATTAGAAATCACGGAAATTAACTCACGCAATAAATCCTTATCTTCTTTTAACACATCAGCGGTTAGCTCTTTTAACAACGCAAATTGATCATGTTCATCAAACAAAGTCATATTTGATTTAAAGCCCAACGCTTTATATTCACGCTTAATAATGTCAAAACCGAGCGTATGAAAAGTGGAAACAAGCAAGCCCTTAGATTGCTCTTTGCCAATGGAATGAGCCACACGCTCTTTCATCTCTCGTGCCGCTTTGTTAGTAAAAGTAACAGCCGCAATTTGTTTCGGAGAATAACCGCACTTTTCAATTAAATGAGCAATTTTATTAATAATGACACGAGTTTTGCCAGAGCCTGCGCCAGCAAGCACAAGACAAGGGCCTGTCACATATTCAACGGCTTGTTGTTGTTGAGGATTGAGTTTCATAAGAATTATTGAGCCCACGCATAGGGCAGTAATACGGTGTCTAATAAAAATGAGAGGGGCAAATCTAAGATTGGCAATCCCCATTGTTGGGCCATTTCAAGATCATAAGCAGCCCCTGCATAGGCGGTATATTTTTCTGTTGGATCGATAAGTTTGACCACAGAACCACAACCAGATAAAGCGATAAGTACGGTTAAAAAGATAAAGATTTTTATCATCGTGATTTTAACGCATTGAACACAGGCACAGGAACTAGCTCAGCGACATCACCGCCATGTAAATAAATTTCACGCACAATGGTGGAAGAAACAAACGCCCATTTTTCTGCTGGAGGGAAAAACAAACTATCTACGCCTTTTGTGAGTAAACGATTAAGGGCAGCCAATTGAAGTTCATATTCAAAATCTGTTGTCGTGCGTACGCCGCGAATAATGGCAGAAATATTGTGCTGCTTAATCACATTGGCCAACAAATCAGAAAAGCCAAACACCTCAACATTGGATAAATGCGCCACAGATTGACGCACAAGTTCTACGCGTTCATCCAAAGAAAATAATGGCTTTTTACTTGGGCTATTCGCCACCGCCACTAAAACACGAGGAAAAATCACCGCACTTCTTTCAATAATGTCTAAATGACCGTTCGTAATCGGATCAAATGTACCGGGATAAATCACACTCGTCATACATTGCGCTCCAAATAAGGTTTTAATAAATCTAACAAACGCTGTAATGCGCCACGGTTTTCCATCAGCACTTCATAGCCAGCATTGCCTAAACGTTCGCTTGCCTCTTTTGAATTTAATAAGGCTTCAACCGCACGTTCCAAAGCATCTGCGGTTGAATTAACTTCCAACACACCTTGTACTTCCACCAACATTCGAAATATCTCGGGGAAATTGAAAGTATGCTTGCCGGTAATCACCGGCATTTTGAATGCTAGAGGTTCCAGCGGATTGTGTCCACCATGTTTCACAAGGCTTCCCCCCACAAAAGCAATATCAGAAACGCCATACATCAACATCAATTCACCCATGCTATCGCCTAAAATCACTTGGGTGTTTTCATTTGGTAACTCATTTGTCGAACGGCGAATAAATTGGAATTTTTCCTTTTTGAGTAAATCAGCCACGACATTAAAACGCTCTGGATGGCGCGGAACGAGCAATAACAATAAATTTGGGTATTTTTCCAATAATTGGCGATGTGCTTGTAATATAATTTGCTCTTCGCCTTCATGGGTACTCGCCGCAATCCAAATCGGACGATTTTTTACCCAAAGTGTTCGTAAAGCATCTATTTTTTCACGTAACTCATCTGTAATGGAAAGATCATATTTAATATTACCCGTCACCTTCAATTTATCTTTGCGATAACCTAAATCCAAATAACGATTGCTACTAATTTTGTCTTGAGGTGCAATTAAATCAATTTGTGAAAACATATTTTGCAAACGCGGTTTAATTTTTCCATAACGGCGCGCGGAACGAGCAGACAAGCGTGCATTTGCCACCACAAAAGGGATGTCACGGCGATAAAATTGTTGAATTAAATTTGGCCAAAGTTCGGTTTCAATCACAATACAAAGTTTTGGTTGAACAAAGTCAATAAAACGATTAATGGCACAAGGTATATCGTAAGGCAAATAACAATGGAAAACGCTATCGCCAAAAGCCGCTTTGACACGATCTGAACCCGTAGGGGTGACCGTAGTGAAAGTAATAGGTAAGTGCGGGTAATTTTGTTGGAGTTTTTGCACGAGTGGCGTAGCAGCAATAACCTCACCCACTGATGCCGCATGAATAACGATACCACCAGCCTTGGGCGGTGTCAGTGAGACATAAAAACCATAACGCTCACCAAGCCTTTTTCGGTAATTCGGTGCCTTAAATCCGCGTAGCCACATAAAGAGCAGCACTAACGGTTGAATCAGATACATCAAGCTCGTATAAAAAAAACGCCACATAAATGAAATTCGGTTATACTTGAAAAAATTTCGGCTAGTATAGCAAAAAAAGGACTGAAAATATGCCTACAATTAGCGTTGCGATGATTGTAAAAAATGAAGCACAAGACCTCGCCAATTGCTTAGACACCGTAAAAGATTGGGTGGATGAGATTATCATTCTAGATTCAGGCAGCACAGATAACACTAAAGAAATTGCGCTCAGTTATGGGGCGAAATTCTATGAAAATAACGACTGGCCAGGCTTTGGTAAACAACGCCAATTAGCCCAACAATATGTAACCAGTGATTATGTACTCTGGTTAGATGCAGACGAACGCGTTACCCCCAAACTACAACAGGCTATCTTAAGTGCGGTTAAAAATGATCGAGAAAATACCGTTTACGAAATTCCACGAGTTAGTGAAGTCTTTGGGCGTGAAATTCGCCATTCAGGCTGGTATCCCGATTATGTGGTTCGTCTCTATCGCACAAATTATGCGCAATATAACGACTCACTTGTACATGAAAAAGTGGAATTTCCAGCTGGGACAAAAGTAGAAAAATTGACAGGTGATTTAGAGCATTTTACTTATAAAAGCATCCATCATTATTTAGTAAAATCCGCAGGTTATGCAAAAGCCTGGGCAGACCAACGCCAAGCAAAAGAAAAAAAAGCGACACTTTGGCAAGGAATCACGCATGCGCTCGGTTGTTTTGTGAAGATGTATTTGTTAAAAGCGGGTTTTTTAGATGGCAAACAAGGATTTTTATTAGCGGTGTTATCGGCGCATTCAACCTTTGTAAAATACGCCGATTTATGGGAGCGTGATCAGCATAAACACTAGCGAGTTTTGCAAGGACAATCATTTAAATGATCGTTCACCAATCCCATAGATTGCATAAACGCATAGCACGTGGTTTCGCCAACAAAGACGAAACCACGTTTTTTTAAGGCTTTAGAAAGAGCTTTAGATGCTTCTGTTTTAGCTGGCACAGATCGCAAATCAGGCACATCATTCACAATCGGTTTATGATTTACAAATGACCAAATAAAATCACTGAAATTTTCACCGCACTTTTCCATCTCTAAATAAGCTTTAGCATTTTTGACAATAGCCTCTAATTTGGCTCGATGGCGAATTAATCCTGTATTTTGCATACAAGCATCAATATCAAGTGCAGTCATTTTTGCGATTTTTTTCGGATCAAATTGATGAAAGGCTACACGGTAAGATTCACGTTTTTTCAAAACCGTAATCCACGAAAGTCCCGCTTGTTGCCCTTCCAAACAAATTTTTTCAAATAGCTTTTGACTGTCGAATTCAGGCTTTCCCCATTCTTTGTCATGATAATCAACATAAATAGGTTGTTCGCCAACCCAAGGGCATCGAGTAATCATAACATCTCCTTTTTAAGCTGCTCATAAACCGCCACAAAATCTGGCATTACGCCTCGCCATAAATGGAAAGAATGTGCTGCTTGCGCGACCAACATTCCCAAGCCATCGCTAACGTTGGTTAAACCCAAACTTTTGCATAATGCAATAAATGGCGTGTCTGCGCCTTTGGCATATTGCATATCGTAAAAAGCTGAGCCTAATTTTAAAATTTCAGTATCAACTGGAGCAGTTCCACCACTTAATCCAGCTGAAGTTGCATTAATCACTACATCATAAGTTTGTAGTGGAATAGAATCCATTGAGGCGGCTTGAATATCGCCGTAAGGCTGAAATCTTTCGGCTAATTCTTTGGCTTTCGAAAAAGTGCGGTTAGCAAGAACAATGTTTTGTTGAGCTTGTAAAAGTGGCAATAATACGCCTTTTGTTGCTCCGCCCGCCCCCAAGATTAATACGCGCTGATTTGGACGAAGCCAATTTAAACGCTCCAAATCCGTCACTAAGCCAATCCCATCAGTGTTATCCGCATAAAGTTTTCCATCATCGAGTTTTTTTAGCGTATTACAGGCTTCCGCCAATTTTGCTCGTTGGCTATATTCGTCTGCCAGCTGATAAGCTCGTTCTTTAAAAGGCGAAGTAATATTGCAACCTTTCGCACCATCCTCAAAAAATGCCAAAAGCTGTTGTTCAAAAACATCAAGATCACCTAATTTTGCAATGTATTCCATGGTTTGATGCGTTTGCGCTGCTAACTGACTTTGAATTAATGGCGATTTACTTTGCGCAATCGGATTCCCCCACACAGCATAAAGATCCATAAATTATCCCTGTCTAAAAAGTTGATTTGTGCGCAAGTCTCGAATTTCGGATGGATTGAGTGCGCCGCCCACAGTTTCATCTAATACAGGAAAATCAGCACCGAATTGTGACCACACTTCATCGGCAGTGCGACAAGGTGGCTCACCTGTCAGATTTGCGCTAGTCGAAGTTAATGCAAACCCTGTGATTTCACATAAGGCTTTCACAGCAGGATGATCGCACAAACGTACCGCAATGCTATCAAATTTGCCTGTGAGAAAGTGCGGGGTGGTCGATTTAGCTGGCACAATCCAAGTTGTTGGACGTTCATATTTGCCTTGCAGGCGAGAAAGCTGCTCATCGTTAATCAGCTCAAAATCGATAAAAAGACGGAAAAAATCCAAGCTCGGTGCCACTAAAATCAAGCCTTTTTCCACTGGACGTTGCTTCAAATCAAGTAATTTTTTTACCGCACTTTCACTTTGCGGATTACAGCCCAAGCCAAACACAGCTTCAGTGGGATAAGCGACCACTTGATTTTGTCGAAGGGCCTCGGCGATTTGTTCTCTATTCATTTCACTCTTTTACTTTTATTGCTCAAAAATATGACGGCAAGTTTTATTTGCACACTGGAAAATTTGTTTTTCCCCATCTTCGCCTTTTAACAAAGAAAGTGGGAAATGACAGGTTGGACAAGGCACGGAATAAGGCTTGGTAGGCAAAGAAAATTTACATTTAGGAAAATTATCACAGCCGTAAAAAATTTTTCCTTGGTGACCTCGACGAGAAATCAAATGCCCCGTTTTACATTCAGGACAAGCAATTTTTTCCTCAGACTCAGATTCTTCTCGCACCACAAAATCGCATTCAGGATAATGGCTACAACCAATAAACATCCCAAAACTACCTTGTTTCAACTGCAATAAATTACCGCACTTCGGGCAAATTTCATCAAGTGTTTTTAATACTTTATGCTCCGATCGTTGCAAAGGACGCAAATAATCACATTCAGGATAAGCAGAGCAACCTAAAAACAGCCCTTTTTTGCCTTGTTTAATTTGCAAAGGCGAACCACATTGAGGGCAAAGCTCTTCATGCTTTATGCGTTGAAAAAGTGTTTCTACCATAAACTGATCACTTTATTTACCAATATGATTGATTCTACAAGCTTAGGTTTTCTCGTCAATATTCAATAAAATAAAAGCGGGATATTTTACAATATCCCGCTCACACTCAATTACAGTCCTAGATTACCAATAAGCACGTAAACCTACAACAGTTTTATAATCGTGCGCTTTGCTAGTTTCTACACCATTTTCTTGAGTTTTGGTTCGTGTTGCTTGCCATTCAACAAATGGTTTAACCTTAATAGAACCTTGTTTATATACGTAGTACTCGGTTCCCACCATAAATTGATTTTTAGTTTTTTCTGTACGAGAACCAGTATGATCCTTATCTGTTTTATATGCATACATCGCATATACATTTAAATCATTATTATAAGTCCATGGATTATTGAATTTTTGAAGAACGATTGTACGAATTTCATTCTTGGTATTTTTGTTATCATAACCACCTTTATGGTTAGTAACTTGACGTTCAAGATCAATACCATAAGTTGTATTTACAAATGTATAAGATGCACCTAAAGAATAAGCATTTGTTGCAAATGAATTATTAGCATTTGTATTCGCAGAAATTTCACGCGTAAAGCCTGCACCAAAACTTACACTTTGAATATCATTAATTTTGTGCTCGTAAATAGAACCTACACCCCAAACATTTTTACGAGGATTTTTTAAATCTAGATTAGTATCACCACGTTTGCTAGCTCCACCGTAGTAAATACCTGCTCTTACTTTATCACCATTTCCATATTCTGAAGTATAAGTATATTGAGTTGCACGACGAGCTGCACTATCTAATAAACCATCAGATAAGCTATAAGTATTAGCTAAATCTGTACGTTTTACTTCATCAGTGATAGTTGGCATATTACCATAAGTTAATTCACTAAATTGTTTCTCCGCATGCTTATAACCAAAACCTGCATAAAGGATACGCGTATACAGATGATCAAAATCATGTTGAGAATCAGCTTCTCCACGTAAACGCCACTCAACACGACCTAAAGCATAGAAATCATCAGTTAATTTTTGTTTCACTTTGAAACCAAAACGTGAACCATTATTAGAAACAGCATGATTAATATGATCTTTTTTCTGACTAGGTGTACTACCATAAGTATCTGTGGTATGAGAGGTACTTTCCCATTTCACACGTAAAGAGCCATTGAAATCAATATCTGTACCAGTTTCTTGAATTTGGAATTTGTAAGCTTGTGCAGAACTTGCAGCCAATGCAGCTACTGTTAAAGCGAGAAGTGTTTTTTTCATCATTTGCTTTCCTTGTTTTGTTAAGAGTTAAAAAATAAATATATTTAAAATATATTGAACTTTTCCAAGTCTACTCACCACATTAGAAATAATCAAGCAGATTTATAAATTCAATATCAAATTATTACGTAAAAAATATGTATAAAAAAACCATTAAAATACAACTTTTCATCAGTCTCATATCGACTGCTTAGATTTCTTTCGCTATAATCAGGCGTCTTATTTTATTTAACAAACGTGTTCGGTGTGGATTTTTACCGAGTGCAAATTAATTGAGGTAACAAATGTCATTAAATATTGAAACAACTCAAGGTTTAGAACGCCGTGTAGCGATCACCGTTCCAGCTGAAACTGTATCTAAAGCAGTTCGTGAAGAATTTAAACGTGCATCAAAAAATGTGCGTGTAGATGGCTTCCGTAAAGGCCATGTTCCTGCTCATATTATCGAACAACGTTTCGGTGCATCAATCCGTCAAGATGTATTAAACGATTTATTACCACGTCATTTTTTTGATGCTGTGATTGCAGAAAAGATTAATATTGCAGGCCGTCCAACTTTTGGTATTGAAACTTTTGAAGAAGGTAAAGATCTCGTTTTCACCGCAACTTTTGAAGTTTATCCAGAAGTTAAATTACAAGGTTTAGAGAATATTAAAGTTGAAAAACCAACTGTTGAAATCACAGAAGCTGATATTGATAAAATGGTTGATGTGTTACGTAAACAACAAGCAACTTGGGCAGAAACTGACTCTGCAGCAAAAGCAGATGATCGAGTAACTATTGATTTTGTTGGTTCTGTAGATGGCGAAGAGTTTGAAGGCGGTAAAGCATCTGACTTCGTATTATTTATGGGACAAGGTCGTATGATTCCTGGTTTTGAAGAGGGTATCGTAGGCCATAAAGCAGGTGAACAATTTGATATTAATGTAACTTTCCCTGCTGAATACCATGCAGAAAACTTAAAAGGTAAAGCGGCAAAATTTGCAATCACCTTGAAAAAAGTAGAAAACATGGTGTTACCTGAGTTAACAGATGAGTTTGTTGCTAAGTTTGGCCCGAATACTAAATCTGTTGCGGATTTACGTGTAGAAATTCGTAAGAATATGGAACGTGAATTGAAAAATGCATTAGTTTCACGTGTTAAACAACAAGTAATCAATGGTTTAATTGAACAGAATCCAATTGAAGTTCCAGCTTCTGCTGTAGAAGAAGAAATTAATATATTACGCAATCAAGCAGCTCAACGTTTTGGCGGTAATGCACAGCAAGCTGCACAGTTACCACGTGAATTATTTGAAGCGGAGGCAACTCGTCGCGTTCAAGTAGGTTTATTATTCTCTGAAGTGATTAAATCTAATGAATTAAAAGCTGATGAAGAACGCGCTAAAGCAATGATTGCAGATATTGCATCAGCTTACGAACAACCAGCTGAGGTTGTTGAATACTATAGTAAAAACGAAGAATTAATGAACAATATTCGTAACGTAGTATTAGAAGAACAAGCGGTGGATGCAGTACTTGCTAAAGCTCAAGTTACTGAAAAAGTTTCTTCGTTTGATGAAATTATGAATCCACAAGCATAATGATTAATTAATATCGTTATGATTGGATAAAAGTGCGGTCGCTCTTTTTAACAAAAGCGACCGCATTTTTATTTATAGGTTATTTAGAGTAAAATAATTAGCAATTTTAGAGAAAAAGGTAAGAAAATGAGTGTAATTCCTATGGTTGTTGAACAGACTTCGCGTGGCGAGCGTTCATACGACATTTATTCCCGTTTATTAAAAGAGCGTGTGATCTTCCTCAGTGGTGAAGTGGAAGATCGTATGGCAAATCTCATTGTGGCTCAGCTGCTTTTTTTAGAGTCTGAAGATCCCACTAAAGATATCAATATCTATATCAATTCTCCCGGTGGTTCTGTGACTGCAGGTATGGCTATTTACGACACAATGCAATTTATTAAGCCAGATATTCGTACACTTTGTATTGGTCAGGCATGCTCAATGGGCGCATTCTTGCTTGCTGGCGGAACCGCTGGCAAACGAGCAGCGTTACCAAATGCGCGTGTGATGATTCACCAACCTTTGGGCGGTTTCCGTGGTCAAGCATCCGATATTCAAATTCATGCACAAGAAATTTTGAAAATTAAACACACCTTAAACGATCGTCTAGCATTCCATACTGGGCAAAGTATCGAACGAATTGAGAAAGATACAGATCGCGATAACTTTATGTCAGCTGAAGAAGCAAAAGCGTATGGTTTAGTTGATGAAGTTTTAATTAAACGTTAAGGAAACACATGTCAGACAAAGATAAAGATTTACATTGCTCTTTTTGTGGAAAAGAAAAAGGCGAAGTAGATAAATTAATTGCTGGTACAGACGGCTATATTTGTAATGAGTGTATTGAACTTTGTCATTCAATGCTTGAAGAAAGTAATGATGAAAGTGTAGACGAAAGTGCGGCAGAAAATGAGGAGAAATTACCAACTCCTCACGAAATTCGCGCTCATCTAGATGATTATGTTATTGGCCAAGATTATGCTAAAAAAGTGCTTTCTGTCGCAGTTTACAATCATTATAAACGCTTACGAACTAATCATGAAAATAACGATGTTGAGCTCGGTAAAAGTAATATCTTGCTTATTGGACCAACTGGTAGTGGTAAAACATTGCTTGCTCAAACATTAGCTCGTCGCTTAAATGTGCCGTTTGCGATGGCTGACGCGACAACATTGACTGAGGCTGGCTACGTGGGTGAAGATGTAGAAAATGTCCTACAAAAGCTTTTACAAAACTGTGAGTATAATACTGAAAAAGCGGAGCAAGGCATTATCTATATTGATGAAATTGATAAAATTAGCCGTAAATCGGAAGGCGCATCAATTACTCGAGATGTATCAGGTGAAGGTGTACAACAAGCGTTGTTAAAACTCATTGAAGGTACCGTAGCTTCTATTCCACCTCAAGGCGGGCGTAAACATCCTCAGCAAGAAATGGTGAAATTGGATACGTCAAAAATTCTCTTTATCTGCGGCGGCGCATTTGCGGGATTAGATAAAATTATCAGTAAACGTACACAAACAAGTACGAGTATCGGTTTTAGTGCGAAAGTAGAAAAGGATGAAGAAGAAAAGTCTCTTTCTGAATTATTCCGTCAAGTAGAACCAGATGATTTAATGAAGTTCGGTTTAATTCCGGAATTTATTGGGCGTTTACCCATGATTTCTCCACTAAGCGAATTAGATGAAGAGGCCCTTGTGCAAATTCTTACACAGCCTAAAAATGCCTTAACTAAACAATATCAAGCTTTATTTGGACTTGAAAATGTGGAGTTAGAATTCACTCCAGAAGCTTTAAAAGCAATGGCTAAGAAAGCGCTTGAAAGAAAAACAGGCGCACGTGGTTTACGTTCTATTGTCGAGGCTGTATTGCTTGATACGATGTATGATTTACCATCTATCGAAAATTTACGTAAAGTAGTCGTGGATGAAAGTACCATTGTAGATAATACTGCTCCAAAATTAGAATATAATTCTTAATAGAAAAGTGCGGTTGTTTTTCCTTATGTTTTCTATTTTGCTTGATGATTTTCAATAGGCAAGGCGAAAAGAAAATGCTACAATCGCACGTTCTTATAACTTTATTCTTATTTTCCTAAGTAAATAACGGATTCAATTTATGGCAACTGAAATTGTTGATAAAAAGAAAAATGCACCAGAGACGGTGGTAGAAGGTAAATCTAAAGGATTAAATACCCTTCTTTGGATTTTAGTCGCAGTCTTTTTTGCGGCAGCTGCAATTGGTAATGTTTATTTCCAAAAAGTATATTCATTACCTATTCGTGTAGTGGGTGTAGTCATTGCGTTAGTGATTGCTTTTGCATTTGCAGCAATTACTAATCAAGGTACAAAAGCTCGTACATTCTTTAAAGATTCAAAAATAGAAGCGCAAAAAGTGGTATGGCCAAGTCGCCAAGAAGCGCGTCAAACTACATTAATCGTAATTGGGGTAACAATCATTGCATCCTTATTTTTCTGGGCGACAGATTCGATTATTGTCACAGTAATTAATTTCTTAACTGATTTGAGATTCTAAAATGACTGAAGAAACAACTGTATCAAAAAAACGTTGGTATGTATTACAGGCGTTTTCTGGTTTTGAAAGCCGAGTGGCTTTAACTTTGCGTGAATACATTAAACAGCAACAAATGGAAGACCAATTTGGTGAAGTGTTAGTTCCAACTGAAGAAGTCGTTGAGAATGTTGCAGGTAAACGTCGTAAAAGCGAACGTAAATTTTTCCCAGGCTATGTCCTTGTTGAAATGGAAATGAATGATGATACTTGGCACTTAGTAAAAAGTGTGCCCCGTGTCATGGGATTCATTGGCGGTACACCTGATAAACCTGCGCCAATTTCTAAACGTGAAGCAGATGCTATTCTAAATCGATTAGAACAAAGCTCAGATAAACCACGCCATCGTAATGAGTATCACCCTGGTGAAGAAGTTCGAGTCACTGAAGGTCCATTCGCAGACTTTAACGGAACAGTAGAAGAAGTAGATTATGAAAAAGGTCGCTTAAAAGTCTCAGTATCTATCTTTGGTCGCGCAACACCTGTTGAACTTGAATTTAGTCAAGTAGAAAAAATACATTAATTACATATAAAAAACCCTGCTAATTAAGCGGGGTTTTTCTTCATATCTGATAAAACTAACATAAAACTAATTTTGTTTTCTTATCGTGTAAATAATCGGTAACACTATTAGGGACCTTATCCGTAAACAAATATTCTACATCACTTAATTCGCCCAATCGAACAATCGCTTGGCGCGTAAATTTAGAGTGATCGGTCACCAATAAGGTCTGACGTGAACTTTCAATAATCGCTCGTTTTACTTGTACTTCGTGGTAATCATAATCCAATAGTGAACCATCTGCATCGATCGCGCTAATCCCTAAAATACCAAAATCTAGGCGAAATTGAGAAATAAAATTCACCGTAGCTTCGCCAATAATGCCACCATCCATTCGCAATGATCCGCCTGCCATGACAATATCAAAACTTTCATTTTGGCGTAAAAGATGAGCGGCATTCAGATTGTTCGTCACAATTCTGAGTTTTTCGTGTCCAAGCAAGGCATTGGCGACAGCCTCAGGCGTCGTACCAATATCAATAAACAACGATGCGCCGTTAGGAATCAACTTTGCGACTTCCTGTGCAATATTATTTTTTTGTAATGAAAAGAATTGCTTACGATCCACGTAATCAGAATTTTCTGCAGAAGATGGCGATGCCGCACCACCGTGATGGCGGCGAATTAAATCTAACTCCGCCAAAATATTCAAATCACGGCGAATCGTTTGAGGGCTAACATCTAAGGCAGCAACCAATTCTTCCGTGCTTAAATAGCCGGATTGTTCCACCAGTTTAATAATTTGTTGATGCCGTAACGACTGCTTCATAGAAAACCCTTTATCCAAATTGAACACACCTACTCTAGCGAATTTTTACGTAATTTGCTATCGATAAATCCCCAAATCAAGCCGACAACCAGGCCTGATATATGCGCTGCATTTCCCATTTCAACACCAAATAAGGGGCTAATAAAACCTAATGCGATCCCCACCAATAACATTGTGAAAAAACCTTCTGGCAGATCAAATAAATGATGATTCAATTTATCGCATATAAATACATACCCCAACACAGCATATACAACCCCAGAAAGTCCAAAGAAAGCAGGGCCGGACACATAATTTTGCACATAGCCTGTTATGGCAGATGCTACAACATACAACATCAATAATTTAACCGAGCCAAAAGTGCGCTCAATCATTCCACCGAAAATAAAAAACCAAGACAGATTAAACAAAATATGCAAATTAGATAAATGTACCAGTGTATGTGAGATATAGCGCCACGCTTCGCTATCTTGCTCTTCGTAAGCGGGGTAATGCATCAAATATATAATATCGTCCTCAAAACCCATCTGCTGAGCAATATAAATAAGCGCGCAAAGTGCGGTGAGAATTAGCGTAATTTTTCCTTGTTGGGCTAAAAAGTTTTTCATTCGTGATCTCGTACTTCTGCGCAAATTTAAAAATCGGACTTCGCATTAAAGGTCATTGTTTCCCCTGTAATAGGGTGGGTAATCGTCAATTCTTCTGCGTGCAAACATAATCTTAGCGACATAGCTTTAGCCTGTGGATGAGAATAAAATTTATCGCCTAGAATTGGATGCCCCAATGCTAACATATGCAAGCGTAATTGATGAGATCGGCCTGTCACGGGTGTCAGTTTCACGCGAGTACTGTTATTAGGCAAACGTGCTAAAACTTCGAATTTTGTGACCGCTCTTTTTCCTAAAACGAAATCCAAACGTTGGCGAGGTCGATTTTCCCAATCACAAATCATCGGCAAATTTACCTCACCATAATCTTTTTCCAATTGCCCCCAAACAATCGCTTGATAATGTTTTTTCGGTTCACGTTCGCGAAATTGACGTTTTAATTCACGATCTGCCGCCTTACTTAAAGCAAACACAATAATACCGCTCGTTGCCATATCCAAACGATGAGCAGGCTCACAAAAGCCGAATTTTTCTTTTACTCGACTCATTGCGCTATCGTAATATTGTGGTTGATTGCCAGGCACGGAAAGCAAACCGCTCGGTTTGTTCACCACGCACAAATGATTATCTTGATAAATAATATCCAAATAAGGTTCAAGAGGCGGATTGTATTCAATCAGTGCCATTTTTATTCCTTGTTCGTCACAATGACACGCAAGCAATCCAAACGCCAATTTGCTTTAGAAAGCTCGTCCAGTGCTTGTGTTCGTTGTTGTTCTAAAATATCAATTTCGCTCTGGCGAATATTTTTATTCACAGCTCGCAAAGCCTGTAAACGATTAATTTCTGCGCTTAATTGTTGATCTGCTTGATTTTTAGCTTCAGAAATAATCGGTTCAGCTAAAGATTTTACGAGCTGATCGCCTCGTGTAATCAAGGTTTCAATATTGGCCCGTGCCATTTTCACCATTTGATTAGCAATATTTTTACCAAGTGGTTTCAATTTGCTATGCAATGTTTCAAAAGCAACTTGCCCTCCAATGTTATTTCCTTTGTTATCAAGCAGCAGACGAATTGGCGTTGGCGGCAAGAAGCGATTAAGCTGTAATCCTTTTGGCGATTGGCTTTCCACCAAGTAAATCAATTCAATTAATAAGGTTCCAGCTGGCAGTTGTTTATTTACAAGCAATGCCATTGCAGCTTTGCCAATATCCCCCGAAGCAACAAGATCAAGACCTTGACGAATCATAGGATGGTCCCAAGTCAAGAATTCCATTTCTTCGCGAGCAAGGGCAAGTTCGCGATCAAAGGTAACCGTCACACCTTCTTCTTTTAAACCCGGAAAATCTGGCACAAGCATTGTCCCAGTTGGGCTAATAACAATACTATTTGCGCCAAGATCTTCTTGCTCTACGCCAATAATATCAAATAATTTTAAAGCAAAATTCACAAGCTCTGGCGAATTATCTTCATCAGCAATTTGATCCGCTAACGCTTGTGCTTGCTCACCGCCATGAGAATTTAGCTCTAATAAACGATCCCGACCTTTTTCTAACTCAATCTTGAGTTTTTCTCGCGCAGTTTTAGTTTGTTTTAATAATTCAGAAAATTCATTCTCTGAAAGTGCGGTAGAATTTGACCGCACTTTTTCTAACTCATCAGAAAACTGGGCAAATAATGCCATTCCCATTGGACAAGTTTGTTCAAAAGCATTGAGTCCCTCATTGTACCAACGAGCTAAACGACTTTGAGGCGAATCTTTCGCACAAGGCACATAAATTTGCACATCACGTTTTTGTCCAATACGATCTAATCGGCCAATACATTGTTCCAATAAATCTGGATTGGTCGGTAAATCAAATAACACTAAATTTGCCGCAAATTGGAAATTACGCCCTTCCGAGCCAATACTCGAGCTCAGTAAAACCTGTGCGCCGTTTTCTAAATCCGAAAAATACGCCGCGGCTCTATCCCGTTCAATAATCGACATTTTTTCGTGGAACACTGCGGCGCGAATCGCCTCACGTTCACGTAAAATTTGTTCTAACTGAATCGCCGTGGCCGCAGTCTTACAAATCACAAAAATTTTTTCATCGCGATGTAGTTTGAGGAAATCAATCAGCCAATCAATTTTATCATTCTCTTCCGAGAGTGTAATTTGGTGGTAAACACGGTGCGGAAAACCTTTCACGCCTTGACGTGTATTGCGGAATAACATTCGCCCCGTGCCGTGACGATCAATTAAGGCTTGGATCAGTTCCTGACGGGCTCGATGCTGTTCTTCATCATTATTTGATGCAATCGCGTTAAAAAGTGGCTCAACATCTTGTTCAAGCAACAAATCAGAAATATGATTTTTTTCTACCGCACTTAATGCCTTATTTGCCAACAAAGATTCAACGGCATTAACCACCGGTTGGTAGCGTTCCTGCTCTTTCACAAAGGTTTGATAATCAAAGAAACGTTCTGAATCCAGTAAGCGCAAACGAGCAAAATGACTTTCTTGCCCAAGTTGTTCTGGGGTTGCTGTGAGTAACAAGACGGATGGAATAATACGAGCAAGCTGTTCAACTAATAAATAAGCAGCACTTGGCGAAGTTTCGGACCATACGAGATGATGCGCCTCATCCACAATTAAACAGTCAAATTGAGCATTGAGCGCCTGCTCTACTCGGTTTGGATGAGTTTCTAACCAATTCAGCGAACAGATAATTAAACTTTCCGTTGTGAATGGATTAACGGCATCAAGATCAAAATCGTTGCAACGTTCTTCATCAAAAAGTGAAAAATGCAAATTAAAACGACGAAGCATTTCCACCAGCCATTGATGTTGCAACGTTTCTGGCACGATAATAAGAACGCGTTGCACTTTCTCAGCAAAAAGCTGATTCTGCAAAATCATTCCTGCTTCAATGGTTTTCCCTAAACCAACCTCATCCGCCAATAACACGCGAGGATTAACTCGATTACCGACTTCAGCTGCAATATGAAGCTGATGAGGAATTAAACCCGCACGCGTTCCGCGCAAACCACGCAATGGCGATTTAAATTGTGCTTTCTGATAACAAAGCGTGCGATAACGCAATGCAAAATGACTGCTGCGATCAATTTGCGCTGAAAACAGACGATCTTTTGCTTGGCTAAAAGAAATAATCGGTGAAATATCACGTTCTTGCACAATGACATCTTCACCTTGTGGATGTTTAACTAAATAAAATAGCAAACCGTTCATATTTTGAACGTCTAAAATCTCACCTTGCCAACCAGCTTGATGAGATAATCTTTCACCTTTGCTAAATACAATTCGGCTTAAAGGCGCTTGTGCAGCAGCATATATACGCGATTCATCCGCAGCAGGGAAATAAATCGTGACAGTTCGTTGATCTAATGCGGTAATGATACCTAATCCTAAAGCGTTTTCACTTTCACTCAACCAGCGCTGACCAATAGCAAAGGGCATAATAATTCTCTTTCTGATTTATATTAATAAAATTTGGGGGCGTATTGTAGCTTGCTTAAATAGCAAAGGAAATTAATAAAAGAGAATAAAAAAATAGATCGAAGAAATAAATGGCACGCCCTAAAGGATTCGAACCTTTGACCCACGCCTTAGAAGGGCGTTGCTCTATCCAGCTGAGCTAAGGGCGCATTCAAAGGATTTCTTTTGTACAGAATTTCAAGACAATATAAAAGAAGTGGTCGGCGAGATAGGATTTGAACCTACGACCCACTGGTCCCAAACCAGTTGCGCTACCAAGCTGCGCTACTCGCCGATAAGCTGAACCAATTATAGATTTGTTTTGATACCAGTCAATGACTTTTTTTATTTTTTAAGCTAATTGCTCAAAATTATTTCAATTTAGGAAATGTCACTATTTCCCGTTGTAAAAAATTCATTGTCCGTTAGAATAGCAAACGTTTTCTCTCTTTTCATATATAAAGGACAACTAAATGACTGCACAAATCATCTCTGGTACTACCCTTTCAAAAAAAATCAAATCTGATGTTGCCTCTGAGATTGAACATTATATTGCTCAAGGTAAACGTGCACCAGGGCTTGCAGTTATTCTCGTTGGGGCAGATCCTGCATCACAAATTTATGTAGGAAGTAAACGTAAAAGCTGTAAAGAAATCGGCATACTTTCCCAATCTTATGATTTACCAGAAACAACTACACAAGCCGAATTATTAGCCCTCATCGATAAACTCAATAACGACAAAACAATTGATGGTATCTTAGTACAACTCCCCTTACCTCAACAAATCAATGCAGAAGCTATTATTGAACATATTGATCCGAAAAAAGACGTGGATGGCTTCCATCCTTATAATGTAGGAAGACTGTGTCAACGAATTCCAACATTACGAGCCTGCACACCTTATGGTGTAATGAAACTATTAGAAACAACAGGCATTGATTTACATGGCAAACACGCGGTAATTGTAGGCGCATCCAATATTGTCGGCCGCCCAATGTCTTTAGAATTATTATTAGCAGGTGCAACCGTCACAGTAACTCATCGGTTCACCAAAGATTTAAAAAGTCATGTTCGCCAAGCAGATATACTTGTCGTTGCGGTGGGTAAGCCGAATTTAATTCCTGGCGATTGGATCAAAGAAAGTGCGGTCGTCATTGATGTCGGAATTAATCGTGTAGATGGAAAATTAGTAGGCGATGTAGAGTTTGACAAAGCAGCCGAAAAAGCGGCATATATTACCCCTGTTCCAGGTGGAGTTGGGCCAATGACCGTTGCAATGTTAATGAGCAATACACTTTATGCCTATAAACAAACATTAACGCAATAAAATTCAAAAGCAAGGTTAACCTTGCTCACCAATGTGAATGAAATCATTTCTTATCATTCAGGGACAATATTATTCCATTGCAATCTAAAACAAGCGTATGAATATTCAATAATCGATTAATTAATTCGCCTAGGAACTTTCCAACATTCTAATTGCTGAAGCAATCGTATTTGAATTCTATTTGTTCAAAATTCGTGCTTTAATTTACCGCTCTTTATAAAAATAAAACAATGCAGAGATCGCAATTTTATAGCAAAATGATAAAAATTTAAAAATAAGTAAGGATGTAAAAATGTTTAATTATGCAATGTTCGATCGATATGAAGGATTAATTTTTGATATGGATGGAACCCTCATTGATACTATGCCTGTTCACGCAAAAGCATGGGGAATGGTGGGAAAACAATTTGGTTACGAATTTGACAGTCA
The DNA here is from genome assembly GCF_018829705.1 of Haemophilus sp. SZY H35. Classification (NCBI taxonomy): domain Bacteria; kingdom Pseudomonadati; phylum Pseudomonadota; class Gammaproteobacteria; order Pasteurellales; family Pasteurellaceae; genus Haemophilus; species Haemophilus sp. SZY H35. The sequence continues at coordinate 274,213 of NZ_JAHKJZ010000003.1, forward strand.
AATCATGTATAACCTAGGTGGGGCAACCGTAAGAACCATTGCAGAGGAAATGATGAAATTGGCTAATATGCCACTTGAGCGCCTTGATGAAGTTATTACAGCAAAACGTGCTTTATCTTATCAGCTCATTCCATCACAATCCACCTTGCTTCCTACATTTGATATTGTAAAACATTTCTATCAGAAAAAACCGATTGCACTAGGCTCGGGCTCTCATCGAAAAATTATTGATATGTTGATAGATAAACTTGATATTGCCTCTTATTTTAATGCCATTGTCAGTGCAGACGATGTAAAAGCGCATAAACCTCATCCAGAAACTTTTTTACGTTGTGCAGAGCTGATCAAGATTAATCCTACAAACTGTATTGTTTTTGAAGATGCAGACTTGGGTGTAAAAGCAGGTTTAAGTGCCGGAATAGATGTTTTTGATATTCGTACTCAACAAATTATAACCACAAAATGATGGAATGGTTATTAGGATTACTCACCGATTTTTGGCAAACTCATGCCTTATGGTTAATGTTTGCAAGTGCATTTCTAAGTGCGACGGTATTACCAGGTAATTCAGAGATAATATTTATTGTATTAGCTATCCCCAAATTAGCATTAGGAACTTGGCTAAGTACGGATATTTTTTTACTTCTTTTTATGGCAACACTAGGTAATGGGCTAGGTAGCCTAACTACTTATGGAATAGGATGGTGGCTTCCTCAATTTAGGCCCAAAAATCACCGCACTTTATGGGTTATGAAGCAACTTCAACGTTATGGTTCACTCACCTTACTATTAAGTTGGCTACCTATAGTAGGCGATTTATTTTGCGCCCTAGCGGGCTGGCTTAGATTGAACTTTATCGCGAGCTGTTTTTTTATTTTTCTTGGAAAACTGGTACGTTATGTAGCGTTATTGTTTCTCAGTGTACCTTTCTTATTATAAAATGGACAAAAGAAAAGCCCCGCAAGAATACGGGGCAAATAACCTAAGGAACCAATTTTATTAAAACAACTGCAAGTTGCTTGTTCTATCAGACAAGCCCATCTGGAAAAAGTTCACATAAATTAAAAAAATTCCAAAAAATAAAATCTAACAAAAAATACAAAGAAAAAAGCCCCGCAAGAATACGGGGCAAATAACCTAAGGAACCAATTTTATTAAAACAACTGCAAGTTGCTCGTCTTATAGGACAAAGACCTTGCTATAAAGTTCATAAAAAAATTGTAAAAAAATGAACATTCATTCAAATAATTCTTAATCAACTGATTTATAAGGAAAATTTATGCCATTACTTGATAGTTTTAAAGTAGACCACACTAAAATGAATGCCCCTGCCGTGCGTGTGGCTAAAACAATGCGTACACCTAAAGGTGATGATATTACTATTTTTGACTTACGTTTCTGCATTCCCAATAAAGAAATCCTCTCTCCAAAAGGAATCCACACTCTAGAACACTTATTTGCAGGTTTTATGCGTGATCACTTAAATAACGAAGATGTTGAAATTATTGATATTTCACCTATGGGATGTCGAACCGGTTTTTATATGTCTCTCATCGGCACACCAGATGAACAACAAGTCGCTAAAGCTTGGTTAGCATCAATGCACGATATTTTAAATGTACAAGATCAAACCAAAATTCCGGAATTAAACATTTATCAATGTGGCACATATACAGAGCACTCTTTAGAAGAAGCACATGAAATCGCAAAAAATGTGATTGCTCGTCGTGTTGGTATTAATAAAAACGAAGATTTAACATTAGATAATGCATTATTAAAATAGGAGAAATAATGACAACGCTTGGTACCGCATTAACACCTAATGCAACAAAAGTGATGCTATTGGGATCGGGAGAACTTGGTAAAGAAGTAGTAATTGAACTACAACGATTAGGCGTAGAAGTAATTGCAGTGGATCGCTATGAAAATGCCCCTGCACAACAAGTTGCACACCGTGCCTATACACTCTCAATGTTGGATGGTGAAGCATTAAAAACACTTGTAAAACAAGAAAAACCTGACTACATCGTGCCAGAAGTAGAAGCGATTGCAACGGCAACACTGATGGAATTAGAGCAAGAGGGTTTTAACGTGGTACCCACAGCCAAAGCCACACAACTTACTATGAATCGTGAGGGGATTCGCCGACTAGCCTCGGAAGAACTTAAGTTACCCACCTCGCCTTACCAATTTGTAGATAATTTTACTGATTTCCAAAATGCGGTAGAAAAAATTGGTATTCCCTGTGTCGTGAAACCTATCATGTCATCCTCTGGTCATGGGCAAAGTATTTTAAGAGCTAAAGACGATATTCAAAAAGCATGGGATTATGCACAAGAAGGTGGTCGTGCTGGTGCAGGAAGAATAATTGTAGAAGGTTTTGTAAAATTCGATTATGAAATTACGCTTTTAACCGTTCGTCATATCAATGGTACAAGCTTCTTAGCGCCAATTGGCCATCGCCAAGAAGAAGGTGATTATCGGGAATCATGGCAACCACAAGTGATGTCGGATATTGCATTGAAAAAAGCGCAATCGATTGCGGAGAAAATTACAAGTGCACTAGGTGGACGAGGCATCTTTGGAGTAGAAATGTTTGTGTGTGGAGATAATGTCATTTTCAATGAAGTCTCACCACGCCCACATGATACTGGCATGGTTACGCTTATTTCTCAAGAGCTTTCAGAATTTGCCTTACACGCAAGAGCCATTTTAGGTTTACCTATTCCAGAGATTACCTTAATTAGTCCATCCGCATCTAAAGCTATTGTTGTAGAGGGGAAATCAAAGAATGTAAAATTTGGTGCGATTGATAAAGTGCTTACTGAACCCCATACGAATATTCGTTTATTTGGTAAAGGTGAGGTTAATGGCCACCGACGTTTAGGCGTGTTATTAGCACGAGACGTTTCCGTAGAAAAAGCGCTAGAAAAAGTAAATCAAGCTTATCAAAAATTAGAAATTACACTCTAATATTTCTTGCACTCACTGACGCAAGCCTTTCAGCTTGCGTCGATCTTATAGAAGATTTTATATATTAAGCCAAAATGTCACTGGGCCATCGTTTGTTAAACTCACTTGCATATCCGCTGCAAATTGCCCTGTTGAAACAGGTAATTTCTCACCGCACTTTTGGATAAAGTATTCATATAATTTATTAGCTAATGCTGGAGGCGCACCTTTTGAAAAGCTTGGACGCAAACCTTTTTGTGTATCCGCCGCTAATGTAAATTGAGAAACAATAAGTAATTCACCTTGTGCTTGTTGAACATTTAAGTTCATTTTGTCATTTTCATCACTGAAAATTCGATAATTAAGCACTTTTTCAGCAAGTTTATCCGCTTTCTCTTGATTATCTTCTTTTTCTACACCAAGCAAAACCAGTAAACCTTTGCCGATTTCTCCTATTGTTTCACAGTTTACATCAACTTTCGCTTGAGACACACGCTGAATTAAAGCAATCATTTTAATCCCTCGATAAAGCTCGGTAACCATGCTTCAGCATAGCCTTCTTGATCATCCACGTTTAAAACATCAATTTTTAAAGTCTCGCAAATTTTTACCGCACTTTTTTCTTGAAGCGCTTGCTCCACTTTGTCCGCTGCATAGCAAAACGTATCATAATCAGAATTACCTAATCCAACGACAGCAAAACGAACATCTGAAAAATCGCTTTGATTTTTAGCTAATTCATCAAATAGAGGTTTTAAATTATCTGGCAACTCACCTGCACCATGAGTTGAAGTCACAACAAGCCAAATTTTTTCATTTTCGATGTCAGATAAACTTGGTCCGTGAAAAAGAGCGGTGGAAAAACCTTGAGTTTCTAAAACATCGTTTAAATGTTCGGCAACATATTCTGCACCACCTAAAGTGCTGCCAGAGAGAATGCAAATGTGCATTTGATTATCCTGTATTTATTTTCTTCCCTAACACAGGGAAAAGTAAAAGAATATTTTTGAAATGATTAAAATAAAAAGGCTTAGATTTTCTAAGCCTTTTGTTATGATTAAACGTTATCGAATTTACCAAGCAATGAACGAATATGTTCTTGCCAGTTGCGGTGTTCGTTTTTCAGTTGCTCATTTTCAGTTTGTAAACTTTCGATATTTCTTTGAGATTCTGCGTTTTTCTCTTTTAATTCTTCAACTTCTAATTGAAGCAATTGGATGGTTTCTACCGCTTGTTTAATTTTTTCTTCAAGCTGGTCTAAAATTTCTAAAGACATAATGATTTCCTTTTAAATATGGGTAAATTTAAGCGTATTTTACCTAGTTCACACCTCTTTTTAAAGCCTTGTATAAAAAATTATTATGCGTTCAATAACGTAATGATAAAATCACACCGTTTTTATGGCTAAAAGTCAAAGGAGAATAAAATGAACGCTGCCCTAGCAATTGAATTTTCACGTGTAACAGAAATGGCCGCATTAGCTGCTCATACATGGTTTGGGCGGGGAGATAAAAATGCGGCTGATGATGCTGCAGTAAAAGCCATGCGTTATATGCTAAATTTGATCGATATGGATGCTGAAATCGTGATTGGTGAAGGGGAAATTGATGAAGCACCAATGCTTTATATTGGCGAAAAAGTTGGCTCTGGAATGGGAGAACTGGTTTCTATTGCCGTTGATCCTATTGATGGCACGCGTATGACTGCAATGGGTCAGTCTAATGCTATCTCTGTCTTGGCTGCTGGTGGCAGAAATACCTTTTTAAAAGCACCAGATATGTATATGGAAAAATTAGTGGTTGGCCCCGATGTTAAAGGTATGATTGATTTAACTTTGCCACTAGAACAAAATCTTCGCCGTGTCGCATCTAAGCTAGGAAAATCCCTTTCTGATCTCACCGTAATGGTTTTGGCAAAACCACGCCATGATACGGTAATTAAACAAATGCATAACTTGGGCGTTAGAGTGATGGCAATTCCTGATGGTGATGTGGCAGGTTCCGTATTGTGCTGTTTACCTGATGCCGAAGTCGATCTTCTTTATGGAATCGGTGGCGCACCAGAAGGTGTGGCTGCTGCAGCTGCAATTCGTGCATTAGGTGGCGATATGCAAGCTCGTTTATTTCCTCGTAACGAAGTAAAAGGCGATTCCGAAGAAAATAAAAAAATTGCTGCCGATGAAATTCAGCGTTGTGAAGCATTAGGCGTAAAAATCAATGAAGTGTTAAAACTTGAAGATCTTGTGCGTGATGACAACCTGGTATTTACCGCAACGGGTATCACCCATGGTGATTTGCTTAAAGGCATCTCTCGCAAAGGTAATTTAGCTTTTACAGAAACCCTCTTAATTTGTGGTCAATCATGTGCAATCCGAAAAATACAATCAATTCATGACTTAGCTCGTAAAGATTCTGAAATTTATAAGATTTTGAATATTTAGTTGTCTACAACAAGTGCGGTGAAATTTCACCGCACTTGTTGTTTCTTAGCTTACCATTCGTAGCCTACGCCAACGGAGCTCACCACATCGCCTTGCGTATTTGTGCTTCCGCTTAAACGGAACAACACTTTACCGTTGTCACTTGAGCGACTATATCCCACGGCGATAGCATTTTGTCCTTTGAAGTTTCCTGCGCCCGCAGAAACCATCGATTTACCATTACCTCGCACTTGTGGTAACCCCGCTATTGCAGCTGAACCAGCAATCCCCGCTTTCAACATTTTATTATGTTGAGTAACTTTCTGATTAATTGCTTCGACAACAGAATAAAGTTGAGAGCCGTTAATCGCATCTGTTGATGTACTGGTAATACGACCTGCTGCAACGTGCGTAATTTGACGCTCTTTACCTTCGGCACCTACGCTGACAGTTGATGTTGGATTTGTACCTGCAAATTTATAAGTTGTGCCTTGAATAGTGATGCTTTCTACAGGCATTGGTTTACTTGGCGCAGACTCGTTACCTAATACTACAGCACCATCAAACCCAGCATCAACAGTGACATTATTGCCTAATACCATCACATTATGTGATGCAACTTTATTCCCTGCGCCAATCGCTACAGAATTATTACCAGTCACCTCGTTTTTGGTACCAATAGCAATTGAGTTTGCACCGCTCGCAAAGGATTCTTTCCCAGCGGCAATTGAGTTTTCACCAATGTTAGAAAAATGACGTGTTAGTTTTTCCTCTAACTCTTTTAATGCTTTTTCTTTTTTGGCTCGCTCTTTTTCAAGCCCTTCTTTTTCTGCTTGTTTCTCCGTAAGTTCTTCTTGTTTTCGTTTTAACTCATTTGAATTTTGAGAATCAGATGTTGATTCTAACTCTTTAATTTGAGATTTGAGATCATTAATTTCCCGTTCCTTATCCTTAAATTTTATTGTAGCTTCATTTAAGGCATTTTGGGCTTTTTCAGATTCCTCTGTTATTCCCTTCACAACTTCATTGTACGGGTCATAAAGTTTTAATTTTTTAGCCCAATCAGTTAATTCTGTTGCTGTCTTTTTAGCATATTCATTCCATAAATTTTTGGTTGATTCCTTAAATTTAAATTCAATATTTTCATAGTAATTTTTAGGATTGTCTTTGAGCTTAGAGATTTCTTCATAGAAACTATCTCGTTTCGCTCTATTTTCTGGGGTAGGAGATTTGTTCGCCTCGTCATAAACAGCTATATAGTCTGAAATTTTCTTAGCAAAGCTTTCCACATCCTCAAGTTGCTTAAGAAAGTCCTTTTTATCAAAAAGCCATTTTTCCTCAGGTGCTTCACGATCAATTAGATTATCAAAGTTATTATAAAATGTATTTACCCATTCTCTTAGACGATCCACATCCTGAGGGGTGTTAGTTTTGACTCCGTCAAAAAATTCATCAAAAAATCTTTTCGTTTGACCATAGTAAAGATAATACTCTGCTTTCTTTGCTTCGTCGTTAAATCGATGCTCGACTTTATGATTATCATCACCGTAGTTCATGTCATCAAAATCACTTGGATTATAATGGTGTCTAGTTAATAAAAAATTACTGTGATTTACTTGATCATCACTAGCTTTTATTGGTGGAAGATAAAATACAGTATTCGCTACGTAATTTGGTTTGTAATAATTATCATCATGTATTTTATTAAGCTTATAAGCTTTACTTAAATCACTTATGACATTATTTTCACTTATCATTTTCAGTAGGGTAGAAAATTGCACATAACGCTCTTGTTTTTGGGATGAAAAAAAGTCATCTGTAATTCGGCTTGGTATGTTATTGATGCTTGTAATTTCTACAGGATCTACAGAAGTTACATTTTTTAGTAAATCTGTAATGCCATCGTGATCAGAGGCGTATGAACTTAGATCTCTTCCAGCTCCGTGGTAAAATAAGTATTGTTCGTTTCTAGATCTAATCATATCTTCTATATTTTCTTTGTTATATTCAAATGATCCTCTAGCGTTATCATATCCATTAACTATAACTTCATATTTATCTATACCAAATTTTTTAATTTCAGAAACATTAGGGTAATCAGCCTCAACTCGCTCTTTTAGGTCTTTTGCTAGTTTTTGTACTCCAGTTGTTCCTGCAGAATTGTCCGAAAGTTTATTCCAATCAAGTTCTTTAAGTTGTTTCAGGAATTTTATCGAAACATTTTCATCCTCTGAATAGATTGAAGGATAATGACTAGCGTATTCTTTAGCCTCTTCCCGCTCTTTGTCTAATTTGGCTAATTCTTTTTGTTTATTGGCCAAATCATTATTCAGCGAAGTAACTTGATTTTTTTTATCGTTAGATTGTTTGATTAAATCTGTTATTTCATTAATTCTTTTGTTCAGATCTTCAGTAGTTTTATTGCTAGCTTCAATTTTTTTATTTATATCGGAAAGTTCATTTTCTGCTTTGTTTTTATCAGCAAACGTTTGCTTTTCTTTTTCAAGAATAGCCTTAAATTCTTCACGAGAAATGTTGCCACCTGTTGCAACTGAATTATTACCCTGTGCTAAACCATATTTAGCGGTTACAGCATTGTTATAACCAGTTGCAACGCCATGATCGCCTGAGACAGTATTCCCTTCACCCGTTGTGGACGGGGCTGAATAGGCAAGATTAGAAAATAAAGGCAATGTAAAGAGCAATAAGGCTACTGAGCTTTTTGCTGTAGTAAGAATTGTATGTTTTTTCAAAATATTCTCCTCAATCCTTGAACTATTTAAAATCAATAATCGATTCAAAATTATACATTTCTGGGGTTCTACATACTTATAAAAAGTATTCATTTTGTGATCTTGCTCATATTTTTTATTTTATTTTGAGTGAAATATAATCAATGAATCATCGATTTGACAGCACGTGGTATCCTTGATACACAACAGAGTAATCGAATTCATTTCTCTCTTAATAGCTAAAAGAGTCTAGAATTTATAAGATATTTGAATATTTAGTTAGGGCAAACAAAAGTGCGGTGAATTTTCACCGCGCTTTTAAGAGGTATATTTAGCAAGATACTACCAGCTATAATGATAATTCGCTTGAATTGCATAAGGTTTGTCGAAGTTTTTACCGTCAGCACGGCTTACTTCTAAACCAAAACGATGATTTGCAAATCCAGCATTTAAACCGACCGCACTTTCAAAACGTCCACGGCTGCTTGCAACATCAAGCGCACTGTTTGTGTAATGAATTTTGCTGCTACGGTTTTTGCTAGTAATCGCATTGACTTCTGCGTAAGGTTGTAAATTCCAAGCATTGCTTAATGCAAGGCCTTTGGCTACACGTAAACCAATTCGAGAATAAACAGAAGATAAGCTATCTTCATTCTCTTGTGATGAAATATGTGTCCACGCTAATTGTGCTTGCGGTGTGATTGTCCAATCGTTTGCAAGGCTAAAGCGTTTACCTAATTCACTCGAAATCGTATAAGAGTTGTAATGACGTTTTTCTGTGAGATCTGAGTTAGCATGTAAACGGCTGTATTTCATGATGTTATCTACATAAATACCGTTATCTGCAAGGTAAGCTGCATATAAGCCCACGCTGTTGCTTCTTACTTTGCCATCACCGTAATGACCATTGAAATCAACGTTAGCTTGGCTACGACCAACAAATCCACCAACGCGGAGATTATCTGTTACAGCAGCATCAGCGCCCACTTGTACGCTATGTACGTTTTGTTTAAAGCCAGAAGTTTCACTCTTACCAGTCGAAAGTGCGGCTAATTTTTGGCGAGAATTCACATTACGAACCCATACATTACCTTTTTCACCGTTTTTCACTTCACCTAGACGTTGATGAATGCCACTTAAATCATCTTCCACTAAAAGCAATTGTGCTTGGCGAAGAGAAACTTGTGCATTCGCTAAGTCTGAGAGTAATGTGTTATGCGGGAGTGATGAGAAATTAGTGGTTGCAGAATTACTTGTAGCAACAGAACGGCTTGGAACGGTTGAGTTACTAGATTCTGTATTAGTTGTTACATTAGAAGACTCTACAGAACTCGTTGAATCTAATACTTTTTGAGAATTCGCTAATACCCAATTATTTCCTTCTTTTGTTAGGAAGTATTGGTAAGCACCTAAATCTACACGATTATTCGGGTTCGTTAAGCTAAATGCAGCGTTACCGCCATTGGTTTCGACAAGTGTCACTTTTCCGTTAGCAACATTTGCCCCTTGGTTAGTTACACCAATTTTATGATTACCTTCAGCAGTGCCTTTAACAACGATTTTATCGCTTTTGTTTTCAGCGATATTCGTGTTTAGATTGAATGTGCCTGAGCCAGTGAGATTACCACGAACAATGATACCTTGGTAGTTATCATTGGCTAGATTTACTACGCCATTATTAAGAACCAAATTAGTTAAGCTTGTAGTTTGAACCATGCCATCTTCATTAGTGAAAGCTTTCGTTGTCCAATTGCTATTATTTAAGTTCAAATTGAGTACGCTATTGCTGTCGGTAGTAGTAACTCCAGAAACAGTAGAATTATTAAAGGTTAGTTGGATATTTTCTGTAATGCTTTCTGTATCATTAAATTTAACATTTTCACCACTAGCAAGCATACTTCCATTTATTGTTGAGTTATTAAAGGTTGCAGAAAAGTGGCTATTAATATTTTCTGTTAATCTAGATACTACACCTAGGATTGAGCCTTGAGGAATTGATACATTGGAATTATTAACGATTAACTCTGGTCGAGCTTGATTATCCGCTTCATATACAAAGATAGTATTATCATCGTTCGATGTTACATTTACATTGTTTAATGTTAATTTACTATTTTGATTAATGGTGAATGCTTCTAATATGGAGTCTTGGTTACTATCACTCATCAAGACTTTTGAGTTATGCATGGTTACCGTTGAATTATTTAACTCAAATAAATAACCATTAGCATCTGCCTTGTTAGGATTAGTAATACTATAGGTTCCACCATTGATTTCAGTTGTGGAATTAGTGATATTCATTACCGCAAAAGAATGATGTCTATTTGCTGGAATAGATAGTGAAGCATTAACATTATTTAATTGTCCGCTTGAATTTGTCATTGTTACTGCAGATAGGGATCCCCATTCAGGATCATTTGTTGGACTGGTTGGATTAATCGAACATTTATTCAACACAACCCCATTTTGCCCAGTAATTGTCACACCATCACCATTACAAGCTACATCAGCTGCTAGCGCTGAATTTACCAATCCAAGAGCTACAGCGACTAAACTCACTTTAAAAGTGCGGTCAAAAATTTTATTGTTTTTCATATTAATTCCTTTGGATTATAAAAAAAGCCAACTTATTGAATAAGTTGGCTTAAATTTTACTGGTTTAATAATTAACCCGCAACTGCGATACGTTTCATATCTGTCATATAACCACGTAATTCTTGACCGATTAATTCAACAGGATGGTTACGAATTGCATCGTTTACATCGCGTAAGGTGATGTTATCAATTTCCACTGCTGGAGTTGGCTCGCCCAAGTCACCTTTTTGAAGGTTAGGGATAATTTCTTTTGCAAGAATTGGGGTCGCTACGTTAGAGAATAAGTAGTTACCATATTCTGCAGTATCTGAAATTACCACGTTCATTTCGTATAAGCGTTTACGTGCGATGGTGTTCGCAATTAATGGTAATTCGTGAAGTGATTCGTAGTAAGCTGATTCTTCATAAATACCGCTAGCAACCATTGCTTCAAAAGCTAATTCTACGCCGGCTTTCACCATTGCGATCATTAATACGCCGTTATCAAAGTATTCTTGTTCGCTAATTTTGCCATCATATTTTGGCGCATTTTCAAAGGCTGTTTTGCCTGTTGCTTCACGCCATGCGAATAAGTCTTTGTCGCCATTTGCCCAGTCAGCCATCATTGTTGCAGAGAAGTGACCGCTAATGATGTCATCCATGTGTTTGTAGTATAAGAAACCAAGGCTTTCTTTGATTTGCTCAGCAAGTTCAAATGCACGTAATTTTGCGCTGTTTGATAGGCGATCCATCATTAATGTAATACCGCCTTGTTTTAACGCTTCGGTAATGGTTTCCCAACCGTATTGGATTAATTTACCTGCGTATGCTGGATCTTTACCGTCTGCCACTAATTTGTCATAACATACGATAGAACCTGCTTGTAACATACCGCAAAGGATAGTTTGCTCACCCATTAAGTCAGATTTTACTTCTGCAACGAATGAAGATTCTAAAACACCCGCTTTGTGACCGCCTGTTGCAGCAGCCCATGCTTTTGCGATTGCCATACCTTCGCCTTTCGGGTCATTTTCAGGGTGAACTGCGATTAATGTTGGCACACCGAAACCACGTTTGTATTCTTCACGTACTTCAGTACCCGGGCATTTTGGTGCAACCATCACAACCGTAATGTCTTTACGGATTTCTTCGCCAACTTCAACAATGTTGAAACCGTGTGAATAACCAAATGCAGAGTCTTTTTTCATTAAAGGCATCACATCAGCTACTACTTTAGAGTGTTGTTTGTCTGGTGTTAAGTTCACGACTAAATCTGCAGTTGGAATTAATTCTTCATAAGTACCAACTTTAAAACCATTTTCAGTTGCGCGTTGGAATGATGCACGTTTTTCTGCAATCGCTTCAGGGCGTAAGGCATAGCTAATATCTAAGCCAGAATCACGCATATTCAAACCTTGGTTTAAACCTTGTGCACCACAGCCTACGATAACGATTTTTTTGCCTTTTAAGAAGTTTGCTTCATCTGCAAATTCTTCGCGATCCATAAAACGACAACGACCTAATTGGTCTAATTTTTGACGTAAATTTAAAGTGTTGAAATAGTTAGCCATTTTTTGTCCTTAATTGTGTAAGGTGAATAATTGTATGATGTTGTGTTTGCATATTTTTTTGTTGTGGGTGGGATTATAAAGTTTTTTGTGGTTGCGTAAAGTGATATTATTGGAATTTAGTGTTGCAACTTTAGCAATAATTGGAGTTAAAAATAGGGATTGGGATTTTATTAATGAGTTTATTCGTTTTTTATACTGCCAAATCTCCCCTACCCCTCTTTGCTAAAGAGGGGGGAGTTCTTTGCAAAACACAAAGATAGACGTTTTATCTTTACAGTAATTAACATCAAATATGCTAATGACTGTGATGAATAATCTAACTGAATCAGTTATAACTCATTAACTAAAGTTTCTTTTATGTTGAAGAAACATTTTGATTCTTTGTTTGATTTTTACGGTAATCCAAATGAAATATGCAAATAAGTAATTATGATATAAAAATATAAATGAGCCTGTTTCTAGTAATTAACTAAAGAATACCCCTCTTTAGCAAAGAGGGGTAGGGGAGATTTGGCACTACAAAAAAACGAAGAAATTAATTTTTACTATAGATAAAAAAGTTATGGAATTTAACGACCTACAAATATTCATTCACCTTAGTGACACAAAAAACTTCGCCAAAACTGCCACCCAAAACCATATGTCTCCCTCTACGTTATCCCGTCAAATTCAACGGTTGGAAGATGAGTTAGGGAAAATACTTTTTATCCGTGATAATCGGCAAGTTAAACTCACTGAATATGGCGAGAAATTTTTGCAATTTGCTAAAACAGAATGGCAAAACTGGCAACAATTTAAACAACAGCTCAAGGATGAATCCGATGAACTTTGCGGTGAAATTAAACTTTTTTGTTCTGTAACCGCATCTTATAGCCATCTTCCGCACGTACTTAAAGAATTTCGCCAGCGTTATCCTAAAGTGGAAATTCAGCTGACTACGGGTGATCCGGCGCTTGCATTAGAGTTGATTCAAACACAACAAGTTGACCTCGCTATTGCGGGTAAGCCGAATAATCTGCCATCCAGTGTGGTATTTCATAAAATTGATGATATTAGCTTATCTTTAATTGCACCGCGAGTGGCTTGTTTGGCGACACAATTACTGCAAGAAAAACCCATTAATTGGCAGCAAATGCCTTTTATTTTCCCTGTTGAAGGGCATGCTCGGCAACGGATTGAACAATGGCTACGGGAGAAACATATTAAACATCCAAAAATTTATGCTACCGTTGCAGGGCATGAAGGGATTGTTCCAATGGTTGGATTGGGATTCGGATTAGCGATGTTGCCTGATGTGGTCATTGACAATAGTCCAATGAATAATCAAATTTCCAGACTTAATCTTGATAAGCCTGTTGAGCCTTTTGAATTGGTTATTTGTACCCAAAAAAGGAATCTCGAACAGCCCTTAATCCGTGCATTTTGGGCGATGTTAGAATAGAATGATTGGCTGTTTAGAATAAGGATTTCTTATGTTTAAAGGTGTTCTCGTTTCATTACTTGCCTCATTTCTATTTGGCTATATGTATTATTTTTCTACGCTGCTGAAACCTTTGAGTGGCACGGATATTTTCGGTTATCGGATGATTTTTACGTTTCCCTTTGTTGTTCTTTCCGTGTTTATGTTTAAGCAGAAAAATGCATTGATTCATCGCTTAAAACTCATCAAAAAACAACCGCACTTGGCATTGCCCTATCTTTTTTGCGGCTTATTGATGGGGTTTCAGATGTGGCTTTTTCTTTGGGCACCGAATAATGGCAGTTCGTTGAGTGTGTCTTTTGGTTATTTACTTTTGCCAATTGTGATGGTGACAGCTGGTCGGTTAATTTTTAAAGAACGAATTTCAACGTTCAAATTTATTGCAGTCGTAATTGCCGCATTGGGTGTGATTTCTAATATCGTGCTAAAAGGTGGGCTTTCTTGGGAAGCTATTGCGATTTGTGTTGGCTATACCACCTATTTTTCCGTTCGAAAAGCATTAAAAAATAGTGATCTAGCTTCTTTTTGTTTAGAGATGTTAATCCTAATCCCGATTAGCATTTATTTTGCCTTGCAAACAGATTTCGCTGTGGTTGAACAAAGTAATCCTAATATTTTGGGGCTGCTGGTGTTGCTTGGATTAATTAGTGGCACCGCATTGATAGCTTATGTCATTGCCAGCAACATGCTACCGATGAATTTGCTTGGCTTACTTGGTTATGTGGAAACCATTATGATGATTTTCGTATCGTTTTTTATCGGTGAACAAATTGACGCCGAAAGTTACCCACTTTTTATTTGTTTAGTACTCGCTATGATTCTTATTATGATTGATGGTGTGTACAAACAGCACACAAAAGGAAGTTTATAAATGTCATTTAAAGAAATTACACCACAACAAGCTTGGGAAATGGTTCAACAAGGGGCGGTGTTAACCGATATTCGTGATGATGCCCGCTTTACCCACTCGCATCCTAAAGGTGCTTTTCATTTAACGAACCAAAGTTTTTTGCAATTTGAAGAGTTAGTCGATTTTGACTCCCCTATCATTGTGAGTTGTTATCATGGAGTAAGTAGTAAAAGTGTAGCGACCTTTCTAGTGGAACAAGGCTATGAAAATGTGTTTAGTATTATTGGTGGATTTGATGGCTGGTGTAGAGCAGAATTACCTATTGAAACCGCTTATTAATGTTTACCCACATTCAAGTATAAAAATTATGACAAGAAATGATAAATAGCATTGATCATCTTTTACATATCCGTAGACTATAGCCACTAATGTGCAACGATAATACCTAGTAGCATTTAAGCATGAATAAAAAACCTCTAAAACTCACCGCACTTTTTCTTTTTTTTCCTAGCCTAGCTGCTTTAGCTGAACAAACGGTGGATATTGAAATTCAAGGTATCCGTGGATTTCGTGCTATTCGTAATACCGATCTTAATGTTCAACTCATCAATAAAGAAGAAATGGATGGCTCAGAACGTTATCAACACCTAGTAAGTAAAGCCGTAGATCGCGGCTTGCGGGTATTCGGCTATTATGAATCTTCCGTGCGTTTTGAACGAAAACAGCGTCAAGGCAAACGTGATTTATTGATTGCTCATGTTACACCTGGCGAGCCAACAAAAATTGCGGGCACTGATGTGCAAATTGAAGGGGAAGCCGCACAAGATGAAAATTTTGATGCGTTACGTAAAAAATTACCTAAAGAAGGGGTGTTAGTTGAACACCAAACTTACGATGATTACAAAACAGCGATCTCACGTTTAGCATTAAATCGTGGATATTTTGATGGGGAATTTAAGATTTCACGTTTAGAAATCAGCCCTGAAACCCATCAAGCATGGTGGCGAATGTTATTTGATAGCGGCGTTCGTTATCATTATGGCAATATTACTTTTAGTCATTCACAAATTCGGGATGATTACTTAAATAATATTCTTAATATTAAATCTGGTGATCCGTATTTAATGAATAACTTATCGGATTTAACTAGCGATTTTTCATCTTCAAATTGGTTTAGCTCAGTATTAGTTCAACCTAATGTTAATCATAAAAGCAAAACTGTGGATGTGGAGATTATTCTTTATCCACGTAAAAAAAATGCGATGGAACTAGGGGTGGGCTTTGCAACTGATGGTGGCGTGCACACTCAAATTGGTTGGACAAAACCGTGGATTAATAGCCGTGGACATAGTTTCCGCACGAATCTTTATCTCTCAGCACCAAAACAAACTTTCGAGGCAACTTATCGACAGCCTTTACTTAAAAATCCATTAAATTATTACTATGATTACTCTGTCGGTTGGGAAGGTGAAAAAGAGAATGATACCAATACGAGAGCGCTTACGTTGTCCGCGTTACGTTATTGGAACAACGCGCATGGCTGGCAATATTTTGGCGGACTTCGTGCGCGATACGACAGTTTTACACAAGCCGATATAACCGATAAAACTTTCCTCCTTTATCCAACGGTCGGATTTACTCGCACCCGATTACGTGGCGGTTCTTTTGCAACTTGGGGCGATGTACAAAAAATTACTTTTGATGTGGGTAACAAAGTTTGGTTATCGGAAGCGTCTTTCGTAAAAGTGCAAGCCTCTAGTGCATGGATTCGTACTTATGCGGAAAATCACCGTATCGTTGCTCGTGCAGAAGTTGGGTATTTACATACAAAGGATATTGAAAAAATTCCACCCGCACTTCGTTTCTTTGCTGGTGGCGATCGCAGTGTACGTGGTTACGGCTATAAAAAAATTGCGCCTAAAAATAAAAACGGAAAATTGGTTGGTGGCTCGCGATTACTTGCGGGTTCTTTAGAATATCAATATCAAGTTTATCCGAATTGGTGGGCGGCGACCTTCGCAGATAGCGGATTAGCAGCTAATGATTACACGACTAAAGAATTGCGTTATGGCGCAGGCGTTGGTGTCCTTTGGGCATCACCAGTGGGCGCAATTAAATTTGATATTGCCACCCCGATTCGTGATAAAGATAACAGCAAAAATATTCAATTTTACATCGGACTTGGTACAGAAATTTAAGGTGAATTTATGACAGAACAAATACAACCATCAGAAACTTCACCAAAATCACCTGAGCAACCTAATAAAAAACACTGGGTGCGCAAGGCTGTTTGTATCGGAAGTGCGGTCATTTTGGTGCCTGTTTTAGGTGTTGCTGGGGCACTTTCTTTCGATGCGGGGCAAAGAGGTTTAATTCAACTTGCCGATAAAATGCTTGATAGTTTTTCCGTTGAGCAAATTGAAGGCGGACTACAAAATGGCTTGGTGCTAAATAATGTTCGTTATCAAACCGCTGGGATTGATACTCATATTGCACAAGCACGTTTACAGCTTGATTTCGGTTGTTTGCTTTCACGTGAGGTTTGTTTACGTGATTTCACTTTAAATAAACCGACGATTGCGATTAATACAGCATTACTGCCTCCATCTACGCCTGATGATTCAAAGTCTGGCACGATGAAACGCATTTCCTTGCCAATTGGTATCAATGCAGAAAATTTGGTGGTGCAAGATTTATCTGTAAATGTTGATCAGACTAATCTCACTCTCAGTCATTTTAAAAGTGCGGTAAGTTTAAATAATGAAAAAGGCTTAACTATTGCGCCGACTGAAATTAACGATATTTCAGTTATTTCAAAAAAATTGTCTGAAGTTAAATCAGAGCCGAAAGCCGAACAGACGAATAAACCTGTAGATTGGGATGCGATTGAGCAATCTTTAACGCCTGCTTTTTTAGGCAATGTATCAGAAATAATTCTTCCTTTTGATTTACACATCCCCGCGATTAAAGGCAAAAACTGGCATTATCAAGCGATGAATGAAAAAGGTGAAACACTTCAATCTATTGAAATCCCAAGCCTGATTGCACAGGCGGATACCGTCGATAACCAACTGCAATTACAAAAATTAGCGGTAGAAAGTTCGTTGGGTAATCTTTATTCGCAAGGTAAATTACAACTTGATGGCGATATGCCACTAGATTTAACTTTAAAATCCCATTTAGAGCCGTTGAAATCCGATGGAAAAGAAATTCTGCCAGCGAGTGATGTCGATCTTACGCTTTCGGGATCATTGAAAAAATCCATCGCACTTTCTTTAAAAACAAAAGGCGTATTAGATGCTGAACTAAATGGCGAAGTGCAATTAGCACAAGACAAAATGCCCTTAAACCTCGCATTAAATGTGGCAAAAGGACAATACGCTTTTGTAAACACAATGGCGCCACTCAAAATTAATGATGTAACACTTAAGCTCACAGGGGATTTACTGAATTATCATGCTGAACTTAAGGGTGGCGTAGATGGAATGGATTATATTCCTGCGTCTCAAGTGGACCTTAATGCTGACGGCAAACTTTATGAAGTAACCGTCAATAAATTGGGGATAGCTTCGTTAGATGGTAAAAGTGAATTTGTTGGGGCTGCAAACTGGAAAGAGGGAGCAAACTGGGATGTACAAGCCGATTTAGAAAAAATGAATATCGGTTTTTATGTACCTGTCATGCCTGCAACACTATCTGGCAAATTGCATTCGCGTGGCTTTGCAGGCTCTCAAGGCTGGCAAGTGGAACTGCCAGTAGCTGATTTAAATGGAACACTGTCTTCAAAACCCATTAGTTTAAAAGGCTCTGCAACACTTAATCAAAATGTACTTCTAACAGTACCTGATTTGCAGATTAGATATGGTGAAAATCATCTTAACGCAAGCGGTGTATTAGATGACCATTCTGATTTTGTATTAGATGTCGATGCACCGAATTTACGTGGTTTATGGTCAGATTTAAGTGGTAATGTGAAAGGGCATGCGGCTATTTCTGGTCAGTTCACCAGCCCAAATCTTGATCTTGACTTAACCTCGTCTAATTTACACTTGCAAGGTTTCCAGTTATCTAAAGCGAGCGCGAAAGGGAATATCAAAAGCGATCCTTTAGCTAAAGGACAATTCAATATTAAGGCTGAGCAACTTCATTATGGTGAAAGTGTTAAACTCCGTTTACTTGATCTCGCCTTATCTGGCGATGAACAAAATCATTTGTTAACGCTTAAATCCCAAGGTGAGCCTGTTGCTGCAAATTTACAAATTAACGGTCATTTTGACCGCACTTTGGAGCAGTGGAAAGGCACACTTTCCCAAGCAAAATTCGATACACCTATTGGCGATGTAAAATCTAACCAAGCTATTGCGGTATCTTACGATCACAAACAAACACAAGCCAATATTGCTTCACATTGCTGGAAAAACACAGATGTAGAGTTATGTTTTCCACAATCTTTCAATGTGGGCAAGCAAGGGAATATTCCTTTCCAATTTAAACGTGTTAATTTGGATTTAGTTAATAAACTTATCGAACAAGATAGCCTCAAAGGCAACTTACAAGCCCAAGGTAATGTTGCTTGGTTTACGGATAAACCATTCCAATTTACCGCCAAAGTAGATGGCAATCACTTAACTTTCTCTCAAAAATTGGATTACCGTACGTTTAAATTGGATATTCCAAAATTAACACTTAACGCCGACATTCAAAATAACAATTTGGTTTTAAAAACAGACATCAATGTGCATAACCAAGGCAGGATTGTAGGCGATATTCATTTAAATGACCTGGCTAAAAATCGTCAACTTGGCGGAACCCTTGCGATAGAACGACTAAACTTGTCTATCGCAAATCAGCTACTTACTAGTGGTGAATCAGTGAATGGTGAGGTAGTTTCGAAGTTGAGTTTCGGTGGGAATTTAGAGAAACCATTATTAAATGGCGACTTCAATATTCGCAATATTCGTACCAAATTAAAATCTATGCCAGTCAATATTACAGATGGCGATATTGCCGTACATTTCCACGGTAATAATTCCACTTTACAGGGCAAAATTGAAACTAGCGATAGTCGTTTAAATTTAACTGGCCGAGCAAACTGGGCGAATATCGAACATTGGACAACAGAATTAAATGCTCAGGCAAATAATTTCAACGTGGATATTCCTTCTATGGCGAAACTACGTTTCAGTCCAAATATCACGGTAAAAGCGAATCCGAAAGAATTGAATTTAAGCGGGACAGTGGATATTCCTTGGGCGCGAATTAGAATTGATAGCTTACCAGACACTGCTGAGCCAGTGAGCGAAGATGAAGTTATTTTAAATGGCCCTCATAAGAGCAAAGAAGAACTGATTAAACGTGAATTTGCGGCAAAAACAAAATCAGGCATGGATATTCGTTCTGATTTACGCATCAATATTGGTAAAGATGTCAGCCTTGATGCCTATGGCTTAAAAACCAATCTTGATGGTTTACTTTCTGTGAAACAAGACAGGGGCAATTTAGGTTTATTCGGGCAAATTAATTTAACCAAAGGACGCTATGCATCTTTTGGACAAGATTTATTAATTCGAAAAGGACAAATTAACTTTTCAGGCCAACCGTCACAACCGATGTTAAACATTGAAGCAATTCGTAATCCAGAAGCAATGGAAGACAGTAAAATTACTGCTGGTGTTAGAGTAATAGGTACGGCTGATAGACCTGATGTCACCATCTTTAGCGAACCAAGCAAACCACAAGATCAAGCACTTTCTTATTTATTAACTGGTCGCTCATTAGAAAATAGTGGTGAGGCAGGTTCTAGTGGCTCCGTGGGGGCGGCGTTACTTGGTCTAGGGCTTTCAAAGAGCGGTAAATTAGTGGGAAGTATTGGTGAGGCTTTTGGTATCCAAGATTTAAACCTTGGCACATCGGGTGTGGGTGATAAATCCAAAGTGACCGTCAGCGGAAACCTCACTAACCGCTTACAAATAAAATATGGTGTAGGCTTATTTGATGGCTTGGCAGAAGTAACCTTACGTTACCGCTTAATGCCACAACTTTATTTTCAATCCGTTTCTAGTACAAACCAAGTGTTTGATTTACTTTATCAATTTGAATTTTAGGAATTTTATGAATAACGCAATATTACCCTCACAACATCGTGGTAATGTCCGTGAAATTGCAGCAATTGATCTTGGCTCAAACAGCTTTCATATGATTATTGCACGTATCGTGAATGGTTCTATTCAAGTCCTTTCTCGCTTAAAACAAAAAGTGAGACTAGCAGAAGGATTAGATGAAAATGCCGTACTCAATCAAGAAGCAATTACTCGAGGAATAAACTGTTTGGCATTATTTGCAGAACGTTTACAAGGTTTTCCGATGGAAAATGTTAACGTCGTCGGTACCTATACATTAAGACGCGCGGTCAATAATGATGAATTCTTACGTCAGGCGGCCCGCGTTTTCCCATATCCAATAAATATTATCAGTGGGCAAACAGAAGCCAAAACAATCTATGCTGGCGTATGTCATACCCAGCCAGAAAAAGGCCGTAAACTGGTAATTGATATCGGTGGTGGCTCAACAGAAATGATCATAGGGGATGACTTTACCCCGCTTATTGCAGAAAGTCGCCATATGGGTTGTGTCAGCTTTGCCACTCAATTTTTCAAAGATGGAATTATTTCAGTAGAAAATTTCCAACGAGCCCGTCAAAGTGCGGTAAATAAAATCGAAGATTTAGGTTTTGAATATCGTAAACTTGGCTGGCAATCTGTACTGGGCTCCTCCGGAACCATCAAAACTGTTTCTCAGGTTATTTCCTCAACTATCGATCCTAATGGTATTATCACCACAGAGCGATTAAATACCCTTATCGCTCAAACGCTACGAGCTAATCATTTCACTTCACTGAATATCAATGGCTTAAATTCTGATCGCGTAGATGTGTTTGTACCCGGACTGGCTATTTTAAGTGCTGTATTTGAGGTATTAAATATTCAACAGATGCGTTATTCTGATGGAGCACTACGTGAAGGTGTTATCTATAGCTTAGAAAAAAACTTTCAAGTTGCTGACATTCGTGCACGCACAGCTTGGGGATTAAGTGAACAATTTAATATAGATCAAGCACAGGCTCACCGTGTTGCTGACAGTGCAAACTTATTAAGTGCTCAATATCAACATTGGCAATCTCAAGCATATATTGAAGAAATGCGAGAAATCCTGCTTTGGGCTGCTCGCCTGCATGAAGTAGGTATTGTCATCAATCACAAAAGTTTGCAAAAACATTCTGCTTATATTTTACAAAATATCGCACTACCTGGTTTTGACCGTGAACAGCAACGTTTACTCACCACCCTCGTTAACTGGCATATTGGTCACCTCAAGCCAAACGAATTTCTTCGATCTTCTCGTTATCATGAACAAGATATCATCACGCTTATACGCATTCTCCGTCTTGCGGTAATTTTCAATAAATCACGTCAAGCCACGGAAAATCTAAAAACGTTCACCTTTCAAACTCAACGATCTGACAATAATTGGCTCTTAACGCTTGAAGAAGGTTACTTAGAACGAAACCCATTAATATGGAATGAATTAAGAATTGAAAGCAATCTTCTAAAAGATTTAGAAATGGGACTAATCTTTAATTAATCCTGTCTTACTAACTATATAAAATAAGCTTTTGAGATAAAATCACAAAAGCTTATTTTTTATCCTCACTATTCCCAGTGGCTCGATATAAATGCAAAAAAGTGCGATGAAAACTCACCGCACTTTTCTCTTACTTGTCTCTTAGACTATTTCGCTACATCTATTATTTGATGATTTTCGCTACAACGCCCGCACCAACTGTACGACCACCTTCACGGATTGCGAAACGTAAACCTTGGTCCATCGCGATTGGGTGGATTAAGCTTACTGTCATTTTGATGTTATCACCAGGCATTACCATTTCCACGCCTTCTGGTAATTCAATAGTACCAGTTACGTCAGTTGTACGGAAATAGAATTGTGGACGGTAACCTTTGAAGAATGGAGTATGACGACCACCTTCTTCTTTTGATAATACGTACACTTCTGATTCGAAGTCAGTGTGTGGTGTGATTGAACCTGGTTTTGCTAATACTTGACCACGTTCGATTTCTTCACGTTTAGTACCACGTAATAATGCACCGATATTTTCACCTGCACGACCTTCGTCAAGTAATTTACGGAACATTTCAACACCCGTTACTGTAGTTTTCGCTGTATCTTTGATACCGACGATTTCTACTTCATCACCAGTACGGATGATACCACGTTCTACACGACCTGTTACTACAGTACCACGACCTGAGATTGAGAACACGTCTTCGATTGGAAGAAGGAACGGTTGGTCAATCGCACGCTCTGGCTCTGGGATGTAAGTATCTAAGTGGTTTGCTAATTCAAGGATTTTTTCTTCCCATTCTGCTACGCCGTTTAATGCTTGTAATGCAGAACCACGTACGATTGGAGTATCGTCACCTGGGAAGTCATATTGAGAAAGAAGTTCACGAACTTCCATTTCTACTAATTCTAATAACTCTTCATCATCTACCATGTCGCATTTGTTTAAGAATACGATGATGTAAGGTACACCTACTTGGCGACCTAATAAGATGTGCTCACGAGTTTGTGGCATTGGACCATCAGTTGCTGCTACTACTAAGATAGCACCATCCATTTGTGCCGCACCAGTAATCATGTTTTTCACATAGTCGGCGTGTCCCGGGCAGTCAACGTGTGCGTAGTGACGAGTTGCTGTATCGTATTCAACGTGTGAAGTGTTGATGGTGATACCACGCGCTTTTTCTTCTGGCGCGTTATCGATTTGGTCAAATGCGCGAGCTGCACCACCGTAGTGTTTAGATAATACGGTTGTGATTGCTGCTGTTAAAGTTGTTTTACCGTGGTCAACGTGGCCGATTGTACCCACGTTTACGTGCGGTTTTGTACGTTCAAATTTTTCTTTAGACATTTAAAGAGTCCCTCTAAATAGACACGGTTATCGATGGGTAAATTAAACCACATTAACCAATAAAATTGTTTGCTATAATTGAAGGAAGAGAGAAATGAAGGATGGTGCTGATAGGCGGATTTGAACCGCCGACCTCACCCTTACCAAGGGTGCGCTCTACCAACTGAGCTATATCAGCGTTTGGAGCGGGCAGCGGGAATCGAACCCGCATCATTAGCTTGGAAGGCTAAGGTAATAGCCATTATACGATGCCCGCAAGTCCTAAATTCGTCTGTCCCATCAGGATTCATCTAAAAGATGGTGGAGGGAGAAGGATTCGAACCTTCGAAGGCTGAGCCAACAGATTTACAGTCTGCCCCCTTTGGCCGCTCGGGAACCCCTCCACGCTAAATGAATACTTGATACGAAGGAATGGTGCCGACTATCGGAATCGAACTGATGACCTACTGATTACAAGTCAGTTGCTCTACCTACTGAGCTAAGTCGGCGTGTCGTAAGCAAGTGAGGCGTATTATATGGAAAAAACTTTTCCTGACAAGTGTTTTTTCTAAAAAATTTATTTTTTTTGTCTATTCGTTTAAATCACAATCAAAAATGTGATTTTTTAATCAGAAATCATGAAGTATGCTGAAAAATCAATGCGAAATTTCATCTTATAGAGTATATTTTCTCGCATTTATTTCACGATAAAATCACTACATCATGGAATTTTCAAATCAATTAACCCCGTTTTTAAGCTTCAATCGCGCACAATGGGCTGAATTACGTAAATCCGTTCCGTTAAAACTCACAGAACAAGATCTTAAGCCTCTCCTAGGTTTTAACGAAGAACTTTCACTGGATGAAGTCAGCACAATTTATTTACCCCTGACACGCTTAATTAATTATTACATCGATGAAAATTTACGTCGCCAAACGGTATTACATCGATTTCTCGGCAGAAACAATACCAAAATTCCCTATGTTATCAGTATTGCTGGCAGTGTGGCTGTCGGGAAAAGCACATCTGCACGGATATTACAGTCACTTCTTTCCCATTGGCCAAAAGAGCGAAAAGTTGAACTCATCACCACTGATGGCTTTCTCTATCCACTTGAGAAACTCAAACAAAATAATCTGTTGCAAAAGAAAGGTTTTCCCATTTCCTATGACACGCCCAAACTCATTCGCTTTCTTGCTGATGTAAAATCGGGTAAAAGAAACGTTCATGCACCAATTTATTCTCACCTGACATACGACATTATTCCCAATAAATTTGATGTTGTCGATCAACCGGATATTCTCATTTTAGAAGGATTAAATGTGCTACAAACAGGCAACAATAAAGCAAATCAAACCTTCGTGTCTGACTTTGTTGATTTCTCCATCTATGTTGATGCAGAAGAACATTTATTAAAAGAATGGTATATCAAACGATTTTTAAAATTCCGTGAAAGTGCCTTTACTGATCCTAATTCTTATTTCAAGCACTATGCAAAGTTATCAAAAGAAGAAGCCATTGCCACAGCAAGCAAAATTTGGGATGAAATTAATGGATTAAATCTTAATCAGAACATATTGCCAACACGAGAACGTGCCAATTTAATTCTAAAAAAAGGGGAAAATCACGAAGTAGAATTGGTGAAGCTAAGAAAATAAAAAAGTGCGGTGAATTTTCACCGCACTTTTAGGATTTATTCATGATGGGAAAATCCCATCATAAATGATTACGCTATTACCATTGGTAACCTACACCAACTCCGGCACCCACATCACCACTGGTGTTTGCGTTACCTTGAAGTTTTAAGATTACTTTACCATTATCACTAATACGAGAGTAACCTACAGCTAAAGCATTTTGACCTTTGAAGGTACCCGCTGCTGCAGCCACCATTGCTTTACCTTGAGTATAAGCTTGTGGTAATGCCGCCGCTGCATTCGCACCTGCAATACCTGCACGCGCTTGTTTGCTGTGTTTGTTTACTTTTCTGTCTAGGCTATCAATAGCACCAGCGTGATGATTAATAACCTTACTTAAGTTATTAACAGTCGTGCCTAAATTCGCTACTTTTTCGTTTGTAGCATATAACTGGCTACCATTCACAGCTTGTTTAGATGTTGAATTAAGATCCGCATCTTTCACATTATTGATATTGGTTGCTGCACCATCCTTACCTGCAAGGTTTAAACCTTTATCATCAGAGGTAATTTTAGTTGCATTATCGCCACTACCGATAGTAACGCTATTCACATCAATATCTTGTGCTAATGCATAAGTTATAGATTTTCCATCACGTTTTACTTTCAAGTTTTTACCAGCAGTGTGAGTAACTGTATCGCCAGATTTAACTGCAACTCCGTTATCATCATCAGTTGACTTTTTGATAACCTCTTGCGAGTCAGCTACTTTCACGAAAGTTGCTGCGCTGTTAATTGCCTCGGCAACTGTATCAACTGTCGCCAACTTACCTTTATCAGCATCAGAAACTGTCACTTTACCAGCTTGATCGCCATCAACCTTAGCTGCTGTTACGTTACCCTTAACACCATTAATCGCGTTTGTAGCATTTACAGAGAAGTTAACTTTTGCATTACCATCTTTATCCACAGTTGGGGTAATAGTTACTGAATTATCATCACTCGCAAAATCAAGACCTTTACCATTAGTTATAGCTGCGGTCTGATTGCCATTAGTTTTTAAATTCCAACCTGCATTTAACACATCATTAACTGTAGCAGCTTCTTTTTTCTGCGCATCTTTTAATGTTGGCGTTTTAACTTCAGTTGCATTAACTACATTACCACCAGTCACTTTATCTGGTGCAGTTAAATGATCATCTAAGTTAGTTACTTTACCATTTTCAAATGTAGTCGTAGCTTCACCTGGAGTTTTAGATTTCACAGTAATCTTATCAACTTCAATTGTTGATGCTAAACCGTAAGTAACATCTTTACCCTCACGTTTTACCGCTAAGTTTTTGTCAGCTTTCAACGTTAGAATATCACCTGCTCCCATGGCTTGAGCATCAGCATCCTTATCATTTTGTGTTCGCACATTCATTGAGTCAGATAAATTTTCAACTTTTGCAAACCATTTTGCGCCATTGATCGCATCAGCAACATTTTTAACTGTAGCAAGTTTAGTAGCATCATTATCATTTACGGCAGCCTTGCCCGCACCGTCTTCTCCAGCTTTTTTATCCTTATCTACAGTAATGTCACCAGTTTTACCTTCTAAGAGTTTTGATGAATCAATGCTGAAAGTAAAGTTAGAACCATCTTGCTCTACATTTACGCCATTTCCGCCTTTTAACGTCAATTTTTTACCTGCATTGATCAATTCACTTTTATTAGACTCACCATTTGACACAACGAAACCAGCATTATTAATAGCATCAACAACATTCTTAACTGTAGCAAGTTTCTTACCTTCGCGAGCATCTGCGTTTGCTTGAGTTTCCGTTGATGTTGGATTACTATCCACGGCAACTTTACCAAGATTAGTTTCATCAACTTTAATTGAGCCTTTATCAACATCAACAGAAACTGTTGTTGTATCTACGCCCTTGTCATCACGTACAGTTTTAACTTTAACTATAGTGCCATCACCATCTGCAAAGTTAACTACATCGTTTGGCGTTACTTTTTCGGTGTCTGATACCTTATCAGAGCCAGTTTTAGCATCTAAAGTAGACTTACCATTTTGCTGAACATAGAAACCTGATTTATTCACAGTTTGATCTAACTGATCTTTATTTACTGCTTGATCTGGTTGGGTAGCCCAGCCCACATTACTTAACTGAACACCATGTTCCCCTGCGGTAATCTTATCCTTAGATTCTGGTTTAGTTTTATCATAACCAGTTTCAGTAATATTGCCTTTGTCATCATAGGTATAGGAATTACCTTTCTCATACGGATTATTCTCTGTATCAGAGTCAGTTAATTTAGCGCCTTTTTTATCAATTTTAGATGCGTCAATTGGATCCCCTTTAATGTCGCCATTTTCATCCACTTGATACCATTTACCATCACTCGCTTTAGTTACTGGTTTACCATCAAATGTTGTGCTTGCGTAGTCAATAGGTGAGTCAGTCGAAATGTTTATAGTGCGTACGCCATTTTCTTCATCAACACCATCTACATCTACATTACCTAAACCAACAAAGTTAACAGTATGTCCAACTGACACATTATTCTTATAGTCATTACCAGATGCAGTAACGTTCCAACCAGCATTAACATAATTATTTAAATTAGTAAGTGCAGTAGTTACATTTGGCGCTGTTATATCTGGTTTCTTTTGACCATTTTCATCTTTATTATAATCACTACCTTCAGCAATAGTTAATGGTTGTGAGAATCCAGTTAACGTACCATCTTTATTTAAAGTAACACCCAAAGCTTTAGCTGTTTGGTTTGCTGCCGTACCTAAAGTTTTAGCCACTTGGTAAAGTTGTGAACCATTGATTGCATCAGTTGATTCTGCTGTAATTTGACCTGCTGCAACATGTTTAATTTGACGTTCATTATCTGCAGATCCAACAGATACAACATTACCTTGCTTACCTGTAGCTTCTTTATTTGTACCATCAGTATCAGTTCCACCTAACTTACCCCAAAAACCAGAATAAACCAATGGAGAACCTTCAGCCACAGCTGAATTTACAGCCATAACCTTTGTAGTATCTTTCCCTGCATCACTGCCATAACCTAATACAACAGCGCCATCACGACCTGCGGCTACAGTTATATTTGAACCTAATGTTGAAACATTATTACTGGATATCTTTGAATCTGCACCAACAGCCGCGATGTTTTTACCTGATAATACTGAGTTACTACCCACATTAACAGAACCCTGGCCAGATACTTTTGAAGCACTACCAACAGTAATGGAATCCCAAGAATTAGCTGTAGCGCTTTGCCCCATCGCAGTAGAGTAAGTTCCCAAAGCTTTTGATTGTGCACCAGTTGCAGTAGCTCGCTGAATTGCCTCTGCCTGTTGACCGACAGCAGTAGATGACTGTCCTTTCGCATTAGCAACTTTACCTACTGCTGTAGAGTCCACCTCATCTGCAACAGCGTGGGCACCAAGTGCAGTACTGCCCTGACCCCTAGCTAATGAATATGCCCCTAATGCAACCGCTGCATTTTGAGCGTTTGCACCACCAGTATCCTTACCATTTGCAAAATTACCAGTTGCTTGAGACATTAAACCTATTGCGATATGTGCATTACCGGCTGTACCAGAATTAGAACCAGAAAGAGCACCATTACCAATTGCAATACCATCATAAGCATTTACTTTCGCTTCAGCTTTATTTTCACTTAAACCTGTTTTAGCTTTATAGTCTGCATTTCCATAAAATTGATTTGTTACTGTGTCAGTTCCAATTGCTAATCCGCCTCTATCTTCTGCTTTCGTAACTACATTTGCAGCTTGTGCTCCACCTGCCACAACAGCTAAAAGTGCGGTAGAAATTGCGGCTAATTTTACAGATTTTGATTTACCTTTTGCGGACGCTAATTCACCCACAGCAGTCCAAGTTTGAGTTGCATGATTCCAAATTACTTTGAAAATGTTGTTCATTTAGGGGATCTCCTAGTATTAAGTAGATAACAGCGCCCTTTGCTGTTGAATATTACAAATAGATAAACAACCTTGTTTATCAGATTAACATCTTTTATAACAAATCTGTCTATAAAATACGTCGTTTAAATTTCGTGCGGATTCTACAAGCAATAACAATAAATGAAAAGCATCTTTACCAAACTTTACAATCTTTACATTGTAAATTATTGACTTTACATTCAATCTCTGTAAATAACTGATAACTTTATAATATAAGTGCGCTAAAATCTGCTCCGACCACACTTTTATAACATGAGAGAAAAATATGCTATCAAAAGAACGTTTATCCCAACTTGCCGAAATGGAAAGTATTTTAGATGAAGCAAATGGCTTTCTTACCGAGGCAGAGCAATTCTTGGAAAAATGGCAGGCGTTTTTACCTAAAATGAAACGCCTAGAACATTATTACTTCGAAGGCGATTGGAGAGAAGATTTTGAGGCTTATGAAAATGGCGAAGTACCAAAGGACCAACCTTGTGGCGTACTTTCCGAAGACTTAGTTTTTAACGCCAGTGTTGCACAACAGGGCTTGGCGATTGAGTATTTGAAAGTGGTGACTAAAATTCTCGATCAAACGAAATAATGACAAGTCATTGGCAATACAGTTTGCTTGAATTCATAAACAAAGTGCGGTGAAAATTCACCGCACTTTGTTGTTATTCTAATTAACTAAAAATTAATTTTTTGCTGCTGCCGCTGCTTTTACAATTACTGCAAACGCTGGGGCTTTTAATGATGCACCACCCACTAATGCACCGTCGATGTCTGGCTGAGTAAATAATTCAGCTGCATTTGCATCATTTACAGAACCGCCGTATTGGATAATTACTTGGTCTGCCACTGCTTGAGATTTCGCAGCGATGTGACCGCGGATAAATGCGTGAACAGCTTGAGCTTGTGCTGGAGTCGCAGATTTACCAGTACCAATCGCCCAGATTGGTTCATATGCGATCACTGCACCGTTGAATGCTTCTACACCTAATGCGTTGATTACCGCATCAATTTGACGTGCACACACTTCTTCTGTTTTGCCTGCTTCGTTTTCAGCTTCAGTTTCACCGATACATAATACTGGCACTAAGCCTGCTTCTTTTAATGCACCAAATTTTTTCGCTACGAATTCGTCGCTTTCTTTGTGGTAAGTACGACGCTCAGAGTGACCGATAATGATGTATTTTGCACCGAAATCTTTTAACATTTCGCTAGAAATATCACCAGTAAATGCACCTTTCACATTGATATCTACGTTTTGTGCACCTAATTGAACTACACTTTTACCGCCACAGCTGCAACCACAACCAGAAAGTGCTGCTTCAGCCGTACCTAAATACATAACTGGTGGGGCGATTGCCACATCACAACCTGTTACATCATGTAATTCTGCTTTTAATCCCTCGATTAATTCTTTGGTGAACGCTTTGGAACCGTTTAATTTCCAGTTACCCATAACTAAAGGACGACGTGCCATTTTTGTTTCTCCATAGTTGATAAAATTAACTCGCTTACTATACCAAAATTTCGCCACGATTCTTTGCAGAAGATCATAAAATTAAAAAAATTCTCATAGAAAGATGATTATCTTGAGTTAAAAAGCTACAATTACCTGTATGGAACCAATAAAAAATAACCAATTATGAAACTTTTCAAAGCTGAACAATGGAATATTGACGTGCTTCTTCCTCTTTTTGAAGCCTATCGCCAAGCCTATGGGCAAGCAGAGAATCCAGAACGCACCTTGGCTTTTTTAACTAATCGTATGCGTTTTAATGAAAGCCTGTTTTTTATTGCGGTGGATGAAAATGAAAAGGCTATTGGCTTTGTGCAGCTTTTCCCTCGCCTTTCTTCCTTACAATTACAACGCTATTGGCAAATCACTGATATTTTTGTGTTGGAACATGCTCAACAAACGGAAATTTATGCAGCGCTAATTTCTAAAGCAAAAGACTTTGTACATTTCACGCAATCCAATCGTTTAGTGGCGGAATTGGCGCAAAATCAATATTCAATGTTGGAATCGGAAGGGTTTAAATTAAACCCGAAAGAACGTTTATTTGAATTGAGTTTGTAATGCTAACCGCGTTAAATCGTTATTGGGATTATTTGCGGATTGAACGCCAAATGAGCCCTCACACGCTCACCAATTATCAACATCAACTTGATGCCATCATCAAAATCTTATCGCAACAAGATATTCATGCTTGGGCACAAGTGACACCCAGCGTGGTGAGATTTATTTTGGCGGAAAGTAAAAAACAAGGCTTAAAAGAAAAAAGCTTGGCTTTGCGTTTATCGGCACTACGGCGATTTCTTAGTTTTTTGGTGCAACAAGGCGAATTGAAAGTGAATCCCGCTACAGGCATTTCCGCACCGAAACAAGGCAAGCATTTACCGAAAAATATGGATGGCGAGCAAGTTCAACAGTTGCTTGCCAACGATAGCAAAGAGCCGATTGATATTCGTGATCGTGCTATTTTGGAATTAATGTATAGTTCGGGTTTACGTTTATCTGAATTACAAGGCTTAGATTTAAACAGCATTAATACTCGTGTGCGGGAAGTGCGCGTTATCGGGAAAGGTAACAAAGAGCGTGTGGTGCCGTTTGGGCGTTACGCTTCGCATGCCATTCAAGAATGGTTAAAAGTGCGGCCATTATTTAACCCAAAAGATGAGGCATTATTTGTTAGCCAGCTTGGAAATCGCATTTCTCATCGCGCCATTCAAAAACGTTTGGAAACTTGGGGCATTCGTCAAGGATTAAATAGCCATCTTAATCCGCACAAACTGCGTCATTCTTTTGCGACGCATATGTTGGAAGCCAGTTCTGATTTACGCGCCGTACAAGAATTGCTTGGGCATAGCAACCTTTCCACCACACAAATTTATACTCACTTAAATTTTCAACATTTGGCGGAAGTGTACGATCAGGCTCATCCAAGAGCGAAACGTAAAAAATAAACGCTCGATAAACTGTTTATAATAAAAATAGGTAAGCCATGATTCTGTCTAGAAGGGCACGAAGAACAAATAAAAAAATTTTACCTGCTTAATACACTGTGACAAATTTAGTTTAATTCAAAGTGCTAATTGCGGGTAAAACTTCTGCGTTATCGCCACAAAATCCAGCATAGTAATAGACCGCACTTTACTTTCTCTAGGTAAAAGTGCGGTGAGATTTCTTGCCAGAATATCTTGCTCTAACAACAGACATTCAGCTGGGCATTGTTCAAAATAATGCGGATATTTAATTGCAAGTAAGACTCCATCTTGCCATAACACCACTGCATCATTCTCAGTAATATTCGCAAAATACCCCTCAAGTTCTCTTTGAGGATAATCTGCTTGTGAAAAAGTATAAAGCATGATTTTCCTTAAAAAGTCAGCAATTTTTCAGCTTGATTCAGTTTGGACATAAAAGAAGCACGATCCATTTTTTCAGCTGAAATAATACATTGCTCTGACGAAATGCCGAATTTTTCCAAACTTTCTGAACAAATGAAACGTTGTGTTATTTCATATAAATCTAACAATTTAAAGGTGCGGATAAAATCTTTTTGGAGAATATGTTCTGGTTGTTGATAAGAAACAAGATTCAGCACACCGTCATCTATAAAGAATACGCCAATATCCTCTTCATCACAAAAAGCCGTTGCGGCAAGTAATGCATCTAATCCCTCACGGGCAAGTGCGGTGCCATGGGGAGCGGTTTTAAACAAAAAAGCAATTTTCATAATGTGATGACTCGCTCAGCCTTTAATGTTGCCGATATAAATTCACCTAGCCCCGCAATCGTGAAGCCCTCAGCAAGATTAATGTTTTCTGGGTTGATAGCTGTTAAAGTATCCACGATACCACGACGTTGCGAAGCGGCAACACAAAGGTGCAATGGGATTTGATGCATCATAGCAAGATCTTGCCAACACTTTTGCAAATTGATTTCATCACTAGCAGGATAAACTAATGCGTTGCCATTCGTTACGCCATCTTGGAAAAAGAAAATTTGGGCGATCTCATGTTTTCTTTCAATCAATGCTTTGGCAAATTGGTAAGCTAAAAAAGCCCCTTGCTGACCATAAATAGGGCTTTTAACTGCAAGTACATAGCGCATTATTCTTGCTCGTGTTTTATTTGACGAATATAGAGATAGACTGTATGGCGGGAAATATCCAAACGCTCAGCCACTAAATTGATCGCATCTTTAATGTCAAAAATGCCTTTTTCATACAGAGATAAGACAATTTGGCGGTTTTTAGTGTTATTGGCCACCATACGATCAGTATTTACTTCCTCGATGGTTTTCTCAATAGTTTGATTGACTAAATCCTCAACAGAGCTTGCAAAATTGACAGCCGATGTTTCTTCTGTTTTTTCTGTTGGCATAAAAGCCTGTACAAATTGTGAAATGGGCACGTCTAAATTAATATTAATACAAAGTAAACCAATAATACGTTGAGCTTTATTACGAATCGCAATCGTGACAGATTTCATCAACACACTGCCTTTAGTGCGAGTAAAATAAGGCTTAGAAACACTTTCACTTTGCATATTACGGAGTGAACGTAATGCCAAATCAGTAATAGGCGAACCAACTTGACGATTCGTATTATGGCCATTTGCAATACAAATAGCAGAATGCTCAATATCTTCTAAAGAATGTAAAACGATTTCACAGTGTTCGCCAATCAGCGCGCTAACGCCATCAACAACCGCTTTATAAGAATTAATAATAGTGCGATCTTCATCCGTGAAAGGTTGTTTATCGTTTAATGTCATGGTTCAAGGTTAAAAGTGCGGTCAAAATTCACTGAGTTTTATAACAAATGGCACGCATTAAAAAAACACGTGCCATGACTAGAAGTATTATTTTTCTGATTTAGGATTTACATCTAAAACTTCTACATCAAAAATGAGGGTTGAATTAGGTGGAATAGAAGCGCCGGCACCTTGTTTACCATAACCTAACGCTGGTGGAATCACTAACTGAATTTTGCCACCTTTTTTCACCAATTGAAGGCCTTCTGTCCACCCAGGAATAACTTGATTTAATTGGAATTCAACCGGTTGACCACGCTCTACAGAACTATCAAATACTTTGCCATTTGGTAATTTACCAGTGTAATGCACTTTCACCTTATCGGTAGCTTTAATTGCCTCACCTTTACCTGCATTTTCAATTTTGTAAAGTAAACCTGATTTAGTCGTTTTAACATCTTTGTCTTTAGCAAAATCAGCGCGATATTTATCTCCCTCTTCCTGAGCACTTTTCGCAATAGCTTCCGCTTTTGCTTTTGATGCAGATACTAATTTCGCTTCAATAGCTTCTAAAGTTTTTTGTACATTTTCATCTTTACGCACATCAACTTTACCCTCTAAAGCATCTTTTAAACCATCTAAGATACGAGCATTATCATAAGTAATCACTTCTTTGTGCGCATCGACCAAATCTTTCATTTGCCCACCCATTAATGCGCCTACGGCATAAGAGGCAGCTTTTTCATCAAGCGCTTTTTCTTCCGCAAAAACTTGACCAGAAATCACCGTACTTACCATTAATGCTGCGATAGATAATTTTTGAATTTTTAACATATGCGTTAATCCTTTATAATAAATGAAACAATTCTGAGGCTAGATTAAATCGCTTTTAACCTATTCTCAACTTTTTTTTAAAATTTAGAGAAATTTTATGCACATTGAACAAATATTAGAAAATCGTATTGCTGAACTTGAAACTAAAATCGCGTTTCAAGAGCAACTATTAGACGAACTGAATCATGCATTAGTTCAACAACAATTTGCGCTTGATAAAATGCAAGTTCAGCTACGCTATATGGCAAGTAAATTAAAAGATTTTCATCCATCAAACATTGCAAGCCAAGCGGAAGAAACGCCACCACCGCATTATTAATTTCTGCAATAAATTCGTACAAATGAAAAGGGCGCACAATGCGCCCTTTAAATTACATTCCCAAATAATAATCAGCTAAATACTTGCCTACTTATGAAAAGTATTTTTCCAAATCGTCGCTACCGCCAATATGCTTACCACCGATAAACACTTGTGGAACAGTAGTACGACCAGAAACCGCACGTACACTCACGATAGTAGCATCATGGCCTAATACGATTTCTTCAAAACTTAATCCTTTATCATGTAAAAGTTGTTTTGCTTTTGTGCAATACGGACAACCTGGTTTAGTAAAAATTGAAATAGATTCTTGAATTTGATGCTGTGGCGCAAGATATTTTAACATTGTATCTGCATCAGAAACTTTGAACGGATCACCCGGTTCATTTGGTTCAACAAACATTTTTTCTACAACGCCATTTTTCACTAACATAGAATAGCGCCAAGAACGTTTACCAAAACCTAAATCTTCTTTACCAACAAGCATTCCCATGCCTTCTGTAAACTCACCATTACCATCTGGAATGAAAGTGATGTTTTCAGATTTTTCGTCTTCTTTCCATGCGTTCATTACGAAAGTATCATTTACAGATACAACGACAATATCGTCTACACCGTATTTTTTGAATACTGGGGCTAATTCGTTATAACGTGGTAAGTGAGAAGATGAACAAGTCGGCGTAAATGCGCCTGGTAATGAGAATACAATTACGGTTTTATTATCAAATAATTCTGAGGTAGTAATATCAACCCATTTATCACCCTGACGAGTGCGGAATGTCACTTGAGGGACTTTTTTGCCTTCCATATTAGACATCATCATTATTCTCCTATTGGTTGTTGATTTAATTTGAATGCGCTGGATTATAGGGAAATTTATGGTATAGTTACAATCAATTAATTCTATTTTTTTAATTGAAGTTTTCTATAGGAAGAATCAAATGAATATCCGAGATTTAGAATACCTTGTAGCCTTATCAGAATATAAACATTTCCGCCGCGCTGCCGATTCTTGCAATGTCAGCCAACCAACTTTAAGTGGTCAAATTCGCAAGCTTGAAGATGAACTTGGCATTATTTTATTAGAACGAACCAGCCGTAAAGTATTATTCACACAATCAGGTATGTTACTAGTGGAACAAGCGCGTACCGTGTTGCGTGAAGTAAAATTATTGAAAGAAATGGCAAGTAATCAAGGTAAGGAAATGACAGGCCCATTGCATATAGGCTTAATCCCAACTGTTGGCCCTTACTTATTACCTTATATTGTTCCAACGCTAAAAGCTGCCTTTCCGGATCTAGAAGTCTTTCTCTACGAAGCACAAACACATCAATTGCTAGAACAACTCGAAACTGGTCGTTTAGATTGTGCAATTGTAGCCACCGTGCCTGAAACAGAAGCCTTTATTGAAGTGCCTATTTTTAACGAAAAAATGTTACTGGCCGTATCAGATGAACATCCTTGGGCAAAAGAAAAGAAAATGTCAATGAATCAACTGAAAGGGCAAGAAATGTTAATGTTAGACGATGGTCATTGCTTACGTAATCAGGCTTTAGATTATTGCTTCACGGCAGGCGCAAAAGAAAATGCCCACTTCCAAGCCACAAGCCTAGAAACTTTGCGCAATATGGTCTCTGCAAATGCAGGTATCACATTTATGCCTGAACTTGCTGTATTAAATGAAGGTGCTCGTAAAGGTGTAAAATATATTCCTTGTCACTCACCTGAACCATCACGCACTATTGCTTTGGTTTATCGACCGGGTTCACCTTTACGTAACCGTTACGAACGCGTAGCCGGTGCAATCAGCAGTGAAGTAAAATTAATTTTAGCCGGAGAAAAATAATGGCTGGGGTTCGTGCAATTCAAAAAGAGAAAACACGTCGAGCCTTAGTAAATGCCGCGTTTAATCAGCTCAGTGCGGAAAAAAGCTTTTCCAACTTAAGTTTACGCGAAGTCGCTCGTGAAGCGGGTATTGCGCCAACTTCATTTTATCGTCATTTTAGCGACATGGATGAATTAGGCTTAGAAATGGTAGATGAAGCTGGTTTAATTTTGCGTCAATTAATGCGACAAGCGCGTAAACGTATCGATGCTGGTGGTAGCGTAATTTCTGTTTCTGTTGATACGTTTTTTGAATTTATTACCAATAGCACAAATGTTTTCCGCTTATTATTACGTGAAAGCTCGGGTACCTCCCAAGCATTTCGAACTGCAGCCGCACGAGAAATCAAACATTTTGTCGATGAACTCGCAGAGTATATTTCATCTAAGCATCAGTATTCTCAATATATTGCATATGTTCAAGCTGAAGGCATTGTGACTATTGTCTTCACCGCTGGAGCAAATGCTTTAGATATGAATAAAGCTGAAAGAGAACAACTCAAAACACGCGTAATTTTACAATTAAGAATGTTAGCAAAAGGTGCAGATTTCGCGGCTCAAAAAGAAAAAGGAAAACACATATAAACTTAACCGCACTTTTTGACTTACAACCAAATCCGCAAAACTGGATTAGTTATCCTATTATTTATTTATAACATAACAAATGGCCACATT
Source organism: Haemophilus sp. SZY H35 (assembly GCF_018829705.1). Lineage (NCBI taxonomy): Bacteria > Pseudomonadati > Pseudomonadota > Gammaproteobacteria > Pasteurellales > Pasteurellaceae > Haemophilus > Haemophilus sp. SZY H35. The sequence goes on from NZ_JAHKJZ010000003.1 coordinate 311,856, forward strand.
TTGCTTTACGAAATGTGGCCATTCTTCTCTATATCTTAACTTACCATTTTCTTTAACTGATACAAATACGCCAAGGCTTGTTTAGGGCTTAGATCATCAGGATCCAGTTTTTCAATAGCCTCTCTTAGTGCATCCGCTTCTTGTTCAAACAACAATTCACCTTGAGTGTGATTGGCTTCACGCAATGCCTGAATTTGTTGATCGGCTGAATGACCTGAGTTTTTTTCTAATTGTGTCAATTTCTGTTTTGCCAGTTTAATAACGGATTGCGGCACGCCAGCCAAAGCCGCAACTGCCAAACCATAACTTTTACTTGCTGCGCCATCTTGTACGGCATGCATAAAGGCAATGGTGTTGTTATGCTCAAGAGCATCTAAATGAATGTTGGCGATGCCTGCTAGCTGTTCTGGCAATGCAGTTAATTCAAAATAATGGGTGGCAAATAATGTAAGCGAGCGGATTTTTTTGGCTAACCATTCTGCACAAGCCCAAGCTAAGGATAAGCCATCATAAGTGGATGTGCCGCGACCAATTTCATCAATAAGAACGAGACTTTGCGCAGTAGCTTGATGAAGAATATTTGCCATTTCTGTCATTTCCACCATAAAGGTTGAACGCCCTGAGGCTAAATCATCAGATGCACCAATTCGAGTAAAAATACGATCAATCGGTCCAATTTGCGCGCTGTCTGCTGGCACAAAGCTGCCGATACACGCCAGCAATGTAATTAATGCGGTTTGGCGCATATAAGTACTTTTACCGCCCATATTTGGCCCGGTGATAACTAATAAATGACGGTTGTGATTGAGCTCTACAGGGTTGGCGATGAAAGGATCTTTCAATACTTGTTCCACGACAGGATGACGACCATTTTCAATTTTCACACTCACTTCATCACAGAATGTTGGCATCACGTAATTGAGGGTGTCTGCGCGCTCGGCAAGATTGACCAATACATCCAATTCAGAAAGTGCGAGGCTCGCCAGTTGTAATGAACCTAAGTGCGGTAATAATAAATCAAACAATTCATCGTAAAGTTGCTTTTCTAATGCTAATGCTGCGCCTTTCGATTTCAGCACTTTGTCTTCATATTCTTTGAGTTCAGGAATAATGTAACGCTCTGCATTTTTCAATGTTTGGCGGCGCACATAATGAATCGGGGCTTTATGCGCTTGGCCTTGGCTAATTTGAATGTAATAACCATGCACTGCATTAAAACCAATTTTTAGCGTATCAATGCCCGTGCTTTCGCGCTCACGTTTTTCTAAATTTTCCAAATATTGCGTTGCACCATCAGACAGCATACGCCATTCGTCTAACTCCGCATGGTAACCTTCAGCAATCACGCCACCATCCCGAATTAAAAGCGGCGGCGTTTCAATCAATGCACGTTGCAATAAATCGCATTGCTCGCTGAAATCGGAAATTTGGCTGAAAAGTGCGGTTAAAAATGGCGGTGTTTTTTGTTGAACAATCGTGCGTAATGCAGGAATTTGTTCTAATGCCGTGCGCAAGCGGGTGAGATCACGTGGACGCGCTGAACGCAGTGCCACACGTGCTAAAATACGCTCCATATCGCCAACTAATTGCAAATAAGGTTGGAGTTCATCGACCAAATCAAAATTCAGAATTTCCGCAATCGCTTGTTGGCGTTGTCTTAATTTTTCCACATTACGAACAGGTTGGTGAATCCAACGTTTCAGCAAGCGGCTACCCATTGGCGTGACGCATTTATCCAAGACAGACGCTAACGTATTTTCTGTGCCACCCGCAAGATTTTGCGTCAACTCAAGATTTCTGCGAGTGGTGGCATCTAACTGAATACAGTCTTGATTTTGAATTAAGCTAATGCTTTGAATATGGGGTAATGCAGTGCGTTGGGTTTCTTTTGCATATTGCAATAAACAACCTGCCGCACTTAAGCCTAGAGGGGATTTTTCCACACCAAAGGCGCGTAAATCTTTTGTGCCAAATTGGCGATTCAGTAATGTAATGGCTGTGCTAAGTTCAAACTCCCAAATCGGGCGACGGCGTAATCCCTTGCAATGTTCAATCGCAGTCATTTCGTTAAATTCTTCACAATACAGCAATTCAACTGGGGCAATACGTTGCAATTCCGCACGTAATGTTTCTTTATCTGCAGGTTCACAAAGCTGAAAACGGCCAGAGGTTATATCTAAAGTAGCTAATCCAAATTTTTCTTTCTCTTGATATACCGCAGCAATCAGATTGTCTTGGCGCTCTGGCAAAAGTGCTTCATCACTCACCGTACCAGGCGTAACAATTCGCACAATTTGGCGCTCTACAGGCCCTTTGCTTGTGGCAGGATCACCAATCTGTTCGCAAATCGCCACAGGTTCACCCAACTGAACCAATTTTGCTAAATAACCTTCCACCGCATGATAGGGCACTCCTGCCATTGGAATTGGTTGCCCTGCAGATTGACCTCGTTTCGTCAAAGAAATATCCAACAATGCCGCTGCTTTTTTCGCGTCGTCATAAAACAACTCGTAAAAATCCCCCATGCGATAAAACAACAAAATATCTGGATTCTCTGCTTTGAGTTTTAGATATTGTTGCATCATTGGCGTATGTTGTTGAAATGTTTCTCCGGAAAACATGAGGCTACCTACTTGTAAGATGAGATATTTAAGTGAATCTATGCGGACTTATATAGATTGGCGGAAGGTCATGGGAGTTGAACCCACCCGGGAACGCTGGCGTCCCCAACAGGATTTGAAGTCCTGCCACCTCACCGGAGATGACGACCTTCCGTGGTTGAAATTGCAGTTACTTTAGCGTAAATTAATCGGCAATTCAACGTTATTTTAAACGGATTCAAAAATGACCGCACTTTTTCAACAACTTCCTTCCGTTGATAAGATTCTCAAAACACCTCAAGGCTTACAACTCATTACCGAATTTGGCCACTCTGCAGTCGTGGAAACATGTCGAGAATTATTAACACAGGCTCGTCAATTTATTCAAAAAAATAATCAACTTCCTGAATATTTTTCTAATTTTGACCGCACTTTTGTAGAAATTCATTCTCGCCTACAAAAACAAAACCAAGTACAAATCAAAGCGGTGCATAATCTAACTGGTACAGTTTTACACACAAATCTTGGGCGGGCGCTTTGGTCTGAAGCAGCACAACAGGCTGCGCTTTCTGCGATGCAAAAAAATGTTTCGCTTGAATATGATTTAGATGAAGGTAGGCGTAGTCATCGCGACAATTACATCAGTGAATTATTATGCAAACTCACAGGTGCTGAGGCAGCCTGTATAGTGAATAACAACGCCGCTGCAGTATTGTTAATGCTGGCAACCTTTGCTCAAGGTAAAGAAGTAATTATTTCTCGTGGCGAATTAATTGAAATCGGCGGTGCATTTCGTGTTCCAGATATTATGAAACAAGCTGGATGCCATTTAGTGGAAGTGGGCACCACTAATCGTACTCACCTGAAAGATTATCGTAATGCTATCACTGAAAATACGGCTTTTTTAATGAAAGTGCATAGCAGCAATTATCAAATTTGTGGTTTTACCTCTTCAGTTTCAGAAGAAGAGCTTGCCGAACTAGGCCGAGAAATGAATGTGCCTGTTGTAACTGATTTAGGCAGCGGTGCATTAGTTGATTTAAGCCAATATGGCTTACCAAAAGAACCAACTGTGCAAGAAAAAGTCGCACAAGGTGTGGATTTGGTCTCTTTCTCTGGCGATAAATTGCTTGGTGGTGTGCAAGCTGGCATTATTGTGGGTAAAAAAGAATGGATCGAACAATTACAAGCCCATCCTATCAAGCGTGCATTACGTTGCGATAAAGTCATTTTAGCCGGCTTAGAAGCTACATTACGTTTATATTTAAATCCTGAAAAATTAACTGAAAAGCTACCAACTCTGCGATTACTCACGCAGCCATTAGAACAACTCAAAATAAATGCTACGCGTCTCAAAGAGCGGTTAGAATCTCGCTTAAATTCACAATTTGAAATTCGAATTGAAGATAGCCAAGCACAAATCGGTAGTGGCTCACAACCGATGGAAAGAATCCCTTCTATGGCTGTCACTATTGCAGAAAAAACAAACGCAAAACTTTCCGCACTTTCAGCTCGTTTTAAACAACTTTCTCAACCTATTATTGGGCGAATGGAAAACGGAAAAATTTGGCTAGATTTACGTAGCCTCGCGGATATTGAAACATTATTAAATATATTGGATGAACTATGATTATTGTTACTTCAGGTCACGTTGATCACGGCAAAACAGCATTATTAAAAGCATTAACTGGCACAAGTACCGCGCATTTACCAGAAGAAAAAAAACGCGGAATGACCATTGATTTGGGATATGCCTATCTGCCGTTAGAAAACAAAGTGCTTGGCTTTATTGATGTACCTGGGCACGAGAAATTCTTGTCAAATATGCTGGCGGGTTTAGGTGGTGTACATTATGCAATGTTAATTGTGGCTGCGGATGAAGGTATTGCGGCGCAAACGAAAGAACATTTAGCAATATTACGCCAGCTTCAATTCCACGAAATTATTGTTGTCATCACAAAAGCAGATCGTACAAATTCAGAGCAAATTGAATCGTTAATCCAAGCAATTAAACAAGATTATAGTTTTTTACGCGATGCTAACTACTTCGTTACCTCTGCAGAAACGGGACAAGGCATCAGTGAATTACGTCATTACTTAGCTAATTTGGCAGAATTAGCTGATACTCAAAAACCTTTCCGCTACGCAATAGACCGAGTATTCAGCGTAAAAGGGGCGGGTACCGTTGTGACAGGCACAGCCTTTTCAGGAACAGTGAAAGTCAACGATGAAATTTACCTTTCCACAGGACAGAAAGTTCGTATAAAAGCGATTCACGCACAAAATACATCAAGCGAACAAGGTATTGCAGGGCAACGTTTAGCGTTAAATTTAAATGCTGATTTAGACCGCACGCCAATGAAACGAGGCGATTGGTTATTGCAGAATGAGCCACTTCCACCAACAGATCGCATCAGTGTACAAATTTTGGCTGAAGTACCATTAAATGAAAGCCAACCTGTGCATATTTATCACGGAGCGAGTCGCACTACGGGTAAGCTCACCTTATTACAAGGAAAAAATGCCGCTAAAAATGACCGCACTTTGGCTGAAATCATATTAGATTCACCTTTATTCTTGGCTTTCGGAGACAAACTTATTTTACGCAGTGGTGATGCTAAATCGTTAATTGCTGGTGCGCGCGTATTAGAAATTGATTCACCCAAACGCCATAAACGAACAGAGGGTCGATTAAGCTTCTTGGCAAATTTAGCGCTTGCTGAAAATGCAGCCCAACGTATTGCATTCATCCTTCAACATAATGCAATATCAGCTCATAAACTGATGTGGATAGAACAACTCACAAATAAACAACTAGATGATGCAATTAACGAACGTAGCGCCGTTCGTTATCAAGATTGGTGCTTTAATACAGACTACAAAAAAGAAAAAATACAACTAATTTTAACCGCACTTAATACCTATCACGAGCAACACAATGATCAACTTGGTGTAAGCAAAGCACGTCTCTACCGAATGGCCGCTTTAAACCAGCCTGAAAACTTGATCAATCATTTTATTGATGAAATGTTAGAAGAGGGAAGATTACAGCAAACTCGAGGTTGGCTTCACTTACCCGAACATAAAATCCAATTTAGCCAAGAAGAACAAAAATATTGGGCAAGTGTACTCGATGAATTTGAAAAAGCTCAAGGACAAGCAATTTGGGTGCGTGATATGGCAAATGCCTTGGCTATGGATGAATCCCAAATGCGTAACTTTATGTATAAAGCAGGCAAACTAGGGTATCTCACACCCATCGTAAAAGATAGGTTTTTCTTAACTGAAAACATTTATGCCTATGCTCGCCTTATTAAGCAAATCGCAGAAAAAGAAGGGAAAGCATCAGTAAATGAAATTCGAGATCGATTAAATTTTGGGCGAAAACTGACAGTTCAACTCATGGAATATTTTGATCGTACTGGTTTCTTACGTCGTAAAGGAAACGATCATATCCTACGCGATAAAAACGTTTTTGATTTATAAGGAAACATTTTACTGATATATAACTAACTTCAATGAAGTAAATAACCAAGTGAAGAGCTCGAACAATACAAAGTGTAATTGCTCCCATACAACGTGCGTAAAAATATTTTATCAGTTCTTCACTGACGTAAATCAAATGTACGATGCGTTATTGAATAAAATCTGGCGCAACTTGTGTATTTACCGACTTCCCAGATACTGGCGTTGAGTTTTTGGGGTGCAGATCAGCAAGCGGTTCAATTTGGTAAAAGTTTTACCATTTTGAACCGCTTTTGCTTTAATTAGTGTTTGTGATCGTGATGATGCTCATGTGTGGCATCATCTACCTCAACTAATGTCACCATAATGACTGAGTCCTCTGCAGCTTCGCCTTGAATAAAGTATTTTCCATCAAAGTTAAGCACTTGCCCTACATTGATTTCATGTTTTTCATTGTCATTCAATACCACATTCATTTTTCCGCTTAGTACGGTAAAAATCACACTATCGCCTTCGTGGTTATGACGTTTTAATTGCTCTCCTTTCTTCAAGGCTTTTTTCACCACGGTAAACTGTTCCGTTTGCATAATTTTACCGAAGCCATCTTTTACTACACCAATATCTGCTTGTGCAATAGAGGCAATACCAAAGCTGAGTAATGAGGCTAATAACACTTTTTTCATAACAAGTCTCCTTCTGTGTTTTGAATTAGATGTCCTAATTCTGACACTTTTACTCAACTATTTCAATGCAAATTATTCTCAAATACAAAAAGCATCACAAAAATAACTCTTTATTACACCTTTTTTCTCAAATGATCCCCATCCGTTTTATGCAATTTCAATACGGTTAAAACAAGAATGATTGCAAAAATATATCCCGTTTCTAGATCAATAACTGGTCCTCCACTTGTTCCCTCATGAACCATTGTATCAAGTAAATCTAAAAATTCGCATCCAAGCGCCATCTTCAGACTAATCTTCAGGATACCATGAGTTGCTCACGGCACGGAATACACGCTCAGGGTGTGACATCATTGCAGCAATATGACCGTCCACTTTAGAAATCACGGTAATCCCTAATGCTGAAGCATTTGGGTTGGCTGGGTAGGTTTCAGTTACATTTAAATGACTGTCGATATACTGCGCCACAATCAAGTTTTGGGCTTGAAGTACGGTCAAATTTTCAAAAGTTTTGAATTCAGTCTCCTTTCTTTGTTATTGGTTTGTATCTCTTAATAACAAAAAAGCTTGCTGTTTTTCCCAGCAAGCCTTTTAAAATAACGCAATTAAGCAAATTGTTTTTTATTATTTAAATAGCGTTTCGCACATTCTGATGCAGCAACTAAACCGCCTGCCATCATAATAATATCTTTAATCACGAGTCGTCCAGCGCCTGAGAGATATGGGAATCCATAATTAGGTGTTGGGAAGTCCCCGCCTAAATTAGGCACCCAGGTTTCTGGCGTAAATATCAGGAACGACAGCGTGACTATCGACATGCCAAAGGTGAGTAAGCCTCCAAATAGCCCGAGTGTTGGAGACCAAATCCCCGCTAATACTAAAATACCAATGGTCACGATCATCGCGCCAATAATATAAGAAGCTGTATAGGTGCCATTAGCTTTATGCCATTCAATATTTTTTGCGACCATTTTGCCTTCAGGGTTTTTATATAGGGTATATTCTTTTACTAAAACACCCTTATCATTTTCTACCATGTTTGCTCCATTTTTGTAAAGGAAGCTTAAGAAAGGGCTATTTGACACAAAATGTGCGATACCATCTGCCTCATATTGGCAAACTTTTAAGCCACCAATCCAAACCATCACTACACAAATAGCAATGCGGATAAAGTTAATAAATTGACGTTGCAATGGTGCAACAATATTAGCTAGCAATGTAACTAAACTACTCATTAAGAACTCCTCATATAGTTCAATTGATATTACGGACAAAATATCCAAGAATTGTTCAGTATAAAAAAGAGATACTGACTCGCCCAGTATCTCTTATTCTGTATTAATTTTCTGTGAGCAATTTCACATTATTTAAAATTCACTCTAGCATTTCTAAAAATTCTCATCCACGCACCATCTTCAGACCAATCTTCTGGATACCATGAGTTGCTCACAGCACGGAATACACGTTCTGGGTGTGGCATCATCGCAGCAATACGACCGTCCACGTTAGAAATGGCAGTAATCCCTAATGGCGAACCATTCGGGTTGGCTGGATAGGTTTCAGTCACGTTTAAATGGCTATCGATATATTGTGCCACAATTAAGTTTTGCGCTTGAAGTGCGGTCAAATTTTCCGGTGTTTTGAATTCTACACGGCCTTCACCATGAGAAACCGCAATCGGCATATGAGAACCTGCCATGCCTTTAAACCACAATGAGTTGGTGTCATTGATTTTCACCATCGCAGCACGGGCTTCAAAACGTTCTGATTTATTGCGCACGAAACGTGGCCAATTTTCTGCACCAGGGATGATTTCCGCAAGGGCGGAGATAAATTGACAGCCGTTACATACACCTAATGAAAGCGTGTTTTCATTGGCGAAGAATTGGCTGAATTGATCGCGTAATTGTGGGTTAAATAAAATGGATTTTGCCCAGCCACCGCCAGCGCCTAATACGTCACCGTAAGAGAAGCCACCACAGGCCACCATCGCGTTGAAATCGTTTAAGTTATAACGGCCTGTCATTAAATCACTCATGTGAACATCAATCGCCGCAAAGCCAGCGCGGTCAAACGCTGCCGCCATTTCAACATGGCTGTTTACGCCTTGTTCACGCAATACGGCTACTTTCGGTTTCACGCCTTTGCTGATGTACGGCGCAGCAATATCTTCATTTACATCATAGGTTAAGTAAGCCGATAAACCTTTGTTGTCTGTCGTTTTTTTCGCTTCAAATTCTTGGTCAGCACATTCTGGGTTATCGCGTAAGCGTTGCATTTGATGGGTCAATTCTGCCCAAATGCCACGCAATTCAGAGCGTTTTTCATCCAAAATTTCCCTTCCGAATTGATGGATCACAATGCGATCATCGTTGCTAACCTTGCCGATGTCGTAGGTAATTCCCTCTAATCCATGTGTTTTCAACACCGTATAAATAGCGTCAAGTTCCGCCTCTAATACCTGAATCACCGCGCCTAATTCTTCGTTAAATAAAATGGCTAACTCGGAAATTTCTTGCGCATAGTGTTCCGCACCGAGCTCAAGCGCCCATCCTTTTCCGCTATCGAATAACGGAGAAATATCCACATCCACGCCACAGTTACCCGCAAACGCCATTTCTGCAAGCGTGGTAATTAAACCACCGTCTGAACGGTCGTGGTAAGCCAATAATTTACGCTCTGCCACCAATACTTGCATTGCATCGAAGAAATTTTTCAGTTTGGCTACGTTCACCACATCGGCTGGTTTGTCACCTAATTGCTTATACACTTGCGCAAGTGCGGTCGCACCTAGGCGATTTTTTCTTTCGCCTAAATCAACCAACAATAAACGGCTTGCGCCTTTGTCTGTACGTAATTGAGGTGTCACGGTCTTGCGTATATCTTCCACGCGCGCAAAAGATGAAATCACTAAAGAAAGCGGTGCAGTAACCGATTTTTTCTCGCCATTTTCTTCCCAAGTGGTTTTCATCGACATGGAGTCTTTACCCACCGGAATGGTAATGCCTAATGCAGGGCAAAGCTCTTCACCCACTGCTTTTACGGCTTCATATAAGCCGGCATCTTCACCACCATGACCTGCTGCAGACATCCAGTTTGCAGACAGTTTAATGCGTTTAATGTCACCAATGTTGGTACCTGCAATATTGGTAATGGATTCGGCTACCGCTAAACGTGCAGAAGCACCAAAGTCTAATAATGCTACTGGCGCACGTTCGCCCATTGCCATAGCTTCACCGTGATAGCTGTCTAATGAGGCAGTTGTGACTGCCACATCAGACACCGGAATTTGCCACGGTCCGACCATTTGATCACGCGCCACCATACCGGTTACCGAACGGTCACCAATGGTGATTAAGAAGGTTTTTTCTGCCACCACCGGTAAGCGTAATACGCGATGGAAGGCTTCTTTTAATTGAATATTTTCTGTTGCAAGCGGTTGATTTTCGACAGTTTTTGACGAAACCTCGCGCGTCATTTTCGGCGTTTTGCCTAATAACACATTCATCGGTAAATCAATTGGGTTATTGTCGAAATGGCTATCGTGCAAGGTTAAATGTTTTTCTTCCGTTGCCTCACCAATGACCGCAAACGGCGCACGCTCACGTTCACAAAGTGCGGTAAATAATTCGAGTTTTTCTGGCGCAACCGCTAATACATAACGTTCTTGTGATTCGTTACACCAAATTTCCAAGGGCGACATGCCTTTTTCATCGCAAAGAATAGAGCGTAAATCAAATTTACCACCACGCTCGCCATCGTGCACTAATTCAGGCATCGCGTTGGATAAACCACCTGCACCCACATCGTGAATAAAGAGAATTGGGTTTTCTTCGCCTAATTGCCAACAACGGTCAATCACCTCTTGGCAACGGCGTTCCATTTCTGGGTTTTCACGTTGAACGGAAGCAAAATCTAAATCTTCTTTTGATTTACCGCTATCCATAGAAGAAGCGGCACCACCGCCTAAGCCGATATTCATGGCAGGGCCACCTAATACGATCAATTTCGCACCAACTGGAATTTCACCTTTTTGAACGTGTTCGCCACGAATATTACCAATACCGCCCGCTAACATAATCGGTTTATGATAACCACGCACTTCTTCACCATTGAAACTATTAACTTTCTCTTCATAGGTACGGAAATAACCCAATAATGCAGGACGACCAAATTCATTGTTGAATGCTGCGCCACCTAATGGGCCTTCGATCATAATATCTAAGGCTGAAGCAATACGGTTTGGTTTTGAAAGTGGATTTTCCCAAGGTTGCTCAAAGTTTGGAATAACAAGGTTTGATACGGAGAAACCGGTTAAACCTGCTTTTGGTTTTGCACCACGACCCGTTGCACCTTCATCACGAATTTCACCGCCCGAACCTGTTGCTGCACCCGGGAATGGCGAAATTGCGGTTGGGTGGTTGTGGGTTTCCACTTTCATTAAGATATGTGCATCTTCATTGTGATAGCGATATTGTCCGTCTTGATCCGCAAAGAAACGACCGACTTTTGAGCCTTCCATTACTGCAGCATTATCTTTATAGGCTGAAAGCACGAAATCAGGGGTTTTCTCAAAGGTATTTTTAATCATCTTAAACAGGGATTTATCCTGTTTTTTGCCGTCGATAATCCAATCCGCATTAAAGATTTTATGGCGGCAGTGCTCAGAGTTGGCTTGCGCGAACATATAAAGTTCAATATCGTGCGGATTGCGCCCTAATTGAGTAAAGTTTTCCACTAAATAATCAATTTCATCTTCTGCCAGTGCCAAACCTAATTCTACATTGGCTGTCACTAACGCTTCGCGTCCACCTTTTAAAATATCCACCGTTTTAAACGGTTTCAGATCTTGATGACGGAATAAAATCTCTGCATCTTCTGGACGACGCACCACGGTTTCCATCATTCGGTCATGTAAAAGTGCGGTCAATTTTTCTGTCGTTTTTTCATCAAGCGGTTGGCTTAACTCAAAATAATACGCCAAACCACGCTCAATACGCTCCACTTCACTTAAACCACAGTTATGCGCAATGTCCGTCGCTTTAGAAGACCAAGAAGAAATCGTGCCAACGCGAGGAATCACGATAAAGGTTTCGCCTTTGGCATCGTGCTCTGCCAAGGTTGGGCCGTAATGTAACAATGCTTTTAATTTTGCTTCCTGCTCGCTAACAAGCGGTCGATTTAATTCCACAAAATGCAAATATTCCGCGTAAACCGATTTCACCGGTAATTGATTTTGTTGGAATTTTTGCATTAAACCTTGAATACGGAATTCAGAAAGGGCGGGTGAGCCACAAAAAGTTTGAAACATACGGGGTTCCTTTATGAGGATAGGAATGAAAATCGAGGGGTATTATAAAGGATATTTTTAAAAACGAAAACGTTTGCGTGAATGGGGAATAAAATCCCCCATCTTTAATAATTTGATGGGGATAAGAAGATTAAAGGGTTATAAAACCGTCATATACATGGGTCGCTTCGCCAGTCATATAAAGTGGATAACCAACGCCATCCCATTCAATGATTAATGAACCGCCTGGCAAATCGACTTGAACTCGATTGTTCAATAAACCTTGCATAATTCCAACTGCAACAGCTGCACAAGCTCCACTGCCACATGCTTGCGTTTCTCCAGCACCACGTTCATAAACTCTAAGTTTAATATGATCTTTATTGATGATTTGCATAAAACCAGCATTGACCCGTTCGGGAAAGCGCTCGTGGCTCTCTAGCAAAGGGCCAAGTTGTTCAACATTTGCTGTTTGAATATCATCTACTTGCACAACACAATGAGGGTTCCCCATTGAAACGGCACCACATAAGACGGTTTGAATGTCTGTACGTAGGATGTAATTTTTCTCGAATTTATTTGCGGTAAATGGAATTTTTGCTGGCTCCCAAATAGGTTCGCCCATATTCACACGAATTTGGTTATCGTCTTTTACCGTTAGAACCATATTGCCTTTTTGCGTGCTAACCGCGATGTCTTTTTTGTTAGTCAATCCTTTTAATGTCACAAAACGAGCAAAACAGCGGGCACCATTTCCGCATTGCGAAACTTCACTTCCATCGGCATTGAAAATACGATAATGAAAATCGAGTTCAGGATCATAAGGTGGCTCAACAAGCAAAAGCTGATCAAAACCAATTCCACGGTGGCGATCAGCTAAGCGTTGAATGGTTTCTGACGTAAAAAAAACATTTTGAGTAACACCGTCAACCACAACAAAATCGTTGCCTAATCCGTGCATTTTGGAAAACTGCATTTTTCCATCCTTTATTTAAATTCAAGATTGATTGCATTATAGAGAGCGGTAAAAAGAATGGCAAATTCAGAATTTTAGATTAAGAAAAGTGCGGTAAAACACAGGAAATTTTTACCGCACTTTATTCGCTAGTTTACTCAGATTACATCCAAGCATTATTGCGAATGATCCCTACGGCAATGCCTTCAATCTCAAAGTTTTCTTGCTCTTCAAGATTTACCACGATTGGATCAAATTCTTCATTTTCTGCGTGTAGATAAATGATAGAACCTTTTTTCTCAAGGCGTTTTACCGTCACTTCATCTTCAATACGGGCAACGACAATTTGTCCATTACGTACATCCTTGGTGCTATGTACAGCTAATAAATCACCATCTAAGATACCAATGTCTTTCATGGATTGACCATAAACTTTTAGTAAGAAATCTGCTTGTGGTTTAAACATATCGGCATCTACGCGATAAGTTGCTTCGATATGTTGTTCTGCGAGAATTGGTTCTCCAGCCGCTACGCGGCCCACGAGTGGTAAACCATCAAATTCTTCATTTGCACTATTGTCTAAAATGCGGATACCGCGAGATGCGCCAGGAATAATTTCAATCGCACCTTTGCGTGAAAGCGCTTTTAAATGTTCTTCAGCCGCGTTGGGGGATTTAAAGCCTAATTCTCGAGAAATTTCGGCTCGTGTTGGTGGCATGCCAGTTGTTTCTAAATGACGTTTTAATAAATCCAACACTTCTTGTTGGCGTGCTGTTAATGGTCTCATATACACTCCTGTTTTTAAATACAGATAACTGGTATTGTATACAGATTGTGTGAAGTTGCAATAGTTATTTTTTAAATCTGTGTATTAGGTCACATTCTGCCAGCAAATTTTTTAAAGCGGTTGAGATCGGATGTGTTAAAATATCTCAAATTTACAACAAAGAGAAAATTTATCATGGCAAATTTTGTAAATATGTATCGTCAATTATTGAGCTTGCCTCTGTCAGTATTAGTAAAAAATAATCCAATTCCAGCCAATCCGATAGAAGAGCTTTCCCTCAATATTCACCAACCTGTTGTTTATGTTTTGCCTTATACTTCTCAAACCGATTTCGTTATTTTCCGTCGAAATTGTTTGGCGTTAGGTTTACCTGATCCTGCTGAGAAAAATGAAATTGATGGTGTGAAGTTGCCTCGTTATGTGTATTTAGATGAGGGACGCCGCATTTTTAAATCGAAAGGTGCGAAAGATGAAACCACCACGATCTTCAATAAATACCTCGAATTACACCGCACTTCTGAGAGTTTAGATGTGCAACTTATTCCAGTTTCCGTTCTTTGGGGGCGTTCTCCTGGGCATGAAGATAAATCCGGCTTGCCTAACTTGCGTTTGTTAAATGGCATGCAAAAAACTTTTGCTGCTATTTGGTTTGGACGTGATACTTTTGTACGTTTTTCTCAAGCTGTTTCATTACGTTATATGGTGAATGAGTATGGCTCCGATGAAAAAATTGCGCAGAAGCTGGCTCGAGTTGCAAAAATGCATTTTGCCAAACAGCGTATTTCGGCAACAGGCCCTCGTTTACCGAATCGCCAAGCTATGTTTAATAAATTATTGCAATCAGAAGCGATTCAGCATGCGATTGAAGATGAAGCAAAATCGAAAAATATCAGTATTGAAAAAGCGCAAAAAGAAGCACATAAGATTTTGGATGAAATCGCAGCAGATGTAAGTCATTCAAGTTTACGAGCTGCGGATCGTTTTTTACGTTGGCTTTGGAATAAACTTTATTCTGGTATTGATGTGCAAAATGCAGATCGCGTACGTAAATTAGCACTCGAAGGTCATGAGATTGTTTATGTGCCTTGCCACCGTAGTCATATCGACTATTTATTGCTTTCTTATGTGCTTTATCATCAAGGGCTTGTTCCACCGCATATCGCAGCAGGAATTAATTTAAATTTCTGGCCTGTAGGTAGAATGTTCCGCAGTTGGGGCGCATTCTTTATTCGCCGTACTTTTAAAGGAAACAGATTATATTCCGCCATTTTCCGCGAATATTTATCAGAGTTATTCCATCGTGGTTATTCGGTAGAATATTTTATTGAGGGTGGTCGTTCGCGTACTGGCCGTTTACTTGCGCCAAAAACAGGCATGATGTCGATGACTCTTCAAGCGTTGCAACATAATCAAACTCGTCCAATTTCTGTTGTTCCAGTTTATGTGGGCTATGAGCACGTATTAGAGGTGGATACTTACGCAAAAGAATTGCGTGGTGCGGCGAAAGAAAAAGAAAATGCGGGTTTGGTTATTCGAGTAATTAAAAAATTACGCAATCTTGGTCAAGGTTTTGTGAATTTTGGTGAGCCAATTACGCTTTCAAACTACTTAAATCAACACTTTCCTGATTGGAAAGAGCAAAATCACGAAGAAAAACCACAATGGTTTGCTCCTGCTGTTGATTCTGTATCAAAACAGGTGATGGTAAACATTAATAAAGCAGCAGCAGTGAATGCAATGAATTTAGTTGGGACAGCATTATTGTCTTCTCGTCAGCGTGCACTTTCTCGTGAGCAACTTTTGGAACAACTGGCGAGTTATCAACAATTACTACAAAATGTGCCTTATTCCACAGATGTTGTATTGCCAACGGCTACGCCTGAAATGATGTTAAATCATGTATTGACGCTTGATCGTGTTGGCGTGTTAGTCGAAAAAGATAACTTTGGGGAAATTGTGCGTTTGGAACGCGCATCAGCCGTGTTGATGACTTACTACCGCAATAACATACAACACTTATTTGTATTACCATCTTTAGTTGCAAGCATCATTTTGCATTATGAGGCGATTCAAAAAGATTTATTAGTCGAAGCTGTCGGCAAGATTTATCCGTTCTTAAAAGGCGAGTTATTCTTGCACTTTAGTGAAGAAGAGTTAAAAACTCAAATTCACCAAATTATTGATGAATTTGCGCGCCAACAGGTGATTAACTCTAATGATAATTTCTTATCTATCAATAAATCGAAAGTACGTATTTTACAACTTTGGTCTGCAGGAATGCGTGAAATCTTGCAACGTTATTACATCACAATGACAATTTTGCAAAAACAACCAGATATTTCACGTGCAGAACTCGAAAAAGAAAGCCAACTTGTTGCACAGCGTTTATCTGTGTTACATGGTATTAATGCACCAGAGTTCTTTGATAAAGCAGTCTTTTCTATGTTCATTGCAAACTTAAAAGAACAAGGTTATTTTGATGATAACGGCCAAGGTAACCTTGAAAAATTAGAGGCATTATCCTCTATTCTTGCACATTTAATTTCAACTGAAATTTGCCTCACTGTAAAAGGCACGGTGGCTAAAGTTGAAGATAACTAAATATTGCCATGTTACAAAGTGCGGTGAGTATCCACCGCACTTTGTATTTTATATTGAAATTGTGATCTAGATCACTTTATTGAAATTGTATTTTATGCCTTTTAGGTGTATAAATTATACGCTTTAAAGTTGAGATATATTAATTATTTGGGATAATTGATTCATTCACTTTTTTGCAATTATTTTATAAAACAACGTAAACTGAATTAACCAAAAAGGATTATTTTTATGAAATGTGAAATATTAAAACGCACTGCAATAGCATTATTTGTTGGTGGTATTATTTCGGCTTCAGCTACCGCAGAAGATAAATCTGTTGAGGCCGCTGGAAGTGATTTTGGTAAAGTTATTAAAGCAGAGATTACAAAACAAACGGAAGCAGTAAAAACAGAATTAACCAATAGTATCGCTGAAAAAGCAGATAAGAGCGCTGTATCAGAAGCATTGAATAAATTGCAAACTGAAAAAGCAAGTCTCGAAGATGTAACCAAGTTATCTGAAAATGTTACAGAAGGGTTTAATAGTATTCAAGATAAAGTACACAACCTACAAGAAGCTTTGGTTGGAGATAACACAGAAAATAATCCAGGCTTAATTAAATCAGTAAGTTCAGCTGTTGAAGAGTTAAATGATAATATTGCTAAAAAAGCAGATCAGAGTGCTGTAGATGATATAAATACTGAATTAACTGCAAGAGCAGAAGCAATAGAGACATTGCAAAAAGAAAAAGCAAGTCTCGACGATGTAACCAAGTTATCTGAAAATGTTAAAGAAGGATTTGATAGTATTCAAGATAAAGTACACAACCTACAAGAAGCTTTGGCTGGAGATGGTACAGATGAAAAACCTGGTTTAATTAAATCAGTAAGTTCAGCTGTTGAAGAGTTAAATGATAATATTGCTAAAAAAGCAGATAAAGCCACTGTAGAGCAAAATACAAAAGAGATTGAAAAAATTAAAAATCTGAAAGGCTATGATTCTTTAACTGAGGTTGAAAATAAGGTTAAAGAGGGTGTAAGTGGAAAAGCAGATAAGCAAGCATTAGAAGACCTTAAAATAGAGGTTAAAGATAACGAAGAAGGAATCGGTGAATTATCAAAAACAGTCAGCGACATTGATGACAATGTTGTTAAGTTAACAGATGCTCATAATGAATTATTAAAAGAGCATAATAATTTAGTCGAAGATGTTAAAGGTTTTAATGACGCTTATAATAAATTTACCGATGCTACAAATACAGAGCTAGACAAAAAAGCAGATATTGATGATGTAGAAGATGCTTTATCTAGAAAGGCAAATGCATCAGATGTATATACTAAGACTGAAAGCGACAGCAAACTAGATGTTAAAGCAGATAAAACTGAGTTAGCAATTAAAGCAGACAAAACTGAGTTAGCAATTAAAGCAGACAAAACTGAGTTAGTAGCTAAAGCAGATAAAACTGAGTTGGCAAATAAAGCTGACAAGAATAGCGTTTACTCAAAATCTGAAACCGATAATAAATTTGCATTAAAAGCGGATAATTCAGTTGTTAGTGCTCAGGCAGCAGATATTAATAACTTACGTACCGATGTTAATGCTCATAAAGTAGACATTGATAAGTTACGTACAGATGTTAATGTTCATACAAAACGTCTTGATCATTTAGATAATAGAGTAAATAAACTTGATAAAGATCTTAAACGTGGTCTTGCTGCTCAAGCTGCTTTAACAGGTTTATTCCAACCATATACTGTGGGTAAAGCAAACTTTACAGCAGCTGTAGGTGGTTATAAATCTCAAACTGCAGTAGCGATTGGTACTGGTTATCGTTATAACCAAAACATTGCGACTAAAGCAGGGGTTGCATTTACACAAGGTGGCGGTGTAACTTATAACGCTGGTGTAAACTTTGAGTGGTAAATAAATATTACCTATAAGGGCAGACATTGTGTCTGTCCTTTTTTCTTTATTAAACAAAATATTGGCGTTAATAGACTGGTTAGAAATAAATTAAGACGGAATCTTATTATAAGTAAAAAAACACTAAAGATTTTCACCGCACTTTTAAGTAAAATAGCGCAATTTTCTAAAGAGATAATAAATATGAAAGCCAAATTAGCTAGTTTACTTGCGCAAGCAAATATAAAAATAAGTGATCAACAAATTCAGCAGCTGATTGATCTGGTCAATTTACTCAATAAATGGAATAAAGCTTATAATTTGACGTCAGTTCGTGATCCACAAGAAATGTTAGTCAAACATATCTTAGATAGCCTTGTTGTAAGTCCTTATTTACAAGGTGATCGTTTTATTGATGTCGGTACTGGCCCTGGCTTGCCTGGTTTACCTTTAGCAATTATTAATCCTTCCAAACAATTTGTCCTCCTTGATAGTTTAGGCAAACGTATTAGTTTTATTCGAAATGCAGTACGTGAGCTTGGGCTCACTAATGTAACTCCTGTTTTAAGTCGAGTAGAAGAATATCAACCTGAAGATAAATTTGATGGCGTATTAAGTCGCGCTTTTGCTTCATTAAAAGATATGACTGATTGGTGCCATCATTTACCCAAAGAAAACGGTCATTTTTATGCATTAAAAGGTATTTATCAGGAAGATGAAATTAATGAATTGAATAAAAAATACACTATTCAAGAAGTGATTGAACTACATGTTCCCGAACTTATAGGTGAGCGACATTTAATCGTTTTGCGTTAAAAAGTAACAAATAGATAAATTATTTTCTAAAAGTGTGATTTATATAACACTTTTTATGTGTTTTTAAGTTGAATCTAAATCCAGCAAAGGTATAATCGGCGAGCTAAAATTATTTTGTAAAAGTGATGTCGCGCATTTTATCTCACGCTAAAAAAAACTACAGAAAAGCTATTGTTATTGAGAGTCTTTTGCTTGTAGTTTTTTATTTGCTTATTTATGGATGGCAACGCCAAAGTGCGGTAGATTTTGGCTACGGTTTTTTAAGTGCCTTTTTGCCTTTTTGTACATTCATATTTATCATTTTTTACAGAAAACAAAATTTTTCAACAAAACTGACCGCACTTTATCGTGCTGAAGCAATAAAGTTTATTTTAACGATGGTTTTTATCATTATTGCCATCAAATGGTTATTAGTTATCAATTTTATTGCGTTTTTTGTTGGTTTTTTATTGGCGTTAGTGCTGAATAATGTTATTCCACTTATTCTCAATAAAATTTAGCTTTGGGTTATTCTTCTTCAGAACAAAGGATCGATTATGTCTGGACAAACTTCAATTGAATATATCCAACACCATTTAACTTATCTTACAACAGGTGAAGGTTTTTGGACGTTTAATCTTGATACGTTTTTCTTCTCTGTGTTGTGCGGTTTCCTTTTCTTAGCTATTTTTCGCAAGGTGGCTAAAAAAGCAACAACAGGTGTGCCGAGTAAACTACAATGTGCTGTTGAAATGGCTGTAGAATGGATTGATGGTGTGGTAAAAGAAAATTATCACGGTAAACGAGATGTGATAGCGCCGTTGGCTTTAACTATTTTCGTATGGGTGATGATTATGAATACTATTGATTTGGTACCTGTGGATTATATTCCCCAGTTGTTTGCTATTATTACAGGCGATCATCATATTCCTGTACGAGCCGTGCCGACTACGGATATGAATATGACATTTGCAATGTCGATTTCAGTATTTGTATTAATCCTTTTTTATACGATTAAATCTAAGGGTATTAAAGGTCTCGCAAAAGAATACACTTTACACCCTTTTAATCATTGGGCATTTATCCCTGTTAATCTTCTTCTTGAATCCGTGACGTTGATCTCAAAGCCTGTTTCATTAGCACTTCGTTTATTCGGAAATATGTATGCTGGTGAGCTGATCTTTATTTTGATTGCCGTGATGTATTCAGCCAATGCGTTTGTGGCTGCACTGGGTGTGCCATTGCAGTTGGTGTGGGCGATTTTCCATATTTTGGTTATCGCATTACAAGCCTTCGTCTTTATGATGCTTACTGTGGTTTACCTGAGTATTGCATATAATAAAGCGGAACATTAATTTTTATTTTTTATTTAACAACTCAACTCTCAACAACGGAGAAAATTTATGGAAACTGTAATTAGTGCAACAATCATTGCTTCTGCGATTATGCTTGCTTTTGCTGCGTTAGGTACTGCGATTGGCTTTGGTCTTCTTGGCGGTAAATACCTTGAGTCTGCCGCTCGTCAGCCTGAATTAGCTAATTCACTACTTACTAAGATGTTTATTGTTGCAGGTCTTCTTGATGCGATTGCGATGATCGCTGTAGGTATCGGTTTATATTTCGCATTCGCAAATCCATTTGCTGCATTATTAGGTTAATAAACAACAAATTTCCTAATTAACGAAGGAGGTATGTTGTGAATATTAATGCAACATTAATTGGTCAAACCATCGCCTTTATTATTTTTGTATGGTTCTGTGTGAAGTTTGTTTGGCCACCAATTATTAATGCGATTGAAACACGTCAAAGCCAAATTGCGAACGCTTTAGCTTCAGCTGAAGCAGCTAAAAAAGAGCAAGCAGATACGAAAAATCTTGTTGAACAAGAACTTTCAGCTGCAAAAGTACAAGCTCAAGAAATTTTAGATGCAGCGAATAAACGTCGCAATGAAGTATTAGACGAAGTGAAAGTAGAAGCCGAAGAACTAAAAGCAAAAATTATTGCTCAAGGTTATGCAGAAGTAGAAGCAGAACGTAAACGTGTTCAAGAAGAATTACGTCTTAAAGTGGCTTCATTGGCAGTGGCTGGTGCTGAGAAAATTGTGGGTCGTTCTATTGATGAAGCGGCAAACAATGACATTATTGATAAATTAGTTGCAGAGTTATAAGAGGCTTAGCTTATGTCAGAATTAACTACAATAGCTCGCCCTTATGCAAAAGCTGCATTCGACTTTGCCATTGAACAAAGTGCGGTCGAAAAATGGACTGAAATGTTAGGTTTTGCTGCAGCCGTAGCTGAAGATGAAACGGTAAAAGCTTACTTAAGTAGTTCTCTTTCTGCACAGAAATTAGCTGATACAGTAATTTCTATTTGTGGCGAACAATTGGATCAATATGGGCAAAATCTTATTCGGTTAATGGCTGAAAATAAGCGTTTGAGTGCTATTTCTGCGGTGTTTGAAGAATTTAAACATCACGTAGAGGAGCACCAAGCTATAGCAGAAGTTGAAGTAACATCTGCGCAACCATTGAATGCAACACAAATCGAAAAAATTGCAGCTGCAATGGAAAAAAGATTAGCTCGCAAAGTAAAATTAAATTGCAACGTGGATAACGCACTTATTGCTGGTGTGATTATTCGTACTGAAGACTTTGTGATTGACGGAAGTAGCCGTGGGCAACTTACTCGTCTCGCAAACGAGTTGCAATTATAAGAGGAATACAAGATGCAACTAAATTCAACTGAAATTAGTGAATTGATTAAAAAACGCATCGCTCAATTCGACGTGGTCAGTGAAGCGCGTAATACAGGGACAATTGTTTCTGTAAGCGATGGTATTATTCGCATCCACGGTTTAAGCGATGTGATGCAAGGTGAAATGATCGCCTTACCAGGTAATCGTTATGCGATGGCACTTAACCTTGAACGCGATTCTGTTGGTGCTGTAGTTATGGGACCTTACGCAGATTTAGCGGAAGGTATGGAAGTTCAATGTACAGGTCGTATTCTTGAAGTACCAGTTGGTCGTGGTTTATTAGGTCGTGTAGTTAATACGCTTGGTCAACCAATCGATGGTAAAGGCGAAATTGAAAATGATGGTTTCTCACCAGTAGAAGTGATTGCGCCAGGCGTTATCGATCGTCGTTCTGTTGATCAACCAGTTCAAACCGGTTATAAAGCTGTTGACTCAATGGTACCAATCGGCCGTGGTCAACGTGAATTAATCATCGGTGACCGCCAAACGGGTAAAACTGCGTTAGCAATTGACGCTATTATTAACCAACGTAATTCAGGTATTAAATGTATCTATGTTGCGATTGGTCAAAAAGCCTCTACTATTGCAAACGTCGTGCGTAAATTAGAAGAACATGGTGCGCTTGCAAATACTATCGTGGTAGCAGCATCCGCATCTGAATCAGCTGCGTTACAATATTTAGCACCTTATGCTGGTTGTGCGATGGGTGAATATTTCCGTGATCGCGGCGAAGATGCGTTAATTGTTTATGATGATTTATCAAAACAAGCCGTAGCTTATCGTCAAATTTCATTATTATTACGTCGTCCACCAGGTCGTGAAGCCTATCCAGGTGATGTGTTCTATTTACATTCTCGTTTACTAGAACGTGCTTCTCGTGTAAACGAAGATTACGTAGAAAAATTCACTAAAGGTGAAGTGAAAGGAAAAACAGGTTCTTTAACCGCACTTCCTATTATTGAAACCCAAGCTGGTGACGTATCTGCGTTTGTTCCAACCAACGTAATTTCTATTACTGATGGTCAGATTTTCTTAGAATCTAACTTGTTTAACTCAGGTATTCGTCCTGCGGTAAACCCTGGTATTTCGGTATCTCGTGTGGGTGGTTCAGCGCAAACTAAAGTTATTAAGAAATTAGCGGGTGGTATTCGTACCGCGCTAGCTCAATATCGTGAATTAGCAGCGTTTGCACAATTTGCATCAGATCTTGATGATGCGACTCGTAAGCAACTTTCTCACGGTGAAAAAGTAACTGAATTATTAAAACAAAAACAATTTGCTCCATTATCTGTTGCAGAACAAGCGGTTGTATTGTTTGCTGTTGAATTTGGTTATTTGGATGACGTGGAATTATCAAAAATTGCAAGTTTTGAGACCGCACTTTTAGATTATTCTAACCGTAATCACGCTGAGTTTATGCAAGAGCTTACTAAAACCGGTAACTATAATGACGAAATCAAAGATACATTAAAAGGTATTTTAGATAGTTTTAAAGCGAATAGTGCTTGGTAGTAACGGAGAGATAAGATGGCAGGTGCAAAAGAGATAAAAACCAAAATTGCCAGTGTACAAAGTACACAAAAAATTACTAAGGCAATGGAAATGGTGGCGACCTCGAAAATGCGTAAAACGCAGGATCGTATGGCTGCATCTCGTCCGTATTCTGAAACTATCCGTAACGTTATTAGTCATGTGTCTAAAGCAAGTGTCGGTTATAAACATCCGTTCTTAGTTGAGCGTGAAGTGAAGAAAATCGGTATCTTGGTTATTTCAACAGATCGTGGTATGTGTGGTGGATTAAATGTTAATTTATTCAAAACCACACTTAACCAAATCAAAAATTGGAAAGAACAAAATATCTCTACAGATTTGGGCCTGATAGGTTCAAAAGGGATTAGTTTTTTCCGTTCCTTTGGATTTATTAATATCAAAGGTCAACTTTCTGGTTTAGGCGATACACCCGCTCTAGAAGAATTAATTGGTGTCGCAAATACAATGTTTGATGCTTATCGTAATGGTGAAATTGATGCAGTTTATATTGCATACAATAAATTTGTTAATACGATGTCTCAAAAACCTGTTGTACAACAATTAGTTCCTTTACCAGAATCTAAAGACGATCATTTAAATGAAAGACAACAGACTTGGGATTATCTTTATGAACCAGAACCAAAAGTACTATTAGATAGTCTTTTAGTTCGTTATTTAGAATCCCAAATTTATCAAGCGGTTGTAGATAATTTAGCTTCAGAACAAGCGGCTCGAATGGTAGCAATGAAAGCAGCAACTGATAATGCAGGTAATTTAATTAATGATCTGCGGTTGGTGTATAACAAAGCTCGTCAAGCAAGTATCACAAATGAATTGAATGAAATCGTAGCCGGTGCGGCAGCGATTTAAGAAAAGAGGAACGGTAATGTCAGCAGGAAAAATTGTACAAATCATCGGTGCGGTGATTGACGTTGAATTTCCACAAGATGCAGTGCCAAAAGTTTACGATGCATTAAAAGTTGAATCAGGTTTAACACTTGAGGTGCAACAACAATTAGGTGGCGGTGTGGTACGTTGTATCGCATTAGGTGCTTCTGATGGTTTAAAACGTGGTTTAAAAGTAGAAAACACGAATGAGCCGATTCAAGTACCGGTAGGCACAAAAACCCTTGGTCGTATTATGAATGTATTGGGTGAACCAATTGACGAACAAGGTCCAATCGGTGAAGAAGAGCGTTGGGCTATCCACCGTTCTGCGCCAAGCTATGAAGAACAATCAAACAGTACGGAATTATTAGAAACTGGTATCAAAGTTATCGACTTAATTTGTCCATTTGCTAAAGGTGGTAAAGTTGGTCTATTCGGTGGTGCGGGTGTAGGTAAAACCGTTAACATGATGGAATTAATCCGTAACATCGCGATCGAGCACTCTGGTTACTCTGTATTTGCGGGTGTAGGTGAACGTACTCGTGAAGGTAATGACTTCTATCATGAAATGAAAGATTCTAACGTATTAGATAAAGTATCTTTGGTTTATGGTCAGATGAATGAGCCACCAGGTAACCGTTTACGTGTTGCGTTAACTGGTTTAACCATGGCAGAAAAATTCCGTGATGAAGGTCGTGATGTATTATTCTTCGTGGATAATATCTATCGTTATACCCTTGCTGGTACGGAAGTATCTGCGTTATTAGGTCGTATGCCATCAGCGGTAGGTTATCAACCAACCTTAGCTGAAGAAATGGGTGTATTACAAGAACGTATTACTTCAACTAAAACAGGTTCTATTACCTCTGTACAAGCGGTATACGTACCTGCGGATGACTTAACTGACCCATCTCCAGCAACAACTTTCGCACACTTAGACTCAACCGTTGTATTAAGTCGTCAAATTGCGTCTTTAGGTATCTACCCAGCTGTTGATCCATTAGATTCAACTTCACGTCAGTTAGACCCACTTGTTGTTGGTCAAGAACATTATGATATTGCTCGTGGTGTACAAGGTATTTTACAACGTTATAAAGAATTGAAAGATATTATCGCAATTCTTGGTATGGACGAATTATCTGAAGAAGATAAATTAGTGGTGGCACGTGCACGTAAAATTGAACGTTTCTTATCACAGCCGTTCTTCGTTGCTGAAGTATTTAACGGTACTCCGGGTAAATATGTTCCATTAAAAGAAACCATTCGCGGCTTTAAAGGTATTTTAAGCGGTGATTACGACCATATCCCAGAACAAGCGTTCTATATGGTAGGTTCAATCGACGAAGCGCTAGAAAAAGCCAAAAATATGTAATCACTTCAAGTCATTTGAAGGAGAACAAAAATGGCGACATTTAATTTAACAATAGTAAGCGCAGAGCGAAAAATCTTTGAAGGTGAAGTGAAACAGATCCAAGCAACAGGTGTTGAGGGAGAATTAGGAATTCTCCCTGGACACACACCATTGCTAACGGCAATTAAACCAGGGATTGTTAAATTTACCCTTCAAGATGGAAATGAAGAAGTTATCTATGTTTCCGGTGGTTTTTTAGAGGTTCAACCAAATATTGTTACGGTACTAGCAGATGTTGCTATCCGTGGTAGTGAATTAGATGCTGAGCGTATTCGCGAAGCAAAACGTAAAGCTGAAGAGAACATTGTATCTCATGCATCAGATGTAGATCATGATTTACTGGTTGCGAAACTTTCTAAAGAGTTAGCAAAACTTCGAGCTTATGAATTGACTGAAAAACTCTTGAAAACAAGACGGTAATAAAAAAGTGCGGTGAATTTTCACCGCACTTTTTATATCTAATAATATATCCTTTAAACATACCTTTCTATATCAACTGTTGACTACTCTATTCACTTATTATAGCCACTCTATACTATATTATTTTCCTAAATAGCTTTGACCAACTTTTCTATATTAGATTAAAATATACGCCTTTTTAAATTTTATCCTTAAGGAAGAAAAATGGAAGAATCTTTGGAATTAGAAAAGCTCCCGAAAATGATAACTGGAGTCCTAAAAATAGTGTTAAGTTCTGCATTAATTGCATTAGCAATTGTACTAATTATTGCTTTGGGTAAAATAACTTATACCTTAGCAATGATGGTTTTAAATACATCAAGCTTTGTACCCTATGATGTAGCTGAACAAGCTGTAATGTTTTTCTTATATTTCGGGTTTATAGGATTAATAGTTCAATATTTTAAAAGTGGCTATCATTTTCCATTGCGCTATTTTATATACGCAGGGATTACAGCAATGTTAAGACTCATTATTGTAAATCATGAAAGCTCAGTTGATACCTTATTATTTGCTGGTTCAATTCTTGTTATGGTTATTGCGCTTTGCCTTGTTTTATATTCTAACAGACTTAAAAATCTATAAAGATATAAAACATAATAAAACGCACTTCATTGAAGCGCGTTTTATCTATTATAATTTGCTTTTGAAAGCTAATTTCCTTTTTTTAGCATATTTTCCTCATTTTTTTCAAGAGGAATATTGTCTATAGCCATTACGGATTTTAAACTATCTTGTCGTACTTGTTCTGCTAGGACTTTATCACCAGACTGTTCAAAAACGTAAGAAGCCATCATCAAATCATTTGATTCTAATTGATTAGGACAAGCAATCACCTTTTTAAAAACTTCAGCAGCTTGGGAAAATTCGTTATTACGAACATATAAATAGCCCAACGCTCGATTAATACAACATTTTTCTACATCACCAGCATGTTTAGCTCGTTTTGCTACAAGTTTAATTAACTTGCTGTTATCTTCCGGCTGTAAACGTGTAATTTGAGTGCAAAGCGCTTTACCAATTGGTGTGTTGTCACCAATTTTTTTCAAGATTTCAAGGGTAAATTCTGCTGCAGACTCATGATCATTACAATCAATTAAACGTTGAATTAAGCCTACTTTTAAATCAACATTATTACGGCGACGACGAGGTAGCTCATCCCACCATGCAAGTAATCCATCAACGCCTTCCTCATTCATCTTTTCATCAAGTAGGCCATTTTCTGTTTGCGTACGAAGTTCTTGAAACTCTTCTGTGCTAAATAAACCACTATTTTCTACACTGTCTAAAATCTCATCAAGCGCTTGATAAGCTTTAGAGCGCAAATAAATATCCACAGCAAGTTTTAATACTTCTTTATTACGGTTAGACATTTCAAGCAGGCTATCTACTGAACTACGCGCTGCTGGTAATTTATTTTGTTGTAATAAAATCCGTGTCCGAGCGATTTCAACCAATAAATTATCAGAACCCGCTAACTCTGTTGCCTCAATTAAATAACGATTTGCACTAAATTCATCACCACGTTGTTGTGCAGCTTCAGCTGCTTTGATTAGATTTAATACTGGCTCAGCAGAGTGTTTGGCATTTTTACCAATCAATTTTTCTGCTTTTGCATAATCTCCCTCATTCATTTTAACCAAACCTTCAAGGGTTTGTTTTTGTGCTCTAACACGTTTACGGCGTGAAAACCAGTTGTAAGATCCTCTACTTAAACGTAAAAATCGGGTAATAATCCACTCCAATCCATAGATGATTGCTAACGCGATAACAAAAAAGATGACTAGCGTTGTAATAGACATTTCAATAATATTGTTAGCCGTTTCAATACGGACATAACCTTGCTGACCAGAAAGATAAGGTCCAGCCACAAGTCCTGCAAGCAGCGCTATCATTAGAAAAAGCACTCTAAACATAGGCTCTCCTTATTGTTGATGCTCGGCTTTTGCCGGTTTATCTTCAGATTTTTGCATTGTATCCTCTACTTTCGGCATACTTTCAACCGCTTTATCTGTCTCAATTTCTACTTTTTGTACATCTAATGGTAAGCGATTAAGATATTTATCAAGCAATGTTAAACTTGCCAATTGTTCTGGAACATCCACATAAATAGACAGTTCTGACAATTCATCCACAGATTTTAAGAAATTCTGCGTAGTTTCAGAATTTGTATCAAAATAGCTACGAACCCAAGACGACACAGCATCTAAAGATTGTTTATAAAGCTCATCCTGTTGACGAGGTACAGCCATAATAGCAAGTTGTAAACGTAAACGAATATTTTCACGAAGATAAATATCTTGATTCGGTGCTAATAATTCTTTCTTATTTGCGCTTTGTTTTGGCGAAATACGAATAAAATGATTTAAGAAAGAAGTAGCACTTTTTTCAACATTTTGTTGCCAATCCTCGATACTATCGGATAATTTATTATTATTTTCAGGGGTGTCATCAAAATTTACATTAAGCACTTGCAACTCATCAACTGTGTTGGCAAGCTGTGAAAGTTTTTGCATCACTGAATTTTGATCTACACTAGAAAGAGAAAGTAATTTCTTCAAATCTTGGTTAATCGCATTACGAACAGAATTAGCTTGAGCATTATTAATTTTAACTAGCGTTTCATCAGCTAATTTCAATAAAGAAATAGCTGTATCAACGTCATTATCTAAAATAAGTTTACGTAGTGCGTTATTCAATAAAAAATCGACTTCAGAGAATAACCAATCATTTGGTTGTTGTGCACTTGCAAGTTGACTCACTTGTTTTATTTGAGCCTGTAAAGTAGTAATTTCTTCCGTTTTACTTTTATTAAATTCTTCTAATTGAATTACCTTTTCCTGCATGGCTTTTAAACCACTTTCCAATTGGCTTACTTGCTCATTTTTCTCATTTGAAGTAACACGAGAGGCTGACTCTCCGACTTGGTTTTCAAGAACAATTAACTTTTTCTGAAAGTCTGTAACTTGTTGTTGGCCAATATAATAACCAGCACCGCCAACACCAAGCGCAATTAAAATAGCTAACAAACTTAATGCTGTACCATTTTTTTTAACTATCGTTTGTTGAAGAACAGGCT
Source organism: Haemophilus sp. SZY H35 (assembly GCF_018829705.1). Classification (NCBI taxonomy): domain Bacteria; kingdom Pseudomonadati; phylum Pseudomonadota; class Gammaproteobacteria; order Pasteurellales; family Pasteurellaceae; genus Haemophilus; species Haemophilus sp. SZY H35. Next base: position 341,035 of record NZ_JAHKJZ010000003.1, read on the forward strand.
GTTCAGCAGATTGTTCCGCTTCCGTTTTTTCTACTACTATTTCAGGGGTATCGCTGACTTGTTCAGTGATATCATTTGATTGATTCTTTGCCATATCAATTCCTTAATGAGTCTTAAGTAAGGTATTTAATAAACTTGTGTTATCTGCTTTAGGAGAAATGACGACATTAGCCCAACCAGCTTCTTTCGTAAAATTAGCAATACGTTGGCTTACAGTAATCAGTGTGCATTGTTTTAACCATGCCTGATCATTTTCAGGCACAAATGTTAATAGGGATTGAATGATGTCTAAACTTGTCGCCACAATAGTATTTACACCTAAACGCTTACAAATATTTATTTTTTCTTCTGCATCATAAAGAAGAGGCTCCCGACGATAACATTCAACATAGCTTACCAGTGCTCCACGTAATTCTGCTTGTTTGCGAAAAAAATCTCGACCACTATTAGCTCGTAATATTAAAATCTGTTTACCTTGCAAAAATTGCATTTCGGGTAACTCTAACAAGCCTTCACTACTTTCAGAACGAATAGGGTAACGCACATTGCGCTCGCTTTGACAAGAAAAATACTGTGCGGTTCGTTCTCCAACTGTAAAGAAATGTAAATCTTTTCTCCAAATATTATTTGTTTTTTTTAATATTTTATCCGCAAAATCTACCGCACTTTTAGAAACCAAAAACACATAATCACCAGCATTAAGTTGATTTAACCTAGTGGGTAAATTAACAAGCTCATAGCCTTCTTCTAGAGTAAATAAAGGCAAATGCAGTGCCGTCATACCTGATTGACTTAACATATCAACCAATTGTCTACCACGTTCGTCAGGGCGAGTCACTAAGACAGCCATTACTTCCCCCTATTATGCATAAATTCTTGCTAAAATTTTATCAGCACCTTGCGTTAATAACTGTTTAGCCAAAGTACGGCCTAATTCTTCTGCATTTTCTACCGTACTTTTGCCTTCTGCTCGAAGAATCAACGAACCATCCACATCACCCACTAATGCACGTAAATAAATTTCATCTCCCTGTAACACAGCATACCCTCCAATTGGTACCTGACATCCACCTTGTAATGCAGTATTCATCGCACGTTCAGCCAAAACACATGCTGTTGTTTCTTCATCAGCTAGCGGTGCTAATAAATCTTTCACGACTATATCATCCGTTCGGCATTCTATTCCTACGGCACCTTGTCCTGCAGCCGGCAATGACTGTTCTACTTCAATAAAAGAAGCAATTCTAGATGCTAAACCTAAACGAATTAAACCTGCAGAAGCCAAAATAATGGCATCGTATTCACCAGCATCAAGTTTACTCAAACGCGTACCCACATTTCCACGTAAAGAACGAATATCTAAATCTGGTCGAAGCTGTTTTAACTGGCATTGACGACGTAAGCTAGATGTTCCTACAATCGAGCCCTGTGGTAATTCAGATAAAGAACAGTAAGAATTTGAAACAAAAGCATCTCGAGGATCTTCGCGTTTACAAATCACACTTAAGCCCAAACCTTCAGGAAAAGTCATTGGTACATCTTTCATTGAATGTACAGCAATATCTGCTCGCTTCTCCAATAATGCATGCTCTAGTTCTTTCACAAATAAACCTTTTCCCCCAATTTTTGCTAAAGGTGAATCTAAAATCACATCACCTTTTGTCACCATAGGCACAAGTTCAACTGTTAAATGGGAATGAAATTGCTCTAAGCGCTCTTTCACAAAATTTGCTTGCCATAAAGCTAAAGGACTTTGACGCGTTGCGATTTTTACAATTCGAGATTGGGTCATAATTGATTCAATTTACATAATAAAATTACCAATTATCCTATCACTGTTAGGAAAAAAAGTCATTTTGATTGTACTGTGATAATGATTAGCAAAATAAAAGTTCAACTTAATTTTTTGATCTCAATCACAAAATAAAAATAATTATCAAAAACATATACAAAATAAAAAATTCATTATTTATAATAATTATCATTTATATAACTTAAGGAAATCATAAATGAAACAACATAAATTAACCCCTTATGCTCTGTTGCTGATTACTACAGGCATGTCTGTTACGAGTTATGCTTTGGCTGAGGAGCAATTGTCTGAAATTAAGATTACGGATGAAATATCGTCTGAACATAAAACACAGTCAAATGTTATCCGCACGAATGCAAAAACTATCCAACAAGAAATGATTCGAGATACTCGAGATTTAGTGAGATATACGACTGATGTAGGGATCAGTGACAACGGGCGGTTCCTAAAGGGTTTTTCTATTCGTGGAGTAGAAGGTAATCGAGTTGGTATTAGTGTAGATGGTGTGAATTTGCCTGATAGTGAGGAAAACTCACTTTATTCGCGTTATGGCAATTTTAATCCTTCTCGTTTGAGTATTGATTCAGAGTTAGTTAGAGATATTGATATTGTTCGGGGCTCAGATGCTCTTAATTCTGGTAGTGGTGCTTTAGGTGGCAGTGTTAATTACCATACTTTAGATGCACAAGATATTGTTAAATCCAATAATAAATTTGGTGCCTTATTACGTGGTGGATATGCCAGCAAAAATAGTGAGTGGGTCAGAACTCTAGGTCTTGGGTATGTTGGCGATAAGGTGGATGCTGTTTTGATGTACTCACAACGTACAGGTCATGAAATTAAGAGTAGGGGGGAGGGACCTGAATTTAATTACACAAGAAGTCAACATCCAGATCCTGCTACCCACCGTTTTCATAGTTATTTAGCTAAGGTGGGCTATCAAATTACTCCACATCATAAGGTTGGTGTTGGTCTTAATGGGCAAAAAGGTAGCCGATATGTCGATGAACGTAGCTACACTTCATACGGAAGTGCTTGGCGTGAAGCGGATGATCAAAATAAACGTATTAATGTCAATGCATATTATCTCTATACGCCGGAATCTAATTACTTAGCATTCAGTAAATTAGATTTTGATTATCAAAAAACAGATTTGGCAGCGGTTAACTATAAAGGTCAACGCGATTGGCTAACAAATGAAAAACAATTGAGTGAAGTTTATGATCGTCGGATGAAAACTGTGTTTAAACGAATTTCTGCTGAATTAGAAAGCATGCCATTTAATTTGGGGGGCGAGCATGTCTTCTCTTTTAGAACCTACGCAAGTGAACGAGAATTTAAAAACATTAACCATGATACCAATGAATTTGGATTAGACGACTGGTATACCATTCAAAGACCTGTAAAAACGAGAATATACGGTGCTTCACTAAAAGATCAAATTACATGGAATCCTCGTTTTGAAAGTGGTTGGAGACCAACATTCTCTGCAAATGTTGGTACTCGCTATGATTATGCTAAACTTTCTCCTAAAGCTTTAAATGCGGCCTGTAGTAAGGCTTGTTTAGCAGAAGGGGAACCGGCACAAAGTAGTTTTTCAAATTGGAGCGGTTTTCTAGGTTTAGATGCTCAAACAACAGATACTTGGAAATTTGGCTATCAATTGAGTACAGGTTATCGTATTCCTACTGCCACTGAATTATATTTCAGTTTTACTAATGCTTATGGAACATGGAAATCTAATCCCGGATTGAAGTCTGAGCGCAGTATCAACCATACAGTTTTTGCTAAAGCACAGAATGAAAAAGGTATATTTGATGTTAGTTTATATCAAACTCGGTATCGTGATTTCTTATTTGAGCAAGAAAGTATTATTGAACAGACTCAATATGGACGAACTTATCAAACTCCAGTGCAACAAATGGTAAATGTTGATAATGCAAGGGTACATGGTGTAGAAGTAAAAGGTAGTTTGAATTTAGATACTATTTTTCCTATTCCTCAAGGCTTTAAATTACATGCTGCATTAGGTTATAGTAAAGGGAAGTTATCGAACTCTACCAGTCTACTTTCTATTCAGCCAATAAAAGCTGTTTTGGGGTTAGATTATGAAGATCCAAATGGTAAATGGGGCATTTTTAGCCGATTAACCTATTTAGGGAGCAAAAAAGCAAAAGATGCCAAAACACTTGAAATTAAAGATCGTTGTGTAGCGTGGGAATATGATGATTGGACTGGTGAAGATCAGTGTTCAAAAAAAGAGTTGTACCAATCTGTTGAAAACTATAAATACCTTAATAAATCTACCTATTTAGTCGATTTATTCGGTTTTTATAAAATCAAAGAAGCTATTATATTAAGAGCTGGGGTATATAACCTATTTGATAAAAAATACCATACTTGGGATGCGTTGCGCGGTATTAATGCACACAGCACAACAAATAATATTGATAGAAACGGGGTCGGTCTTGAACGTTTCTATGCACCAGGTCGCAACTTCTCTGCCTCTGTAGAAATTCGATTCTAATTAATTTGTAGGGTGTGTGAATAGTTTTCCATTCACGCACATAAATAATTTGAGTGCATGGATTGTACTAACTTCCATTCCCTACATATAAAGTACGCATAATTCTATGCGTACTTCTTTTTATTTTAGGAGCAATCATTATGATGATAGATAAACGCCTAATTAACACGGTGGCCGATAGTAAAAAATGGATTGGCGTCACAGTGTTGTGGAATTGGGTGGCATTAGTTGGCGGGATTATTAGTGCCGTCGTGTTTTCTTATATTTTACAGGCCGCTTATTTTAAAGAGTTGACGATGTCAAGTGCGGTGGGTTTAGGTGTGATTTTAATTGCGGCATTGGCACTGCGTGCTTTTGCGGGTAAAAAATCAGTGCAGGCATCTTATTTTGCCAGCACAAAAGTGAAGCATGAATTGCGTAGCCTTATCTACCGTAAATTGGCTTCTATGCCGCTTAACCAAGTGAACCAACAATCCACCTCAAGCATTATCCAAGTGGCATCAGAAGGTGTAGAACAGCTTGAAATCTACTTTGGGCGTTATTTGCCGCAGCTTTTTTATAGCTTGCTTGCACCGCTTACCCTCTTTGTTTTCTTGATTTTTTTCAGCTTTAAAACAGCCATTATTTTATTAATTTGCGTGCCGCTTATCCCTATGTCGATCATTGCGGTAAATAAAATTGCGAAAAAACTCTTAGCAAAATATTGGTCCATCTATGTGGGATTAGGCAGCAGCTTTTTAGATAACCTACAGGGTTTAATTACGCTAAAAATCTATCAAGATGATGCTTATAAAGCGAAAGCGATGGATGAAGAAGCAGAGCATTTCCGCAAAATCACCATGAAAGTACTTACCATGCAGCTTAACTCGGTTTCTCTTATGGATTTACTCGCTTATGGTGGCGCAGCAATTGGGATTTTAACCGCATTATTGCAATTCCAAGATGCACAACTCAGCGTCTTAGGCGTGATTTTATTTATTCTACTTTCCTCCGAGTTCTTTATTCCGCTTCGTTTGCTTGGTTCATTCTTCCATGTGGCGATGAATGGTAAAGCGGCTTCAGATAAAATTTTCACATTGCTTGATACGCCAGTGGAAACCCAACAAAGTGCGATGGATTTTGAAGCCAAAAATAACGTTCAAGTGGAAATTAAAGATCTACATTTTGCGTATTCTGCTGAAAAACCGGCAATTCAGGGGTTAACGTTAACGATTCAACCAAACCAACTTTCTGTGTTTGTGGGTAAAAGTGGTTGCGGTAAATCAACCTTAGTTTCGTTATTGATGGGCTTTAATAAAGCGCAACAAGGTGAAATTTTGTTTAATGGACAAAACGCCTCAGAAATAGACCTCACTTCTTTCTATCAAAAAGTATCGTTGGTGAGCCATAGTAGCTACGTGTTTAAAGGCACACTGCGTGAAAATATGACGATGGCGAAAATTGATGCCACAGATGAACAAATTTATGCGTGTTTAGAACAAGTGAATCTTGCCCAATTTGTACGCGAAAATGGCGGATTAGATATGCAGCTATTAAGCCGTGGTACGAATTTATCGGGCGGTCAGATTCAACGTTTAGCCTTAGCGCGTGCTTTATTACACAATGCCGAGCTTTATATTTTTGATGAAGCGACCAGTAATATTGATGTAGAAAGCGAAGAAATTATTTTGCAGTTCATTCAACAATTTAAACAACAAAAAACCATTGTGATGATTTCTCACCGCTTGGCAAATGCGGTAAATGCGGACTGTATTAACGTACTTGACCAAGGTAAATTGATTGAGCAAGGCACACACGAAACCTTAATGGCAAAACAAGGTGCGTATGCTGAAATGTTCCAACAACAAAAAGATTTAGAACAAATTAGAGAGGTGGCAAATGCGTAAAAATGGTTTTGTTGTAATGGGGCATTTGTTGAAATTAGTGACTCCACTCGCACATATTATGGCGTTTACCATCACGATGGGTACGCTTGGTTTCCTGGCTGCCATCTTTATTATGGTGCTGGGTGCGATGGGGTTAGTGAATCTCTTAAACTTTGACACCCATTTAAGTTTTTCTGGAATTTTGACCGCACTTATCGTGTTAGCGGTGGCTCGTGGCGCGTTGCGTTATTTAGAGCAAATGTCTGGGCACTATATTGCTTTTAAATTATTGGCTTTATTGCGTGATAAAGTGTTTTCTTCCTTGCGCCGTTTGGCTTTTGTTAAGTTGCAAGATAAACAAGCGGGGCAATTAGTGTCATTGGTGACCAACGATATAGAATTACTCGAAGTATTCTATGCGCATACCATCGCGCCAATTATGATTGCGTTCTTTACCTCTGTGATTTTATTGTTGGTCTTTGCGCATCTTTCAGGTTGGTTTGTGCTTGTGGCGTTGGCTGCGTATTTGACAGTGGGTGTTATTTTACCGATTATCACCACTAAATTAGCGCGTGAAGATGGCAGACGCTATCGTGAATTAGTGGGCGAAATGAATGACTTCTTCCTCGACAGCGTGCGTGGTATGAAAGAAATTCAGCTTTTTGGTTATGCAAAACAACGCTTAGCAGAAATCCAACAACGCAGCCAAAAAATCGATACAGCTTTTGAGCGCATTAAAGACCAAGAAGCAAAAGTCCGTGTTTATACTGAAGTGGCAGTATCCGTTTTCAACATTATTATGCTATTTACCGGCTTAATTTTATTTAGCTTAGATAAAATTGATTTTTCTGCCTTTTTAATCGGCGTGATTTTATTGATGTCAAGCTACGGGCCAGTTATTGCGTTAAGTAACCTTTCAAGCAACTTATTACAAACTTTGGCTTCAGGTGAGCGAGTATTAGGTTTATTAGCAGAAGAACCAGAGTTAAAAGATGTAGAAAGAGCGGTAGATTTGAAGGAGGTTTCTCGCATTGATGTTGAGAATGTAAACTTCTCTTACGGTGAAGAACAAATTTTATCGGATGTCAGCTTATCTGTGAAAAAAGGTGAAATCTTAGGTATTCACGGCAGAAGCGGAAGCGGTAAAAGTACCTTGTTGAAATTGCTGATGCGTTTTTATGATCCTAAATCAGGCAGCATTAAAATTAACGGTGAAACTTTACCTAACATCAACACCCGTAGTTTGCGAAACAATATGGCTTACATTACTCAGCAAACCTATATTTTCAATGAAACCATTGAGGAAAATATTCGCCTTGCGCGCCGTGATGCAACGTTAGAAGAAATTATGGAAGCAGCGAAGAAAGCCTCAATTCATGATTTCATTTTAAGCTTGCCACAAGGTTATCAAACAAAAATGACGGAGTTGGGCGGCAATCTCTCTGATGGTGAAAAACAGCGTATCGGTATTGCTCGTGCATTCCTACACAACGCACCGATTATTTTACTCGATGAACCGACCAGTAATTTGGATAGCTTAAACGAAGCGATGATTTTGAAATCATTGTTGAACGTGAAAGCTGAAAAATTGATTATTCTCGTGAGTCATCGCCAATCCACCATGGCAATTTGTGATCAAGTTATTGGCATAGAAAATGGCAGAATGTCCTAAATTAATATAAGAAAAAATCGCACTGTTAAATGTGCGATTTTTTTACCTTAGAAATTTCCATAAGCAAGTTTAGTAATAATTCTTAATGTTTTTTCACTGTATCTAAAATTTCAGGTAAATTTGTTTCTAACCAATCCACCAACTCAAACATCTTATTAGAAGCCTCTGTTCCAAATTCTGTTAATGTGTAATCTACTTGTAGCAGCACATTGAAACTGAAGCTATTTTACGCAATACCAAAACTATATGGATTTAATCTGGCAACATTAGCAAAAAATTCTTTATAAGATACATTATTCTCAGAAAAAAACTCTTGATAAATTGCTTGGCTGTCCAACAGCAGGATTGGATGCAGCGGTGAAACAGGCTCTTGCCCATTAATTATATTTTTTTAAATTAGTCTATAAAAAATGCGGTGAAAATTCACCGCACTTTTACTTTCAAACACAGAAAATCTTATTCCCCACGTTTCAACATTCCTTGTTTTTTCAAATTCACCAGAATAATTGAAATCGCTGCAGGGGTGATACCTGAAATTCGGCTCGCTTGGCCAATGGAAACAGGACGATGCTGTTCCAACTTCGCACGCACTTCATTAGATAAACCAGATACTTTGCTGTAATCAAAGTTAGCTGGGATAGCTGTATTTTCGTGGCGTTTTTGTTTTTCAATTTCTTCTTGTTGATGCTCAATATAGCCTTGATATTTAATCGCTATTTCCACTTGTTCTACGGCTTCTCTGTCTTCCATTGCTGGTTTGTATGGTGTTAAAGAAGTCAAAATATCGTAGGTCATTTCTGGACGGCGTAATAAATCTTCACCGCTAGCTTCACGCACAAGTGGGCTGCCAAGAACTTTATTCGCTTCTTCTAAATATTCAGAACGAGGATGCAACCAAATACTGCGTAAGCGTTGGCGTTCCTGTTCAATATTTTCCATTTTTTGATTAAAGCGAGCCCAACGAGCCTCATCAATTAAACCTAATTCATGGGCAATTGGCGTTAAACGAATGTCTGCATTATCTTCACGTAATAACAAACGGTACTCTGCACGAGAAGTAAATACGCGATATGGTTCTTTGGTACCAAGTGTGCAAAGGTCATCAACCAATACGCCTGTATAAGATTGATCACGGCGTGGATACCATGCATCCTTCTCTTGAACATAAAGACCTGCGTTAATCCCCGCCAATAAGCCTTGTGCCGCTGCTTCTTCATAACCCGTTGTACCGTTAATTTGACCTGCGAAGAATAAACCTGAAATAGCTTTTGTTTCTAACGTAGGTTTTAAGTCACGTGGATCAAAATAATCATACTCAATCGCATAACCTGGCTTCACAATGCGCGCTTTTTCCAAACCTTTCATGGAATTCACAATGCCCATTTGCACGTCAAACGGTAAACTGGTCGAGATCCCGTTTGGATACACTTCATTACTGGTTAAGCCTTCTGGTTCCAAATAAATTTGATGTGAATTACGATCTGCAAAACGCATTACTTTATCTTCAATGGATGGGCAATAACGTGGGCCAATCCCTTCAATCACACCAGTATACATTGGACTGCGATCCAAGTTATTACGGATCACTTCATGGGTTTGTTCATTGGTATGGGTGATATAACAAGGAATTTGTTGAGGGTGATCAGAAACAGATCCCATAAAAGAAAACACGGGTAAAACAGCATCACCATGTTGTTTAGCTAAAATATCAAAATTGATCGTACGGGCATCAATACGTGGTGGTGTACCCGTTTTAAGGCGATCTACACGTAATCCAAGATCTCTTAATCGATGTGAAAGATTTACAGAAGCAGGATCCCCAGCTCGACCACCTTCATAATTTTCCAAACCAATATGAATTTTACCTGCTAAGAAAGTACCTGCAGTTAATACCACTGATTTAGCACGAAAAATTAATCCCATTTTTGTGCTAACGCCTGTAACTCGATCTTGCTCAATTAGAATATCGGTGGCTTCTTGTTGAAAAATATCTAAATTGGGTTGATTTTCTAATGCTGTACGAACAGCTTGACGATATAGAACTCTGTCAGCTTGAGCTCTAGTAGCACGCACTGCTGGGCCTTTACTGCTATTTAAAGTACGAAATTGGATCCCTGCTTTATCTGCAGCATGAGCCATTAAACCGCCCATTGCATCTACTTCTTTTACTAAATGACCTTTACCGATCCCACCAATTGCAGGGTTACAAGACATTTGCCCTAAAGTATCTACATTATGCGTTAATAAAAGGGTTTTTAATCCCATTCGAGCTGGTGCAAGCGCGGCTTCTGTACCCGCATGGCCACCACCGATCACAATCACATCATAAGTTTCAGTGTAAAACATATCTATCTCTATTTATTCGGATCAAAAAATTGACGTTATTCTACAGAAATTTAAAACACCTGACAAAAAAAGAATGGATCTATTGGTCCTTTGAAAGATCAGGTTTGTATTAGTAAATAAGATCTCTTTTTATATATAAAGATCTTATTATTGTTACTATTAAGATCCTTTGTGATTGTGAGTAACCTTATTTGATCCTTATAGAAACAGGTGTTATAGGATCTAAAGATCTTGTTAAAATGCGATCATTTTCTTTAAAAATCTTGTGTGTAAAATGGAAAGTTATTAACAACTTTATTTTTTCTCAAAGTTACCAAGTGAATAAAAACAGTTTTATGACAGATTATTTATGAGTTATCCACAGATAAAAATGAATTTTTATTGAAATCTCTATAATTTAGCTTTTTTTAAATAATTAATTTTATTAAATGTAAGTTTTATGATTTGACTTTGTAGTTACTACAGGTTTTATGCTTCTTTCAAATCAAATAGTTAAGGAAATAAAATGAAAGAAGTTTCTCTAGTAAAAAATTATACTCCTAAAGAATATCAGCAGCATGCATCTTGCCCTCATAGTCAAATTTCTAAAAATAAAATGGTATTAGGCATCAGTTTTGCAATTATTACCTTTTATATGGTTGTTGAATTTCTAGGGGGATATTGGTTTAACAGCCTTACTTTGATGGCTGATGCTGGGCATATGGCAAATGATAGTTTATCTATTTTTTTAGCATGGATTGGGTTATTTTTAAGTCTAAAATGGCAAAAATGGTTAGCTTTAATCAATGGAATTTCATTAGTTTGGGTCGCTATTTGGATTTTTATTGAGGCTGTAACACGTTGGCAGGCTCCGATAGAAATAGACGCTTTGCCAATGTTAGGTGTAGCTTTACTAGGGTTTGGGATTAATTTGTTGGTAGCTTTTATAATGCTAAAAAGTAATCGCCATAATTTGAATATTCGAGCAGCATATTTGCATGTTTTAGTAGATTTATTTGGTTCGGTTGTTGCTATTATTGCAGGAATAAGTGCTTATTGGTTAAATTGGCAATGGGTTGATGTAGTGGCTAGTGGTATTTTAAGTCTTTTTGTCTTATACAGCGGTATTTCCACAGTTTCTAGAGCAGTTAAATCCTTGTATGATAGTAATACAAATTTGTTATTAGATGACCATTCTCATTAAAGTAAAAAATTGCTTGAGGAAATAATGAAAATTAGTGAATTAAGTAAATCTACGCATACTAATATTGAAACTATCCGCTACTATGAAAAGCAAGGAGTATTGCAGCCATCTAAGCGATTGGCTAATGGTTATCGATATTATGATGAAGAAAGTGTAGAACAATTAAAATTTATCAAAAAATGTCGAACGTTGGGTTTCTCTTTAGAGAATATTAAGGCACTCAATCGTATTAAATTTAGTATGAAAGATCATTATCAAGCAGATCAATTAGTACTTAATAAACTGATTCAAGTGGAAAATAAAATATCTCAATTATTAGAAATCAAAGATTTTTTACAGTCTATTGTTACCGAAAGTGAACATAATGAAGAGGAATGTAAAGCAATAGAAGGATTGAAAAGCGAATGTAATTTGTAAAAATACTGAAAAATTTGACCGCACTTTAGAAGAAAAAATGCCGCCTAAATTTTGATCTTCAGGCGGCATTTTATTTTTCTAATTATTATTTAGATAAATCAATTTGATATACAGCAAATCCAACTTCATCTGTACCCACTTGTTTCATTGGATACTGTGCTTTTTCTTTGATGAATTGAGCTGCTTGTTCGCTTGGTGAGGTTTCAAAACGAACATCTAATTTATCGTTGCCTTTAATTGGCGTAAAGCGCCAGTTTTTATCCGCGCTAGGGTTTACAGAACCTTCTTTTTCACTGGTTACTTTAATGTAATCAGCTAAAATTTGACGGTTTTCATCTGGTGATGCGTAAACAATATGTTGATCGCCAGTGCCTGGGAATTTATTACCGTAAGCACGATAGTTATTCGTTGCAATCAAGAATTCTGCTTTTGGATCAACTGGTTTACCTTGATAAGTGAGGTTCACTACACGATGTGATTCTGGGTTAATTAATTTACATTCACCATCGTAACGAGCAGGTTTGGTTAGATCATATTCATAATTGACACCATCAATCACATCAAAGTTATAAGTGCGGAACCCTTCCCAATCGATTAATGATTGTGGTTTATCACTTGCAGGGTCAATTTGTTTAAACATACCTGCACTGCATTCTAACCATTCTTTTAATTGTTCACCTGTTGCTTTAACAACTACTAATGTATTTGGATAGAGATATAAGTCTGCCGCATTACGGAAAGTTAATTCACCTTTATTTACTTCGGTATAACCTGTAGGGTCATTTTTACGACCACCCGCTTTAAATGGTGCGCCTGCACTTAAAATAGGTAAGCCAGCCATTGCTGCAACACTTGGTGCAACTTTTTCTACATAGGCTTTTTGTGCTTGGTTTACAATTTGAATAGTTGGATCATCTTGTACTAATGCAAGATAGCTGTACATATTATCTGTTGCTTTACCAATAGGTTGAGAAACAAATTTACGTGTCGCTTCGTGAACTGGTTTTAAAAGTGCGGTAATTTCTGGGTCATTTTCTGCAAGTGCTTTTTTATTTTCTGCATCATAAATTGGACGTAGAACCGCTTTTCCAGAGGTAACAATCCATTTACCTTTGTGTTCTGTTAAGCCTAGATCCACTACACTGATATTATTTGCCCAATAGCCTGCCATACTTTCTGGTACACCTTTTACTGTACCATTTACGATGTCTGCATTTGGTGATTTCGCAAATTCTTTATTTGGGAATAAACGGTGTGAGTGTCCAAAAATAACCGCATCAATATGTGGAACATCCGCTAAATAGAATGCAGAGTTTTCAGCGCCTTCTTGATAAGGTTCATCAGATGGGCCAGTGTGAGCTAATGCAACGATAATATCTGCCCCTTTTTTCTTCATTTCAGGGATATATTTTTGTGCTGTTTTTACAATATCACGAGTTTCAACTTTACCTTGAAGGTTCGCTTTATCCCAAACCATGATTTGCGGTGGCACAAAACCGATGTAACCAATTTTTAATTTATGTGTTTTACCTTGATTATCAACAACTGATTTTTCTTGAATGACATAAGGTGTGAAATAAGGTTCTTCAGTTCCTACTTTTACTACGTTGGCATTTACAATTGGGAATTTAGCTTGTTTGATACAGTCAGCCAAATAATTTAAACCATAGTTAAACTCGTGGTTACCTAAAGTTCCTACTTCATAGTGCATTGCATTTAAGCAATCCACCGCAGGGTTAGATTTGCCTTCTTTATAGCCTTGAGCAGCTTGATAATCAGCAATAGGGTTACCTTGAATTAAATCCCCGTTATCAACCAATACGCTATTTTTTACTTCAGCACGTGCTTGACGAATAAGGCTTGCAGCACGAGTAAAACCGAATTTCTCGGTTGGGGCGTCTTTATAATAATCAAAGTCTGTTAAGAAACTGTGAACGTCAGTAGTAGCAACAATACGTAAATCTACATCATGTTTACCTTTTGCTGTCGCAAAACGGCTTGCACTTAATGCAAGAATACTGCTTGCACCGATTTGAATAAAATGACGTCTATTAATCATTGAGTTTTCCTTATAAGGTGGGTAGATATTGCCTTTATTCTAAGAAAAATAGAGGATTCTTAAAAGAAGGGAGTAAAAATATTTTATTTAATTAAGCTAATAATCTTTGTACTAAAGAAGTATAAATATTAACCCCAGTAAGCAATTGATTTTCATCGAAATCAAATTCTGCTTCATGATGACCTGCTGTGCGATCTGCACCAAGAATGAAGTAAATAGCTTTGCCCCCGTGTTCTTGTACACGTCTACCTAAAATAGTCGCATCTTCACTTGCATTGAAAGCATAATCTGAATTTACGTTATTGATTTGTGGTTGTTCAAGGGATATTTCTTCGATGAGTTTTATAAGTTCAACATCGTTATTCATATCCACTGCTTCACCTACAATTTCAGTTTCATACACTACATCAAAACTTATGGAGATACCTTTGGCTATTTGCATGACTTGTTCAGTCATATATTCATTAATTGCTTTATTTTCTCCCCGCACTTCTAATTGTAATTCAGCAGAGGATGGAATGACATTTCGTCCTTCACCCGCTTTTAGCACACCCACATTAATTCTTGTCATGCCTTCACCATGGCGTGCAATACCATGAAGTTGAGTGACTGTATGCGCTGCAGCTAATAAAGCATTACGACCTAAATGAGGCGCAGCACCTGCGTGTGCAGGTTTACCTTTATAGCGAATATCAATTTTTGTGGTGGAAAGAAAATTTCTTGGATTAGCAATAACTGTGCCTGTATTCGCGCAAAAACTAATGTGTGAAGAAGCAAAATAATCTGCATCATCAATTATGCCACTTTGTGCAATGGCTGCTGCACCTCGAACACCTTCTTCTGCTGGTTGGAATACAATTTTTACTTTTCCAGTAAGTTTATCTTTGTTCTGAGCGATCCATAATGCAACACCTAAACCTATTGTAATATGTGAATCATGCCCACAAGCATGCATAAAACCATCGTTAATTGAAGCAAAACCTTCTTTATTTGGAATATGCTCGGGCGAGCGAGTTTCCGTAACATTCACACAGTCGATATCAAAACGTAATGCAATAGTTTTTCCTGGTTTGCCTGAATCAAATAATGCTACACAACCAGTGTACCCTTCCATTTTTTCGAGCCATTTTTCATTGGCTCCATAGGCTTTTGCATTAGCTAAACCTTTATCTACTACGGCTTGTTTTCGTCCACGAACAAAGTCCGGATTTATAATTTGTTTACCAAGAAAAATTTTAAAACAACCTAAGTCTTCCAAGTAATCCGCAATACGAGAAGTTGTCCAAAATTCACTCCAACCAATTTCTGGAAAACGATGAAATTCACGACGCCATTTAACAAGTTGATTTAAATCTAAGTTCATTTTTTTCTTCCTTTAAAAGTCTATAAAAACAGACCGCACTTAAATAAAGTGCGGTCAATTTTTTACTATTTCTACAACATAAATAATGCTAAGAATAAAACAGCAAGTATCATGCCTGGTGCAGTACGTTTTACCATTTCTACAGGGCTTACCATCGCAAGGCCTGCACAAACAATAGTTACGCCTGCAATTGGTGAAGCTGTACGGCCTATTGCACCGGCAATCGCTGCTGCCATACCAAGATTTACATGAGTGTAGCCGAGTTCTACCGCATGTGGTGTGACAGCACTGTTAAAGGCTATCGCTGCTGCATCGCCAGAGCCTGTAATTAAGCCCATTAAGAATGGTCCAATTGTTGCACCCCAACGTACAAATTCGTTGGATTCTTTTAAGAAAGAAATTGCAGCATCCACTGCGCCCGTAGATTTTAATCCTGCTACAAATACGCTGGCTGCAATGATGATACCAAGTACGTTTGCATAAGAATTACCCATACCATTGAAAAATTCTTCAGTGATTTTTACTGGGGAAATGCGGGTTACGATAATGCCGTAAATTGCACCAATCAGCATCGCTTGAGGCACACCCATTTTAGTCCATTCAAGACCCGGTACTTGTTGTAATGAGGTTCCACCAATTACTAAAATAACTAATGGTATTAATGGTGCAAGGGCATAAAGTACATTGACGCCTTCAACAACTTTAATTTCACTTTCTTTTTGTTCTGCAAGATAAGCTTGGCGATGTTGTTCACCATAATCTTTAAAAACAAGCGCAAGAATTGTTAAAACAATAGCACCTATTGCTCCCGCAATCATGTTATATGGCGCATGTGAAAGGTTTACTTGAGCAATAGTTAAGCCTGACATTTCACTAATCATTGCTGAGTGAGAAGAACCTGGACTCATCATTGATCCAAAAGTCCCAGCTAAAATAGCTGCCCCAGCAGTAGCTGGTCGAACACCCGCACTCTTTAAAACGGGAATTAATGTTGCGCCAACCGCAGCAGCACAACCAGCAGCAGAAGGAATAGCAATATTGATGAAAAAGGTAATGACTGTTGCAATCGGAATTAAGAAGAATTTTAATCCGCTTAATGGTTTGGTAAGTAAATGTACCAGATGAGTATCACATTGAGTGTATTTCATTACATAAGCAAAACCCATACTGGAACAGATAGCCATAATTAATCCGCCAGATGTCATGCTTTTGGCAAAAGCATCTAATGCGCCCATTGGATTAAGCGTCAGAATGGACATTATTAAACCGACACCAATCAAAACAGTTCGGGTTTCGGCTTTTTTAATTAGAAAATAAATTGTGGCAATAATGCCAACCACTGCAACGATGGATTTAAATAATTCCATTATATGTTCCTTTTAAGTTAATAAGAAAAAGTTGTATTGATGTCAAATGTGCTACATTCCATATTTTCACTGAAGCACAAAATAGGATTTTCACCTAACACAGTTGCCATTTCATTTTGTATATGAAGCGCAGAACCTTCGGGCAATGCATATACAAGTGCGGTTGGATTAACGAGTAAAAATTCTGCCAAACGTTCTTCTCGGCTTTCACCATTATGGCCTTGCATTTTACCTGAAATAAAGTGCGGATTAATTTGATGAGGAAAAAGCTGTAATGCTTGAAATGAAGGAGGATAAGTAATTGGCATATCATTAGTTGTCATAATAGATGCGCCAGCTACATTAGCCCCTGCACTCCAACCAAAATAAGGCGTACCGTTATTTACTTTTTCACGAATGATATCAATCAAATTGTGTTCATAAAGTTGTTTTAACAAACAAAATGTATTCCCGCCGCCAATAGCGATGACATCTGCTTGTTCAATGATATCTCGATGCTGTTTACCACGATGAACGGAAACAATATTCATCCCTAAATCAGAAAGTGCATTTTGCACAGTTTTTTCATATTCATCAAAAGTGCGACGTACCCCAGCATAAGGCACAAAAGCAATTGTTTTACCACGATAATCAGTCAGGAAACCTTGTAACCAAGGTATGGTGTGTTCAAGATAACCTGTGTTCTTGTATTTTGAGCTACTGAGCAGTAACATGTTTTTCATATTTATAATCCTTTTTAGGGATGAAAAGTTATTGCTATTATGCCGAAGCTAAAAACAAAATCCAGCATAAAAGCTGGATTTTTATAAAGGCAATTCAGTTGTTGACTTAACCGTTTTTAGTGTAACTTCTGATTTTAAGGTTTTAATGCCAAGCCTAGAATTGAGATAGGTGTTTTTGATGTAATTAAATTGGTCAAGATCAGATACATTGAGTTTCAATAAGAAATCAAAGCTACCAGCCATAAAATGGCATTCGGTAATTTGAGGGATTAATTTCACTTCAAAAATAAACCGCTCTTTTAATTCTGGGTCTTCTTCAAAGAAAGAGCCTAATGCATAAACGATGAGATTACAGTTTACTTTTTTAGGATTTAATAAAGCTACATAGTTATCAATTACGCCGCTTTCTTCCAAGTGATTCACTCGACGTAAACAAGCTGAATTTGAAAGTCCTATTTCGTTGGCCAGTTCATTATTTTGTAATCGACCATTTCGTTGTAATGCTTTAAGAATACGAGTATCGATATTATCGAAATATTTTTTAAGCATAGTAAATCCTTTTTATGCTAACAAAAAAGATAACTTATTGTAAAAGAAACCGCCTAGAAAAACTGTGATCTAGGCGGCAATTTGACTAATTAGTTAAACACTATATAAAGATACTTGTACTACTAATAAAATGGAACCAATTAGCAATAAGCATCCAATCATTGGCATGACGAATTTAACCCATCTATCAAATGGAATATGCAACATTTGGAGTGTCACCAATACTAATCCTGTTGGTGCCAAGAATAGCATTGCATATTGTCCCCAGTTGTAAGCGGAAACCACGATATCGCGTGGAATACCCACTGAGTCAGCAAGTGGCGCCATAATTGGCATTGAAAGTACGGCTAAACCAGAAGAAGATGGTACGATTAAACCTAGGAAAATAAATACGACTAATTGACCTAAGATAAATACGCTACCCGGCATACCACTAACCACATTAGACATATAATCAAGGATAGTGTCAGAAATCATACCTTGTTCGAGTACTAAGTTCACGCCACGAGCAAGACCAATGATTAATGATACGCCTACTAATTCTGATGCACCTTCTGTGAAGGATTCCACAATATCTTTTTCAGACAAGCCACTGATAAACATAATGATGATAGTAATGGCAAGGAAAGATGCAGCCATTTGAGGGAACCACCATCCGCCAACCATTACACCCCAAATCATAATAGGGAATGCGATGCAGAAAAGCGTTAAGATTAATTTGCGACGAGCTGAGAATTCGATAGTTGCATTTGGATCAAAGTTCTTCATATAACGTTGGCGAAATTCTTCGCGATCGTCATAAGTGAAAGAAAAACTTGGGTCAGCTTTAATTTTTTTACAGTACCAATAAAGATATGCGATTACGCAAGTTGCCCCTAAAGCTAAACCTAGAGCACGGAAACCAATACCTTCAGTAAATTGAATACCCGCTGCATTTGATGCAATAACAACGGAGAATGGGTTAATTGTAGAGAATGCAGTTCCCATAGATGAAGCAAGGAATATAGCCCCTACGCAGACTATCGCATCATATCCCAGAGCCAAGAATACTGGCACCAGAATCGGATAGAATGCCACAGCCTCTTCTTCAATACCGCATGTTGTGCCACCTAACACCATTAAGACGGATACGCTGAATACAATAAAAAATTCATTACCTTTGGTTTTCTTCGCCAGAGCCATCAACCCAGCATTAAAAGAACCAGTACGGTTAATGACACCAATCAACCCTCCCAATACGAAGATAAAGACCATGACATCAACGGCTTCGATGGTGCCTTCCACCATACTTTTGGTGATGTCTTCAATGCCTTTGTGGTGTTGTTCTACACGTTGATAGGTACCAGGAATAGCGATTGGTTTTTTGATCACACCTTCGGTGAAGTTGGAGAGTTTAATTTTGATATTGAGATTATCAAGAGTGTCTGTTGTGGCGGGATAAGTTTTATCGTCAACGCCGTAAGCTTTGACCACAAAAACATTATCAGTGGAGTTATATGTTAATTTTGAATATGAACCGGATGGAATAACCCAGGTCAATCCAACAGCGAGAATTAAGATTGCAAATAAAATAGTAAACGCTGATGGGAAATTAAACGTTTTCTTCTTTTTGGACGCATCCATAGCGAGCTCCTTATGTATAACGTTTAAAGTGCGGTTGGTAAAAACATCGGTTAAACTGACCGCACTTTTTACTTTGAGAATGATTTCTCAAAGTTCTTTTATTATTTAAGCATAATAGGATATGCCTTCAGCTTTTTTCGTAATACGAGTACCAGCTTTTCCTTTCACAATGTCCACAATATCAGATAAAGAGCCTATTACTGCATCTTTTCCTGTTTGTTTCGCAAAGTTGATCGCAGCTTGTACTTTCGGCCCCATGGAACCTGCAGCGAAACCAAGTTCTGAAATGGCTTCAGGTGATGCGACAGAAATTGCTTTTTGAGTTGGTTTACCCCAATCTACGAAAGTTGCAGAAACGTCAGTTGCGATGATAAATAAATCAGCGTCAAGATTTTCTGCAAGTAAAGCTGAACATAAATCTTTGTCGATAACAGCTTCAACACCTTGTAAATTATGGTGTTCATCATAATAGGTCGGAATGCCACCGCCACCCGCACAAATTACGATACTGCCTTTTTCAAGCAACCATTTGACCGGACGAATTTCAAAAATACGTTTTGGTAATGGACTTGGCACAACGCGACGATATTTATCCCCATCTTGTGCGATAGACCAATTTTTTTCTTTTGCCAAACGTTCAGCTTCTTCTTTCGTATAAACAGGGCCAATTGGTTTAGTTGGATTTTTGAAAGCTGGGTCGTTGATATCAACTTCTACTTGAGATAATAAAGTTGCAAATGGCACTTCAAATGGAACTAAATTACCGAGTTCTTGTTGAATCATATAGCCGATCATACCTACTGATTCTGCACCTAATACATCTAAAGGATAGGTTGGTACATCAGTATAAGCGGCACCTTGTAAAGCGAGTAAACCAACTTGTGGGCCATTACCATGTGCAATTACTAATTCATTATTTGGCCAAATCTTAGCAATTTGCTCACAAGCAATGCGAACATTTTGTCGTTGATTTTCGGCTGTCAGCGGCTCTCCGCGTCGTAATAACGCATTACCGCCTAATGCAATCACTATTCTCATACAGCCTCCTTATGCCAAACTTGCTACCATGACTGCTTTAATTGTGTGCATACGGTTTTCTGCTTGTTCAAATGCAATGTTCATTGGAGATTCAAATACGTCTTCAGTTACTTCAATACCATTAGCTAACTCAGGATATTTTTCAGCAATTTGACGACCAACTTTGGTTTCACTGTTATGGAAGGCAGGTAAGCAGTGCATAAATTTCACTTTTGGATTACCAGTGCGTTTCATTAATTCAGGTGTGACTTGATAAGGCAGTAATAATTTAATGCGTTCGCCCCAAGTTTCTAATGGTTCACCCATTGAAACCCATACATCAGTATGAACAAAATCAACACCTTTCACCGCTTTGTCGATATCTTCAGTTACGGTAATACGAGCGCCACTTTCTTTCGCAAATTTTTCGCACATTTCAACAAGGCTTGCTTCTGGTAATAATGCTTTAGGTCCACAAATACGAACATCCATACCTAATTTTGCACCAATTAATAAAAGTGAATTACCCATGTTATTGCGAGCATCTCCAATATATACATAGCTAATTTCGCTTAATGGTTTGTCGCAATGTTCAATCATGGTAAGTACGTCGGCAAGCATTTGTGTTGGGTGGAATTCATCGGTTAAGCCATTGAATACTGGCACACCAGCATAATCAGCAAGTTCTTGAACGATACTTTGTTTAAAGCCACGATATTCAATTCCATCATACATTCTGCCTAATACGCGAGCGGTATCTTTCATACTTTCTTTGTGGCCAATTTGGGAGGAGTTAGGGTCGATGTAGGTGACTTGTGCGCCTTGGTCATAAGCGGCGACTTCGAATGCACAGCGTGTACGGGTGGAGGTTTTTTCAAAGATGAGCGCGATATTTTTGCCTTTTAATTTTTGTTGTTCTGTGCCTGCATATTTGGCTCGTTTCAAATCTCGTGAGAGATCTAAGAGATATTTAATTTCACGTTCTGTGTGATGAACAAGACTAAGTAAATGTCTGTTTTTCATATTGAAAGCCATAATAATCTCCTTGTGTTTTGACTATCCATTGGGGAATAAACATACATCATTCGAGATACTGCTTGTTGTTCGAACAGTTGCATTATAAGAGAAATAAAATGAAATTTGTTATCGTTTTTCAACTGGTAATGCCAATATATGCAATTTTATTGCGAGGTTTTTAGTATTGTTAGAATTTATTTTCTTCTAAATAAAAATAGATTAACTTGTTATTGGTATTAATTTAATCTAGATCAAACAAATTCTAATTAATCAAAATTTCCTTTTGTATCTAGTAGAAAAAAGGTTTTATCATTTTTTTATAAATCTGAGTGATTTTATCGGGTTTATAACGAAACTTTCTATTCTAATCAAAAGGACTTAATTATGTACTGCGTACAATGCGAACAAACAATGCGCACACCTGTGGGTAACGGTTGTAGTTACTCTCAAGGAATGTGCGGTAAAACTGCGGAAACTTCTGATTTACAAGACCTCCTTGTTGCAACTCTGCAAAGCTTATCTGCTTGGGCTATTCAAGCGAGAGATTTAGCTATTATCGATAATGAAATTGATGCTTTTACGGCACAAGCATTTTTCTCTACCTTGACTAATGTAAACTTTGATTCTCAACGTATAGTTGAATATGCGCAACAAGCCATCGCTTATCGCGATAATTTAATGAAACGTTGCCGTACACTAAATCCAAGTATTGATGTAAACCATCCGTTAGCTCATTTACAGCTTGAAGGTTCAACTATTTCTGATTTAACAAAACAAGCTGCGAATTTTGCCCTAAATTCTGACCGCACTTTGATTGGGGAAGAAGTACATGGTGTGCGTATGCTTTGTTTATACGGTTTAAAAGGTGCGGCTGCTTATATGGAACATGCCCATGTTTTAGGTAAATTTGATAATGAGGTATATCGTCAATTCCATGAGTTTATGGCGTGGCTAGGAACGAATCCAAGTGATCTAAATGAATTGTTAGAAAAGGCGCTTGGCATCGGTAATATGAATTTTCAAGTAATGAGTTTATTAGATGCGGGTGAAACAGAAGCATTTGGCCATCCTGTTCCAGCAACGGTAAATGTGAAGCCTGTAGCAGGAAAATGTATTTTAATTTCTGGTCATGATTTAAAAGATTTAAAAGCACTTTTAGAACAAACGGAAGGAACTGGGATAAATATTTATACTCATGGTGAAATGTTGCCTGCGCATGGTTATCCAGAATTGAAAAAATACAACCATTTGGTTGGTAACTATGGAAGTGGTTGGCAAAATCAGCAGAAAGAATTTGCGAAATTCCCTGGTCCTGTAATTATGACCTCTAACTGTATTATTGATCCTAATGTTGGTAATTACGCGGATCGTATTTATACCCGTAGTATTGTGGGCTGGCCTGGTGTAACGCACATTGAAGATCGTGATTTCAGTCAAGTTATCTCGAAAGCACAAGAAATGACGGGATTCCCTTATGATGAATTAGAACACAAAATTACTGTTGGGTTTGGTCGTCAAACTTTATTAGATGCTTCAGATGCGGTGATTAATCTTGTTGCTGGTGGAAAATTACGTCATGTTTTCTTAGTGGGCGGGTGTGATGGTAGCAAAGGTGAACGTAGCTATTACACTGATTTTGCTCGTCAAGTACCGGAAGATTGTGCGATTTTAACTTTAGGTTGTGGTAAATATCGTTTTAATAAATTAGATTTTGGTGCTATTGATGGGTTACCTCGCTTGTTAGATGTTGGGCAATGTAATGATGCGTATTCTGCGATAATGCTTGCTGTAAATCTTTCACAAAAACTTGGTATTGGCGTTAATGAATTGCCATTAACACTAGTGCTTTCTTGGTTTGAGCAAAAAGCTATTGTTATTTTGCTTACCTTATTGGCGTTAGGTGTAAAAAATATCTATACAGGGCCGACTGCTCCAGCATTTTTAAATGATAATGTGATGGCATTATTAAATGAAAAATTCGGTTTGCGCGGTTTGACCACTCCTGAACAAGATATGGCAGAAGCTTTAGCTAAATAACATTTCATAGAAAAGTGCGGTCGATTTTTTAATTTGTAGTATTAGTTTTATAAACATTTTAAAAATCCACCGCACTTTTTTCTATCTTCAAAGAGAAAATTCTATGTCAAATAATCAGAATCCGTTGTGTTATAACGAAATGCAGGTACATGCTATTCATCAGGAAACTGATGATGTCTATACAATTGAATTAATAGCACAAGATTTTTACCCTTATGAGCCTGGTCAGTACGCTTTAGTAAGTATTCGTAATACGCCAAATATTGTGCGAGCTTATACACTATCATCTACGCCAGGAATGAGCCGTTTTGTTACTTTAACCGTTCGCCGTATTAAAAATGGAGTAGGTTCTAATTGGATTACATCCGAAATTAAAGAAGGTGATCAAATTTGGCTATCCGATCCAATGGGTAAATTTACCTGTACCCGTATTGTAAGTGATCGATATTTGCTTGTGGCTGGTGGATGTGGCGTTACGCCAATCATGTCTATGACGCGCTGGTTATTAAAAAATAAACCGAGTGTAGATGTGGTTGTATTCTATAGTGTCCATTCGCCTAAAGATGTTATTTTTAAACGAGAATGGACATTGCTGAAAGAACAATTTCCACAGTTAAAATTATTTATTAATGCTTCTGTTGATGCGGATGATGGCTTTATAGCTGGACGTTTAAATAGTCAAATGTTATCTGACCTTGTACCCAATATAGCTGATTATACGGTGCTGACTTGTGGTCCAGAGAGTTATATGAATGATTTACGTACGATGACAGAATCCCTTGGTATTCCATCTGAGCGTTTCTTTTTAGAGCAATTTCATTCTTCAGCAGAAAATTGTATGTTAGATAATAGTAAACAAGTGACGCTTTCTATTATTAATCCAGTACCTCAAACTTTTTCTGTACCTGTTGGAAAAACCTTATTAGCTGCTTTGGAAGAACATAAAGCACCGATTATTGCCGCCTGTAGAGAAGGTATTTGTGGTTCTTGTAAAACTTTAGTGGTGAGTGGGGATTATGAAGTGAGTTCAAACGGACCGCTGACAGAAGATGAAATTAAACAAGGTTATGTTTTAGCGTGTTGCTGTCAAATGAAAGGAAATATATCAGTTGATTTAATGCCTTAATCCTTAATAAAGTGCGGTTATTTTTATTACGGTTTTTATACATTGATCTTAGACAAGGGCAATTTGTATATTTAGTGATATGATAACCGCAAATTATTTTTTGAGTTTTTTATGAATTTACCTTTTCGAGCAATGGTGTCTGATTTAGATGGCACCCTTTTAACTCCTGAACATTTAGTCGGTGATCTTACCATTGATACGCTGAGAGCATTAGAGCAAAACGGAGTGGATATCATTTTGGCAACGGGGCGTAACCATACCGATGTGTCATCTATTCTTGGAAAAATTGGTGCGAAACGTGCGGTTATGATTACATCAAATGGTGCTCGTGTACGGGATTTACAGGGTAATTTGCTTTATAGCAATAGTTTGCCTGAAGACTTAGTTCTCGAGCTTTACAAAACGCCATTTGATACTTCCAAAGTATGCATGAATAGCTATCAAGATGAAGGTTGGTTTACTAACAAAGATATCCCTGCAATGCGTCAGTTCCATAAAGAATCTGGATTCGATTATAACGTTGTCGATTTTTCCAAACATCATGGACGTGGGACAGAAAAAGTCTTTTTTATTGGTAAAACTCCTGAGGATTTAGTTGAAGTAGAAAGTTATTTACGAGATAAGTTTGGTGACGTAACGACAATTGTTTATTCAGCATTAGCTTGTTTGGAAGTAATGAATAAGAATGTTTCAAAAGGGGATGCATTAAAACATTTACTCGAATCACGTGAGTATGAGTTAAAAGACTGTATTACTTTTGGTGATGGAATGAATGATGTAGAAATGCTTTCTTGGTCTGGTAAGGGCTGCATCATGCAAGATGCAGATGTTCGTTTAAAAAAAGCTTGTCCAGAGTTAGAAGTTATTGGTTCAAATAAAGAAGAATCAGTCGCTCGTTATTTGCGAACCCAATTTGGATTAGATTATTAATGCAGGCATTATTATTTATAAGTTGTGGTGCAATATTAGGTGCGTCATTGCGTTGGGCTATAGGATTGTTATTTAATCCTTTATTTTCCTCATTTGCTTTTGGAACTTTAATAGCTAATTTGCTTGGTTGTTTAATTATTGGTGTATTACTTGGGCTTTTTTGGCAATTTCCACAAATTAGTTCTGAATGGCGGTTATTTTTAATTACCGGTTTTTTAGGATCGCTAACCACATTTTCTTCTTTTTCTTCCGAAATTGTGGAATTATTTTTTAATGACAAGTGGTTAAATGGATTTTGTGTATTGATGATGCATTTATTCGGATGTTTAGCTATGACTGTATTGGGCATTTGGATATATAAAATTTGTTCTCAACTTTTATCTTAATCCCATTCACTTTGGTTTTGCCCAATTAAATCAGCAAATTCATCGCTACGAAATCCATGTGATAGCATATATTGCCAAATTTTTTGTTTCATTTTAGGCGTTTGCTGTTCGTTGTAATTTGGGAATTTTTTACGTAACAAGTTCTCAGCCATTTCATACCAATTAATTTCTGATTCCATTAAAACTTCATCAATAATATCAGAAGACACACCTTTTAATTGGAGTAATTCTTGTCGAATTCTTCCTACACCATAACCTTTTTGTGCGCGTGAATTTAGATAATTTTCTGAAAAACGACGATCACTTTGCCAATTTTTTGCCTGGCATAAAGATAATGCATCATCAATTTCTTCTTCCGAAAAGTTCTTTTCCTGCATTTTATTGCGGAGCTCGAATTCACTATATTCTCTGCGAGAAAGAAGATTAACTATGTAATTAAAAGCAAGGGATGACAAGGAATGATTCCTTTATTTTTATTGAGTTGATATAAAGTGCGGTTAAAAATGACCGCACTTTTGGCGTTAATGATTTGATTTATTCAAAATCACTTTCTGATCCGGAACTATTTTCAGATTGTTCAATATCAGCCATTAAAGCTTGTTCTGGATTAGCCACTAATTCTGCGCGTAAACGAGCTTCTAACTCATCTGCTTTTTCTGGATTTTCATTGAGCCATTTCATTGAGTTAGTTTTACCTTGGCCAATTTTTTCTCCATTATAGGCATACCACGCACCTGATTTCTCTACAAGCTTGTGTTTTACACCAAGTTCTAATAATTCCCCTGCTTTTGAAATACCTTCACCATAAAGAATTTGGAAATCTACTTGACGGAATGGTGCTGCTAGTTTGTTTTTCACTACTTTTACGCGGGTTTCATTTCCAATGATATTTTCGCCATCTTTTACAGAACCTGTGCGACGAATATCTAAGCGAACAGAAGAATAGAATTTTAATGCATTGCCGCCTGTGGTAGTTTCAGGGTTACCAAACATCACACCTATTTTCATTCGGATTTGGTTAATAAATACAACTAAACAGTTTGCATTTTTAATTTGGCCAGTAAGTTTACGTAAAGCTTGTGACATTAAACGAGCTTGTAGCCCCATATGGGAATCACCCATATCCCCTTCAATTTCAGCTTTGGGTGTCAGTGCGGCAACGGAGTCAACAATGATTACATCAATTGCGCCAGAGCGAACTAATGCATCGCAGATTTCAAGTGCTTGTTCACCATTATCTGGTTGAGAAACAAAAAGTTCTTTTACATCCACCCCAAGTTTTGCTGCATAAATAGGATCAAGGGCGTGTTCTGCATCAATAAATGCACAGGTTTTTCCCGCTTTTTGCGCTTGAGCAATGACGGAAAGAGTTAATGTTGTTTTACCAGATGATTCAGGTCCGAAAATTTCTACAATTCGTCCCATAGGTAGACCACCAATTCCCAGTGCAACATCTAAGCCAAGTGATCCAGTAGAAATAGATTCTACATCTAACGTTTTGGTATCGCCTAACTTCATAATTGAGCCTTTACCAAATTGTTTTTCGATTTGTCCTAATGCTGCAGCTAGTGCTTTTTGTTTTTCTTCTTGAGTCGCCATAAGTGAATTCCTGTTTGAATGTTCAAGTTTTTTGTGATTATATCTGTATTGATGTACAGGTCAAGAGAAATTTCTATATTTTATGAGAAATGTGAACAACAGTTCAGAATTAGTTTTGAATATTTATAGATAAAATAAATAAAAATAGTTAGAAA
Source organism: Haemophilus sp. SZY H35 (assembly GCF_018829705.1). Lineage (NCBI taxonomy): Bacteria > Pseudomonadati > Pseudomonadota > Gammaproteobacteria > Pasteurellales > Pasteurellaceae > Haemophilus > Haemophilus sp. SZY H35. Next base: position 368,808 of record NZ_JAHKJZ010000003.1, read on the forward strand.
TAAATTTGCTTCTTTTATCTCTATTTTATGTTGTAAGAAGGATTTTTACTATATTGATTATTCATAGTAATTTAAGTGTTTCTTTAAAAATAAATTTTATTTTGCGATCAGGTTCACAAAATTGAAATTTATTTTTAGGTAATGAAAAAAGTTCGTGATATAAAAAAAGCAGAAGTACTTCTACCGATTTTTTCAACAAATTATTCATTTTGGAGATATATATGAATATAAAAGACGAACATATTGATGTAGTTTGCTCTCTGTTAGATCAGTTGGTAGGAAATGTTACCTCCAGGAACCTTTTTACAGGATATGGGTTATTTCATAAAGGAGAAACGATGTTTGCAATTTGGCAAAATAAGAAACTCTACTTGAGAGGGGAGGGAGAGTTAGCATCTTATCTTATTAGGCTTGGTTGTGAGCCTTTTACAACAAATGAAGTAAATAAACGCTTTGTTCTTTCTCAGTATTATGCTTTATCTAATCAGGTTATAGGTGATAATGCATTATGTAGAAAACTAGTAATTCTATCTATTAAACAAATTCAAAAGCAGAAGTTGAAGCGTACATTAAATAAACTAAACCGTTTGAAAGATTTGGCTAACTTGACTATTAGGCATGAGAGAGCGCTAATTAAAGCTGGTATTTTAGATGTTAAAATGCTGAGGGAAATTGGCGCAGAGAATGCTATGGTTCGATTAAAAAAAGCAGGAAGTGGTGCTACTTTAGATTTCTACTGGAAATTAGTTGGAGCATTACTTAATAAAAATAGCCAAATGTTCACTAAAGCAGAAAAAGAAGCTTTATTAAAAAAATTGAATGAAGTTTTGAGGGCTAACGGTTTAAAAGGTTATAAAAAATTAGATGATGAGTAAAATTTGCGCGTTCAAATAAAATTTCTTAAAAAGGGGTTGCAAAGGGTTTTAAAACGCCTATAATGCACCGCACACAACGACGCACTGTTGTGAAGTCTTTAAGTTTCCAAGTGCGTCGTTGTTTTTTGCTCTTTAACAATATATCAGACAATCTGTGTGGGCACTTGTTGATTGACTTGTTTTAAAATATTTTAATTTTGAAGTCTTAATAGGTGCTTAACTGAAAATTCATAATTACTTTTTTAAGTAG
>NZ_JAHKJZ010000004.1:0-104915 GCF_018829705.1 Haemophilus sp. SZY H35
AAAGAATTATCCTGGCGGCGATAGTGCGGTGGAACCACCTGACACCATACCGAACTCAGAAGTGAAACGCTGTAATGCCGATGGTAGTGTGGGGCTTCCCCATGTGAGAGTAGGGCACCGCCAGGTTACTAAATACAAAGCTAAATTAAATAAAAACAGAAAAACCCTGTGTCGAAAGATATAGGGTTTTTGTTTTTTCTATAGAATATTAATTCGAATATTTCGTATTTTAAGGTATTATATCTATCATCTAATTTTCTATTTTGTATGAATATTTTTAATGAAACCAACCTTTCTAGAATTTAGACATCTTAAAACTTTATTGGCCTTAAAAGAGACGGGGAGCGTTTCTTTGGCAGCAAAGCGAGTATATCTAACCCAATCAGCCCTTTCTCACCAAATTAAATTAATAGAAGAACAGTTTGGTTTACCTTTGTTTGAGCGTAAAAGTAATCCACTTCGTTTTACTTCTGCGGGAGAGCGTTTAATTCGTCTTGCTAATGAAGTAATGCCAAAAGTTGTTGATGCTGAACGCGATCTTGCTCGGGTTAAACATGGGGATGCGGGGCAACTTCGCATAGCTGTGGAATGTCATACTTGTTTTGATTGGTTAATGCCTGCTATGGACGAATTTCGTCGGCATTGGGGGCTAGTTGAGTTGGATATTGTATCTGGTTTTCATACGGATCCTGTTGGTTTATTGCTTTCTCACCGAGCAGATTGGGCGATAGTATCAGAAGTAGAGCATAATGATGATGTAATTTTTAAACCGCTCTTTTCTTATGAGATGGTTGGAATTTGTTCAAAAGATCATCCTTTAGCAGAAAAAGAAATTTGGGATGCGGAAGATTTTGCAGATGAAACCTGGGTAACTTACCCGGTTCCTGATGATATGTTAGATCTATTGCGTAAAGTGCTTAAACCAAAAGGAATTAATCCTACTCGCCGCACAACAGAATTGACTATTGCTATGATTCAATTAGTTGCTAGTCGTCGTGGCATTGCAACTATCCCTTATTGGGCTGCATTGCCTTATTTAGAAAAGGGCTATGTCGTGGCAAGAAAAGTCACAAAAGAAGGTTTATATAGCAATCTATATGCGGCTATTCGTAAAGAAGATGAATCCCTTTCTTATTTAGAAGATTTTTATCAAACCGTAAAAGCTCAAAGTTTTTCAACTTTACCAGGGCTATCTGTTTTAGATTTATAGAAGTAATAAATGAATTTTTCTCAACAAAATCAGCAGCCTCACCCGATTAGTGCAGCGGCTAAAGCTGCTTTTCCTTATAGTGCGCCGATGATTGCAGGATTTTTATTTCTTGGTGTGGCATACGGTATTTATATGAAGGCACTAGGTTTCGGATTTTTATATCCTACTTTGATGGCTTTACTTATTTATGCCGGTTCTGTTGAGTTTATTGCTGCTGGAGCACTTATCGCGCCTTTTTCCCCAATCAGTGTGTTATTAATTACCTTGATGATCAGTACTCGTCAGATTTTCTATGGCATATCAATGTTAGAAAAATATGGGGTACACCTTGGTCATAAACGTTGGTATTTAATTACCACCCTTGTAGATGAATCTTTTTCTCTAAATTATATGGCTAAAATTCCACCGCACTTAGATAAAGGTTGGTATATGTTTTTTGTCAGCTTATATTTACATATTTATTGGGTGGTTGGTGCTGCAATTGGTAACTTATTTGGCTCTGTTTTACCTTTTGATTTAAAAGGTGTGGAATTCTCGATGACCGCTCTTTTCTTAGTCATTTTTGCAGAAAATTGGATAAAGGAAAAATCCCATGAAAGTTCTCTCTTAGGTTTAGGCATTGCATTGGCTTTTTTACTGATTGTAGGCAAAGAATATTTCTTAATTCCAACATTAATTGGTATTTGGTTAATTCTAACTATGCGTGGGCCTAAATTAGATACAAAATTGGAGTCGCTAAAATGACACTCACAGAACAGATTATGACGATTGGAATTTGTGTGCTTACTGTGCAATTTACGCGCTTATTGCCATTTTTTGTGTTCCCAGCTAATCGTCCGATTCCACAATATATTCGCTATCTTGGGAAAGTTTTACCTCCGGCTATGTTTGGTATGCTTGTAGTTTATTGCTATAAGAATATTGATGTTTTAACTGGTTATCATGGTATCCCTGATTTTCTTGCTGGCATAGTGGTGCTAGGTCTGCATTTTTGGAAGAAAAATATGTTTCTATCTATTGCGGTGGGTACGCTTTTCTATATGCTTTTAGTACAACTTGTCTTTATTTAGAATAAAATCATAGCTTTGATTTCTTTATAATCCCCTTGAATCTAAAGTTACTTTATGGTTTATAATCAATCCAGTTTCTAGAATGATAGAAATTGGAATTGTAGTTATTACAAAAGATAGAACCTCCTTTTATTAAATTCCTTTATTATTCGATCATCTAGATTACTAAAAGAATTTAGCCGCTGACAAAGTGCGGATTGAGCGAGCTAATGTTATCTAATTCCCCTAAATTGGATAAGCTTCCCAAGATTTTAGATATGCGCACTCGTCCCGGCTTTTTATGCGTTAATGATGATAAAAATACCTTTATTCTTTGTAAGATAAAATAATTTTCTCTTGCAATCGGTTGCTTTTTTTTCTGATCTTTTCCTTGTTTTAAAAATCTTTTATCATGACGCCCGTGTTTATTTTTAATCGGAGAGAATAGAATTATGGAGTTGAATTTAGTTGAATTATTGGGTTATATCGCAACCTTTTTTGTTGCAGTATCGTTTTTGTTTAAATCTATTGTACATCTACGGATAGTGAACACCATTGGCGCAATTTTATTTGTGATCTATAGCGTAATTATCGCCGCTTATCCTGTAGCATTATTAAATGCATTTTTAGCTGTTGTGAATGTTTATCAACTTTGGCGATTAAGACAAGAAAAAGTCTCTAAATAAAAGAAAAGCGTTGAATTAAATTTCAACGCTTTTTTCTGGCAAAGTGCGGTGAAATTTCACCGCACTTTATCGTTTTAATGTTCACGAGTTTTGTAAAAAACGACATCAGGATAACGTTCTTGAGCTAAATTCAGATTTACCATTGTTGGCGCAATATAGGTTAAGTTATCTCCACCATCTAAAGCTAAATTTGGCTCATTTTTGCGTTTAAATTCTTCGAATTTTTTCGTATCGGCACATTCCACCCAGCGTGCGGTTGCAACGTTCACATTTTCATAAATGGCTTCTACGTTATATTCAGTTTTTAGACGAGAAACCACAACATCAAACTGCAAGACACCCACTGCGCCCACAATTAAATCGTTATTCATTAATGGGCGAAATACCTGAACAGCACCTTCTTCTGAAAGTTGTACTAAACCTTTAAGTAATTGTTTTTGTTTGAGAGGATCTCTCAAACGAATACGGCGGAATAGCTCTGGCGCAAAGTTTGGAATACCGGTAAATTTCAAGGTTTCACCTTGCGTAAAGGTATCGCCAATTTGGATCGTGCCGTGATTATGTAAACCAATAATATCACCTGCGTAAGCTTCTTCGGCGTGAGCACGGTCGCCAGCCATAAAGGTAAGCGCATCAGAAATCACCACATCTTTGCCAATTCGAACATGTTTTAGTTTCATGCCTTTTTCATATTTGCCTGAAACAACACGCATAAAGGCAACTCGGTCTCGGTGTTTTGGATCCATGTTGGCTTGAATTTTAAATACGAAACCACTGAATTTTTCTTCTGAACTTTCGACGGTTCTTGTATCAGCCTGACGAGATTGTGGTTTTGGCGCCCATTGTGTTAAACCATCAAGGAAATGATCCACGCCAAAGTTACCTAATGCTGTCCCGAAAAATACTGGTGTAAGTTCGCCTTTAATGAAGGCATCATGTTCAAATTCGTTACTTGCGCCTTGCACTAATTCCAATTCATCGCGAAGTTGTTGTGCTAAATCATCGCCAACAGCGGCATCTAATTCTGGGCTATTTAAACCTTTGACAATGCGAACTTCTTGAATAGTTGAGCCTTGACCGGATTGATAAAGATAGGTTTCATCTTTAGCGATATGATAAACGCCTTTAAATAATTTTCCGCAACCAATCGGCCATGTAATTGGCGCACAACGAATTTTCAGAATATTTTCAACTTCATCTAACAATTCCATTGGATCGCGAATATCGCGGTCGAGTTTGTTCATGAAGGTAATGATTGGCGTATCACGTAAGCGAGTTACTTCCATTAGTTTAATTGTACGTTCCTCAACCCCTTTTGCGGAGTCGATAACCATTAAACAGCTATCCACAGCGGTTAAAGTGCGGTAAGTATCTTCAGAGAAATCTTCGTGCCCCGGGGTATCAAGTAAGTTCACCAAGCAATCGTTATAAGGAAATTGCATTACGGAAGTGGTAATCGAAATCCCACGTTGTTTTTCCATTTCCATCCAGTCGGATTTCGCATGTGCAGTTGAGCCTTTGCCTTTCACAGAACCTGCTGTTTGAATCGCATTTCCGTATAAAAGTACTTTTTCGGTGATAGTTGTTTTACCTGCATCGGGGTGGGAAATAATCGCAAAAGTGCGACGTTTATTAACTTCTTCTAATGGATAATTCATTGTTTCTTCTTCATTCAATTAAAAATGTGGGCTATTTTCGCTGATTTTAGGTTTTTGCTCAAACGAATTTGTAAATAAAGTGCGGTTGGTTTTATTAGAAAAATTGGTCTGCTTTGTACAAAGACAAATTTTCGCTTATACTACGCAAGTTTTTTATGCTAACAATATAGGAAAAATTATGGGTTTCTTAACAGGTAAACGCATTTTAGTCACCGGTCTTGCAAGCAATCGTTCTATCGCTTACGGGATCGCAAAATCAATGAAAGAACAAGGGGCAGAACTTGCTTTCACTTATTTAAACGATAAATTACAACCGCGCGTAGAAGAATTTGCTAAAGAATTTGGTTCTGATATAGTGCTTCCTTTAGATGTTGCAACTGATGAAAGCATCCAAAATTGCTTTGCAGAATTAAGCAAACGTTGGGAAAAATTTGATGGTTTCGTACACGCTATTGCATTCGCACCAGGCGATCAATTAGATGGTGACTACGTAAACGCAGCAACTCGTGAAGGCTACCGTATCGCTCACGACATCAGTGCATTCAGCTTCGTTGCTATGGCACAAGCGGCACGTCCTTACTTAAATCCAAATGCAGCATTATTAACCCTTTCTTACTTAGGTGCAGAGCGCGCAATTCCTAACTACAACGTGATGTGTTTAGCGAAAGCATCTCTTGAAGCAGCAACTCGCGTAATGGCAGCTGACTTAGGTAAAGAAGGTATTCGTGTGAATGCAATTTCTGCAGGTCCAATCCGTACTTTAGCGGCATCAGGTATTAAAAACTTCAAGAAAATGTTTGCTACATTCGAGAAAACAGCAGCATTACGCCGCACTGTTACTATCGAAGATGTGGGTAACTCAGCAGCATTCTTATGCTCAGATTTAGCATCTGGTATTACCGGTGAAATCGTTCACGTAGATGCAGGTTTCAGCATCACTGCAATGGGCGAATTAGGCGAAGAATAATTTTTCGTACAATCTATTTTTAGGCAGGCTTTTCAGTCTGCCTTTTCTCTTTTTTTAAATATAACTATGTTCCAAGATAATCCACTACTCGCACAACTTAAGCAACAAATCCACGATAGCAAAGAACACGTTGAAGGCGTGGTAAAAAGTACTGATAAAGCTTATGGTTTTTTAGAGTGCGATAAAAAAAGCTACTTTATTGCCCCTCCTGCAATGAAAAAAGTGATGCATGGTGACAAAATCAAAGCCACCATTGAAAAGCAAGGCGATAAAGAGCAAGCTGAACCTGAAGAATTAATTGAGCCAATGCTCACGCGCTTTATTGCCAAAGTGCGGTTCAATAAAGACAAGAAATTGCAAGTTTTGGTTGATCATCCAAGTATCAACCAACCCATTGGTGCGCAACAAGCTAAATCCGTCAAAGAAGAATTACAAGAAGGCGACTGGGTCGTCGCAAATTTGAAAACGCACCCATTACGTGATGATCGCTTTTTCTATGCTACTATCAATCAATTTATCTGCCGTGCTGACGATGAATTAGCCCCTTGGTGGGTCACGCTGGCACGTCATGAACAATCTCGTCATCCTGTGCAAGGTGCAGAAAGTTATGAGATGTTAGATCAACAAACACGTGAAGATCTGACCGCACTTCATTTTGTCACCATTGACTCTGAAAGCACTCAGGATATGGATGATGCCCTTTATATCGAACCTATCGAGCAAAATGGTACACAAAGCGGCTGGCGATTAGTCGTTGCCATTGCTGATCCAACAGCTTACATTGCATTAGATTCACAAATTGAAAAAGACGCTAAACAGCGTTGTTTCACCAATTATTTGCCTGGCTTCAACATTTCTATGTTGCCTCGTGAATTATCTGATGAATTATGTTCATTAATGGCAAATGAAACTCGTCCTGCATTAGTGTGTTACATTGAAACAGATCTTGCGGGTAATATCACGGCGAAACCACGTTTTGTGTCCGCTTATGTACAATCTAAAGCAAAATTAGCCTATAACAAGATTTCAGATTATTTAGAACAAGTACCGGATGCATGGCAACCGGAAACACCTGAAATTGCCCAGCAAATTGATTGGTTACATCAATTTACTCAAGCACGTATTCAATGGCGTAAAACCCATTCCTTGTTATTTAAAGAGAAACCAGACTACTCTTTTATTCTCGCTGAAAATGGCAAAGTGAAAGAAATTAAAGCGGAATATCGCCGTATTGCAAATCAAATCGTGGAAGAATCCATGATCATTGCCAACATTTGTGCCGCCCAATTCTTAGCGGAGCATGCTAAAACCGGTATTTTCAATACACACACTGGTTTTGATAAAAAATTCTTAGAAAATGCACATAATTTCTTAATGGCAAATTTAGCCAATGAAGAAAATCAAGCTGAACTTGCTGAACGTTATTCGGTAGAAAATTTGGCAACCTTAAAAGGTTATTGCCAAATGCGTCATGATATTGAACCGATTGAAGGTGACTATTTAGAATTCCGTTTACGTCGTTATTTAACCTTTGCGGAGTTTAAATCCGAACTTGCTCCACATTTTGGGCTTGGATTAGAAGGTTATGCGACCTGGACATCGCCTATCCGTAAATATTCCGATATGGTGAACCATCGTTTAATTAAAGCAGTATTGACACAACAAACTTGTAATAAACCACAGGATGAAGTGCTGGCCCGTTTACAAGAGGCTCGTCGCCAAAATCGCTTAGTTGAGCGTGATATTGCGGATTGGTTATATTGCCGTTATCTTGCTGATAAAGTTGCATCAAATGCCGAATTTGAGGCTGAAGTGCAAGATGTGATGCGTGGTGGATTACGTGTGCAATTATTAGAAAATGGCGCCTCAATGTTTATACCAGCTTCAACTTTACATAATAATAAAGAAGAAATGCAGGTGAATTCTGATGAGATTGCCCTTTATATTAAAGGTGAGCGTATTTACAAAATAGGCGATATTGTGAAAGTGAAACTTACGGAAGTGAAAGAGACAACTCGCAGTATTGTCGGGGAAATCGTTCAATAAAATTGTTCTTCTTTAAACCGATTTTCAGTGATTGAAAATCGGTTTTTTCTTTTTTAAAAACTTCTTATTTCTTACCTAATTGTGGCAATACTGAATCTTTAATTGCGCTTAATAAACCTGTTTGTGCATAGATTCCAAGTTTACCTCGGGTGTCAGATACATCTAAATTACGCATAGTTAATTGACCGATACGATCAATTGGATCAAATGGTGCATCTTCCACTTTTTCCATACTTAAACGCTCTGCTTCGTAGGTTAAGTTTGGTGATTCGGTATTTAAAATTGTGAAGTCGTTACCACGACGAAGTTCAAGGGTTACAGTGCCTGTAATTGCTTTTGCCACCCAACGTTGAGCTGTTTCACGCAGCATTAATGCTTGCGGATCAAACCAACGACCTTGATATAACAAACGGCCTAAACGGATGCCATTAATACGATATTGTTCGATGGTATCTTCATTGTGAATACCAGTTACTAAACGTTCGTAAGCGATATGCAATAATGCCATCCCTGGTGCTTCATAAATACCACGAGATTTGGCTTCAATTATGCGGTTTTCGATTTGGTCAGACATCCCTAAGCCATGACGGCCACCGATACGATTGGCTTCCAGAATAATATTAACTGCATTATCAAAACGTTTACCATTTAATGCGACAGGAACGCCTTCTTCAAAAGTGACGGTTACTGTTTCTGGTTTAATTTCTACATTGTCATCCCAAAATGCGACACCCATAATTGGTTTAACAATTTTCATGCCAGAGCTTAATTGTTCTAAGTCTTTTGCCTCATGGGTTGCACCCAGCATATTGGAATCGGTCGAGTAGGCTTTTTCAACGGACATTTTGTAGTCAAAACCATGTTCGATAAGAAATTGAGACATTTCAAAGCGGCCACCAAGTTCTTCAATAAATTGCGCATCTAACCAAGGTTTATAGATTTTTAAATTCGGGTTTGTTAATAAACCATAACGATAGAAACGTTCGATGTCATTCCCTTTGAATGTAGAGCCATCCCCCCAAATATTCACATCGTCTTCTTTCATTGCCGCAACGAGCATTGTGCCGGTTACTGCGCGACCAAGTGGCGTCGTATTGAAGTAAGGAATTCCGCCTGTAGAAATATGGAATGCACCGCATTGAATTGCCGCAATGCCTTCATGAGCAAGTTGAGCACGACAATCAATTAAGCGAGTGTTTTCTGCACCATACGCCATCGCTTTTTTAGGGATTGCGCTGTAATCATCTTCATCAGGTTGACCTAAATTGGCTGTGTAGGCATAAGGCACTGCGCCTTTTTGACGCATCCAAAGTAATGCAGCGCTGGTGTCTAAGCCACCAGAGAACGCGATACCGACTTTTTGCCCTTCAGGTAAATGTTGTAGAATTGTATTTGACATATCTTTTCCTTGTTTATAAATTAGATTGAATAATTAATCATTTTATTTGAATAAAAAGTCATTTAAATATAACCGCACTTTTTATGTTTGTCTAGCCTTTTATGTATTAAGACTAAAAATCTTTAGTTGTCATCATGCATAAAAATCCCCGCTGTAAATAGCAGGGATTTTGCTCTCTATTTTGTTAATAAATCCAGCGCTTCCTGATATTTATCAACAGTTTTCTGAATAATATTTTCTGGCACTTTCGGTGCGGGAGCTTGTTTATTCCAGCCGCTATTTTCTAACCAATCGCGTACAAATTGTTTATCAAATGATGGAGGATTAATCCCTTCTTGGTAAGTATCGATAGACCAAAAACGGCTAGAATCAGGGGTTAATACTTCATCCATTAAGGTGAGCGTGCCATTTTCATCTAAACCAAATTCAAATTTTGTGTCGCAAATAATAATGCCTTTAGTCAGTGCATATTCTGCAGCAGCAGTATAAAGTGCGATAGCTTTTTCTTTCACTTGTGCGGCTAAATCAGCCCCGATGAGTTTTTCACATTCTGCATAGCTGATATTTATATCATGACTGCCAACGGCTTCTTTACTTGATGGAGTGAAAATAGGTTCTGGTAATTTACTGGCTTCAACTAAGCCTTCGGGTAGTTTTAATCCGCAGATGGTACCAGTTTGTTTATAATCTTTTAAACCACTGCCAGTTAAATAGCCACGTACGATAGATTCAATTTTAATAGGATTCAAACGTTTACACACCACAGCCCGATCTTTGATTAAATCAGCTTCTTCTTTTGGTAACACATCATAAACACTCTCACCAGTGAAATGATTCGGCATAATGTGAGCAAGTTTGTTAAACCAAAAGTTGGAAATTTGAGTCAAGATTTCGCCTTTTCGTGGAATGGGATCATCTAAAATAACGTCAAACGCAGATAAGCGGTCAGAAGCAATCATTAGCATACGTTTATCATCGATTTCATAGAGATCGCGTACTTTACCTGAATAGATTTTTTTTAGACTTAAAGTGGGGAGTTGTTGTGTCATCGTTTTGCACCTGTATGAAAGTAAAAACTGGCGCGTATTGTACCGCACTTTTAAAGCAAACGTTTGCTATTTTTTAAAGAAATAAAAAAATCCCCTGAAATTTCAGGGGAAGTGTAGTTTTTTCGCTTCAAAATATTTGCTTATTATTAGAAATATACCGCGATTAATTATTGAGCGGGTGGATTTGGGTTATCCAATACATCCCAGACGCTTTCTTGTCGAGGAGCAATTTCTGTTTCAGCTGGTGGAGTAGCTGGTGATGGAGAAGTCGTTGATGTGCCACCGCAGAAATTCTGTCCATTATTCACCCAAACTGGAATCACTCGATTGCTGTCACAATCCCAGCTACCATGTTGGGTAATACCAACCCATTTCATATTCGCAGGTTTATTTAGCTTCAATTTCTCAATATAAGTATGGCTTAAATAATCTTTATAAATCTGTAATGCGCCTGATGCACCAGTGAGTTTTGTTTCACCATTATCATCGCGACCAAGCCAAACCGTGCTGATATTTTTTCCATCGATCCCCACAAACCAAGTATCACGCGCATCATTTGTTGTCCCTGTTTTACCGGCTAAACGTAAATCCGCATAATCATTTTGCAAGCTACGAGCTGTACCACGTTCAACAGTTTGTTGCATCGCAAATAACGTTTGGAATGCAGCTTCTTGTGGTACCACTTGTTTTGCGGTTTTATCATGTTGATAAATGATATTTCCTTGACGATCCGCAATAGTATCGACGGTTGTGAGCTCAATCCGTCCACCTTGATTCGCAATAGTTTGATAAAGTTTAGTTACATCATAAGGTGATATGGTATAAGCCCCGAGCAACATAGCGGGCACTTTTGGAATTTCCACATTATCCCATCCCATCGCTTTTTGTGTATCAATGACTTTGCTTAAGCCGACTTTCATCCCAATATTCACAGTCGGAATATTTAAAGAACGCGCTAAGGCATCCATTAACATCACCGAACCACTATATTTTTTATCATAGTTGCGCGGCTGCCACGGCGGGCTACCTTTGACATTAATCGTAATTGGCTGGTTATTAATTGGGGTATTTAAACGGAACTGTTCTGGATTCGAAAGTGCAGTCAAATAAATAGAAGGTTTTACTAAAGAACCAATCTGACGTTTTGCCATTAATGCACGATTAAAGCCTGCATATTGCGTTTGCAAACCACCCACTACCGCACGAATTTCACCCACACGGTAATCCGCAACAATCATGGCGCCTTCTAAATATGGGTTTTTAGTTTTCAGTTGTAGTTGTGAAACTGTATTCACCACTGCATTTTCTGCTTGGGCTTGTTGTTTTAAATCCATTGTGGTGAAAATCCGTGCGCCTAGTAAACTGGATATTTTATGTTCGCCTAGTTCACGACGTAAATCCGCCTGTAAAGTCTGAATAAATGACGGATATTTACGGGAGATTTGTCCTTTTTGTTGAACACCTAAAGGTCGTTGGCTTAATAATTGGTAAAGTTCATCACCGATCATTTTATGTTCAAGCATGAGCTTTAAAACAACATTACGACGCTCTAAAGCATTCTGAGGATTACGCCAAGGATTATAAAGTGAAGGGCCTTTTACCATCCCGACTAAAAGTGCAATTTGATCTAAGCTAATTTCACGAATCGAACGACCAAAATAGAATTGGCTAGCTAACTCAAAACCGTGAATTTGCGTATCACCATTTTGTCCGAGATAAATTTCATTGAGATAGGTTTCGAGAATACGGTTTTTATCATAACGCCAATCTAACACCAATGACATCAAGGCTTCGTTCGCTTTGCGGGTAATCGTACGTTCGCTTGATAAAAATAAATTTTTCACGAGTTGTTGAGTGAGCGTACTACCACCTTGTACCGTTTGCCCTGCACGAATATTGGTAATTAATGCTCGTATAATGCCCACTGGGTTTATACCATGATGATCGTAAAAACGGCGATCTTCCGTTAAAATTAGGGCGTCAATCAATAAGCGCGGGTAATTTTGTAAAGGAATTGCAAGGCGATCTTCATTGTCAGATTCCAACATTGCAATCAATTTTGGCGCAAGGCGAAACTCATCGATAGCTTTTACGGCAACGAGATCTTCAATTCGATTAAGTTTGTTATCGACAAAGCGTAAACGTAAAACTCGTTGTGGTTCTGGTTTATCAGGGAAAGGGAAAGCTCGACGAAGAACCACAATCGTATCATCTTCTAATTTGAAATCGCCTGGTGCGGCTACCATGGTCGTTTGGCGATATTCGTTATCTAATAAAATTTGAATCACTTCATCAAAAGCGAGATTATCTGAAATTTTCACACTTTCAATACGGCTATACACTTCAGCGGGCAAACGCCAAATTTGCCCGTCCATTTTCGAACGGATTTGCCAATCTAAATATCCGCCATAAAATACGGTTAATACCGCACCAGTAAACGCTACTTTTAATAAAAAGCTTTTGAAAGAACGGCGTTTTTTAGGTGTTTTTTCTTCGGGATTTTTTTGAACGTTTTCGGTGGTCATAGTCGGTTAAGAGATAAAATTAACATAAGCTTCGAGGAAATGGATAAAATCTTGCGTGCCACAAAAAGCAATGCTTTCTTCATCATAATAATGAAAATCGTCTTCCAAAATTTCATCTGTTTCAATAGCGAGATTATTCGCTCGTACCATTACTTCATCAGCATCTAAAAACAAAGTATATTCTGCGCCGATTAAGATCTCTTCTTGATTTTCAGAGAGGGATTGCGCAGTAGAAAGTGCGGTCAAAATCGCCTTTGGATTTGACCGCACTTCAGTATTGAACCAGTTAGCAAGAGCAATGTGTTCCATCGAACATTTTACAGATACATTGCCTTGATAATGTGTAAATTGAAAATCCATCTTAGATACTAAAGGATGAACCACAGCCACAAGTGCTGGTAGCATTTGGATTATTTACAGTAAAGCGTGAACCTTCTAAACCTTCTGTGTAATCGACGGTACCACCGATTAAATACTGTAAACTCATTGGGTCAATCACAAGTTGAACCCCTGATTTTTCAATCGTTAAATCGCCTTCATTCACTTTTTCATCAAAAGTAAAACCATATTGGAAACCGCTGCAACCGCCCCCCGTGATATACACGCGTAATTTCAAATTAGTATTTTCTTCTTCGCTGATTAAATTTTTTACTTTATTCGCTGCTGCATCAGTAAATGTCAATGGTACTGCAATGTTATCTGTCATAATTATTTCCCGCTTCCCGAAAATTCGAATTCCGTTATTATCTAATAACCATTTACTCCATTCAAGTGTAATCCAGTTTTTTCCTAGAAATCGTGCTATAATCTGGCAAAATTTTTTCAAAAAAGGTGAAATAAAATGGCTATTCCAATTAGAACAGAAAAAGAAATTGTAAAACTACGCGAGGCCTGCAAATTGGCTTCGGATGTGCTGGTGATGATTGAACCTTACGTAAAAGCAGGTGTAACTACAGGCGAACTTGATCGAATTTGCCATGAATATATGGTGAATGAACAAAAGGTTATCCCAGCGTGTTTGAATTATCATGGTTTCCCAAAGGCTACCTGTATTTCCATTAACGAAGTTGTATGTCACGGTATTCCAAGTGACGATAAAGTGCTTAAAAATGGCGATATTGTGAATATTGATGTCACGGTGATTAAAGACGGTTATTTTGGTGATAACTCAAAAATGTATATCGTGGGCGGAGAAACGAATATTCGTAGTAAAAAATTAGTGGAAGCAGCACAGGAAGCCCTATACGTGGGATTGCGCACAGTAAAACCAGGTATTCGTTTAAATGAAGTAGGTAAAGCTGTGCAAAAATATACTGAAAGTCAAACTTTCAGTGTCGTGCGTGAATATTGTGGACATGGTGTTGGTACAGAATTTCACTGCGAACCTCAAGTATTGCATTATTACGCAGATGATGGTGGTGTGATTTTAAAACCAGGCATGGTGTTTACGATTGAGCCAATGATTAATGCGGGAAAAAAAGAAGTGCGCGTTATGGGTGATGGTTGGACAGTAAAAACCAAAGATCGTAGCCATTCAGCACAATACGAACATCAACTTGTCGTCACGGAAACTGGTTGTGAGGTGATGACTATTCGTGATGAAGAAATTGCAGAAGGTCGAATTTCACGCATTATGGTGAATGTGTAATTGACATTAAATGATAAGATAAGGGCGTAGATATACGCCCTTTTTGTTTTTCTTTATAATAAAGCGACTTCGATCTAACAAAAGGCAATTAATATGCTGTTTTCTCTGACACTCTCTTCTCCTTTAACGCCAAGTGCGGTCAAAATTGAGCGAGAAAATCTTAAGCAATTTGAGCTTGAGAATTTTTCTCGTTATTCCATTTTTGAGCTTATTGAAAATCGCAGTGATTTTTATGATGCCTTATTGATTCAACTTTGGCAGGAAATGGGATTAAGTGAATTGCAGGGGATTGCTTTAATTGCAGTGGGCGGTTATGGACGGCATGAGATGTTTCCTTTGTCGGATCTCGATTTTTTAATTTTGGTGAAGCAAATACCTAGCCAAGATATTGAAGAAAAGATCACCCAATTTATCCAATTTTTATGGGATTGTGGCTTTGAGGTGGGAAATAGTGTTCGAACCTTAGAACAATGCGAATCGGAAGGAAAACAAGATATTACGATTGCCACCAATTTATTAGAAGCAAGATTTCTTGCTGGAAATCGACCGCACTTTGATGCACTAAATGAATTGGTAAAACATGCTAATTTTTGGTCGAAAGAAGATTTTTTTAATGCCAAAGTGCAAGAGCAAATAGAACGTTATCAGCGTTATCACAATACAGCTTATAACCTTGAGCCAGATATTAAGTATAGCCCCGGTGGCTTGCGTGATTTGCATTTGTTGTATTGGGTGGCGTTGCACCATTCGGGGGCGCTGACTCTTGAGGCCATTTTACAAAGTGGTTTTATTTATCCTCAAGAATATCAGCAACTACAAGAAAGTCGTGCATTTTTATTTAAAGTGCGGTTCGCTTTGCATTTGATTTTGAAACGTTACGATAATCGTCTGTTGTTTGATCGTCAAATTAAAGTCAGTGAATTGTTAGGTTTCCGAGGGGAAGGCAATCAAGCTGTTGAAAAAATGATGAAATGTTTTTTTCAAGCATTGCACCGGATTTCGTTGATTAGTAATTTGCTGATTCAGCATTATCGAGAAAATGTGCTTTCATTAAATCAGGCTACTGTGATTGATCAATTAGACGATGATTTTCAACTGATTAACCAATGCTTATGTTTGCGTAATAGCCTTGTTTTTCAAGAAAAACCAGAGCGAATTTTAGATCTATTCTTTTATTTAACGCAGTACGAACAGGCCAATATTCATTCTGATACCTTGCGGCGATTACAAATTTCCTTAGAGCAATTACCACAAAAATTATGTGAAATTCCTGAGGCTCGGGAAAAATTTCTGCGTTTGTTTAATCAACCCAATGCGATTAAGCGAGCGTTTATGCCGATGCACCAATATGGTGTATTAACTGCGTATCTTTCCCAATGGCAAGCCATTGAGGGCTTAATGCAATTTGATTTGTTCCATATTTATACGGTGGATGAGCATACATTGCGCGTGATGTTGAAATTGGAAAGTTTTTTGTCGCAAGAAAGTGCGCAAGAACATCCCATTGCTCATCGAATTTTTAGCCAACTTTCTGACCGCACTTTGCTTTATATTGCGGCATTGTTCCACGATATTGCAAAAGGGCGGGGCGGTGATCACGCAGAACTTGGCGCAGAAGACGTAGCAGACTTTGCACAATTACATGGTTTAGATCGCCGAGAAATTGATACCCTTGTTTGGTTAGTTCAATCTCATTTGCTGATGTCAATTACTGCGCAACGCCGTGATATTCATGATCCTGAAGTCATCATGAATTTTGCTGAAGCCGTGCAAAATCAAGTTCGGCTAGATTATCTCACCTGCTTAACGGTAGCGGATATTTGTGCAACCAATGGTAATTTATGGAATAGCTGGAAACGTTCGCTTTTTGCCTCGTTATATGAATTTACTGAACAGCAATTTGCACAAGGCATGAAAGAATTACTTGATTACTCAGAAAAATCGGCAGAAAACCGAAAACTTGCACAACAAATTTTAACTCAGGATTATTCCGATATTGCACTAATCTCGATTGAGCAATTATGGGATCGTTGCCCTGAAGATTATTTTGTACGTAATACGCCAAAACAAATCGCCTGGCATACAAGTTTGCTGGTGGATTTCGTTGAGGCGTTATTAGTGAAAATTAGTAATCGCTTTTCACTTGGCGGCACGGAAGTATTTATTTATTGCCAAGATCAACCCCACTTATTTAATAAAGTTGTGAGTACCATTGGCGCAAAAAAATTCAGTATCCATGATGCGCAGATTATTACGACACAAGATGGTTATGTTTTTGATAGCTTTATCATCACGGAACTTAATGGTGAATTAGTGGAATTTGATCGTCGCCGAGAACTAGAGCAAGCCCTAACAGTAGCTCTTCAAAGCGAAAAATTACCCGCACTTTCTATTGCTCCGAATCGTCAGCTTCAACATTTCACTGTACAAACTGACGTGCGTTTTTTACATGAAAACAAAAAAGAGCATACTGAAATGGAACTGGTTGCGTTGGATAAACCGGGGTTATTAGCGCAAGTGAGCCAGATTTTTAGTGAGTTAAATCTCAATTTATTGAATGCGAAAATTACTACTGTAGGTGAAAAAGCCGAGGACTTTTTTATTTTGACGAATCAATTAGGGAAAGCTCTTGCAAGAGAGGAGAGAGAAAACTTGCGCCATGTGATTATCCAAGATGTTACATCATAAGCCAAAATGCGGTGGAACACACCGCATTTTTTAACACTAAGCAATCGTTGAAAAAGCAATATCTGCAGCCGAAAGCGTTCTCTCTATATCTTCATCGGTGTGGGCGAGCGACATAAATCCTGCTTCAAAAGCAGATGGCGCAAGGTATACCCCCTGTTCTAACATTTTATGGAAGAAAATTTTAAATTTCTCGGTGTCGCATTTCATGACTTCAGCATAGGATGTTATTTCCTGTTTTTCAGTGAAGAAAATACCAAACATACCGCCTACATAGTTTACGACAAAAGGTACATGATGTTTTTCGGCAAGGGATTTTAATCCTAGACAAAGTTTCTCTGTTTTTATTGCAAGTTGTTGTTCATTGCCTGGTTTTTTCAATTCGTTTAAGCAAGCTAAACCTGCTGCCATTGCAATAGGATTACCAGAAAGTGTTCCTGCTTGATATACTGGACCGGTTGGGGCAAGATATTCCATGATAGCTTTTTTACCCCCTACCGCACCGACAGGCATTCCACCACCGATAACTTTACCTAGAGTGGTAAGATCAGGTGTTACACCATAATAAGATTGTGCTCCAGCAAGTGCTACACGAAAACCTGTCATAACCTCATCAATGATGAAAAGTGCGCCATATTTGTCGCAAAGTTCTCGTATTCCTTGTAAAAATCCCGATTTCGGTGGAACACAATTCATATTTCCAGCTACAGGCTCGATGATGACACAAGAAATACTATCAGGATATTGTTCAAATAGCGCTTTTACTGAGTCAAGATTATTGTATTCTGCCGTTAATGTATATTTCGCAAAATCTGCAGGTACGCCTGGAGAGCTTGGTTGACCAAGTGTTAATGCGCCCGAGCCTGCTTTTACAAGCAATGAGTCTGAATGACCATGGTAACAACCTTCAAATTTTAAGATTTTATCACGACCAGTATAACCACGAGCAAGGCGAATTGCCGTCATCGTTGCTTCGGTGCCTGAACTTACCATACGCACCATTTCAATAGAAGGGACAATATTACAGACCAGTTCTGCTAAATCAATTTCAGAAGGGGTGGGAGCACCAAAACTTAAACCATTTTCAGCCGCTTTAAGTACAGCATTTAAGATCGATGGATGATTATGACCTAAAATCATTGGCCCCCAAGAACCAACATAGTCAACATATTGTTTTCCATCAGTGTCATAAATATAGGCACCTTGCGCTTTTTGAATGAATACAGGGGTACCACCAACGCCTTTAAAGGCGCGTACAGGGGAATTTACTCCACCTGGAATAAAGGACTGTGCACGAGAAAAAAGTGCGGTTGAATCTGTCATTGTTTTTTCCTTTCTTATAAAAATGACGGTATTGTACTGAAAAATAGACTCTTTGTTAAAAATATCTTTATTGGTAAATTTCCCTTATGTTATCCTTTACAAAAAAATTTTAGGATCAAATTATGTTGAGTCTTTTAGTTGCGTTTTTAGGCGCATTTATTACGCTTATCGTAATGCGTCCAATTGCAAATAAAATTGGATTAGTTGATAAACCAAATTATCGCAAACGCCACCAGGGTGCAATTCCGTTAATTGGTGGCGTATCGCTTTTTGTCGGTAATCTTTGCTATTACTTGATGGAATGGGATCAGCTTCGATTACCGTATCTCTATTTGTTCAGTATTTTTGTTTTATTGGCGATTGGGATTTTAGATGATCGCTTTGATATCAGTCCTTTCTTAAGAGCGGGGATTCAAGCAATTCTGGCGATTTTAATGATCGATCTTGGGAATGTTTATCTTGATCATCTAGGTCAGATTTTAGGGCCTTTCCAGTTAACGCTTGGTTCAATAGGTTTGATTATTACCGTTTTTGCCACTATCGCGATTATTAATGCCTTTAATATGATTGATGGTATTGATGGATTGCTCGGTGGGCTTTCTTGCGTTTCTTTTGCCGCGATTGGTTTCTTGATGTATCGAGATGGGCAAATGGATATGGCGCATTGGAGTTTTGCTTTAATTGCGTCGATTTTGCCTTATTTGATGCTAAATTTAGGGATTCCATTTGGACCGAAATATAAGGTGTTTATGGGAGATGCGGGGAGTACATTAATTGGTTTTACCATTATTTGGATTTTGTTATTGAGTACACAAGGAAAAGGTCATCCTATGAATCCAGTCACCGCACTTTGGATTATTGCGATTCCTTTGATTGATATGGTTGCGATTATTTATCGCCGAGTTCGTAAAGGTAAGAGCCCATTCCGCCCAGATCGTTTACATGTCCATCATTTAATGGTGAGAGCTGGGTTGACATCAAGACAAGCCTTTTTATTGATTACATTTGTTTCTGCAATTTGTGCAACGATTGGTATTTTAGGGGAAATTTATTATGTGAATGAGTGGGCGATGTTTATTGGCTTTTTCATTTTATTTTTCCTTTATGTATATTCAATTACGCGTGCATGGCGAATTACTCGTTGGGTAAGAAGAATGAAACGTCGAGCCAAACGGTTGAAGAAAGCATAAAAATAAAGGCTTGTGTTATTAAATCACAAGCCTTTATTTTTTGAGAAAATTCACCGCACTTTTAACATTTTGGTGATCTATTTTTATAGATAGAAAAAATCCCTAGCCTTTTGGCTAGGGATTGAAATTTGGAGCGGGAAACGAGGCTCGAACTCGCGACCCCGACCTTGGCAAGGTCGTGCTCTACCAACTGAGCTATTCCCGCAATAATGCTTTTATAATGTGAAATTTGGAGCGGGAAACGAGGCTCGAACTCGCGACCCCAACCTTGGCAAGGTTGTGCTCTACCAACTGAGCTATTCCCGCAGTTCACATCAGTGAATGAGCCCGCATTATACAAATATTTTTAGGGCTTGCAAGGGCAATTTCATAAAAAGAAATTTTTTGTTGAAGTTTTCGTCAATCTAATTTCATGAAATGTTCGCGATAATAAGCTAGCTCTTTAATCGATTCTCGAATGTCATCTAGCGCCAAATGCGTATTCTCTTTTTTAAAGCCTTCTAAAATTTCAGGTTTCCAACGTGCTGCAAGTTCTTTTAATGTGCTAACGTCTAAATGACGATAATGAAAATAATCAGCTAAATCAGGCATATATTTCACTAAGAAGCGTTTATCTTGCGCAATACTGTTACCGCAAATTGGCGACGCACCTTTGGGAACCCATTTTTTTAAAAAGTCTAAGGTTTGTAATTCTGCTGCACGTTCGGTGAGTTTGCTGGCTTTTACGCGTTCAATTAAGCCGTTTTCACTATGTGTTTTTTGGCACCAATCATTCATTTTATTGAGTAATTCATCAGATTGATGAACAGCTAATACCGGGCCCTCTGCCAAAATATTCAAATTTTTATCTGTCACAATAGTCGCAATTTCAATAATACGTTCTTTTTCCGGATCTAAACCGGTCATTTCTAAATCAATCCAAATAAGATTTTGTTTATCGAATGGCATAATATCAGGTATCCTATGCAAAAATTTTTTTCATTTTACCAAAAACAAGGGAAAAAACGACCGCACTTTTATGGCTAAACGTAAATTAACTCAAAACCAAACTAGAAGAATTCAATCGAATAATGCGAAAACATTACATCGCCATAAGAAAAAAGAGATTGAATGGTCAGATGAAATGCTTGGCGAATCACAAGAAGGTGTTGTGGTAACGCGTTATTCGATTCATGCTGATGTAGAAAATGAACAAGGTGAAATTTATCGTTGTAATTTGCGCCGTACCTTGTCGAGTTTGGTGGTGGGAGATAAAGTCGTTTGGCGTAAAGGCAATGAACAATTACAAGGTGTGAGTGGCGTGATTGAGGCAATTCACCCTCGAGAAAATGAAATTTCCCGTCCGGACTATTATGATGGTTTGAAACCCATTGCGGCGAATATTGATCGTATTATTATTGTATCAGCAGTATTGCCAACGCTTTCCTTAAATATTATCGATCGTTATCTTGTTGTGTGTGAAATTGCAGGAATCACGCCTCTCATTGTTTTGAATAAAGTGGATTTATTGGCACAAGAACAGCGTCAAGAAATTGAAGATCAACTCAAAATTTACCAAGATATTGGCTATGAAATTTTAATGATTTCAGCAAAGAGTGGTGAAAATATGGAAAAATTGACCGCACTTTTGGCACAAGGCACGGCGATTTTTGTTGGGCAATCTGGTGTTGGTAAATCGAGTCTAATTAATCATATTTTGCCTAGCGTAAACGCTCAAGTAGGTGATGTGAGTGAAACATCAGGCTTAGGGCAACATACGACGACATCATCGCGTCTTTATCATTTGCCACAAGGTGGTAATTTAATTGATTCGCCAGGAATTAGAGAATTTGGGCTTTGGCATTTAGATGCGGAGCAAATCACAAAAGGGTATCGAGAATTTCAATATGTTTTGGGAACTTGTAAATTCCGTGATTGTAAACATTTGAGCGATCCAGGATGTGCATTACGTGAAGCGGTCGAGCAAGGGAAAATTTCGCCAGTGCGTTATGATAATTACCATCGATTAATTGAAAGTTTAAGTGAAACAAAATCACAACGTCATTTTTCAGTAGTTTAACGATTGCGTAAGGTGGCTAAAAAATAGGCATATTTGTTGCTTTTTCACAATTTAGTTTAAGTTTTTTGTGTTTATTGTTGATTATTTTGCTTTGAACAAGGATACTAAGGCGATTTCTTAGTTTTTATTTTTTAACTATTATTTAGTAGAGGTAGCATTATGTACTCAAAAGATGTCGAAATCACTGCGCCAAATGGCTTACATACTCGCCCAGCTGCGCAATTTGTGAAAGAAGCTAAAGCCTTTTCTTCTGATATCACAGTAACGTCTGCTGGTAAGAGCGCAAGTGCAAAAAGTTTGTTTAAGCTACAAACATTAGGGTTAACACAGGGAACAGTGATTACCATTTCTGCAGAAGGTGAAGATGAGCAACAGGCTGTAGACCATTTAGTTGCTTTAATTCCAACCTTAGAATAATACTGACTTAGCCATAAAATTGAGAAATTTTATGGCTATTGTTTATCTATCCCTTTTTTAATTATTTCGGAAGGTATCTATGATTTCTGGCATTCTCGCATCCCCAGGTATTGCCTTTGGTAAGGCACTTGTTCTCAAAGAAGAAAAGATTGTTCTTGATACGCAAAAAATTACTGATGATCAAATTGACGCAGAAATTGCTCGATTTTATGAAGGTCGGGCATTGGCGGTGGAACAACTTAATTCAATCAGAGAGCGCGCATTAATTTCTTTAGGCGAAGAAAAAGCCGCGATCTTTGAAGGTCACTTGATGATTCTTGAGGATGAAGAATTAGAAGAAGAAATTCTTGATTATCTTCGTTCAAATAAAGTCAATGCCGCAGTTGCAGCGAGCAAAATTATTGATCAACAAGTCACAATGTTGTCGGAGATCGATGATGAATATTTGAAAGAGCGTGCTGGAGATATTCGTGATATTGGTAACCGTTTAATTAAAAATATTTTGGGCATGTACATAGTAGATCTTGGCGATATTCAAGAAGAATCAATTCTTGTTGCTTATGATCTGACTCCTTCAGAAACTGCTCAACTTAATCTTGAAAAAGTATTAGGGGTTGTCACTGATATTGGTGGTAGAACGTCTCATACTTCTATTATGGCGCGTTCTTTAGAATTACCAGCGATTGTGGGCACAAATAATGTGACCGAATTAGTCAATACAGGTGATTATTTAATCTTAGATGCCATAAATAATCAAGTTTATATTAATCCAATGCAATCTCAGATTGATGAATTAAAAACACTTGAAGCTAAAATTTCTGAGGAAAAAGCCGAGTTAGCTAAATTAAAAGATCTTCCTGCAATCACATTGGATGGACACAAGGTTGATGTTGTCGCGAATATTGGGACAATCCGTGATTGTGAAGGAGCAGATCGCAATGGCGCGGAAGGTATTGGTTTATACCGAACTGAATTCTTATTTATGGATCGTGAACAGCTTCCGACGGAAGAAGAACAATTCATCGCCTATAAAGAAGTCGTAGAGGCAATGAACGGGCGTTTAACCGTGCTTCGTACCATGGATATTGGTGGCGATAAAGAGCTTCCATATTTAGATTTACCAAAAGAAATGAATCCATTCTTGGGATGGCGTGCGATTCGTATTGCGTTAGATCGCCGTGAAATTTTAAATGCACAATTACGCGCGGTGTTACGTGCTTCAGCGTTTGGTAAATTGGCCGTGATGTTCCCGATGATTATTTCTGTAGAAGAAATTCGAGAATTAAAAGCGGTTATTGAAACATTAAAAGCGGAATTACGTGCAGAAGGAAAAGCTTTCGATGAGCATATCCAAGTGGGTGTCATGGTTGAAACACCATCTGCTGCTGTAAATGCAAAATTCTTAGCAAAAGAAGTAGATTTCTTCAGTATCGGTACTAACGATTTAACCCAATATACTTTGGCGGTGGATCGAGGCAATGAGTTAATTTCTCATCTTTACAATCCGATGCAGCCATCTGTACTTGGTTTAATAAAACAAGTAATTGATGCTTCTCACGCAGAGGGCAAATGGACGGGAATGTGCGGTGAATTAGCCGGTGATGAACGTGCAACCTTATTGTTACTTGGTATGGGATTAGATGAATTTAGTATGAGTGCTATTTCCGTACCTCGAATTAAAAAATTAATCCGTAATGTGAATTTTCAAGATGCAAAAGCACTTGCTAATGCCGCATTACAAAAACCGACCGCTTCGGAAATTGAGCAGTTAATCGAAGAATTTTTGGCGGAAAATGCATTAAATTAAACAAAATTGTTTGATTTTACGTTAAAATAACAGCCATCTATGAATTGATAGGAGATTAAAATGGGCTTATTTGACAAGTTATTCGGTTCAAAAGAAAACAAATCTGTGGAAGTTGAAATTTATGCACCTATCTCTGGTGAGATTGTAAATATTGAAGATGTTCCCGATGTAGTTTTCTCTGAAAAAATCGTGGGTGATGGTGTTGCTATTCGTCCTACCGGTAACAAAATCGTTGCGCCAGTGGATGGTGTGATTGGTAAAATTTTTGAAACCAATCATGCTTTCTCAATGGAATCAAAAGAAGGTGTAGAATTATTTGTACACTTTGGTATTGATACCGTTGAGTTGAAAGGTGAAGGTTTTACTCGTATTGCGCAAGAAGGTCAATCTGTTAAGCGCGGTGACACCGTGATTGAATTTGATCTTCCTTTATTAGAATCAAAAGCAAAATCTGTATTAACACCCGTTGTTATTTCCAATATGGATGAAATTTCTTGCGTCGTGAAAAAATCAGGTGAAGTCGTCGCTGGAGAGTCAGTGGTATTAAGCTTAACTAAATAATTTCTTTACGATAAAAAAGTCCGCCTTTGTGCGGATTTTTTATTTATGTAAATAAAACTGCGGTGTAGATAGGATTCAACGGAAAAATTAAAAATGATCTATAAACTTACTGGCTCACTCCAAAATTACGTATGGGGAGGGCATCAATATATTCCTCAATTACTAAATATTCCTACGGAAGAAAATCAATATTATGCTGAATGGTGGTTAGGCGCACATCATTCTGCGCCTTCAAGCATTGAGGTTGATGGTAAAAATATATTACTTACTGAATTTTTACAAAAAAATCCTACCGCACTTGGCGCACAAAGCCGAGCAAGTTTTGGTGATGAATTACCCTATTTATTAAAAATTCTTGATGTCGCCCAACCTCTTTCTATTCAACTTCATCCAACAAAAACGCAAGCTGAAATAGGTTTTTCAGAAGAAAATGCGAAAGGCATTGAGTTAAAAGCATTAACACGAACTTATAAAGATAACAATCATAAACCTGAAATGATGATTGCTTTATCTGATTTCTGGTTGTTGCATGGATTTAAAAATAAATCGGATATTATCGAAACTTTAGCATCGCGATCATCTTTAGCGCCGCTTGCAAAAAAATTACATAAACAAGATTTACATGCTTTCTATGCCGATATTATGCAAGCAGAACAGGCCCAATTACAGCAATGGCTTTCCCCAATTCTGTTGGAAAATCAAACTGCTTATGAGGCTAATAATCTGGATTTAACTAATCCAGATTATTGGGTGCTTTACACGATTGATGCAATGAATATTTCTTTAGATAAATTAGATGCAGGTTTAATTTGTTTCTATTTGTTTAATATTGTGCACCTCAAAAAAGGCGAGGGAATTTACCAAGATGCTGGCATTCCGCACGCTTATTTACGTGGGCAAAACATTGAACTGATGGCTTGTTCAGATAATGTGATTCGCGGTGGTTTAACGCCTAAATATGTGGATATTCCAGAATTGCTTAAAATTGTCGATTGTCGTGAAGTGGAGCCTAAAATTATCCCGTCTGCACCTCAAGACACGCGTATATTTACTTATGCTACGCCAGCAAAAGATTTCGCTTTGCAAAATATTCAATATGAATGTGGTGAAACTCATCATTTAAAAGCACAAAGTGCGAGTATTTTATTGGTGATGAATGGCCAGTTAAATTTACGTTCAGAAACGACCGCACTTTCTTTGAAACAAGGTGAAGCAGCTTTCATTACTGCAGGTGCGGCTTATGAAGTGGAAGGTTTAATTGAAGGCTATGCAGTGGTAGCAAAATTGCCTTAATTTTATACAAAATAGGCTATAAAAGTGCGGGTGGATTTGATAGACTTTTTATTCAATCTATTCAATAAAGGAGAAAAATATGCTTGATGGATTCGCTATTTCCACATTAATTTTTGTGATATTAGTCGCATTAATTTTGTTTTCTACAGTAAAAACCGTACCACAAGGTCATAACTGGACAATCGAACGTTTCGGTCGTTACACAAGAACGTTAATGCCTGGGCTAAATTTAGTGATGCCTTTTGTTGATCGTATTGGCCGTAAAATTAATATGATGGAACAAGTTTTAGACATTCCTTCCCAAGAAGTGATTTCTAAAGATAACGCCAATGTTTCTATTGACGCTGTTTGTTTTGTGCAAGTGATTGATGCCCGAAGTGCGGCTTATGAAGTAAACCATTTGGAACAAGCTATCATAAATTTAACCATGACAAATATTCGAACCGTGCTTGGTTCGATGGAGCTTGATGAAATGCTTTCCCAACGTGATTCTATTAATAGTCGATTATTGGCTATTGTGGATGAAGCGACAAATCCATGGGGGATAAAAGTAACTCGTATTGAAATTCGTGATGTTCGTCCGCCTCGTGAATTGATTGATTCTATGAATGCTCAAATGAAAGCGGAACGAAATAAACGTGCTGAAGTATTAGAGGCTGAAGGGATTCGCCAAGCTCAGATTCTTCGTGCTGAAGGTGAAAAACAAGCTAGAATTCTAAAAGCGGAAGGGGAGCGACAAGAAGCCTTTTTACAAGCTGAAGCCCGAGAACGTGCCGCGGAAGCTGAAGCAAAAGCAACGCAAATGGTATCTGAAGCAATTACCAGCGGTGATACCAAAGCGATTAACTACTTTATTGCACAAAAATACACGGAAGCATTGAAAGAAATCGGTAGTTCAGGAAACAGTAAAGTTGTGCTTATGCCATTAGAAGCTGGTAATTTAATTGGTTCTGTTGCAGGTATTGCGGAGTTATTAAAGGGCGATAAAAAATCTTAATTTAGATAAAGTGCGGTGATTTTTTTAATCGTTTATCACCGCTCTTGTGTAATAAAAAGTCCTTACAGCAAATAGGAGAATCTATGGCGGATTGGTTAATAAATTGGACGCTTTGGCATTGGCTGATTTTAGGCTTTATTTTGCTTATTGGTGAAGTGCTTACACCAGGGATA
The DNA here is from genome assembly GCF_018829705.1 of Haemophilus sp. SZY H35. Classification (NCBI taxonomy): domain Bacteria; kingdom Pseudomonadati; phylum Pseudomonadota; class Gammaproteobacteria; order Pasteurellales; family Pasteurellaceae; genus Haemophilus; species Haemophilus sp. SZY H35. The sequence continues at coordinate 26,743 of NZ_JAHKJZ010000004.1, forward strand.
TTTTTGCTATGGTGGGGATTAGGAGCTTTAGTGACGGCATTTGTACAATTTCTTTTTCCCAGCCTTTCTCTTGCCTCACTTACTATTTTTTATGCGCTATTAGCTTGTATACTTTCTGTGATTTGGTGGAAATATCAACATGGTAAAGATCGCCATGATCAATCTCATTCAACATTAAATCAACGCGATCATGCCTTGCTTGGTAAACAAGGCATTGTTCAAGAACTTGGCGCGAATGGAATTGGTCGGGGCGCTTTTGGCGACACAACTTGGCGAATTCAAGGTAATAATCTTACAGTCGGTGCATTGATTGAAGTTGAACGTGTGGATGGCATTACGCTGATTGTAAAAAATCTTTCTAATTAGTTTTGGGGTTTATTCGATAAGAAAAAACAGGCATCAAGCCTGTTTTTTTATGAGATTAAAATGTTCTTCCAATATTTACCGCACTTTGGGATTAACCTAGCGTCGCTAAAATAATTTGCTCTTGATCAATATGAATCCAAACCTGTTGACCGATTTGCCATTGATTTGGCTGGTGGACTGTGGCACAAAATTCAATATCGCTGTCAGTAAATTGAAGGATGGCTTCTTCTTCATTTAGTGATTTGATATTTACAGGGAACTGATTAGATTGATTATCCAGTGGTTTTTCACTAATTTTCACCCAAGGTGCTTTGAACATCAACATCACTTCTTTTTCCGTAATCAGTTTCAAACGAGCCGAGCTTTTAGTGGTAATAGAAACTTGCAACGGCGTTGGTAATCCTTGCACATTCACATCCACAACACAACGAGAGTCAATGATTCGTTGTTGTGCCACCCGTCCAAAAAATTGATTGCGTGCGCTACTTTGTAAAGAAAAACGTGCAGTTGCCGTGAGCAAACTATCTAATGGCACGGATTCATCTTGTAGAATATGAAAAGCGTGTTCTTGCGTACGTTCTAATAAATCATAAAGCTGTAATAAGCGCTCGGCATAAGTGGTAAGCGCCGTACCTCCGCCATTTTTTCCACCTGTATTTCGTTCAAGCAATGGGCGAGGGCTGATTTTATTCATCGCTTCTAAATGATCCCACGCACTTTTATAGCTCACTTTTGCATTTTTCGCTGCTTGATTAATCGAACCGCATTGTTGAATTTCTTTGAGTAAACGTACTCGTTTTGGATCGATAAAAAGTGCTTGTTGAAGTTTAATGGTGAGTAAGATCTCGGTATTTTTCATTTTTCTGTTCCTTATCACAATACGGACATTTTACTATGAAAATAGATGAGATAAAACGTTCTGGCGGATAAACTATCTTTGCATAATATTAACCAACTGTTTTTTTAAACAGTTGATCGTTGAAATATATTATGAACTTCAGTAAACTGTTCGTCAGTTTTTAAACAAGCATTAATGCGTTATTGATATTTATGAAAACGGCTTTTTTCCAACCTGATATTCCTACCCAACCCAATGATCACAAAATTTTAGGCAATGTATTACCCGGCGCTGATGCATTGGCGATTAGTGAAATTGCAGAGCAAAATCAAAATTTAACCGTAGTGGTGACACCAGATACGCGAAGTGCGGTGCGTTTATCACGTGTTTTATCGGAATTAAGCAGCCAAAATGTATGCCTTTTTCCTGATTGGGAAACCTTACCTTACGATACCTTTTCTCCCCATCAAGAAATCATTTCCTCTCGTTTAAGTGCGCTTTTCCATTTACAAAATGCGAAAAAAGGCATTTTCTTATTGCCGATTTCGACATTAATGCAACGCCTTTGTCCGCCACAATACTTACAACACAATGTGCTTCTGATTAAAAAAGGTGATCGTTTGGTCATCGATAAAATGCGCTTACAATTAGAAGCTGCGGGCTATCGCGCTGTGGAGCAAGTATTAGAACATGGTGAATATGCGATTCGTGGAGCCTTGTTGGATCTTTTCCCAATGGGAAGTGCGGTGCCTTTTCGTCTTGATTTTTTTGATGATGAAATTGATTCCATTCGCACTTTTGATGTGGATACGCAACGTACTCTTGATGAAATTAACTCAATTAACCTTTTGCCAGCGCACGAATTTCCAACGGACGACAAAGGGATTGAATTTTTCCGTGCACAATTTCGTGAAACCTTTGGGGAGATTCGACGAGATCCTGAACATATTTATCAGCAAATCAGTAAAGGTACCTTGATTTCTGGCATAGAATACTGGCAGCCACTTTTCTTTTCTGAAATGGCGACTTTGTTTGATTATTTGCCAGAACAAACGCTGTTTGTGGATATGGAAAATAACCAAATGCAAGGCGAGCGTTTTTATCAAGATGCAAAACAGCGTTATGAACAACGTAAAGTGGATCCAATGCGTCCGCTTTTATCGCCTGAAAAATTATGGCTTAATGTGGACGAAGTCAATCGCCGATTGAAATCTTATCCACGCATTACATTTAAAGCGGAAAAAGTGCGGTCATCGGTACGCCAGAAAAATTTACCCGTTGCCGCTTTACCAGAACTGACTATTCAATCCCAGCAAAAAGAACCATTGGGACAATTACGTCAATTTATTGAGCATTTTAAAGGAAATGTACTGTTTTCTGTGGAGACAGAAGGTCGCCGAGAGACTTTACTTGATTTGCTTTCACCATTAAAACTCAAGCCAAAACAAATTCAATCATTGGATCAGGCTAAAAATGAAAAATTTAGCTTGTTAGTCAGTTCTCTTGAACAAGGTTTTATTATTGAACAATCGCTTCCTGTTGCGATTATTGGTGAAACCAATTTACTTGGCGAACGTGTTCAACAACGTTCTAGAGATAAACGTAAAACAATTAATCCTGATACGCTTGTGCGCAATCTTGCCGAGCTGAAAATAGGGCAGCCAGTTGTGCATCTTGCTCACGGTGTGGGACGTTATGGCGGTTTGGTCACGTTAGATACAGGCGGTATTAAAGCAGAATATTTGCTGCTAAATTATGCAAATGAATCAAAACTTTATGTGCCTGTTACTTCATTACATTTGATTAGCCGTTATGTCGGTGGTTCTGATGAAAGTGCGCCATTACATAAATTGGGTAACGAGGCTTGGGCGAAATCACGCCAAAAAGCAGCGGAGAAAATTCGTGATGTGGCGGCAGAGTTACTAGATGTTTACGCACAACGTGAAGCGAAGAAAGGCTTTGCTTTTAAATATGATCGTGAAGAATTTCAACAGTTTGCCGCAACTTTTCCTTTTGAGGAAACCTACGATCAGGAAATGGCAATTAATGCGGTAATTTCGGATATGTGTCAGCCAAAAGCAATGGATCGTCTTGTTTGTGGTGATGTGGGGTTTGGTAAAACTGAAGTGGCAATGCGCGCTGCCTTTTTGGCGGTGATGAATCATAAGCAAGTAGCAGTGCTAGTGCCAACCACACTGTTAGCCCAACAGCATTATGAGAATTTTAAAGATCGTTTTGCGAATTTGCCTGTGAATGTAGAAGTGTTATCGCGTTTTAAAACTGCAAAAGAACAAAAACAAATTCTTGAAAATCTTGCAGAAGGCAAAGTCGATATACTGATTGGTACCCATAAATTAATTCAATCAGATGTAAAATTTAGCGATCTTGGCTTGTTGATTATTGATGAAGAACACCGTTTTGGTGTAAGGCAAAAAGAGAAAATCAAACAGCTTCGTGCGAATATCGATATTCTTACCCTAACGGCAACGCCAATTCCGCGAACGCTTAATATGGCGATGAATGGTATTCGTGATCTTTCCATTATTTCTACGCCTCCTGCGCGCCGATTAAGTATTAAAACCTTCGTCCGCCAGAATGACGATCTTGTTGTACGAGAAGCGATTTTGCGTGAAATCTTACGTGGCGGGCAGGTTTATTATCTCCACAATGATGTCGCAAGCATTGAAAATACAGCAGAAAAACTGACAGCACTTGTTCCAGAGGCGCGAGTGATTGTGGGGCACGGACAAATGCGAGAACGTGAGTTAGAACGTGTGATGAGTGATTTTTATCATCAGCGTTATAACGTCTTAGTTTGTTCAACCATTATCGAAACGGGTATTGATGTGCCAACGGCCAATACCATTATTATTGAACGAGCAGATCATTTTGGTTTGGCTCAGTTGCATCAATTACGCGGACGAGTCGGGCGTTCACATCATCAGGCTTATGCTTATTTGCTTACGCCACCACCTAAAATGATGACAAAAGATGCCGAACGCCGTCTAGATGCGTTGGAAAATCTTGATAATCTTGGGGCTGGTTTTATCTTGGCTACTCATGATTTAGAGATTCGTGGCGCTGGCGAATTACTCGGAAACGAACAAAGCGGACAAATCGAAAGCATTGGTTTTTCGCTTTATATGGAATTATTGGATGCGGCGGTTAAAGCGTTAAAAGAAGGGTGTGAACCATCATTAGAAGAATTGACGCAACAACAAGCGGATATTGAATTGCGCGTGCCAGCTTTATTGCCTGATGATTATTTAGGTGATGTGAATATGCGTTTATCTTTTTATAAACGTATTGCCGCAGCAGAGAGTAAATCAGAGTTGGATGAGTTAAAAGTTGAGTTGATAGACCGATTCGGATTATTGCCAGATGCGACAAAAAATCTACTGCAAATTGCAGAGTTGCGTTTGTTGGTTGAGCCGTTGAAAGTTGTGCGAATTGATGCAGGAACGCAAGGCGGTTTTATTGAGTTTTCACCAAAAGCACAAGTGAATCCAGATAAATTTATTCAATTAATTCAAAAAGAACCTATTGTGTATCGATTTGATGGCCCATTGAAATTTAAGTTTATGAAAGACCTATCTGATAACAAAGTGCGGTTAGAATTTGTGGCAGATTTGTTGAAAGCAATTGCTTCATAAAAAAAGAAGTCCGATCATCATGATCGGACTTTTTGTTTATATCTTCGGTGGAAGAATTATTGTACTAATAAGTAAAAATTGTTGTCTCCACGTAAAATATTTAAGGCCACAGCCGATGGTTCATCATCAAGCGCTTTACTTAATTCAGTAGTGTTTTCAACCTGTTGACGGTTTATACCAATAATAATATCGCCAGCTTTTAAACCACGTTGCGCAGCAAGCGAGTTCGGTTGAACCTTGGTGATTTCAATCCCTTTGATACCTTTTAAATCATAGTTTTTCAATGTCGCGCCATCTAACGCAGGTAATTCTGTTTTAGAGGAAAGTTGATTTCCATCATCAGCTTGTAATTTCACTTTAACATCGTGAGATTTACCATCGCGTAAGTAAGTTAAACTAATCTCTTTCCCGGCACCTGAGGTGGCAATTTTTGCACGCATTTCTGCGAAGCTTGAGATTTTTTGACCGTTCATCGCCGTGATAATATCTCCCGCTTTAATACCAGCTTTTTCAGCGGCTGATTTAGGTAATACTTCACTTACAAATGCGCCTTGTTGTGCGCTCACATTAAAGGCTTTGGCTAAATCAGCATTGAGTTCGCCACCTTTAATACCAAGCAATCCTCGACGAACTTCACCAAATTCTAAAATTTGTTGCACTAAATTGTTTGCTTGATTACTTGGAATCGCAAAGGCAATTCCTGCATTGCCACCGCTTGGCGAAATAATCGCGGTGTTGATACCAATGAGTTCACCATTTAGGTTGACTAATGCACCACCTGAATTACCGCGGTTTACAGCAGCATCAGTTTGAATATAGTTTTCATAAGCACCGCTATCAGAGCCAGTTGAGCGACCTAATGCAGAAACTATGCCTGATGTAACAGTTTGACCTAAACCAAATGGATTACCAATTGCAACAGTAAAATCGCCTACTCGTAATTTATCGGAATCAGCAAATTTGATTTCTGTTAAATTACTTGGTTTTTCAAGTTGAACTAATGCAATATCTGATTGCTCATCTTTACCCACTAATTTGGCTTTAAACTCACGGCCATCTTGTAATTGCACGGTAATTTTATCAGCCCCGTCAATAACATGATTATTCGTTAAAACATAGCCTTTATTTGCATTAATAATGACGCCAGAACCTAAACCACGGAAGTTCCGTTTTGACTCTCCGCGTCCACCAAATTGTTCAGCAAAACGATCGCCGAAGAAGAATTTAAATTCTTCAGGAATATCGTCTTGAAAAGGAGAACGTGAATCAACTTTTGCTTTTCCTTCAACAGAAAGTGTCACCACTGCAGGTTGAACTTTTTCTAACATGGGTGCCAAACTATTTTGCTCTGAAATAAAGCTTGGTAAATCTGCTTGAACCACAAATGATGTACCTAATACACTTAATCCGAGCGCAATACTGCTTAATACAAAACGTGTTTTTTTCATAAAATACTCCAAAATAGATTTCAGATAACGTGCTCTATGAGACAAAGAAATAAAAAAAATGTTCAATCCTGGATTTATTTCTCATATTTATTGAAAGTCTCTAAAGGAAATCGGAGCAGTACAAAAACGCCTTACAAGTAGCAAATTCTGCAAATTTATGCTCTAATACGCAGAATTTTCTAGTCAATAAAAAGGTTGAAAAATGAGCTGGATTAACCGAATTTTTAGTAAAAGTCCGTCTTCTTCTAGTCGAAAAGCAAATGTGCCGGAAGGCGTGTGGACAAAATGTACTGCTTGTGAACAAGTACTTTATAGTGAAGAACTCAAACGTAATCTTTATGTTTGCCCTAAATGCGGTCATCATATGCGTATTGACGCACGTGAGCGTTTATTAAAATTATTGGACGAAGGTTCAAGCCAAGAAATTGCGGCAGATTTAGAACCAAAAGATATTTTAAAATTTAAAGATTTAAAGAAATATAAAGATCGTATCAGTGCGGCGCAAAAAGAAACGGGTGAAAAAGATGCGTTAATTACCATGACTGGTACGCTTTATAATATGCCAATTGTTGTGGCTGCATCGAACTTTGCTTTTATGGGCGGTTCAATGGGTTCTGTAGTGGGTGCAAAATTTGTTAAAGCAGCGGAAAAGGCGATGGAAATGAATTGTCCATTTGTGTGTTTTTCTGCGAGTGGTGGTGCACGTATGCAGGAAGCATTATTCTCTTTAATGCAAATGGCAAAAACCAGTGCAGTACTTGCTCAAATGCGCGAAAAAGGTGTGCCGTTTATTTCGGTATTAACGGATCCGACTTTAGGTGGCGTATCAGCCAGTTTCGCGATGTTAGGTGATTTAAATATTGCCGAGCCAAAGGCTTTAATTGGGTTTGCTGGGCCGCGCGTTATTGAACAAACTGTACGTGAAAAACTTCCTGAAGGTTTCCAACGTAGTGAGTTTTTACTTGAGAAAGGTGCAATTGATATGATCGTGAAACGTTCAGAAATGCGTAAAACTTTGGCAAGTGTACTGAGTAAATTAACGAATCAACCTTCTCCTTTTGTAGAACCTGAACTCATTTCAGAAGATGAATAATATGCAACTTAAAGCCACTTCGCCACTCGCTGAGTGGCTTTCTTATTTAGAAAAAAGCCATTTTAAACCCATCGATCTCGGTTTAGATCGTATTAAATCCGTGGCAGAAAAATTGGATTTACTTCATCCTACCCCTTATGTGATAACGGTGGGGGGGACGAATGGTAAAGGCACGACTTGCCGTTTGTTAGAAACGATTCTGCTTAATCACGGATTACGTGTGGGCGTGTATTCTTCGCCTCATTTACTACGTTATAACGAGCGAGTACGCATTCAAAATCAAGATTTACCCGATGAAGCACATACTGCCTCTTTTGCTTTTATTGATGAAAATAAAACAGAATCGCTGACTTATTTTGAATTTAGCACCCTTTCTGCCTTGCATTTATTTAAGCAAGCGAAATTAGATGTGGTGATTTTAGAAGTGGGGTTGGGTGGCCGTTTAGATGCGACCAATATTGTGGATAGCCATCTTGCTGTGATTACTAGCATCGATATTGATCACACCGATTTTCTTGGGGATACCAGAGAGGCTATTGCTTTTGAAAAAGCAGGAATTTTCCGCGAAAATTGCCCTGTCGTGATTGGCGAACCTAATGTTCCGCAAACAATGTTAGATCAGGCTAAAAAATTACATTGCCAAGTTTCTCGACGTGATGTGGATTGGTCATTTGAGCAAAATGCTGAAAATTGGCAATGGCAAAATAAAAAAGTGCAGTTAGAAAATTTGCCGTTTTGTCAGATCCCATTGGCGAATGCCGCAACGGCTCTTGCAGCCGTTCAATGTTTACCTTTCGATATTTCAGAACAGACTTTGCGAAAATCTCTGCAAGAGGTAGAACTGGTTGGTCGTTTTCAAGCAATAAAAGCAGATAGACGTGAAAAATTAGCGGATTATCTTGGCGTATCAGTTGAAACTTTGCCAACAATCATCGTTGATGTGGGGCATAATCCTCATGCCGCAAAATATTTATCTGAAAAATTGACCTCACTTAAATGTAACATAGAGGGCAAAATGATTGCCGTATGTGGGATGCTCAAAGACAAAGATGCAAATGGTGTATTTGCGCATTTAACGCCTATTATTGATGAATGGCATTGCGTAACCTTAGGCGGTTATCGCGGGCAGTCAAGCGATGAATTAGCAGAGAAATTGAAAAGTCATTTCCCACATGTTCAAGCTACATCAGATACCTCGGTTATGGATGGTATGCGTAGTGCACTCAAAAGTGCGGTAAAAAATGATGTTGTTTTAGTTTTTGGATCTTTCCACACCGTAGCCGAATTTTGGTCTGTTGTAGAGTAAACATCAATTTACCTTATTTATTGGGGAGGGCAGTGGTTCTGGCTCTCCCAAAAAATAAGGCTCAACACCTAATGTCAAATCCAAAACCGCTTTTATACGCGCAAAAACTTCTCTTATTCGAGTAGATAGATGTAATTCAGGTTGTTTGGCTACAAAACAAATCGCATCAATATCATGTGCTTTAGCAATTAAAAGTGCACGTTCGCAATGAAATTTTTGACTGACAATCGTAAATGCTTGTACTTGGAAAATTTTATCTGCGCGGATAACGGAATCTAGCGTGCGGAAACCTGCAAAATCACGGAACATGGAGGCTTCAGATACGCCCATTTTTCGTAAATCACGAAACATTGCTCTTGGTTCGTTATATTGGACAGTGCGATTATCGCCACTTAATAAAAGGTAATTGACTTTTTGATGATCGATCAACTCTTTTGCAGCAGCTAAACGATACTCGTAATAAGCATTAGGTTTTCCACCAATAATATATTTCGATGTGCCCAGCACAAGAGCATATGCGCGAGGGGGGATTTCATCAATATTCGTGAATATCTTATCACGCACATAAAAACTTACGCCTTTATCGACAAGCAAGCAAAGCATAATCAGTGCAAAGATTGTATAGAGCGATATACGAAAAAGTGTGGTTAATTTTGATGGTAATTTTTTTATTATCATGCCTGTAAACATAATGAAAAATTCCCCGCACTTCAAGGAGAATTTGATGGATTTTATGAATTGCATTGATGTGTGATAATTTAGCCGTTTAGACGGCTAAAATTTCTTGACAACCTAATCGACTTACTGATAGTTTAAGTGCCATTCTCATTATTACAATAGGTTTCCAATGTCTGTGCAAAATGTAGTGCTTTTTGACACACAGCCTTTAACCATGACGCTTGGTGGCAAGCTTTCCCATATCAATGTCGCGTATCAAACTTATGGTACGCTCAATGCCGAAAAAAATAATGCAGTATTAATTTGCCACGCTTTGACTGGCGATGCTGAGCCTTATTTCGATGATGGTCGAGATGGCTGGTGGCAGAATTTTATGGGCAAAGGTTTAGCATTGGATACGGATCGTTATTTTTTTATTAGCTCGAACGTATTAGGTGGTTGCAAGGGAACAACAGGGCCTTCATCAATTAATCCGCAAACGGGTAAACCCTATGGTAGCCAATTTCCTAATATTGTCGTGCAAGATATTGTCAAAGTACAAAAAGCCTTGCTTGATCATCTTGGCATTAGCCATTTAAAAGCCATTATTGGTGGATCTTTTGGCGGTATGCAAGCGAATCAATGGGCGATTGATTATCCTGATTTTATGGATAATATTGTGAATCTTTGCTCATCCATTTATTTTAGTGCTGAAGCCATAGGATTTAACCATGTTATGCGTCAAGCGGTCATTAATGACCCTAATTTTAATGGTGGCGATTACTATGATGGTACACCGCCAGATCAAGGGCTATCTATTGCTCGTATGCTAGGTATGTTGACTTACCGTACTGATTTACAGCTTGCAAAAGCCTTTGGACGGGCTACAAAATCAGATGGCAGTTTTTGGGGCGATTACTTTCAAGTTGAATCCTACCTTTCTTACCAAGGCAAAAAATTTTTAGAACGTTTTGATGCCAATAGTTATTTGCATTTGTTACGTGCGTTGGATATGTATGACCCAAGTATTGGGTATGAAAATGTCAAAGAGGCATTATCACGCATTAAAGCGCGCTATACGTTGGTTTCTGTGACAACGGACCAGCTCTTTAAGCCAGTTGACCTTTATAAAAGTAAACAGCTTTTAGAACAAAGTGGAGTCGATCTACATTTTTACGAATTCCCATCAGATTACGGACACGATGCGTTTTTAGTGGATTATGATCAGTTTGAAAAACGAATTAGAGGTGGTTTGGCTGGTAATTAGATATAAAAAAGTGCGGTGAAATTTCACCGCACTTTTTCTTTTATAATAGGTTCTTTTATAATAGGTTATTCTTCAGAACCGCTTTCTTCCAAGGAATCCTCTTCATCTGCATCACAAACACGTTCTAAACTTACTACGTGTTCATCATCTGCAGTACGAATTAAACGGACACCTTGAGTGTTACGGCCTACGATGCTTACCTCGCTTACGCGTGTGCGAACAAGGGTTCCAGCATCGGTAATCAACATAATTTGGTCTGTTTCTTCTACTTGAGTTGCGGCAACGACTTTACCATTGCGTTCACTCACTTTAATTGAAATCACACCTTTTGTATTACGTGATTTAGTTGGGTACTCACTTAATTGTGTACGTTTTCCATAGCCGTTTTGCGTTGCGGTTAAAATTGCCCCTTCACCTTTTGGCACAACGAGAGAAACCACTTTATCGATATTTAAATCTAATGATGCTTCAGCGTTGTCATCAGAAATATCTTCAATTTCTACCGAACTTTCATCGTCAGAAATATCGTTTGTTAAAGCGAGCTTGATACCGCGAACCCCTGTTGCTAAACGCCCCATTACACGCACAGCATTTTCTGCAAAACGTACCACACGACCTTGTGATGAGAACAACATAATTTCGTTGCTGCCATCAGTAATATCCACGCCGATTAATTCGTCTTCATCACGTAAATTCAATGCGATGATACCGTTTGAACGAGGACGGCTAAATTCGGTTAAGGCGATTTTCTTCACAATACCGCCAGCAGTTGCCATAACTACGAATTTATCTTCTTCGTAAGCAGAAACTGGCAAGATTGCAGTAATACGTTCGTTTTCTTGTAACGGAAGAATATTCACAATTGGACGACCGCGTGCACCACGGCTTGCTTGTGGAAGTTGATATACTTTCAACCAATATAAACGGCCACGGCTAGAGAAACAGAGGATCGTATCGTGAGTATTTGCCACTAGTAGTTTTTCGATGAAATCTTCTTCTTTCATCTTCGTTGCAGATTTACCTTTACCGCCACGGCGTTGAGCCTCATAGTCAGTTAATGGTTGGTATTTCACATAACCTTCGTGAGAAAGCGTCACAACCACATCTTCTTGTGCGATTAAATCTTCTAAATCAATATCACCAGAAGCTGCGGTAATTTCAGTTAAACGATCATCACCAAATTGTGCTTTTACTTCTTCTAATTCTTCACGAATCACTTCCATTAAGCGTTCTGCGCTACTTAAAATATGAAGAAGATCCGCAATTTTAACTAATAATTCTTCATATTCTTTTACAACTTCTTCAAAGGCAATGCCTGTTAAACGATGTAAGCGAAGTTCTAGAATTGCGTTTACTTGTGCTGGCGATAAGTAATATTGTTCGCCTTGAATACCAAGATTTTCTTCTAAATCATCAGGACGAGCAGAAACATCAAGAAGATTAATAATATCGCTATGTAACGTCCAAGAGCGTGAACTGATTGCTGTTGCAGCCTCTTCACGGTTTTTAGAGTTGCGAATGATCGCAATCATTTCATCGATATTAGAACGAGCAACCGCTAAACCTTCCAAAATGTGCGTACGTTCACGCGCTTTGCGAAGCTCAAAGATAGAACGACGTGTAACCACTTCACGGCGGTGTAAAACGAAGGATTCAATGATTTCTTTAAGATTAAATAAACGTGGCTGACCGTGATCCAATGCCACCATATTGATACCAAAGGTCACTTGCATTTGAGTAAGCGAGTAAAGATGGTTTAATACTACTTCCCCTACTGCATCACGTTTAATATCAATTTCAATACGGATCCCTTCTTTGTTTGAAAGGTCAGTAATATTGCTGATGCCTTCGATTTTTTTCTCGCGAATTAATTCGGCGATTTTCTCGACTAATTTTGCTTTATTTACTTGGTATGGCAATTCAGACACGATAATTTGCTCGCGTCCTTTTTCGTTGCTTTCTACGGTTGCACGAGCACGAACATACACTTTACCACGACCAGTGCGATAGGCCTCTTCAATTCCTTTACGACCATTAATTAATGCCGCGGTTGGGAAGTCTGGTCCCGGAATATATTGCATTAATTCATCAATGGTAATTTCATTGTTGTCGATATAAGCCAAACAACCATTTAATACTTCATTTAAGTTGTGAGGGGGAATGTTAGTTGCCATCCCCACTGCAATACCTGACGATCCATTTGCTAAAAGTGCTGGAATACGAGTCGGCAATACATCTGGAATCATTAATTCGCCATCATAGTTTGGCGAGAAATTGACGGTTTCTTTATCCAAATCCGTGAGCAATGCTTGCGTAATTTTTTGCATACGAACTTCGGTATAACGCATTGCAGCGGGTGCATCACCATCAATTGAACCAAAGTTACCTTGCCCATCAACTAACATATAGCGAAGTGAGAATGGTTGCGCCATACGAACGATGGTATCGTACACGGCTGAGTCACCATGCGGGTGATATTTACCGATTACATCACCCACAACACGCGCTGATTTTACGTATTTTTTATTGGCGGTATTGCCTTCGCGATCCATTGAGAATAGTACGCGGCGGTGAACAGGTTTTAAACCATCACGAACGTCAGGTAATGCACGCCCAACGATAACCGACATCGCGTAGTCAAGGTAGGAAGATTTGAGTTCTTCTTCGATATTGACAGGGGTGATAGATGATTGGATTGAATCCGTCATTGGTATTCCTTTTTTGATCAAAAATTGTGGCGGATTATAGCATAAAGGTATGTTTTTTTACATTAGGATTTCGCCTAATGGCGACTTACTTTCTTTTGCTTGTACAAAAGAAAGTAAGCAAAGAAAAGTACTCCCAGTTAAATCGCTGATCTTTGCTTTGTTTCAATTTTCTTTACGGCAATTTTCTAAACTCGCAACTACGTTGCTCAAACAGACGAAAATTGCCTAAAAATTGAAAGTCGCAAAGGCGATTTATATGGGGCCCGAGTTTATCGGAGAATCATTTAAACAGTGCGGTTGGTTTTAGGGCGATTTTTATAGGTCGTTTTATTTGTAGGTAGAATTAAATGGGTTCCCTTCTTTTCCGCCTTTGTTTCATAGAATTTGTAGGAAATTTTCGTCTATTTGAGGCGTTTACGGCGAGTTTAGAAAATTTCCGTTAAGCAAATTGTATAAAACAAAGGAAATAAAGAAAAGCAGGGGCACTTTTCTTTTGCCTACTTTTCTTTGGCGAAGCAAAGAAAAGTAGGTCGTACTTTCAAGAATTGAAAGTACGAAATAAGCCTCATTTATTTTTGATGTGATCGCTTTGCTTTCTGCAACTTCCCATAAGCCCCTAGCAACGCCTGATGTTCCTTAAAGTTTTCCAAATTTTCATCACTTGCAGGAAGATTATAGAACGGATTACCACCTTCAGAGACAGCTGCCCAAGCTTGTTTAACTGCATTTTTACCATACATTTTCTCAAACACTGTGCGATATTGCGCTGGGTCTCGATTTTCATCTAAATGTAATTCAATGATAGAAATTAATGCACGGTAATAATTTACACGTTCTGTAGTGAATACGGAGCTATTCATATTCAGCGTCCAGTTTGCCCAATCTAATGCTTGTTCTAACTCACCTAATGCAAGGTGAAGCATTGATTTTAATTCACCGACGCGTAAGGTTGTCCAACCGCTATTTTTCGGTGCAACGATACCGATAAATTCACGCACGCGAGTTGCATCGTCAATATCTTGTCCGTCTAATTCATCTAATAATTCTTGATAGGTTTCCGCATCGTGATGCCAGTTTGGTAAATCGAGTAAAATTTCGCGCCAATCCATTCCCATATTGTTGTTGGCGTAAATTAAATCGTCTGCAGGATAAATATCAGACATGCCTGGCACAATAATACGGCACGCATAGACATCCAAGTGGTTGTAATCCATTACGTAAACTTCTTTTTCATCCGCACGGAAAATCGCCATTAAATTATTGTATTCTTCCTGCGTTGTGTCGCTGAAATCCCAATCAGAAAATTCATAATCAGGCGTTTCTTTGAATAAATCCCAAGAAATTAAACCGCTCGAATCAATAAAGTGGGTTTCTAAATTAGCGTGTTCAGCTACATCATCGTTATTGAAAGATGGCGGTGAGAAAACATCTAAATCTTTCAAGCTACGACCTTGTAAGAGTTCAGTCACCGTGCGTTCTAACGCTACTTGGAAATTTGGATGTGCGCCGAAAGAGGCAAAGCACGTACCGTTATTCGGATTTAATAATACGACGCAAATAACAGGGTATTTTCCGCCAAGTGAAGCATCAAAAGCATAAATTGGGAAACCTTCTTCCTCTAATTTTGCAATGGAAGCCTGAATAGATGGATAGCGATCCATCACTGATTTTGGAATTTCTGGTAGACTGATCGCTTCAGCGATAATTTTGTTTTTCACATAACGCTCAAATACTTCTGACAAGCCTTGCACGCGCGCTTCAAATTTCGTATTGCCTGCAGACATTCCGTTTGAGACATAAAGGTTGGCAATAATACTTTGCGGAATATAAACGGTTTGTTCATCCGATTGACGAACATAAGGCATCGCTACGATCCCACGATCATAATTGCCAGACTGTAAATCTACCAATAGTTCAGGCGTAAGCTCGGCATTAGGATCAAAATAATCCAATAAATAATCATCTAAAATGCCATTAGGCAGTAAGGCATCATCTTCAATCGGGAACCATTTTTCATTGGGATAATGCACAAAATCGCCGTTTGCAATTTTTTGCCCTAAATAGAAATCAGCAAAGAAATAATTAGTGGAAAGACGCTCAAAATATTCGCCAAGGGCAGAAGCTAACGCCGCTTTTTTGCTTGCCCCTTTACCATTCGAAAAACACTGTGGGCAGTCTTTATCGCGAATATGCACAGACCATACATTTGGCACCGGATTTAGCCAAGATGCCTCTTCAATATTAAAACCAAGGGCGGTCAATTTTTGTTGAAATTTTGCAATGCTATCTTCTAATGCGGCATCTTTGCCAGGGATAAACGTTTGTTCTGTCATTTTTGTTCCTAAATAAGAAAAAAGTGCGGTGAATAATAGGGGAGTTTTAATAGCGGGGCAAGATTTTTTCGGCAAAAATAAACCCCGAAACACTTCGGGGTTTTTTACCGCACTTTTAACGTATATTTGATTGGCGTTAAAGTAACGTTGGATTGAACCGCACTTTCAATGCAATCGTAATGGTAGCGAAAATTTTTTCATCGTTGAGAGGAAAGTTTTCACGTAAAGTGCGGTGGGAATCAGTTATGTTTATTTGAGCTTGTGATAATTCATTTAATAAAATTGGGAGAGAAAGATTGAGTTGCTCAGCGATTTGTTGAATAGAAAAATGTTCGAAAGTCATCATCAAGTGATCCAAATTGCAATAAGAGGGCATGCGATTATGAGTGATGAGATCGGCAAATTGAGTGTTGATTTTTACCCATTTCTTCTTGCGGCTATAAAAATGCAGTAACAAACCAAATACGGCAAATCCTGCAAAGAAAAGATGAATGTCTAAGGCTTGAGCAAAAGGAAATTCTAGCCACATTGAAATGCCACTTGCAACAACGAAAAGCAAACTTAAGGCTAATCCCCATACTAAGAAAAATTTATAAATTACTTCAAATTTCATTGAATAGTCCTTTTCTACAAAATAACCATAGGAAAATATAGAACACCTAATATTATAGAATTCTTTTATCTTATTTTACTACGTTATGTTTGAATTAATATATCGATACTGTAGAATTGGTTGCAATGTCTCGTTTTTAAAAAGTTAAAATGAAAAAATGCTTTATCATTTTAACCGCACTTCACCTGAACTTTTACATCGACATTTGAATAACTACATTGAAAAATCACTATGACTATTTACGACATCAATTTTGCTGAACTTTATCAACAACACTTAATCGCGTGTAATCATTACAACTTACCTCCGACAAAATGGGATAAAAAAGCCGTGAAAATGGCAGAAAATTTGGTCGGCAAGCCTTCAGCATATAATCAGCAATTATTGCAAGCTATGAATGTGCAAACCGATGAAACTGTGTTGGATATTGGCTGTGGGCCCGGTACTTTTGCTGTGCCACTCGCACAACAAGGTTCAATCGTATATGCCTTGGATTATAGCAATGGAATGTTAGATTGCTTGGCACAATTCAAACAGAAATTTGGTTTACATCACCTCACGACATTTCATAAATCTTGGGCAGATAATTGGGATGATGTGCCGCAAGCTGATGTGGTATTGGCATCTCGTTCAACGTTGGTGGACGATTTGGACGATATGATCGAAAAACTCTGTGCCAAAGCGAAAAAACGTGTGTTTTTGACTTCTGTCACGCAACGCCATTTCTTCGATGAGGGCGTATTTGAGGCGATTGGCCGTGAAGATATTGGTTTCCCTACTTATATTTATTTACTCAATCGGCTGTATCAAAAAGGCATTCAGGCAAATTTGAATTTTATTGAAACCGAATCGGGTTGTTTTCAAGGGGAAAGCTACGAGGATTTATTAGCCTCGGTGGAATTTTCTTTAGGCGAACTTTCCGAAAAAGAAAAACAAGGTTTAAAAGCCTTTTACGATCGTAAACAAGCTAACAACGAACGAATTTCTCACGGGCAGAAAAAATGGGCGTTGATTTGGTGGAATGTAGAGCGTGCCTAGCTTTTAAGCTTAAATGCATTTACTGGCTCTAAAAATACCGGTATTTTTGACCGCACTTTTTCTGGGGTAAGCGTCAGTGGATAGGTACGTTTTTGCGCAATGATTAACGTGAGTGAAGAAAAAATTGTTGCGCGTTTATTCTTGGTTGCGATAGGGCATTTTTCAATCACTTCAAAATTGAGCAATGAAAGCCAATCAATCACACGCCAAGTAGGGTAGTGACGCAACGGATAATCTCCCATTTTTCTTTTGAAAATCAGCGAACTTAATGGATTAAATAAAGCAATAAAAATCCAGCCATCGTCAGCTAGTACACGATGAGATTCACGCAGAATTTGATGTGGATCTTGTGCAAAATTAAGCGTATTCATTAAAAACGCGGCATGGATTTCTTTTTGAATGAACGGCAATTCGGTGAGGCTTGCTTGAACTAAGCTAACTTTAGCATTGCAAAGTGCGGCAAGGTTTGGCGTGATTTTTTCGCTCAAAATAATCTGGTGGTGCATAGGTAAATTCGTCGTAACTTCACCACTTAACCCACCGATTTTCAAAACCTGATGACCTAAAATTTTTGGTATCCAAGGCATTAACGTTTGGCGTAAGGCTTGGCAATAGTCATCACCCTTTGGCAAATTTTGCCAACTTTCAGGCTGAATGAAAGGCTTGGTCGCTTTGGCATTCCAGTTTACAATCATTTTATTCCTCCATCACAAATGAAAAGGACGATTATGTTATTTGCTTTGCCTGCGCTGAATGATAACTACATTTGGCTTTATCAACGAGAAAATCTGCCTCTTATTATTGTCGATTTACCTGAAACGGACAAGCTATTTACATGGCTAGATAAGCAAAACGCAAAAGTTGAAGCGGTGTTGCTTACTCACGAACATGAGGATCATACACAAGGTGTGTCGGAATTTAAAAAACGTTATCCAACAGTACCGATTTATGGGCCGCGAGAATGCGAGAAAAAAGGCGCAACTCAAATTGTGAACGAAGGGAAGATCCTTACCAAACATTATCAAATTGATGTCATTCCGACGGGAGGACACACTAAACAGCACGTTAGTTTTTTAGTGGATAATCATTTATTTTGTGGCGATGCGTTATTTTCTGCAGGTTGCGGACGTGTTTTCACAGGTAATTATGCGCAGATGTTTGAAGGTTTGCAGCGTTTGAATACATTGCCTGACGAGACGATTGTTTGCCCTGCTCATGAATATACATTGGGAAATTTAGCATTTGCGGAAACCGTGCTGGTGGAGAAAAGTGCGGTAGAAAAACAACGTATTTTGGTTGAAAAACAACGGGCTGAAAATAAACCAAGTTTGCCGACAACCTTAAAACTAGAGCGAGAAATTAATCCGTTTTTACAAGCAAAAACACTTGAAGAATTTACCGCACTTCGTAAAGCAAAAGATATTTTTTAATCATTTGGCACGATTCTAATAAATTTATGATGTGTGAATTTGCTCAATGCGTCACAATTCATTAGAATAATACACGGTATTTTTTATTATTAATATGTGGGCAGGATGGAAATAAGGTGTGGTGCTTAAAGTATCATATCTATGTTTTTGAAATTTTGCTTTCTACAGATTATTTTTTAATTATTTTATGACACTTCTTGTTCTCGGCATTAATCACAAAACCGCATCTGTTTCAGTGCGTGAAAAAGTCGCGTTTTCAAATGAGAAACGCGAGCTTGCCTTGCAACAAATTTATCACCAAAACCTTGCTGAAGGTGTCGTGATTCTTTCTACGTGTAATCGCACGGAAGTGTATTTTCATCATCGACAAATCTCGCCACAAGAATGTGAAAAATGGTTGCATAATGCAGAGCAATGGTTTGCTGATATCCATCAACTTTCTTTAGCAGAACTGAATCCGAGTATTTATACCTATCAAAATCAGCAAGCTGCAAATCACTTAATGCGTGTGGCCTGTGGATTAGATTCACTCATTTTAGGTGAGCCACAAATTTTAGGGCAGGTAAAACAAGCATTTCAAATTACAGAAGATTATTATCAAGCTGCTAATTTACCTCTATCAACAGAGCTTTCTCGTTTATTTCAAAAAACATTTTCTACGGCAAAACGGGTCCGAACTGAAACCAATATTGGCGAAAGTGCGGTATCAGTGGCTTATGCTGCTTGTAGTCTTGCTCGTCAGATTTTTGAATCACTCCGAAACCTAAATATTTTACTGGTTGGTGCAGGGGAGACGATTGAACTCGTCAGCCGTCATTTATTGCGTCATGGTGTGAAAAAATTAATGATTGCAAATCGTACTCGAGAAAGAGCCGTGCAATTAGTTGAGAAATTAGCAACTGAGACGCAGATAGATGTATTTGGTTTAGATGAATTGCAATATGCATTGCATCAGGCTGATATTGTGATTAGCTCTACAGGTAGTCCAAATGTGTTGATCACTCAAGACATGGTGAAGCAATCTCAAAAAGTGCGTCATTATGCGCCAATGTTATTGGTAGATATTGCGGTTCCTCGAGATATTGATGAAACGGTGGCAGAACTTGATAGTGTATATCATTATACCGTAGATGATTTGCAAGATATCATTCAACGTAATTTGAATCAGCGAGAACTAGCTTCTGAACAAGCACAAGAAATTATTTCTCAAGAATGTCATGATTTCTTTGAGTGGTTAAAGGTTCATCAATTCTCTAATTTAATTAAATATTATCGCCAAGATGCGGAGCGAATTCGCCAAGAGCTACTTGAAAAAGCGCAATTAAGTTTACAAAATGGCGAGCTCGCCGAAGATATTTTGCAAGAGCTGAGTTATAAACTTATGAATAAATTGATTCACGTACCAACACAGACAATGCAAGCAATGATGAAAAGTAGTAATGCCGAAGGATTACATGCATTTTCTAACGCCTTACATTTGGATCATCCGTTGAATGAAAAATAAGGTAAATATTCAAAGAAGAAACCAATATCACTCAGCGATAACTTACCTACGTTCTTTTTAATAATGTAAAAGAACGTAGATTTCCTCGAAGTAACATTTCATTTCAGCTACACATATTGAATATATTTAGGAAAGCCAATCTCAATGTCTAAAGATCGGTTTGTTACAATAACGTTTTCCCTATCTGCGATAAAAAATCTTGATGTCATGGTTTTTTCACCATTATTTAAGAAAATTTCTACAATAGAACGATCAAAGAAAATTTCGATAGTATGAAGTTCGTGTACTTTGCAGTAACGTTGCGATCCAAATTTTATCATTAACTCAGTTTGTGTGGATTGATGACGATCTAAGCAAATTAGGCCATTTTCATAAGATAAGCTTAGCTTTTCCTTAGCTTTATTGGAAAAGAAATCTAATGTAAAGGGGCGATTTTGCGCATCAAATTTCAAATAAGCCAGATCTAAATGTTTAACTTCCATTTTTCCTTTTAATGTGAGGGATAAAAGTGCGGTCATATTTTCATAGATTTTTTTAATTGGGCGCTGGAATAGCTGATTGTTTTTTAACTGAATTTCGCGTGGCATGGTAAGGGCTGAATGCCATTTGAATTGATTTGTTGGATAAGTTAAATCAGGTAAGCCTATCCAGCCTAGTAGAATAGTATTCTCTTTATTTTCTAAACCTGAAAAGGTTTGCGGAGCATAGAAATCAAAGCCTTGATCAAGTTCTGCAATATATTCTGCATCAAAAGTATACTGGTTTAATTGACCGATAGCATAAGTAGCATGATAGTTATTTTGGAACTGATGCGTTTCACGCGCTTTTCCTTGCGGTGACCAAATAAAAATATCTTTATTGCCTAATTTCATCAAATCAGGGCATTCCCACATAAAAACCTGATGGTTATTAAATTTAGGGACGTCAAGTTCACCCAGTAAACGAGGCGTATCATCTAAACTATCCATTTCAAACAGGAGAGCGGTGCCTGTGCGATTTTGCCGTTGCGCACCACAGATAAAACGAATTTTACCTTCAGGAGTCAAGTAAGGTTTAGGATCCCGTACATGTTCTGTATAACCATTAGGTGCTTTTTCAATCAGCGGACGTTTACTGATAAGCATGCCGTTACAATCAAAAATAGCAAGGTTTTGGTAAGGGATTCGTTGATTATCAGTCAAACGGCGAGTATTCCCCGTATAGAATATTGCTAATTTAGCATCGACTTTTAATGCCCCTCCAGAATAACAACCATGAGATTCAAATGGCTCACATGGGATTAAATCATCTGCATGTTGGAAGACTTGAAAGTCATTTGTAATAAAATGTTTCCAGTGCTTCATCCCATGTAATGTATCAAAGGGAAACCATTGATAAAAAAGATGATATTTTTCACCATCAAACACTAAACCATTCGGATCATTTAATAATCCTGTTGGTGGGGCAATGTGATAGGTCGGATAGAAATCTTTATCGCTTTCCACCGTTTGACGTATAGTGTTGAGCTCACCTGGTTCTGCTGCAAGAATACTTTTGTATTTACCGTTGTTAAAAATGATCATTATGGTATTGTGCCTAAATTGAAATGTGCGAATTCAGTGAAAAAAAGTATGTGAACCTTGTATTCACACACTCAGCAACTAATTTTCTAAAAATTCAGTTAATTGATTTTTATTTGGTAGGGCGGACATCGCTCCTTTGGCTGTGGTTGCCAGTGCGCCACAAGCATTTGCCTGAAGAATAATACGAACGAGCACATCCCTATCACGCCAATTTTCATGTTGAGAAAGTCCTGCTAATAAACCACCTACGAAAGCATCACCTGCACCGGTAGTATCAATTGGTTTTAATGCCTTACCTGCAACGACATCCTTTTTCCCTGCAAGGTGATACAATGCCCCATCTTTACCTAAGGTGACAATAATCAATTTCTCAGGATAAAGTGCGGTGATTTTTTCAAATGCTTTTTCAAGGCTGTCAGTATTGGTTAAAAGCGTTAATTCTTCTTCGGAGAATTTCAATACATCAGCGAGGGCTACCGCATCCATAACAATGCTTTTCATTTCATCTAAGCTTGCCCATAGTGATTCGCGTAAATTGGGATCAAAGGAAAAAAATCCTCCTGCAACCTTAATACGGCGAATTGCTTCAAAAGTTGCTTCACGTGATGGGTTATTAATGAGAGCAATAGAACAACAGTGTAACCATTCTCCAGATTTAAAATGAGGGAGATCATTGGTTTGTAAAAACTGATCCGCACTTGGATTAACCATAAAAGTGAAGCTACGTTCACCATTATCTAATCCTACAACCACCGTTGATGTACGATGTTGAGGATCGAGAATCATATGGGTTGTATCTACTTTTTCCGAATTAAGAGTTTCTTGCATAAATTGACCGAGAGGATCATTCCCCACTCTTCCGATAAATGCACTTTGTCCACCTAAACGAGCAATCCCCACCGCCACATTTGCAGGTGCGCCACCCGCACAACGTAAATAGTGATTTTCACCGTCTGGGATTAAATCGACTACAGCATCACCAGTTACCCAAATTTTTTGATTCATTTTACGTTCCTTTATACGACAAAATTGATTAAAAATAACCGCACTTTAAAGCGCGGTTATTTTATGTTCTTATTCTACCGTTATACGAGCAAATTTTCGTTTACCCACTTGGTAAACATTTGTACCTTTTGGTGCATTGTCTTTTACGTTATCGACTTTTTCACCATTGATTTTTACACCGCCTTGTTGAGCAGAGCGAATCGCTTCTGAAGTGGAAGGCACAAGTCCCGCTTCTTTTAATAAGGTAGCTAAACCTATTTCGCCAGAGAACGTAAATTCAGGCATTTCATCAGGCATTGCGCCTTTTTGGAAACGATTAATGAATTCTTGTTCTGCGGCGTTTGCTGCCTCTTCATTGTGGAAACGAGCAATTAATTCTTTTGCTAGTAAGATTTTTACATCACGAGGATTTTTGCCGTTTTCTACTTCCGATTTTAATTGTGCAATTTCACTTAATGGACGGAATGAAAGAAGGTTATACCAATCCCACATGAGTTCATCTGAAATAGACATCACTTTACCGAACATATCGTTTGGTGCTTCTGTTACACCGATATAGTTGCCAAGTGATTTGGACATTTTTTTCTCGCCATCTAAACCAACGAGTAATGGAAGTGTAATCGCAACCTGTGGTTTTTTGCCTGCTGATTTTTGTAATTCACGACCAACAAGTAAGTTGAATTTTTGGTCTGTACCGCCTAGTTCTACATCTGCATCTAATGCAACAGAATCATAGCCTTGTAGCAATGGATAAATAAATTCATGGATGGCAATAGGTTGATTGTTGCCAAAGCGTTTTTTGAAGTCGTCACGTTCAAGCATACGCGCAACGGTGTAATTACTTGCAAGACGAATCATACCTTCTGTACCAAGTTTGCTTAACCATTCAGAGTTGAAGACAATTTTGGTTTTTTGTGGATCGAGAATTTTATAAATTTGCTCTTTATAGGTTTCCGCATTGCGCAATACATCTTCACGGCTGAGTGGAGGACGAGTGGCATTTTTACCTGATGGATCGCCTACCATTCCCGTGAAATCACCAATTAAGAAATAGACTTCATGACCGAGTTGTTGAAATTGACGCAGTTTGTTTAATACAACGGTATGCCCTAAATGAATATCTGGTGCGGTTGGATCGGCGCCTAATTTTACTTTTAATGGGCGATTTTCTTTCAGTTTTTCGATTAAATCCGCTTCTGAAAGGATTTCATCAGTACCGCGCTTTAGTTCCGCGAGAACGGTATTAATGTCAGTCATTATTATTTCCTAATTATTTTTTTGAAAGGTTTTATTATAGGGATTCTTGGCGATTTGTGAATAAAAAAAACGCCTATTTGTGGGGAAATAGGCGGGAATGTTGGAGTGATTATCTGTTGAACGCTTCAAATTAAGAAAACGCTCTGTTATTGTTGGAATGATTAGATGATAATTGTTATCAATAATCTTGTCAACGAGAAAATGAAAATAATTCTCAAAAAATATTATTTTATATAAGGCACCAATTCTGTTAAGGAAAGTGCGGTAGGAATTCCATTAGAAATTTCAAATTTACCCGCATAAGCATAGGCCTCAACGCCTTGTTCCATTGCTTCTTTTAATAAGCGATCATATTCGGGATCGATATATTCTGCGATTTTGAAACGATCAAAACCATTATGTAAGCCAGCAAATAGCACCACTGCGCGATGACCTTGTTTTTTCATTGCGAGTAATTCACGGACATGTTTTTGTCCACGCGTAGTCACTGCATCAGGAAACATACCTAAATTTCCTTTCACTAAGGTGATGGATTTCACTTCTACATAGCAATCAGGTAAGCCTTCAGCTTTCAGTAGGAAGTCAATTCGGCTGTTTTCTTCGCCGTATTTCACTTCAGGATAAATTTCGTCGTACATTGCCAATTCTTTGATTTGCTTATTTTGCAGTGCTTCAAAAACAATCTGATTAGAACGATGCGTATTGATACAGCAAAGTTGCCCGTTTTCCAGTTGAGTGAGTTCCCAAGAATGAGGATACTTACGGGTTTGGCTATCGGAATGTGAATACCAAATCGTGTCGCCTTTTTCACCGCAGCCAGTCATCGCGCCTGTATTAGCGCAATGAATTGTCATCATATCACCCGTAGGTAGTTCAATATCCGCAAGAAAGCGTTTGTAACGACGAATTAACTTTGCTGATTGTAAAGCTGGAAGTTGCATAAAGTTCCTTATTTGAGTTTTTCTAAACGTTGTAAAATAGCGTTATCACTCATGGCTTGCATTTTTTTCATTCTTAAAGAAAGTAAGAACGCCGCAAAAGTGAGTGAGACCACAAAGGCAATCCAGAAACCTTTCGCATCAATGTGTGGCACAAGCCAATCTGTACGACCGAGCGTATAACCAAGTGGCACACCAATTACCCAATAAGAGAAAAGGGTAATATATAAAATTACTTTGGTGTCTTTATAGCCACGTAAAATGCCGCCAACCACCATTTGAATGGTATCTGAAAATTGATAAAGTGCGGCAAATAATAATAAATTTGCCGCCATGGTGATGACAATTTCATCGGTTACGAAAATAGATGCAATTTCATAACGGAAGAAAATCGTAATTAATGCGGTAATGATTGTGACAGTCAGCCCTAATAATAATGCTGCATAGCTCATTTTTTTTGCTTTTTGTGGAGAACCTGCGCCCAATGCTTGTCCGACTAAAATTGTCGTTGCCATACCAATTGACAGGGGGAACATAAAAATGAAAGAGCTGGTATTCAATGTAATTTGATGGCTCGCCACAATAGTTGAGCCCAGCGGAGAAAGCATTAACGAAGTGAGGGCAAATAATGCCACTTCACAACAAAGTGCAATAGCAATGGGCAAGCCTAAACGCAGTAGTTTTTTAAGCGTTTTGGGATTCGGCATTTCAATTAATTGGCTAAATACTTTTAGTGAACGTTCTTGAGCATTCGTGTAAGAATAGAACATCATCATTAAGCACATTGCCCAGTTCACAATAGCTGTCGCAATACCACAGCCAACTGCACCAAAAGAAGGCATGCCAAATTTTCCATAAATAAAAATATAATTAAGCGGAATATTCAGCAGTAAACCTAAAAAGGTAATGACCATTGCTGGCTTGGTTTTGGCAATACCATCATTTAAACAACGAAAATTAATCAGCATCAAATAAGCAGGCAATCCCCACAACATCGCATGTAAATAATCGCGTGCTAAATCTGACATTTTGCTTTCCATTTGCATATATTGCAGCGGAATTTCACAGAAATAAATCAGCAAACCTAAAGGAATACTCACGCCTAACACAAGCCAAATGCCTTGGCGAACTTGATGGGCAATACGATGGCGTTGGCCTGAACCGTTTAAATAGGAAATCGTGGGCGGCAAAGCGAGCAATAACCCTTGCCCGAAAAGCACTAATGGCATCCAAATAGACGCGCCAACAGAAATTGCAGCCATATCAGTGGAACTCACTCGACCAGCCATAATGGTATCCGCTAATCCCATAGAGTTTTGTGCGATTTGCGCTAATAAAATGGGTAAGGATATTTTAATTAATTTTTTAATATCAGCGTGATATTGGGATAAAAGACGAAAATTCATAAATTTGATATACTAAGAAAAATTTTTAGAAAAGGAAAAAATATGTTTACCGGAATTGTACAAGGCACTGCGCTTATTCATTCAATTACAGAAAAGGCTAATTTTAGAACACAAGTGGTAAAATTACCACCTGAAATGCGTAAAGACCTAGAAATTGGCGCATCGGTGGCAAATAACGGTGTATGTTTAACTGTGACTGAAATTAACGGCGATCTCGTGAGCTTTGATCTCATGCAAGAAACCTTAAGAATTACGAATCTTGGCTTATTGAAAGTAGGTGATAATGTAAATATTGAACGAGCCATGCAAATGGGAACCGAAATCGGCGGGCATTTATTATCTGGTCATGTGTATTGCACCGCAACCATTTCAGACATTATTGCCAGTGAAAATAACCGACAAATTTGGTTTGAGTTGCCAAGCGCAGATGTAATGAAATACATTTTAACGAAAGGATTTGTTGCCGTAGATGGTATTAGCTTCACTATTGGCGAAGTAAAAGGCACGCAATTCTGTGTGAATTTAATTCCTGAAACTTTGCAACGAACCTTAATGGGGCAACGTAAAGTGGGCGATATTGTGAATATTGAAATCGATCCTCAAACGCAAGCCATTGTGGATACTGTGGAAAATTATTTAAAAGCGAGAAATTTATAGTCTATTGAAATAAGAAGAGTGGCTAAAAAACACAGAATTTTTTAACCGCTCTTTTGCTTGATGACTTCGTTTATTTTTTCGATTTTTTCCATTTCCAGACAAGGAATAGGGCAAGTAAAGCGATAAGCACATAAATCACCATTTGACCTTTTTCAATTTGAGCATGTAACCAGTCTAAATTTTTTGCGCCAAATTCGCCTAAATAAACCCAAATTGGCACAGAAATAATGGCAGCACAGAAATCAATTAAGACAAAACGTGTGTAACTTACACGACGAGTAATACCAGAGACCATATAAATTGGGGCACGCAAACCGGGTAA
Organism: Haemophilus sp. SZY H35; assembly: GCF_018829705.1. Lineage (NCBI taxonomy): Bacteria > Pseudomonadati > Pseudomonadota > Gammaproteobacteria > Pasteurellales > Pasteurellaceae > Haemophilus > Haemophilus sp. SZY H35. The sequence continues at coordinate 54,144 of NZ_JAHKJZ010000004.1, forward strand.
AAAACGTGCGACAAATAACACACGGTTGCCATATTGGCTGAATTTTTCACGCACCATTCTTAAACGTTGTAATGTCACGATTTTACGCATTGGGCGAAAACGTAAAATCTTCGTGCCATAAATACGACCAAGCCAATACATACTAGAATCGCCCGCAAGTACACCAATCATACTGACTAGCAACATTAAATGTGAATTAACACTTTCAGGATAAAGCCCCGCAATCACACCGCCAGAAACTAACGTGATATCTTCAGGAATCGGTACGCCAAATCCGCAAATAATTAAAACAAAAAGAACAGCCCAATAGCCGTACTCAGTAAAAAATCCAATCAGAAATTCCATAATCTTCCTACTTTATTTTTTAATGAATATCGTAAAAAACTGCTAAGCATTCTAATCTTTTCAGGGTAAAAAGCCTAGAAAAAGTTTGCTTTGAAAAGCGGGATATTCTATAATCCGCCGTCTCAAAGCATGGCTCAATGCTTGTCTTTGAGACCAATATTTGGAAAATTGCTGGGTCGCCTGCAATTTTCTTTCTTTTAACATTAATTTAAAGAGAACATTAAAATGGCATTTAAATTTAACGCTGAAGTTCGTACAGCGCAAGGTAAGGGTGCGAGCCGCCGCCTGCGTCACAATGGTCAAATCCCTGCAATCGTTTATGGTGGCAGCGAAGAGCCAGTTTCAATCATCTTAAACCATGATGAATTAAACAACGCGCAAGCACATGAATCTTTCTATTCTGAAGTGATTACTTTAGTAATCGGTGGTAAAGAGGTTGCAGTTAAAGTACAAGCAATGCAACGTCACCCATTCAAACCAAAATTGGTTCATATTGACTTCAAAAGAGCATAATCCAGTATTTACGCTATCTAAAGTCAATTTTAATTCCGAAACCTTTTCTTATTTTTAGGTTTTAAACTTTAATAAAATCAATGGGTTTTAAAAACGTTTCGGAACGTGATTTGTGACAAAAAAAGGCTCTTCAAATGAAGGGCCTTTTTTATTTGGTTGGATTGAGTGGTTTTTCTTTTCTGATGTAATGTTGAGTGGTACGTGCAGAAGTATGGCCAAGTTGTTTTCTTGCTCGTTCATCATCAATCATTAATGAAAGGTCTGTTGCTGCTTTCGCGCGAAGATCTCTCAATTGCACTTGGTTGATCTCTTCGGCTAGCTCTTTATATTTTCTTGATGCCGCATTACGTGTATCCTTGAAATAATCTGTAAGTGATCTCCGCTCGAGCTTTCGCCCCCATTTATTCGTAAATAGAAACTGATTTTCTTCAGTGATCCGCTTGTCGATAATCTCTTTTAATTTACCTATGACTTTAATAGCAACACGTTTACCTGTTTTTTGCTGTGTAATATGCAGTAAATCGTTGTAGATATGTGAACTATGGATTTTTACCACGTCTATTGGGCGTTGTCCGGTTAAATACATCACATCCATAATGTCCTTCATATCACCTGTGGCGCAGTCGTAGATTTTATCCAAGATATAATCTTCAATGTACACATCACGGTAATTCACTTTGAATTTTTTAACCCCTGTTGATGGGCTGATCTTTTCAGTGTAACCCCATTCTCTCGCCATGCTCCAAATGTGTCCAAATAACCCAACTTCGATATTTGCGGTTGGTTTAACGTCTTTTCTCCAATCTAAATATTCACGGATGTGTATAGGCTGTATTTCATCAAGGGTAAATGGTGGATCTTGGAAGTATTGGCGTAATTTCTTTATTGCCTGAATGTTTGAGCTTCGAGTGTTCTTCGCTTTTTTAAGCGGCACAACTTCTTTTTCATATCGCTCAAGCACTTCAATAAAAAGGATATTATCTTTTTTCGTCAGATACTGCATATTCAGCTTTGCTGCTTCCAGAATAGCAATGTGCTTATCTTTACCTAAAGCAACTTCTTTTTTATCTGCCATCGTGTAGTAATAATAAACCACGATTGAGCCATCCGCTCTTTTTCGATTCCGACACACTAAACCTTGTGGCAATCCTTGATTAATTCGTTTTCTTGGACGTGCCATAATATCCCCCTTACTAACTTAATACTGCAGACCGCCGTCTTTCCTTTGTTTGTGTAATCGGCTGCACTTTCTCACCTTTCAAAATTTTGTCACCATCAGATCGTAACACAAGCGGGAATTTTCTATTTCCTTTTGGGTGAAGGAAAGGAATTCCGAATTCATTTAAGCTTTTCATCTGATATTTAGGACAAACATATCCAGTTATTAACGCTAATAATTCTGGACTGCAGTATTCATCAAAAAATTCTCTTCCCATATTTACTCCAATAAAAAACCGCCCATAAGAGCGGTTATAACGATTTATTTTAGTTAGCCAACTTCATCTAACTTATCCCCTCTTTCGTAAAGAGGGGCTAGGGGAGATTTAATGGGCTGTAAATGGGTTTTATCCCTCATTAACGGTTTCTACATCTTTCCAAATTGGCTTCATCATCTTGCTACCATCATACTTTTCATAAAATCAAGCCATTTTTGAGCATCTTTTTCCGTTTTAAAGCAACCATAAAGAGGTCCAGTATAATTAGATGCTCTAGTGTCTTTAACTACACCAAGGGGATTCACATAATAAAACCATTCACCCATTTTTGGATAAAACGGCTTAGGTAAATCTTCAATCCTAATCTTTGGCTCTTCCCACATTCCGATTACGTTATCTTGATCAAACGAATTCTTGCTATCTGGAAGCCAGCTAGCTGGGTAGCAGTCATTCTCTTCACAATCAGACATAACAAGTCCGTTTAAAGGCCGTCTGTTTGCGTGTTTTAATAATTCAGGGTATCTACTTAAATCGTAAAGTATGTATGCCTTTCTTCCACAGGCGAGCTTTACTGGTTCGCCATTTAAAGCTGCATCTAAGTTAAATTCTTTCATTTTCTTTCTCCATTAAAACAAAAGGCGCTCACTTGGAACGCCTATTGGGTTTGTTAAATATTAATTTCTATTTTTGCTTACCAAGATTTACCACAGGCAACACAGGCACAAGCGGTTTTGCTGTTGTAGCCATTGTTGATGCGCTACTGCGGTTATCATTTATCCAGTCAAATAGTTCCTCCCACGAATCGTAGTCAAGTTTGTGGAATGCGTTATTTCGGTCGCTTGCCCAGCGTTTCAGATGCTCATTAATATCGCGCGTAATTACCTCTCGAGTGTTGCTGCTTAACACGCCCCAGTAGGTTTTAACATCGTGAATAGTTTCGCTAACGATATAAGTATGTCGTGGCAAGCTGTATCGGACGTGACTAATCATTAAATCTTGGAGTTTATGCAGTGGGATTTTGATGTTAATTTCATTCATTTACGTTTACTTTTCTTTTTACGTTTACTAAAAATACGTTCTTGTTTTATCGCTCTAAGCTCAGTTTCAAGCTTTGTATTTTCCAGTTTTAGTTGATCATTCTCAGCTTTCAGACTTTTAATTAATTCACCCAATTTTCGTAGCTCCAACTCATGGAGTTCGATAGATTTATCAATATGTTTATATAATCGTCTAAGATCTTCCATCAGAATATTTTCAGCTAGCCGTTTAAGTAATCTCATAATCTATCCCTAATCCCGCCAAATTCTTTTATTAGGCTATCCACTGTTTTGCCAAGCACGTTTATCATTAAAACAAAGTCTGCATCAAAACGAGCTGTCACATCTTCTTTTACAATGTCATCGTTCTTCTCGATGATATTGTCGTCAAACTTCAGTCGTTTCAGCGTGCCATCTTCAACCAAGATAAATTTAAGGTTGTTTTCCCACTCAAGCGCGAGTTTAGAGATCAAGCCATTTTGAACAATCTCAATAATTTCCTCGTCTTCAACATCTTTTTGCTTGCAGTGAATAACGCCAAGATCTTCTTTTTCGCGGATTTCCACTTCCTTACGCAAGATTAGCCAATCGGGCGCAGTATCTGTAACCCATTTTGTCATCACTTCACATGGTGCACTATTAAACGCCAACGGTACTACTGGCAAGCTACCGAGCGATTTACGCAAAAGTGCAAGTGCATCTTCGGCTGTTTTACTTGATGCTGCATCAACAAAGATAAGTTGTTTCAATGTGTCGATATAAAGTGCGGTCGTTTTGATACGAGAAAACGCTTGCGGAAGTAGGGTAGCTATCACATCATCTTTTATGGATAATCGTTCTACTTTCTTTAATTTTCGCTGTTCTTTTTCTTCAAGTGCAGTGATTCGTTTATTGAGTTCACGATTCACAACTTCTATTGGTAAAATCTTTTCTTCACGCTTTGCCACAAGTAAGATTTTTCCGTCCGCTTGATGTGCTAAATTTTCTCTGGTGACGAGCGGAGCAGACCAACCGAAATGGCTAACATCTGCCGAACCACACGGAGTAAATTCACATTCTTTGAGTTGTTTCTCGATATTCTCAAAGTCTATTTGTTTTGTTAATTGGTAAATAATTGCATTTTTGAACCAGTACATTTTTATTATTCCTCATAAATAAAAGCCGCTAATTAATAGCGGCAGATTTTAAGCATCATCTTCGTAGTAGTGTTATTCAACTACGAACCCATCTTTAACCTCAACAAACTCACCTATATCATCTAACGTGTACCAAGTATCAGCTTTGATGTTATTTTCACCGACCTTTGATGCTTTAATATGAATTAGCTCTCCATCATCATTGCGATACACACAAACAATCGCACCATCGATACTCGCCTTAGCTTTAGATTGCCAACCAAGCGCAACAGCTATAGATTGCTCGCCAGATACTTCCGCTGCCGACAGATCGCCTGTATTGGTTGCCGCCGAGCGATTGCCTGTATTGGTTGCTACCGAGCGATTGCCTGTATCGGTTGCTGCCGACCGACTACTTGTATTGGTTGCTACCGACCAATCGCCTGTATTGGTTGCTACTGACCGATAGCCTGTATTGGTTGCTACTGACCGATAGCCTGTATTGGTTGCTACCGACAAATCGCCTGTATTGGACACCTTGGCAGCATCCCAATCAACTTTACCTTTTATCCATTCAACGGCTTTTTTTACCATTTCCGGTAAGTTAATTTCGGTTTCGATCGTGATTTTTGCAGATGCAATTTTTGTATCATCACTATCTTTTGATGTTTCGCCGCTCATTTTAACTACAGCAAATTTACTTACCGCTGGACTGTAATAGCTAAGCACATCAAGAGGGTATTCGCAGGCATGAAATCCACTCCCATAAGCCTTAACATCACCTTTATGCACATACGTTTTGCCTACCTCATACTGATAACCTCGACAAGTCCAGTCTTGGTTAAAACCTTTATAAGCTATAATCTCTTTATTTTCTTCAGCCATTTTTGTCTCTCAAATTTGTATAATAAAAAAGCCACTATTGGTTAGTGGCTTATCATGTAATTCAAAATGGAATATTATCATTAAACCCATCTTGTTCTGCTGCTGCGCTTAATGGGTCGATTTTTTCTTTGTCTTTGGTTGGCTGTTGTGTTTCATTGCTTGCCTTGCTGTCTAGCATTTCAAACGATTGTGTCGCTACTTTAAGTGCGGTGCGGTTATTACCGTTTTGGTCTTGCCAGCTTCCCTGTGCCAGCTTTCCTGTTACGCAGATTTTTGAGCCTTTTTGCAGATATTGTCTTGCTACATCAGCAGAGTTGCCGTGTACCACAATGGGTATCCAATGCGTACGTTTAACCGTATTGCCTTGTTTATCTCGGTAATCATCACCGATAGCAAGATTAAATGTGGCAATTTGCCCTCCATTTTGGAATTGGCGGATTTCTGGGTCACTGCCTAAATGACCGACTAATATCACGGTGTTGGTGTTACGAGCCATAGTTTTTCCTTACATTAAATTAAGTAAATAATCGTTATACATTAGATTGTATTCATCAACGAGATCGGGGTGTTTTTCCTCTAACCAAACGATAGACTTATCGTAAATTTCACCGCATTCCTTTTTGGTTTTTCCTTTCAGCCTATCTTTAAGTTGCTCTATAACCGATTTGCTAGTTACGTTAGCTTGAGTAGAGCTCATAGCCTGCTGGGTCGATTTGTTGGAGTTGTTTGATCGTTCGGACTTTGGGGGCGATGACTGATCACGCTTTCCCACGCTTGCCGCATCATCATCTTCTTGCGCCATAAACAACATTGCGGTTAAGGCGTAACGACGTGCATAGGTAATGGCTGCACCAACTTGTTGAGCATCGTTAGCTTGCTTAACTCCAGCCTTAACCAATGGATAACAGCTCCGTAAAAACTGCCCGCTTTTGTGAAAGAGTGTCGTTACAAGTGTTGGCTCGTCATTTAGGACGGTAACAAGTTGCGTGATAACTAAATTATGCTCCGCAAGGATTGGGCGACAGGTATCAAGCACTTTGCTTAGTTCTGCGTATTTATAACCATAACCTTGTTTATCTTTGCTTAGATTCCCAAGCTGGCTAATCGCTTGAATAAGTTCAGGCATAAGCTCACTTAAATTTGCACTTTGCAGTTCCATTTCTCTTTCCTTATCTAATTGTCAGAACTTGACTATCAACCAATTTCGCACCAGGAATTTCTTCCCCTGCTTTTAATCGTGCTTTAATTTCGGTTTTATTTGCTGTGATTTTCACATTAACAAGGGTTTCATCGCAGTTGTTGGCGAGAAATAAATCTTCGTCTAATTGCACCGCACTTTGCTTACTTTCGCGGTAAGAAATGGTAAACAAGGGGCAGTTAATTTTTGCCGTGCCAGTTACTCCCATATTGTGTTTGAGGTAGTTTTTAATCTGCTCAATACCGTTTTGGCGTTGCTTTTTCATTGCCTGTAAGCGTTTAATTTCAGCGTCAATCACTTCAATGTCGCCCTCTGTATTTTTAATGACATAGACGACATTCTCCGCTTTTTTGTCAAAATCTTGCTGCACTGCATCTAATGCTTTGGAAATATCAGCGTTATCTGCAAATTCAGGATTTTCGAGCAATTCTTTGATGTTTTCGAGTTGTTCGGTGATTTCGTAAAGTTTCATGGTAACTCCTTAAAATGGTAGTGGGTTTCGCTGGATATATTCAATTTCAGCTTGTAATTCTTCTGGCGTAATTCGTTCTTGCCATAACCAATCTCGAATAGCATTTAACAAATCCGCCTTGCTTTCTAGGCGTTCACGCGGTGTTTCTTCCATTTTTAACTTCTCCCATAACAATTGGATTGCCAATATTCACAATCAGCATCTTCAGGTTCACGCCAATCTTCTTCTGGCTCGTCTCGCTCTATGCTTTCGGTTTCAAATTGTGCGTAGTAATCATAGGGGTTATCGCATTGCCAAGGAGATAGCGTTGTGCGTTTCATTGTTTTGCTCCTGCGTGGCTTGTACCATATTGGCAAGCATCGAGAACATTTCAGGGTTTAGCACGATAGTATGTGCGTGTGCTTTTCGGTCTAAATGCAGGCGGATATTGCCTTGTTTATCCACAAAATAGCCGTTTAATCCATAAGGGGTGAACGGTTTTCGACGGGGTTTTGTGGCTTTTGGCTTAACTTTTTCAAGTGGTTTTTCTTCTTCCGATTCTGCTTTTTCAGTTGGGGGAATAGGTTGATTTTCTTTCGCACTTTCTACTAGTTCCGCTTTAAATTGATTCGTACTGGCATCTTTTTGATAAGGCGGAATTTTGGTGTTTTCCATTGCATTAAAATTTTCGATTCGTTTATTTAGGCGTAAGGTTGCAATGGTTTCATTGGCAAAATAGGCGGTTTTTTGGTACAGCTTATTGTTCACCCATAATTCGCCAAAATATTTTCCGGTTTCTGTACGGATGATTTGTGTTTTGTAGCTTTCCACTTTCATTATTTACTCCAAGTGCGGTTAATTTCGGCTTGCTTTTGCTCGACATAACGATACATATCAGCATTGACCTGTGGCGTTAAATTCGCTTGATAGATGCCGTTTTCTTCACGCCATTGTGCTTTGGCTTTTGCGCGTTCTTCTTGTTGGATTTGTTCGCTTAGTGTGTTGTCGTGCCAGTCGGTAGGTTCATCGGCAAAACAGTAGGCGATACCGCCAATTAAAAAAGCGAGGGCAAAGGCGATGGCTGTTTTACAAAGAAATGGGATGGTTTCAGCGAATGCGTCAGTAAATTTTTGCATTTTTGGTTCCTTAGCTGCATTTGTCAGCGAGTAGTACACAGATTAAAATAACGATAAGCCACATATTAAAACGAGCAAATTTATCGCTCTCTAATGTGATTAATGTGGCTCGGATTAAGTCCTTTATAAATTCTTTCATAGGAGTCCTTATGCGTAATTGGGTCGCTTGTTTTGTAAGTGCTTTCTTGTTGAGCATCGTGTTTTCTGCGATGTTTCTTGTCCAATCAGGAAAAGAACAATTCTATTTTGGCGATATTGTCCTCACTTCTGGCCAACTAAGATGGATAGCCACAATAGCTACTGGATTATTAGTTGCTCGGGCCATTCACTTTTACTATGGTTGTGAAAAAGTGCATTCGGTGATTGCTAAATTCTTTAATTTTTAGTGTCAGTTTCTTGAGAAGAAATACGCTCATTTTGTTTCCTTTTTAGTCGATTTGGTGAATTTTGGGTGTGAGAATCCGCCGCACGATTTTTCAAAAGTGCGGTAGATTTTCGTGAGTTTTATTGCACGTAGTTTTCTAACGTGATGAGGGGCGCAAGGTGCATCACATCTGTGCCGCGTGTGATTCTAAAAAGCACATCGGCAGATAATTTGAAATCCATATCGGATGACGCGATACGGTTTTTGATTGGTGTGAGTAAGGCGGATTGCGCCGCTTCCAGCATGGGGAAAAGCTGTTTGAGTAGCTCGCGATATTCATAGGCTTGATACCACGAGAGCACAAGCCATTCAAGTTCGTGTGCGGTGAATTCTCGTTCGTAAGTCATATAGCCAAAGGGATTTTTCGGCGGTAATAATCCGCGTTGTTTTTTGCCTTTGGTTTTCGATAATTCAAGCTGTTGCGCTTGGTTGCGGTGCATTGCTAAAAACGCACGCAATACAATTAAGTGGAATTTAGGGCTAATCCACATTGCGTAGGAAAGCACTAATTCTTCGCAAGCCCACGTACCTTGCTTTGAAATATCAGAACCGCCACGAATTGTTTTTAAAGCGAAGATCGTTTTTGTGCTTCGGTCATTTTCAATCTCTTTTATCAGTTCTTTAGTTTGTTCATTACGAGCAAATAAACTTGGACGATGTTTTTCTAATCCGCCACTTGCGATATGAAGGTCATTTAATGAAAAGAGATTTTCGTATGAACGAATAGAAGTTTTGAGAATTGTTAAGTTTGACATTTTTATGCCCCTATGAGTTAGTTCTTTATTCGACCAACCTTAGTAGGGTTGATCGGGCTTCAACTACTGCTCATAGACAGCGGAGCTTATTTCCTTTCGGTATTGTATTAGGCTCTCTCGACCCGAACATTGAAATCACCAGATCTGGTGATTTAAATTTTAGGCATAAAAAAACCGCTATGCTTTCGGGTGCGGATAGCCGCTATGAGTTTGTAGTGCGGTTATCTTATCCGTTGATGGCGGTTTTTGTCAAATTAAATTATGTTATTTTTTATTGATAGCATTCACAATAAAACAAGTACTACCAATAATGGCTAATGCTGCAGCGAGTGCACAGAATGTTGTGGCATAAGTGCCATTAATTATGTAATTGTAGCCATCACCGCCTACGTACGCATTAACATTCAAACTTGATAGATCTGGCCCAAAATTTTTATACATCATAATTTTACTAAGACCATATCCAATAGATACAACTGCACCGATATAGCACAACCAGCCAAATAGCATTAGTTCAAAACTATTACCTTTCTTCTGTTGACTTGCGCTTGTTTCTGAAGTTTCCATAATTTCTCCCTGTTCTCAGATACAAAAAAAGCCACTTAATTGTGGCTGCTGACTTTCTGTTGAAAGTGGGGGTATCTTAATCCGATGTGGGGGCGGTGTCAACACGGTTTTTTAACGAGAACCGAAAAACTCGCCTTGTTGTCTCTTACCTCAACAAGGAATATAATTGTTGATCTCTTACTTCAACAATTAGGAATTTATATGCCACAGCCAATTAACGAGCGCTTTGAACCCAAAAGACCACCTGCGCCCAAACAGCCACCAAATAAAGGTAAATAAAATGACAAATGACAGTGAGTTTTCTCTATTTTACGCACATAATCTAACCAAAATTTACGGTACATTTAATTCAAGAATCGCTAATATCATTACGTTTATTCAAATTTTATTTGGATCTTCTTTGGCGTTAGATGTAACGAAAACCTTTCCTTTATTGTCTGATTATCATTGGACATTTTGGACAGGTGCTATCGTAACGGCAACCGCAATTTTATCCTTCGTGTATAAATTTGATGAAAAAGCACTGCTTTCCAATCAGCTCTATCGGCACTATGGCTCAATTATCTCTAAATATCGCCATAATCCGGCATTAGACATTGATCATGAAATGTTAAATTTGCCGATAGATGAGATTAAGATTGTTGGCGCATTTGAGGATATTGCATATAAAAGAACAGCAATCCAACTTTCTCGAGATGACCACATTAAACTTGATTATTATCAGTGTTTCATTGCTTATTTTTCAGGAGATTCTTTTAATGACTGAGCCGGAACCATCATTTGAACATTATGTTCCAAAACGCCCACCACCTAAACCCAAGAAGTAATTCTGAGAATAAAAAAGCCCTCGTTTTACGGAGGGCAAACCTAAGGAACCAATTTTATAGGTTGCATAAGTTTTAAGCCCTCATGCTCGGCTAAGACAGTAACCAAAAGTTTGGGTAGTCATCCCTAGCGAATAAGCTCATCTTGAGCAGTGTCCACCGTGACTAAATCGGTGCAACCAGCTTAATCATCCATAATTAAGCCCGTATAGTGCCTTTCTTTATGCTTGTAAGGCTCAAGCCCTTATTGTCTCTCACAACACTAAGGAATATAATTTAATCTCTCACAACACAAACTAAGGATAAAGCCATGTCAAATATGATTATTTCTTATGACTTAAGAAACCATCGAGACTATACCAAGATTCAACAAGCAATTGCTAAACTAGGTACTGCTAGTAAGGTACTTGAGTCTGTTTGGTATGTACAAACACCATTTTCCGCAATTCAATGTCGAGATTTCTTGCAGAAAAACATTGATTCTGATGATGGCGTCGCTGTATTTGATTGCTCTAATAACACTTGGGCCACATGGCGATGCAATCATGAAGAAATGAAATGGTTATGGCAAAATTAGTCTATTTTGCGAAAAATCTCACCCGTTTCGCTATCTACCAGTTCCGTTATTGATTTAGAATCACTAAAGCGGTTGATATTGCTAATCGCCTGACAGAGTTTTTCTTCCAGTCCGTCATAGTAATGACCATTTTCAGCCGCTATTAAAACAGCTTGGAAAACTTGCTCTTTTTGGAGGACTGTTACAGTTTTACTTTCTGCACTACCTTGTAGTGAGTATTTTTTGTTTGTCATTTGTTTTCTCCTTTCTTTTCCATTAAAAACAGCACTCTTGAATGCGGTTTTTAATGTACCGTCTCTCCGATATGTCACGCTTATAGCTGCGTTTGCTAAATTAACCAGTCCGTGGGCTTGTTCGCCATTTCCCCGACTGAACTCGTATCCTCTAAGGGATTGCTTAAAGATATAAACAGCGCTGCCATTGACCTGCCAACCACATCTCTTCGGTTAAACACGCAGTACAGTTTTCTGCTCTGGGGTTACTCGACTTAAATCAGCCGATAATTTATATCCCGCACGAGACCAAGTTTTTAAAGAGCATCGAGATTGTGTATCTCGTTTTGATGGGAGTATATTATCTAAAAGATAAAATCAGATCAATATAAATTTACCTTAAAGATAATAAATATTTATCTTTTTATTATCTATTTGATTTTTAAGGAAATAAATTTTAAGCAAGGCGATTTAAGTGGTGGTTTTTTGAGCGATTTGTTTGCCGAAAGTTGTAGAAAGTTAGAGATTTGGTAATAAATTGGGTGAGATTAGATTCAAAGGCAATAGAATTTAAATGCCGATAATCATCTAAAAAGTATCGATTATTATAAAAAATCTTTGTATAATACCCACAATAGGAGAGTAATTATGATTGAAGCAATTGATTTATTTTGCGGAGCAGGTGGTTTAACCGCAGGCTTACAACAAGCTGGCATTAAAGTAAAAGCAGGGTATGATATTGAAGAGCAGTGTCGCTATGCATTTGAATTTAATAATCACACTGAGTTTGTCAATAAAGATGTTTCTTTAGTAGATAATGAAGAGATTGCTCGCCGTTTCTCAAAAAAAGCAATTCGATTATTAGCCGGTTGTGCCCCTTGTCAGCCTTTTTCAAAGTATAACCAAGGAAAAGACACAACAACCGATAAGAAATGGCCACTGTTATATGCTTTTGCTCGTTTAATTGAGGGAAATCTGCCTGAATTGGTCACAATGGAAAATGTGCCTGAAGTGGTTAAGCACCAGGTCTATCATGATTTTGTGAAAAAATTGGAAAACCTCGGGTATCATACTTGGGCGGATACGGTGGTTTGTGCGGATTACGGCGTGCCACAACGCCGCCGTCGTCATGTATTACTTGCTTCGCGGTTAGGGCCTATCCACTTAATTGACCCTACTCACAAAGAGAAATGGATAAACATTAAAGAAGTTATCGGACATCTTCCTGCTATTAACGCAGGGGAACAACACCCTGATGATCCTCTGCATCGTGCAGTTTCATTAAATACACTTAATTTAAAACGTATCCGTGCTTCCAAGCAAGGTGGTTCTTGGAAAGATTGGCCAGAAGAGCTACAGTTGGCGTGCCATAAAAAGTCCTCTGGCTCTACCTATGTAAGTATTTATGGGCGAATGAAATGGGATGAACCAAGTCCAACAATGACAACACAATGTTACGGATATGGTAACGGTCGTTTTGGACACCCTGAGCAGGATAGAGCTATTTCACTAAGAGAGGCCGCAATTTTCCAATCGTTCCCTGATGATTATCAATTCTACCCAGTAGATAGTAAAATGCAAACTAAAGACGTGGGCAGAATGATTGGTAATGCAGTTCCTGTCCGATTAGGAGAGGTTATTGGGTTAAGTTTACAGCATCATTTAAAAATCAAACATTAAGATAAAATCTATTATTCAGGGATATTTCTAGTTTATCTTGAATATCTAGAAATACCCTTTTTATATCCTCTTTGCATAGCCTTAAATCTTCACAGGAGTATGTTAGTCCAATCTCACTAAAATCTTTCTCACCATGTGCAAGTTGGTTTCTGATAGTTTTCAAAGTATACAATTTAATCTTTCCTTGGAAATAAAATTGGATGTTTGATATTTGATATTCTTTAAATATATCTTTAAACATCTCGCCATCCACATTTCCATTAGCAATATCTGTTTTTTCAGGTTTGTAATATTTAAATTTGTCTTCGAACAGATTTCTTAAAGTTTGATGTTTTTGAGCAGTATTGATATTTTTAGGGAATAAATAACTTGAAATTATATTCTGAATATATGGTTTTAGCTCAAAAAATGAGACTTCTTGATCATGGATATCATCATAAATACTAAAAATAAATTCCCTAAAGAAAAATTCTACCTTGTTGTATAACATAACAAGTATGTTTGCCTTTACAATATTACAAAGCTGCTCATCGTTTAACGAGAGAAGATGGGTATATAACTTGTCTATATCCTCATCCCTTTTCCTCAAATCTTCTTTTAGTGCCTCTAATGCCATTAAGCTTGACCCAATAATTTATTTTTCACAAAATTAATTCTCGCCATTAACTTGGATTTATTATTCGCTGCATCACTTGTAACGACATTACGGTAATCTTCAGAATTAAACCAGCTTGAGATGTTGTCAGTATCCAATCCGTCAACACCATTATTTTCTTTAATTGCAAAATATGTACCTAAAGCAATAGACTCAAAAAATGTTCTTGAGGTAGAGCTTGCATTTTCTGATTTTTTAAAGCCAAAAGGAAAATATTCATCAACGAACTTCATAACTTGTTGAAATCTATCCAAATACTCTTGAATATTTAATTTTTCCTCTGGAATACTTGCCATCTCATTAAAGTATTCATCAAGGAATGTTCTCACACTATTTTTATAGTCTTTAAGTTTATCTCCGTAACCAAAGAAGCGTAACACTAATTCTGCGTAATCTTCGTTGCTTCTTCTGCTTCTTGAAAGAGGTGACAATGTTCTAAACAACTCATTCTTTGAGCAAGGGTCAATCACTTTTGTATAAAAAGCTGATGTAGCACTTTCAGAGCCTCGTCGTTGTTCCATTGGAATTAATGGTTTAATACCTGAATTGATGCGTTCAAATAAATCGCGTTTGTATTCGCTATCATCTGACCTTAATTCCATAATGCGTAAAGATTCCCGTAAGAATCTTCGCTGTCTTCCTGCGGGTAAATCAGAAAATTTAAAACCCTCCAATTCGGTTAATTCTTTTAATTCTGATAATGGAAATTCATCCTGAACAAAGTAATAAATAGCTCTAATTCGTTGAGAGCCGTCAATAATTTCTACTCGGCCATCTAAGTCAGGATTTTCATTAAAACTATCTGCTATATAAATATAAGGGATAGGTAAAGTGAGTAAGATACTTTCAATAAATCTAGAGGCTATACGCTCATCCCATTTGTAATCGCGTTGGTAATCTGGGATAAATAATTCGCTATCAGAATCAGGATCACCGCCATTCCCAAATTTATCTAAAATAGTCTGGATAGACCATTCTCTTAACCCGAATGAAATCTCTCGTTGTTTTTCAATAATTGCCTTTTCAGCTAGGTCTTTTTGTTCTTTCGTTATCATATTTTTTCCTTATTATCACAAATCCAACACCAAGCTCTCTTTGGCAATGCCTGCTATATATTGCATTTTGCGGATATTTTCTTGGTAAAGGTTGATTGGCTCGTGGTTTTCATTCACGGAATAGAGCGTGAGTCTGCCACCTTGTTCGTAGGCGTAGATTTTAACCATTACCTGATCTTCATCGGTAACAACAAGCACCTCATCCCCATTTTTAATTTCGTGATTAGGTTCAATAATCACGTATTCACCGTGCTTAATACGTGGGGTCATTGAATCGCCCTGACATTTTAGGGCATATACATCTTCATCACGGCTTGGCCACCAGATGTAGCCATCGCCTTCGCCTACGGGGTATTCTAAATCGATCCAATGCCCTTCAGTACCTAATTGGGCGTAGCCGCGAATAGGCACATGGTTCACGGGTATGGAACGCATTTTCAGGAAGTTCACGCCTTTCGGATTTTGGCTGAGGTCGTCATAAAGCAAGCAGTCTGCAGACATGAGGAATAATTGCTCAAGGGTGTTTAAAAAGAGCTTTTCATTTTCCACGTTATCAGAATTTAGCAGCTCTAACAAGCGGCTTTTTTCAATCTCGGTTCGCTCCGCCAAAAGTGGGAGCGAAATGCCTTTTTTACGCATTAAGAATTTGACGTTATCCAGCAGGTGGACAGGCTGTTTCTCTTCAATGGCTTGATGCTGTTGATCTAACCAGCCTCTTGGCTTACCCATTCCATCTTCTAATTTTGCAGCAATTTTATCGCCAATGCCTTTCGGCTTGCCGTTTTGAATAGCATTTTTATTCTTAATTTGTAGTAAATAACTTACTGCAATTCCTGTTTTAGAAGCAAGTTCTGAAGTGCTACCAGCCTCATCAATAAGTAAAAGTAAATTATCGTGGCGGATCTCTTTCATTGTTTTCATAAACACCCCCTTGAGTTAGTTCATTATTGTTATTTTATTATCAATTGGATAACAAATAAATATGATCTATTTGTTGATTTGTGTTTACCTATAAGATAATATTTTATTTACTTTTTAGATAAATGATGTTTGTATGAAATTAAGAGATTACTTTGAAAAACAAGGAAGAGGGTCGCTTACCTATCTTGCCAAACAAATGGGAGCGAAAACATCAAATGTGTGCCTCTGGGCTAAGGGTAAAAAGAAGGTACCAACTAATCGCTGTCCAGACATCGAACGCATCACAGAAGGCAAGGTAACTTGCGAAGAGTTACGCCCTGATGTGAATTGGGGTGTGTTACGTAATTCAAAAGGGCAATAAAAAAACCAAGGCTCATTTTTGATTTTTATTAAAAAACTTATCTAGCACAACAGGCAGAAGAGTAAGACTCCAAAAGAAAAATGACAATTTGAGCACAAAGTAAGACCAACTTGACTCAGTTAGCAAGAATTTAAAACCAAACTCAATAAGCTCTTCTTTGCTAAAGGAACCAAGTGTAGTTAGAACGGCGATGCACATCATTGATGGTATGTAAGCGAAGTTATCCAAAGTTTGTTGATATTTCCTTACTCCCCATTTGTGCAATAAAACTATTCCCAGAGGGATACCGTTTACAAGTATTCCAATGAGCCAATACGGAATATCACTTCCAATAATTAACCGTGGAAGTAATAGAAAGACAATAAAACACAACCCGACGAATAAATCACGGAATGTAACAAAGGACATAAAAAGAATGAGTAAATTGCAAAGTAGATTGCGCATTATTGCACAAATTTGGCGAGAGGATAGCGAGTTTCGTTACTTTACGGCGATTGCCATTCTTTTTGTGGTGGTGAGTTTTTTTTAATAAAAAAGCCACGAGGAGATTTCGTGGCTTTAACTAACTATCTTTAATTGTTATTCACAGAGGTTGTCTGCATGGAAAATATTAATCCAAACGAAAAAACAAGTCAAACGCAAAACGGCAAGATTCTCAAGGCTTTATTGAATGGGGAGCGATTGACTCAGCTTGATGCTTATACCCGATTTAATTGCACCCGTCTAGGAGCAAGAATCTACGACATAAAAAATATGAATGAGGAATACAAGAACAAGGTTGTTGATAGATGGGTTGTTCTTCCAAGTGGCAAGAGAGTTAAAGAATACCGATTCGAGGCTTGATATGAATAATGATTCCAGATTCATTCCAAATTCTTTCCAGGTGCCTAATGCTGTTATAGATGAATTAATGGCTGAGCTAAGCGGTGCAGAACTAAAATGTTACTTAGCTATTTTACGTAAAACTAAAGGCTGGAATAAAGATTTTGATGCCGTTTCAGTTACTCAATTAATGAGCGTGACAGGGTTAAGTAATAGAGCAGTAATTGATGCCTGCAATCATCTAGTTGAGCTAAATCTGCTTTATCAAAAAACAGGGAGTAGAGGTGTAAAAATTTTCTCAGTTAACCTGTGTAATAACTTCACTAGTGAAAAAAGTTCACTAGTGAAAAAAGTTCATGGTACCAGTGAAAAAAGTTCAATAGTGACTAGTGAAAAAAGTTCACACACAAAAAACAATATTAAAAACACTATACAAAATACCCCCCCTATATCCCCCCAAGGTGAATCGGCTACGCCTGCAAATGGGAAAATCAACGCAGAAAATATTCCTTTGCCGGATTATGTCGATCGTGAGACTTGGATCGCTTATTGCCGAATGCGTAAAGCCAAGCGAGCGGAAATTAAAACTCAAGATACGATTGAGCGATGTTTTGGAGCCTTGGAAAAACTCAGTGGGGGTAGTCCTGATTTGGCTAGGGCGATTTTGGATCAATCCATCGCCAATACCTACACCGGATTATTTGCTCTGAAGTCCTCACCTAATCGAACAGTAAACTCAAGTGCAAGCAATGACCCTTTCCCCGATAACGGCACATGGGGCGTGGGAAGAAAATTAAACGTCGATCCAAGTTTAATTCCGGAGTATTTACGATGAACGCAATCACACCAACTCAGAAAAGTGCGGTCGAAAAATCCGATGTTTCCAGCAATGCAACGAAATTAATTGACCGGATGTTTACCCGATTGAAGTCGCTTTTCCCCGCTTGGAAACAAGCATTTGACAGCATTGAGACTTACAACGAAACCAAGCAAGTATGGCTTGAAGAATTGATCAAAGCTGATGTGATGACCCCATTGGCATTAAAACGAGGATTGGATCGTGCAGCAGGTTCTGAAAGTCCATTTTTCCCAAGTGTCGGACAATTTATTGCTTGGTGTAGTGAAGACTATCACGTATTGGGTTTACCGAACGAAGCAGAATTATACCAACGCTATAAAACTTTCTTAGGCTATGCCAGATTCAATTGGGATGAATTTCAATATCGTTCAAAAGTGGAATTTTGGTTGCTTAAAAATCTGTATGAAAAGTGCAAGAAAAAATCGGAAGAGGACACGTTGAAAGCTATTCCGAAATTACTCACCGAAGCGGCAGAAAAAGTGCGGTCGAATTTTCCTTTTGAGGATATTCCGAAAATGATTCCAACAAAGACAAGTTTTTACGATAAAGCTAAGGCTGATAAGGCACGCGATAGCTTGATGGCAATGATGAAAGGAGCATTGCAATGATCGAACAACAATATAGAGAAATAGGTTAATGGCTTGTAGTGTTGATGATATTAAAAAAGCGCACGGAAAACGAACTGAAGGGCGATTAAAAATTCAGGTGATTAAGTTACAAGGCGGTGTTCTTGCACCACTTGATGAGCTGGAATCAGAAGAATTGAAATCATTAAAAAATGGCGAGCAGTATGAAATTGAAATCATCCGTACACGCAATCCCGCTTTCCACCGTAAAGTTTTTGCATTTTTTAAGTTCTGTTTTAACCATTGGGCGGCAGATAAAACAGAATGGGAACACTTTGATGAACGCAAGCAATTTGACACCTTTCGCAAGCATCTAACGGTATTAGCTGGGTTTTACGAATCCACATACAACATCAAAGGAGATTTGCGGATTGAGGCGCAATCCTTGAGTTATGGAAATATGGAGCAAGCAGAGTTTGAAAGCTGTTACAAGGCGTTAATTAGTGCAGCAATCAAGCATATTTTTAACGATACAATCGATGAAAATACGTTAAATCAGTTGTATGAGTTCTTTTGGTAGGGGGATAGATGGACTGGATTATTTACTTTGCGCTGATGTTGATAGTGATGAGCTTACCTTTATTAGCACTTCTTTTGGGGCTAATTTCCCCATTTATTGCTAGATTTTTTAACTGGATATTAGTCATAAGCGCATTGGCATATTTTATTTTAATTGCAGTCGGTATTGGTTATGGCGTGATGAGTTTGGTGAGCTAAATGAAATTAAACGACGACGAGATTCTAGAGTTAAAAATTGTACTTTGGATTGCCGCGGTTTGGGTTATTTTTAATATGGTGTTTGGCTAATGAGTAATTTGAGAAAAGAAGCGAAAGGGAGAGAGTGTCAAGTGCGGTTGCCTGGTATTTGTAATCATAATCCTGAAACGACCGTATTAGCACATTATCGTATGGCAGGATTAAATGGAGTTGGTATGAAGCCCGATGATATTTTTGGTGCTTGGGCATGCTCATCTTGCCATGATGAATGTGACCGTAGAACTAGAAAAATGGATGCTGAATATGTCCGTCTAGCACATGCTGAAGGTGTGTTACGAACACAGCAAATTTTGCGCAAGGAGGGGAAGCTATGAGTGATTGGCTTGAAATCTGTCTGCCGTACCCACCGAGCGTGAATCATTATTGGAAGCACACAAGGCAAGGTAAGCATTACATATCAAAAGCAGGACGGGAGTTTAAACGTGTTGCTACTGAGGTTTGCTCACAGTTCGATCCATTTGAAAGTGCGGTTGAAATTAAGATGGAAATTTACTTTCCCGATAATCGTCCGCGCGACCTTGATAATTTGCCTAAAGGAATTTTTGATAGCTTAGTTGGCGCTGGCTTAATTAAAGATGATAACCGGAAAATTATTCGTAAATATTCGATTGAAGAGAAAGGCGTAGTAAGCAAAGGTAAGTCAATCATTAAAATTAGAGGCATTCATGCGTAAATTTAGCGAGTTATCAGAACTAACGATTGAACAAGAAGAATTTGTTGACCGTAATATGTATCAATGGGGTGCATGGGTGCGCAGAGGTAGACTTGATAAACCGCAATTAAATATTATTGCAAAATTAATGCAATCAGTCATTCCAGCTGAACCAAGCGAACCTATTTGTGATGATGAAACTGGGTTTGCAATTAGTCAAACCATTGAGATGTTTTTTAAAAAAAATGACCAACTCCTACACTTTATTGTATTTGCTTATTATGTAAATAAAAGAACAGTTAATTTTATAGCAAGACACATCCATGACAGAACCAAGGCTCAAGAAATGAAACCTTGTGTTGGTAAATCTAATATCAGAGTACCAAGCTTCAGAACCATCTATCGCGATGTGGAAAAAGAGATAAATTTCGCAAAAGTAATAATTTACGAACTGCTTGTAACTTGCTTTGTTATTCAACGAACAGGTGGACAAAATACAAAAAATATCAAAATTACATATTGACATATTTGGCAAACTGTCATATTATTTCAATGTATGGTGGTCGCAGTGTAAGTATTGAACACCTAATTGATTTTATAGCCCTGATTGGTTTTCCAGTCGGGGCTTTTTTGTTATCAAACTATAAGGGCGTAGTCTAATGGTAAGACGGCGGTCTCCAAAACCGCTAATTGAGGTTCGATTCCTTGCGCCTTTGCCATATCACAAGCTCACGTTAATGCGTGGGCTTTTTTATTGCCTAAAAAATTAGGGGGAAATATGCCAATTAAAGAGCCTGATGTATGGGCGTTAATATGGTCTTGGTTACAAATTAATTTGAGTTCAAGCTCTATTCAAAGCGCCCTGTGGGCATTATTTATTTCTATTTTAAGGCTTGGATTTATGCGCAAGAAACCAAGTTTCCGATATGTGTTCATTGATGCAGCTATGTGTGCATCTATTGCTGGAGTAGCAGTGCCCATCTGCACTCATATTTTTGGGCATAGTGAATACTCATCGTTTCTTGGCACGATGATTGGTTTTGTTGGTACTGAAAAAATTCGAGAGTTCTTATTTAAATTCATTAATCGGAGAATTGAAAAAGATGACAATGATGATTTCCGAAGTGACGTTCAATAAAATTTTCCCTCATGCAGTTAAGGGTGTTTATCAAGCTATTTCAGAACAAATAGAAAAAGCAGGTTGTGTAAATAAGATGCAACAAGCTATGTTCTTGGCACAGTGTGGGCATGAAAGTGGAGGATTCACAAGATTTAAAGAAAACTTAAATTATTCTTGGTCTGGGCTTTCTCAAACTTTTCGCAAATATTTTCCCGATCCACTTACAGCCAAGAGATATGAGCGTAAACCTGAGCTAATAGCTAATCGTGTTTATGCTAATCGTTTGGGTAATGGAGATGAGAAAAGTGGAGATGGTTGGAAGTATCGTGGTCGTGGACTGATTCAGATCACAGGTAAGGATAATTATGCCGCGTTTAGAAAATGGTTAGGTAGAGATATTGAGCCAGAAGATATAGCAAGTAATTTAGACTTATCAGTTAAAGCTGCTGTTTGGTATTGGAAACTCTGTGAATTAGCTGATCTTAATTCAGTAGAGAAAGTGACTCGAAGAATTAATGGTGGGCTAAATGGCATTGATGAGCGTTGCAAGCTATATCGAGCATTAATGGTAACTGATAATGAATAAGTACATTTACATAGCGTTAGGGGCTGTTGTAGTGGTTTTGTTTGGCGCATTGCGTTACCAATCAAGTGTTATAGATGAGTTGAACATAACCACAAAGCAACAAGCCCAAACCATCCAGCAACAAGAAGATGCGAAAAAGGCATTGACCATTGCGCTACAACAAGAGCGTGATGCGGTAATAGCACAACAGCAACGTAATGATGAAATAGAAAGGATAGCAACAGAAAATGCTGAATCAGTTAAAACAATCATTAAGACACAACCTTGTGCTCACACTCGTTTGCCTCAGTCTGCTCTTGACCGCTTGTACAAATAAGGTCACGACCAAGGCAGAATATATTTACCCACCTCAAGCCTACACTGCACCTTGTGTTAAAACAGCATTTACCGGTGAGACATACGGTGATGTAGTCATACAGCTTGTTAAGGTAACAGCAGAGCGAGATAAGTGTGCAAGCCAAGTAGATAATCTCAATAAGTGGATTAATCAAACCAAGACCGCCAATTAAAGTGCGGTCTTTTTTTATCAATAAAAACAACAGGAGCAATTATGCTAACAATTAAAATCATCCAGGACGGTGTAACGTCAATCACCGAGAGTAATAGCTTTGCATTTTATGATGAGACTTCTCGTGAGTACAAAGAGATGCTCAGACTGGCGGACAAACTAAAAGAGAGACCAACCGAACTTAACGGTATTTATTACACCCAGCCAATGTTCGCCGACCAAGAGTGCAAAGAGGTTATCCGCAAGGAGTCAATCTACTGCTCAGCTCGAAATAATCCAACAGATAAAATCATTGGTGTGATGATGGATTTTATACCAGATGACGAGTACGGCAATCAAGGCATTGAGAAAGAGATTGCATACAGATTAATTGGCACTGGTGATCATATCTACGTTACCAATGAGCAAGGTAAGACGGTTTTTAATATTTAAATCTTCAATAAAGGCGGCTGATAACAGTCGCTTTTGTTTTATATACGCTACATATCTCAGCTATACCCCTAAGGGGAACATCAAGTCTTTTGGGGTTATATCTAAGCTATGTGATGTTAAAACGAACACATCAATGAGAATTACACAGATAAATTCGAATTAAAAAGGTACTCCTGAGGGGGTACCCATTTCCACGGGGTTTCGGGCGCGCGGTTTTCGACAGTTTTTTGACATCTTAGGCATCATCATCTTTTCCCTTTTTTGGGCATTTTAACGGTCTCGGCTATGGATAATTTATACGACTTAAAACTCAATATAAATCAGATCGCCGAACTGGTCGGAATGCATCGGCAAACCGTGTCACAAAGGCTTGCAGGACTAACGCCAGCTATTGGCAGTAATTCCAAATTAAAGCTCTATGCACTATCTGATTTAATCAAAATCGGGCTTGCCGAAAAAATGACGGCGGATGTTGATAGCTTGTCGCCTGTTGAGAGACGAGCATTTTGGCAAGCGGAAAACGAAAGACTTAAATACGAGCGAGATACTGGCGAACTGGTACCATCATTTGAAGTTGCTCAAGAGATGGGCTTTTTGGCTAAAGCTGTTGTGCAGTCACTTGATACATTGCCAGATATTTTAGAGCGTGATTGTGCATTAACTCCAACACAATTAACTCGTGTAATACAGGTGATTGATGACGTTAAATCGCAAATGTCATTACATATACAGGCTGGCGATAATAAATCAGAGGAGTAACCATGTTTGCATCAGCTAAAGATATTAGGCGAGATATTGCAAATCTACTTAAACCGCCTCGCCGAATGAAAGTATCTGAAGCCGTAGCGGAATATATGCGCGTGCCTGTTGGTGGTGGTAATTCAGTTAAATGGGATAAAGATACTGCTGCATATATGTTAGATCCGATGGACTGCCTAAACTCTCGTGAATATGACGCAGTAATTTTTGTTGGGCCAGCTCGTACAGGTAAAACAATTGGATTGATTGATGGTTGGATTACTTATGCGATTATTTGCGATCCGTCTGATTTTTTACTTGTGCAGTTAACACAAGAAAAAGCAAGCGAACACAGCCGAAAGCGTTTAGACCGCACTTTTAGATGCTCGCCTGAGATTGCAAAAAGATTAAGCCCACGTAAAAACGATAACAATGTCCACGATAAATATTTTAGGGCCGGTAATTTATTAAAGATTGGTTGGCCGTCAATTAACGTATTGTCATCATCCGATTACAAATACGTTGCATTAACAGATTACGACCGCTGGCCCGATGATGTGGACGGCGAGGGTGATGGATTTAGTTTAGCGTCCAAACGGACGACTACATTTATGAGTGCCGGTATGACACTTGTAGAGAGTTCGCCAGGTAAGGATATTGTTGATATAAAACATCATCCCAAAACGACTCACGAGGCACCGCCAACAACAGGTATTTTATCTCTATATAACCGTGGCGATAGACGCAGATTCTATTGGCAATGTCCACATTGCAAAGAATGGTTTGAGCCATCAATGGCAAATATGGTGGGTTATCGAGATGATACCGACTATGTTAAGGCAAGCGAAAATGCTCGATTGCAATGTCCTCATTGTCAATCTCTCGTAGAGCCTGACAAGAAACGCGCATTAAATATCGGTGGCAAGTGGTTAAAAGAGGGGCAAACGATAGATAAAGATGGTGTAATCCATGGCGAGGGAAGAAATTCTCGTATTGCATCATTTTGGCTAGAAGGCCCTGCCGCCGCTTATCAAACATGGGCGCAATTAACTTATAAATTACTCACTGCTGAACATGAATTTGAAATGACTGGCAGTGAAGAAACTCTAAAGGCAGTAACAAATACAGACTGGGGATTGCCTTATTTACCACGCTCCGCACTTGAGCAACGCCGAAGTGATGAATTAATGGAGCGGCGCGAAGAAACCGAAAAAAGAACGGTACCTTATGGGTGCCGTTTTTTATTGGCTGCAGTTGATGTACAGGGTGGGCGGAATCGCCGTTTTGTCGTCCAAATTGTGGGATATGGCGAAAACAGCGAACGGTGGCTCATTGATAGATACAACATTAAATCATCAATGCGGAGCAATTCCGATGGAGAAAGCCTCCCGATTGATCCGTCCGGCTACCCTGAGGATTGGGATTTACTCATTAGTGATGTGCTTAATAAGCAATATCGTATTGAGGGATTAGACGGCGGATTCATGCCAATTCTTGCAATGGCTGTGGATAGCGGCGGTGAGGATGGTGTAACGGATAACGCCTATAAGTTTTGGCGCAGATGTAAGCGTGATGGCATATCAAAACGAGTGTATCTCGTCAAAGGTGATAGCACCAAACGACAGAAACTGATTTCTCGCACCTATCCTGATAATACCTCACGGTCAGATCGTCATGCTAAAGCACGCGGTGATGTGCCTTTGTATTTACTCCAAACAGATCAACTCAAAGATCGCATTAGTAATGCACTAAGCCGTGAGACTATCGGGGCTAACTATATCCATTTTCCGTCGTGGCTTGGCGAATGGTTTTTTGATGAGCTGACTTATGAGGAGCGCGGACAAGACGGCAAATGGCGCAAACCAGGTAAGGGCAACAATGAGGCGTTTGACTTATTTTGCTATGCCCATGCGATCGCTATTTTGCGTGGTTATGAGCGTATTAAGTGGGGCGATGAGGACAATGTCCCATACTGGGCGAAATTGCCAAGCGTAAACTCTAACGTGATCCGTAGAGAATTATCCGCACCGGAAGAAGAAACTGAAAGTGCGGTAGAAATTGAACAAGTAAAACCGCAACCGAAACCCAAAACAAAAAGTAATTGGCTAAACGGTGGCGTAAGCAAGAAAAAAGGTGGGTGGCTGTGATTTACGAAAGAGACGAACTCGAAGAAAAAATCCGAGCCCTTGACGAGAAGATTGAAAACGCCCAAAGCCAAGTTAGCTTTAATGGGCGATCGGTATCTTACCAAGTGTCCGAATGGACAAAACAGCGTGACCGCTATCAACAAATGCTTAATGAGTTATTAGCGGAAACAAGACAGCGCGTTAAACGTCACAGAATCAAGTATGCGAGATTTTAAACGATGGGAATATTAGATAAAACAATTGCCGCAATCTCGCCTAAATGGGGCGCACAGCGAGCAAAAAGCCGATATGTGATGAATGCATACGAGGCAGCAATGCCAAGCCGTACACATAAGGCAAAACGCGAAAGCCAAGGCGCGAATGTATCGACCAAACAAAGTGCGGTTAGTTTGCGAGAACAGGCTCGGGCATTAGATCAAAATCACGATATTGTGATCGGGATTTTGGACAAAATGGAAGAGCGAGTTATCGGCTCAAGAGGTATCCATATTGAGCCACAGCCGCTAAATTTAAGTGGCGATGTTGATGAGGATTTGGCGGAACAAATCCGCAAAAAATGGGCGGAATGGTCTGTGCGTCCAGAGGTCACTGGACAATTTACTCGACCAGAATTAGAGCGAATGCTTTTGCGTACCTGGTTACGAGATGGTGAGGTATTTATCCAGCTCGTGCGTGGTAGTGTGGCTGGACTAAATCATAGCACAGACATTGCATTTAGCCTTGAGGCATTAGAGCCTGATTTTGTGCCGATGAATACCCTTGATACGGCAAATGTAATCCAAGGGATAGAGATTAATGCTTGGCGCCGTCCTGTGTCTTACCGCGTTTACATGGATAATCCACAGGAAAACAACCGCACTTACGGACGAGTTAAAACAGTGCCGGCGGAAAATATGTTGCACCTTGCGTTTAAAAAGCGGCTACACCAGTTGCGTGGCGTATCAATGTTGCATGGCGTAATCGTCCGACTTGCCGATCTCAAAGACTACGAGGAGAGCGAGCGTGTGGCCGCACGAATTGCCGCTGCCTTTACGATGTACATCAAAAAAGGTGATGCCGCTACCTATGGGGATAATGAGGATTACAGCGCAGACAGTCCGGAGCGAGATTTTGAGATTGCTCCTGGTGCGATTATTGATGATTTAAAACCCGGTGAGGACATCGGATTAATCAACTCAAACCGCCCAAACGTTAACCTTGAAACCTTTAGAAATGGTCAATTAAGGGCAACAGCGGCTGGTACTCGCTCAAGTTACTCAAGTATTGCCCGTGACTATAACGGCACTTACTCAAGCCAACGCCAAGAGTTGGTGGAGAGCTTTGAGGGCTACTCCGTTTTACAAGATACCTTTGTTGCTCACATCTCACGCCCTATTTACCGCGAATGGCTAAAAATGGCGATTGTCAGCGGCGAAATTGAGGTGCCAGTCGATATTGATCCGGCGTCACTTTATAACGCTGTTTATAGTGGACCAGTTATGCCATGGATTGATCCAACTAAAGAGGCGCAAGCCTGGAAAGAGCGTATTAAAGGTGGATTGGCAACCGAAAGCCAAGCAGTACGAGCAAGCGGTAGCAACCCAGCAGAAGTTAAACGTAGACGTAGAGTTGAGGTTGAGGAAAACCGCAAATTTGGTCTCAAGTTTGACACAGATTTAACTAACACAGGTACGACAAATGAAAAAGCAAAAAATGATTCTGTCACCGGTGGCGATGGCAACGAGCGCGACAAAGACGAATAACCAGTCTTGGTACTCAATCAAAGCCAAAGCCAACGATACGGCAGAAATCTCAATTTACGATGAGATCGGATTTTGGGGCGTGTCTGCGGCCAGTTTTGCGCAGGATTTAAAAGACTGCGGAAACAACATTAAGCAGATCAACCTACACATCCACTCACCAGGTGGTGATGTTTTTGATGGGATCGCGATTTACAACTTGCTAAAAAATCATCCAGCCAATGTGACAGTTTACATTGACGGATTGGCAGCAAGTATGGCGAGCGTTATTGCGATGGCGGGTAATGAGGTCATCATGCCCGAAAACGCAATGATGATGATCCACAAACCTTGGGGTATCCAAGGCGGTGATGCTGAGGATATGCGCAAGTATGCCGACCTATTAGATAAGGTCGAAAATACGCTAATCCCAGCCTATGCAAACAAAACAGGAAAAACACCTGAAGAATTAGCAGAAATGCTATCGGCGGAAACTTGGCTCAACGGTAAAGAATGCGTTGAACAAGGATTTGCCGACAAACTAGCCGAACCACTTGTGGCGATGGCGTCTATTAAATCACGAAAATTAGAGGACTTTGAAAATATGCCAAAAGCAATGAAAGACATGTTGTTTAAGCCACAAGGCAACGCTAATGCATCTGCACCACAAGCAACAGCAACCCCTGCACAACCAGCACCAACAGAACCGGTAAATCAAGCGCCAACAGCTCCAGTAGATAACACCGCACAAGTGCAAGCCGAATTAAATAAACGCAACGCTGACATTAAAGCGGTATTTGCACCGTTTGGTACTACGCACAATGATTTGTTAGTGGAGTGTTTAGGTGATTTATCAATTACCGCAGATCAAGCCAAAGATAAATTATTAGCAAAACTTGGTGCAGGTACCACCCCAAGCGCAACCGCAACGCCTTATGCAGGTAACGGCAACATCGTTGGTGACAGCGTGAAACAATCTTTGTTAGCTCGTGCGGGTATCGACAAAGACAAAGCAAATGCCAAAGACAATGCCTACAACGCAATGACCTTGCGTGAGCTTGCTCGTGCGTCATTGGTCGATCGTGGCATTAGCGTTTCAGGTCAAAATGCAATGAGCATGGTTGGCTTGGCATTTACCCACTCAAGCTCTGACTTTGGTCAAATCTTAATTGATGTGGCGCACAAATCCTTGCTCAAAGGCTGGGAAACCGCAGCGGAAAACTTTGATCAGTTTACCTCTCGCGGCACATTAACCGACTTCCGCGCGGCTAAACGTGTTGGCTTGGGTGATTTTGGCTACTTACCGCAAGTCGGTGAGGGTGAGGAATACACCTACGGCACAATCGGCGATGAGGGCGCTAGCGTTGCATTAGCGACTTACGGACAATTATTTAGCATTACTCGTCAAGCAATCATCAATGACGATATGCACTTGTTGACAAAAATCCCTGAAAAAATGGGACAAGCTGCACGTGCAACAATCGCTAAATTAGTGTTTGCGTTATTAACCGGTAACGCGATTGCACAAGACGGCAAAAAATTATTTGATGCCTCGCACAAAAACTCATTTGATAATGCCGCATTAGATGTAGCCAATATTGATAAAGCAATTCAAATGATGAATGGCTTTGTAAATACTCGTGGTGAGCCATTAGCAATTGAGCCTGATTTTATGTTGTTACCAACCTCACTTTATACTCGTGCTAAACAAGTTCTAGGTTCAGCAAGTGTGGAGGGGGCTGATATCAATTCTGGCATTATCAATCCAATCCGAGACATTGTGCCGACAGTTAAATCTGCACGTTTACAAGTCGCCGATCCAAAATCTTGGTACTTAATCAACAAAGAGGCGATTGAAGTTTCTTATCTTGACGGCATTGATACGCCATACATGGAGCAACAACAAGGTTTCACTGTTGATGGTGTATCTACCAAGGTGCGCATTGATGCAGGTGTTAACGTGATTGATTACCGTGGTATTGTAAAAGTTACAAACAAGTAATTTAAACACTATTAAATTGCGACCGCACTTTATGTGCGGTTTTTTATTACCTAAAAAAAGGATTAATTAAGTATGGCTAAAAATTACCTACAAGACGGAAACACCGTTCGTTTTACCGCTACTGCTGCTGTAAAAAGCGGTGATGTAGTAATGTTAGAAAACCTTGCTGCAATCTCAGTATCTGATGTTGCACAAAATGAAACAGGCGTTGGCTTAACTACAGGTGTGTTTACGGTGAAAGCAAAAGCGGAGGATGACATTAAACAAGGTGCAATTGTTTACTGGTCAGCAACCGACGGTGCAACCATTACCGCTGGTAGTAACAAGCGTTTAGGTATTGCTTGGCATGCTAGCGGCGCATCGATGGGCACTGTAGATGTCAAGATCAACGCTTAGTCCGTTTGATGATGCGCTCGCACAGGCGGATAAAGTCATATCAGATGTGATGATGTCCGTCTATGTTATCAACGGCAAAAAATACAAAGCTGTGCTTGATGAAAGCCCAAAACTAATGAGTGGCAATTACACCGATGATTACTTAATTAATGGCACGACGCGTACTCTCACTCTTTTTAAAGCATCAGGATATAAGCCAAAACTTGGAGATATCATTACTTCTTCAACAGAGGAATATGTTGTGCGAGGGTTTAGCTTTGAAGACAAGAAGATCGTACTGCAATTGGAGTAAATATGGCGGTGAAAATTGAAGGGATGGCAGCATTACAAGCTAATATCCGAAAACTGGCTAATCAAGTCGCGCCTAAAGCGGCAGCAAAAGCGATTAATAAGGTAGCGAGAAGTGCAATCAAAAATGGAACAAAAAATGTATCCAAAGAGATTCATGTGCCAGCTAAATTAATCCGCAAGCGAGCTCAATTATCCCAAAAAGCAACATCGAATCGACCAGTTGCAAAAATACGAGTTGATAGAAGAAATTTACCGTTAATTCGATTATTGGAAAACCCTAGACGAACCATGCGAGCGAGTAAAGGGCAAATCAGAATAGGCAAATATCAAATACAACGCGGTTTCATTCAAACTCTAGCAAATGGTCGTAAACACGTTATGCAGCGACAAGGTAAAGAGCGGTATTCAATTGATGTTGTTAAGATTCCGTTATCTAGACCATTAACAACGGCTTTCCATAATGAGTTAAAAGATTATTCAAGTCAGATCAAAGTCGAACTGACAAGAGAGTTGAGTGACATTTTTAAAAAATAGAGGATTAAATGCTAATTCATAAGAAGATTCGACATCAAGTGTCGGATATGCTCAAAAGCAGTATAAAGGGTGTTGAGAATATTTATTCTGGGCGCCCTTTATTTATTGATATTGACCAAGAAAAAACAGCTATCGCAGTGTTTCTTGATGAGATTTCGTGCGAAGAGGTAGATCTCTGTCATCACGAATATACCGCAGCCTTAAACATCGCAATTTATCTGAAAACTGCATCGGGTGACGACGCATTAGATGATATTGCAGACAAAATCAAAGAGCGATTAAGCGTAGCTATATCTAATGATGAATTATCGGAAAATATTTCTGAAATGACTCTTATTAGCTACGAATACGAGCAAGATACGACGAATCGCACTTGGTTCGTTTCTAACCTTAAATATCAAATTAAGTATGAGGACTAGATATGCCTACACAAACTACACCTTTTCAAGGCACTAAATTTTATTTAGGCACTGGTCTAACCGAAGGCAAAGCAGTCACAGCCGTAACGGTTAAGCCTAATGCAACCATTACATCAGCAGGGCATGGTGCCAAAGTAGGGGATTTTATTAAGTTAACTGGTTTAGGTGCGCTTGATGGATATTATCCTGTAAAAGCCGTTACCAACGACTTAATTACACTTGCAGATGAAGTTGATTGGACAAGCCAAGATGCGCCGGCCAGTTACGCAGCAGCTAAAGTGGCTACCGTGAAATGGTCATCTAATTTCTGTGCGATTAAACAGATTGAGGGTGATGGCGACACATTAGGCGAAGAAGATATTACAACAATGTGTTCTGAAGGTACTGAAACAGAAGCGGGTGAGATTGAGTATGGCTCAATTAAATTAACATTCTTCTATGCACCAGGTACCGCAATGCAAACTGACTTGCGCAAGAAGTTTTATGCGAAAGAAACATTCCCTTGGATGATGATTTTGAAAAATGGTCAAGGTTCTCTTTACGGTACAGGATTTATCCAAACCTCACCTAATTTTAGCGGTGAAGTCAAAGGCAAATTTGAATCGGGCGTGACGATTAAAAAATCAAAACGCGATTATTTATTGCCGGTTTCCGCATAGAAAAAAGTGCAGTGAAATTTGACCGCACTTAAAAAAAACAAACCCGAAGAGTTAGCGCTCCTCGGGTTTTTCATTCCAATTAAACCATACTTAAAAGGAATAAACTTCATTGGAAATTATAACTAACTTTCTTCCTTTATTCAAGGAGCAAGCTATGCAATATGGATTATGGGAAACGACCTTAGCTTATTTAGTGTTAGGCGTATGTTTCATCATCGCTTGGCGACTCCCAAATATTATTAATTCAATTAAAAACAAAGGTGATAAATAATGAATCTACGTGAAAAACTCCTAGCAAATCATCCTAAAATTACCCCAATCATTATTAATGGAGTGACTTTTTATATACGTGAAATTACCGTTGGTGAAATGAATCGTGTGCTTTATGGGCAACAACAAGAATTGGTACGCATTGCAGAGAGTCAGGGTATTGAATTGAACTTCAATGATGAAAAACACCTTACTGAGCAACTTGCTAAAATTTATGATCCGAATCGATTAACGCGTACGCTTGCTATGCGGTTGTGCGATCAAGATGGTAAAAATCTTTTTGATGTGGATAACCCTGATGATTTAGCCGCACTTTCCAAATTAGACAAGGTTGTATTTGAGCAATTAACGCAAGCTATTGTGGAAGATGAACCAAAAAACTCTCTAGCCGAAGAAAGTTCCAAATAAACCTCTCACTTTCTCTCGGCAAAACACTTGAAGAAATTGAGCAAATGCCAGAGCATCATCTCCAAGAATACGAAATGTTTTATCAGGAACAGCCTTTTGGATTATGGCGAGAGGACTATCGGACTGCACAAGTTTCACATTTGCTTGCTATGATAAATCGAGACCCTAAATCTAAGGCTCCAGAATTATCTGATTTTATGCCGTTTTATCAAGAAAAAATGGATGATGAAGATGATGACGGGGTGGCTGATTATTTAGCAAATCGTTAAATTATCTATTGCCCCTGCATTTTATATAGATTAAAATCTATATAAATAATAAGAAAGGTAATAGCTGTATGAAACAAGAATGGGAAGTAATTTTACAAGACCCACTTTTGAACTGGTTAAAAACGCTGGCAGAAGATGACGTATTAAAAATCTATGCGGCGTTGGAATTATTATCAACAGAAGGTCCACAATTAAGCAGACCTTATGCGGATACGCTGCAAGGCTCTAAATATACCAATTTAAAAGAATTGCGAGTACAGTCTAAATTATCGGTATTCCGTTTATTTTATATTTTTGACCCTGTCAGACAAGCGATTGTTTTATGTGGCGGAGATAAAAAAGGCAAGAAAGAAAAACTCTTTTACAAAGAGATGATTGCCCTAGCGGAACAAACCTATGATGATTACCTTTCTGAATTAACTAAGGAGCAAGAAAATGAGCGTGAAATTTAAAGATCTGATGAATAATCTTCCAGCTGAAAAGCAAGAGAAAGTGAAAGCTATGGCAGACGATATGCGAATGGAGTTACAACTTTACCGTATTCGTGAAGAATTAGAGCTTTCACAAAAGCAAATGGCAGAAGCATTAAGTATTTCTCAGCCGTCAGTTGTTGCCCTTGAAAAACGTGGAAATGACATTAAATTATCATCAGTTAAACGTTACATTGAAGCAATGGGTGGCGTGTTAAATTTATCGGTTGAATTACCCACAGGAAAAACAGTTACTTTCAACTTATAGAAGGTGGTAAGTATGTTGCGTGATTTCATTCAATTTACAGCAAAATGCTTTTTTATACTGCTTATTGCATTAGGGACGTTATTCCTTTTATTTGCCGTTGATTTTACTTATATTCTCGCTTTTTTGGGTGTATATGTTGCTATTTTCGCAACTTGTCTTGTTGTTGCTATTATTAAAGAAAATAACCGTATTAATAAACTAAGGATAGCTGAACAAGATAAGAATCGTGTGAAATATGTTATTATTAATTAAATTATAAGTTTCTAAAAGCTCGCCTCTGGCGGGCTTTTTTTATGAGGTGAATATGTCAAGTTTAGGTTCGTTAAATATTCTTTTGAGTTTAGACTCAATTCAGTTTAATCAGGCGCTTGATAAATCATCCTATCAAACGCAAAAGTTCGCAAAACAATTTGAATTGAATTTTACAAAAGCTCAGGCCAAAGCAAAACAATTCTCAGAGCGTACAACTCAATATTTGAATAACATAGAGAAAGCGGCAAATACAATTAATAAAACGACAAGCCGTACTTTTTGGGCTGGCATTGTAAGTTCGGGCGGTTCCTATTTATCATCTGGTATTTCTGATGTGATTAAATACGCGGATAGTTATACTGAATTACAAAACCGTATTCGCTTAGTAACAAATAGCCAAACAGCTATGGTGGCTGCGACAGAATCGGTGTTTGATATTTCTTTGAAAACCAATCAAGCTGTAGGTGCTACTGCACAAATCTATCAACGCTTTGCACAAAATGCAGATAGATTGAATTTATCTCAATTACAAGTCTCAGAATTAACTGAGACTGTTGCAAAATCTGTTGCAATCTCAGGTGCTAGTGCAGGTGCAGCAGAAGCAGCATTAATGCAATTTGGGCAAGCATTAGGAAGTGCGGAATTACGCGGTGATGAGCTTAATTCTGTGATTGAGCAAACTCCAGGACTTGCTGACGCAATAGCTAAAGGGCTTGGCGTAACAACTGGTGAGCTGAAAAACTTAGCTAAAGCAGGGCAATTGGATATTCACACTGTTATCCAGGCTTTAGTAAAAGCACGAGATACAGTAGATAATGACTTTAATAAACGCGTTAAAACGCTTTCAATGTCTTTTACAAATTTAGAGACATCGATAACTAAGTTTTCAGGTGAAGCAAATAGTGCGTTAGGTGTTACACAAAAACTAGCTACTGGGGTCGATTTTGTTAGCGATCATCTCCAAGAATTAATTATTGGTCTTGGATCGCTGACAGCTGCACTTGCTATCGGTCATCTTAGTAAATACGGCTTGGAACTATTAAAAACGGGTTATGCTAGTGCAAAAAATGCTCTAGCTCATATTGCAGAGGCAAAAGCCATAGCAACAAAAGCTACTGCAATGCGTACAGCGGCTCAGGTTGAAATGGCAAGCTTAAACGCACAATTTCAACTTGCGCAATCGGAACAAACACGCTTTGCATTGCGTGAAAGAATGAAAGTGCAGTCAGCGCAAATTATTGCACTTGCACAAGCTGAAGCTACTGCAAAACGAAATCTTGCCACGGCAACTAACATTGCTGCGATGGCGGCAAAAGGTTTGCAAAGTGTAATGGCTTTACTTGGTGGGCCTGCTGGCGTAATTGGAATAGCCGCTACATCATTAATTTTCTTTAGCTCGCAAGCTGCACAAGCAAGACAGTGGGCACTTGATACTACAACTGCAAACCAAGGATTAGCAGAAAGTTATAATGAGTTAAGCGAAGCTGCATTATCCTTAAAAGTAGAAAAGCAACTCGAAGATATTGAGAAATATTACAAGGAAATCGAAAAAGTTAAAGCCACTATCGCTACAAAAAACGTTAGTGCTAATTTTGATGGTTTTCAAGTTGATAATGGTATTAATAGTAAAGAGTTGGATCACTTACAAAACGAAATCAAGTCTATCGAAGAGAATGCAAGTTTAGCAGAAAAAGCCCTCGTAAAAATGCTTGCTCCTCTAGCTGAAAACATGTTGCGTTCAGGTAAAAGTCTTGATGATGTCCGACAAAAATTCAAATTACTTGGTGTTGATGCAGTAACTGCGAATAATATTATCGCAACTTTACCAAAAAGTTTCTCTGGAGCAGCAAACGGTGCAAAGAACGCCACAGATAAAACTTTGGATTTAAAAGATGCAATTGATAAATTAAATGGTAAATCAACAACGCTTGCTCAAAAATTAGAAGTCGCGAAGTTAAAACAACAAGGGCAAGCAAAATCTGCATATGTTTTAGCAGGCCTCTATGAATTGCTTGGGAAAGAGGGTGCTGAATATAATGAAGTATTGATTGGCATTGCGACAGGCACCATTACCGCAGCTAATGCGGCAGATAAAGCTGTTGGTTTATCAGTTGAAACACTAAATAAGATCATAGCCGGAAAAGCAACATTAGAAAAAATGTTTTCCGATGAAACCAAAGTGACAACAATTGAAACACAAATCAAAGAAAGTCACAAAAAATCGGGTGAAAATGCTCGTGATAGTTGGCTTAATTTCTACGATGAAATTCGCAAGAAAAACAGTTCTAGTCTAGGTGAAATTGAATTAGAACAAGTGCGAATGTTGCAACGATTGGAAGAACACAATAAAAAAGGTGTGGTGTCGTATCAAGAATATGAAACTGCAAAAACGGCTATTGCAGAACGCTTTGCTCGCCAACGTTTAGAGCTTGCTGGCAAATATGCGCCAGAAAAGTTGTTGAAAGCTAATCTTGATGATGAACTAAAATCTATTCAAGAATTATACGAGAAAGGGCAGATCAACCAAAGTGAAGCGGCGAAAGCCTCGAATCGAGTGCAGTTTGACTATGCGCAACAGATGTCACAAAGTGCGGTCGATCCATTGGCACAATTACGCGCACTTTATGACCCACAACAAGAGTTAATTAATCAACAAACGCAAGAGCTTGCTCAGCTCCAAGCATTTAACGATCAAAAGTTAATCACGGAAGAAGAATTCCAACAACGCAAACAGCAAATCATTGAAAAATACAGAAATAACCAGTTTCAAGAGCAAATGGGGCTTTATGCTACTGGATTAAATGATCTTGGTAATGCGTTTGGAACTTTAACATCAGTCGTTGAACAATCAGCCGGCAAGCAATCCGCAGCTTATAAAGCAATGTTTGCAGTGTCAAAAGCATTTGCTATTGCAGAAGCTACGGTGAAGTTATCTCAAGCGGTCGCACAAGCACTTGCAGATCCAACCGCTCTTACGCCAGCACAGAAATTCGCTAATATGGCAGCAGTGGCAAGTGCGGGTGTTAATTTAGTGTCTCAAATTACCAGTGTTGGTTTTGCTACAGGCGGTTATACAGGTGATGGTGGAAAATATACACCAGCTGGTATTGTACATAAGGGCGAATACGTCATAACAAAAGAAGCCACAGCTCGTTTGGGCCGTGGCTTTTTAGATCATCTTAATTACGGTTCTGTGCGTCGTGGTTTTGCTAATGGTGGTGGAGTCGGCGTACCAAGATTGCCAACTATGGGTTATCAACCTAAATCATCAGGGAATATAGCGGTTAAGGTGATTAATAACGGTGAACCGATGGATGCAACGGTAAGCCAACAATCAAGAAATGGACAGCTTGAAATTACAGTAGAATTAATGCGAAAAATTGCACAGCAAGAATCAGGCAAGATGCTACAAGAGAATATGCGTTATGGAGGTATGCTTGGATGATGGAAACATTTAAATGGTGTGTTAGACCTAATTATAGTGTAGATAACGAGCCAAATATTAGTGAAGTAGTGTTTGGCGATGGTTATACACAGCGCAGATTGAATGGTATCAATGCTTTGCTTAAAACTTATTCTGTTGTCATTAAGGTGCGAAATAAAAGCGCTCCCGATGTTTTATCATTTTTCGAGCGCCATCAAGGGATCAAACCTTTTTACTTTATCGATCCTTTAACAAAACAACTTAAAAAAGTGATTTGTAAAAAGTGGCCTGCAAAGGTAGATCAATCTTATACCGAAATCACCTGTGATTTTAAAGAGGAGCCATAATGCCAGCCTTAATTAGTAACGCATTTAAACTCGACCTAGCCAAACTTGAACAAAATGCCCTCATTGAATTGTTTGAAGTGGATTTACGAGGATTGAAAGATAATGACGGCATGAATGGCGAGCTGTATCGCTTTTATGCTGGCACCAATGAAAAATCTCAATCTATCGTATGGCAAGGCAAAACATTTGAGCCATTTGCCGTAAAAGCTGATGGTTTTGAAATGTCAGGTAATGGCCCAAGTAATCGACCAACTCTCACGCTGGGAAATATTAATGGATTTATTACCGCACTTTGCAACCGCTTTGATCAGTGCTTGGGCGGAATTGTCAGACGCAGATTAGTCTATATGCACTACCTTGATGCGGTTAATTTCGCAAACGGCAACAAAAAGGCAGATCCAACGCAAGAGGCATTAAGTTACTTTGTGATTGAGCAATTATCCTCATTAAATCGAGATATTGCTCAGTTTACACTAGCTTTGCCATCCGAGACCGACAACGCATTAATTGGTGCAAGAATGATTACTACCACTTGTAGTTGGTTATATCGTAGCGTTGAGTGTGGCTATACTGGCAGAGCGGTTGCGGATGAAAAAGACCAACCGACAAACGACCGCAAGAAAGACAAGTGTAGCGGATTAGTCACAGGGTGCGCGTTACGAAATAACGTGGTTAATTTTGGTGGATTCCCAAGCGTTGATAAATTGGGGTAAGTATGAACGAAGAATTAAAAAAATCCATACTGAAAATAGCAAAAGAACTGGAGCCACGCGAAATGTGTGGCTTTGTTATTTTTGCTGGTTGTGAACTTGAATTTATTAACTGTGAGAATATCGCAGACGACCCGGAAAACTTTTTCGAGGTTTCGCCTGATGATTTTCTTTCCGCTGGCATGAAAGGGAATATTGTCGCTCTCGTCCATTCGCACCCCGGCGGTGAACCTGTATTGTCTCCCGCTGATTTTCAGATGCAACAAAATACGGAACTGGATTGGTGGCTTGTGTGTGATGGGGTGATTCATGTTTTCCCGTGGGTGCCGCCTTTACTTGGGCGCGAATTTATTCACGGGCAAACGGATTGCTACACGTTATTCCGCGATTTTTATCGGTTGTCTGGCAAAGAGTTTCCTAATTTTGAACGTGATGATTACTGGTGGGAAGATGGGTTTAATCTCTACCTAGATAACATGGCAAAACACGGTTTTGAGCAAGTAAAAGAGCCACAAATAGGCGATGTTATTTTAATCAACATCGGGGCTGATGTACCCAATCACGCGGCAATTTATGTGGGCAATCAAATGGTACTTCATCATGCGCCAAAACGATTATCTAAGCGTGATTTGTATGATGGTTATTGGTTTAAACACACTCATAGTATTTGGAGATACAACGCATGGTCAACGTTAGATTTTACGGTAGCCTTAAACAGTTTGGATCTGAATTTAGGCTAGATTGCCAAACTACGGCAGAGATAGTCCAAGCCTTAACGAGCCAAATTCCTAAATTGCGCCAATTCATTCAGCAAGGATTGTTTACCGTGCGAGTAGGGCGAGACTACTTGGATAATCGCTATCTTGAGCAAGGGCTGAGCCACAAACTAAAAGATGATGCAACAGTGCATTTTACACCTGTTTTAAAAGGCTCAAAACGTGGCGGATTATTTGGCGTAATTGCCGGTGTCGCAATTATTGCTGGGGCAATAGCTTTAGGGCCCCTTGGATTTGGTCTGCTTAGCACCAATGCCGCTTGGATAGTGGGTTCTGTTGGCGCATCTCTATTATTGGGTGGTGTTGCTCAAATGCTTACAAAAATGCCAGAAATGAAACTGGGTACTGAAAAAGAAAAGAAACAATCTACGGCATTTTCGAACCTGTCGAATATGACAGCACAGGGAAAACCTATGCCATTGGCGTACGGGAGAATGAGAGTAGGCTCTCTCATCATATCTCAGGGTGTAGAAACGATGGATACTGAAATTTAAGGAGTTTTCAATGGGTAAAGGTCGTGGCGGCGGTGGTCATACTCCATTCGAGGCAAAAGAGAGCGGAAGAAGTAAGCAACTTGTCAAAATTGTTGAAGCAATCTCTGAGGGCGAGGTTTACGGTTTAGCTGATGGAATGAAGTCCATCTATTTTGACAAAACGCCAGTACAAAACAAAGACGGCTCTTATAATTTCAAAAATGTGCAGGTAGAGGGGCGTGTAGGCGGTCAAGTACAGGATTTAATGGCTGGGTTTAACACCTCCGAAAAAGAAGTAGGTGTTGGCACCCTAGTTAAGAAAAATCTACCGCTTACAAGAACAGTAACTGATGCAAAAGTATCTCGATTACGCTTGACTATCGGTGTCCAATCGCTTTTTAAACAAGAAGATAATGGCGACACAAACGGAACAACGGTAAACTTTATCATTACCATTGGCTCAAGAACTTACCCTGTGTCAATTAGTGGCAAGTATAGCTCTCAGTATTTGCAACATCATACTTTTGATAATCTGCCTAGCGTGCCATTTATCGTGAAAGTCGAGAGAACTACAGATGATAGCACAACACAGCGCCTACAAAATAATACCATTTGGTCGAGCTACACAGAGATTATTGATACTGAGTTTGCTTATCCAAACACAGCTTTGATGGGGGTTAAATTTGACTCAGAGTATTTTAGCAACATCCCTACTCGTACCTATGACCTACTTGGCTTAAAAGTAAAAGTACCAAGCAACTATGACACTCGTACTCGTCAATATACAGGTATGTGGGATGGTACATTTAAAATTGACTGGACAGATAATCCAGCTTGGGTGCTCTATGATGTGGTGACTAATAAGCGCTATGGCTTGGGTGGAAGACTTGGTGAGTTTGGCGCGGATAAATGGGCGTTATATCAAGTCGCCCAATATTGTGACCAATTAGTGCCAGATGGATTTGGTGGGCAAGAGCCAAGATTTACCTGTAATGTTTGGTTGACAGAACAACGCTCTGCTTATCAAGTTATTAATGATATTTGCTCAATTTTCAGAGCAATGCCAGTTTGGAATGGTCAGCAGCTCACAGTTGTCATGGATAGACCTGCAGATCCAGTCTGGACTTATACAAATGCCAACGTGGATGAAAGTGGTTTTAGTTATACATTTTCGGCTCGAAAATCCCGCCATAATGCAATCCAAGTTGAATACGCGGATAAAGAGAATAGCTATGAAAAGGCTATTGAGTATGTCTCTGATGACGAATCTATCCGTAAAAATGGATTAAACGTTAAGAAAATCACGGCTTTTGGCTGTACATCAAGAGGGCAAGCGCACCGTACAGCTCTATGGTTGTTGCAAACTGAAAAATTAGAAACTAAAACCGTTACCTTTACTGTTGGCGCAGAAGGGCT
Source organism: Haemophilus sp. SZY H35 (assembly GCF_018829705.1). Taxonomy (NCBI): domain Bacteria; kingdom Pseudomonadati; phylum Pseudomonadota; class Gammaproteobacteria; order Pasteurellales; family Pasteurellaceae; genus Haemophilus; species Haemophilus sp. SZY H35. The sequence continues at coordinate 94,660 of NZ_JAHKJZ010000004.1, forward strand.
AATGCATATCCCTGGTGACATTATCAAAGTCGCTGATACGCACTATGCTGGCACTAATATTGGCGGTCGAGTTTTAGCAGTTAATGGCAAAACCGTAACATTAGATCGTGAAATTACCCTTAGCGGCAATAGTTATCTTAGCTATATCAATGCTAACGCTAAGCATCAAAATATTAAGATTATCTCAGTCAATGGCACAGAGGTAACACTCGATCAACCGCCAGTAGGCTTAGAGCTATACGGTGTATGGTCTTTGACTACTCAACAAGTAACAAGCCAATTATTTAAGGCGTTATTTGTAAAAGAGGAGGATAAAGGCAAGTACACCATTATGGCGTTACAACACGAGCCACAAAAAGAGGCTATTGTTGATAATGGCGCCAAGTTTGAGCCAGTAGGAACGACCGTACTTACTACACCGCAAATTAGTAACATTGGTGTGGCAGTAAATGCAGATGGTAGCGTATCAGTTGACAGTAGCGTGACTGGCGGTAATGGCATCGTAAAATACGACATCCGCATTTATAAAGGCGGTGTGCTATATGACGTGCGATTAGGGCAACAATCTCACAATCTTAATATAGACGGTCTCGAAAACGGAGATTATAGCGTCCTTATCCAAGTTAAAAATGAGAATGGACAGTTATTGAGTGAAAAAACTCAGACTTTTACCATCAATAAACCGCCAGCACCAACAGGCGTAAGAACAACTGGTGGTCTGGGTAATATCACGCTTGAGTGGGATTGGGTTGATGATGCGACGGCAACAGAAATTTTTACCAGTGAAACAGATGACATTAAAATAGCCAAACGTTTGACGAAAGTCACAGCAAGAATGTACACGCACGAAGTTGGCGCAAAACAGGTTAGATATTACTGGTTGCGACATGCTCGTGGTGTGAATGTTGGCCCATTTAATCAGCAATCAGGGATTAAAGGCGAAAGTGCGGTAGATATTGATGCCGAATTAGAGGTGCTGAATAAAAAACTATCTAAGAACATTGTAAATGAGGTAATTGATACTGCTTTACCTGCTCGTAACCTTGAAATGATTAAGACTGTAACAGGTTTAAATGTAAATAAATTTCTTGGTTACAAGCAAGTGCATAATACCGCCGACGGAAGACTATACACTTGGAACGGTAGTCAATACACATCTAAAATACAAGCATCTGAAATAGATGGAAAATTAAATCAAAATCAACTTGATAATGAGCTAATTACCCAACTCAATACAGCAAAAGATTCTGCGACTCAAGCCGTAACACAATCTCAAGAGGCTAAACGTAAAGTAGCAGAGCTGTCATCTGAATTTAATAATATTAACTTTGATGTAGGCGCTCGTAACTACCTACTTCGTTCAGCGGAGGGTGGCTCGTCGTGGGGCGTATCATCTGAGGCCAAAGAAAACTGGCGTGGTAAAAAACTAACGCTATCAGTGTATCTTAATGCAAAAGGTATTGTACGAGGTGGACGAAATCGTGTCGGATTATCTATGTTTTTGTATTACATGGATAATACGTTTACCTGGGTAGAGTGTTGGTTAACTAATCATCAAGGCGATTATAGCGGTAGATTAAAATCAACAATTCAGTTGCTCGATAAGCCGATTAAAAATATTTCAAACTGCTCATTTAAAGTTGAGGTTGGTGGGGGAACTTGTGTTGCAACTAATCCTAAATTAGAGATTGGTAATGTTGCAACCGACTGGAGTCCAGCTCCCGAAGATTTGACGACTGTTATCCAGTTTGATGACATTAAAAGATCGCTTACTAACGAATCTAACGCAAGGGTAGCTTTGGAAAACTCAGCTAACTCTCGTATTGGCAATGCTGAGGCGACAATTAATCAATTGGGCGGAACCAAAGCCAATAAAGATGAAGTGGCAACTATTGCTGCACAAGCGTTAAGGTCTCAATGGCAATCTGACGCTAAAGCTAAGGTGGACGAGGTTAGTCGAGCTATATCATCAGAGACTAATGCTCGCACTGAGTGGCAGCGCTCTGCAGAGTCTAAGATTAATCGTGTAGATGGATTTTCGGCTCGCATTGACGAAATAAATCGGACTGTGACCGATATATCGGGTAAAGTATCGGCAACTCGCACTATTAAAACTCAGGCTATTGCTGGAGGCAGGACTGCTATTGCTGGCATTGCACTTGGGGCGGCTAATTCAGGTAAGGATGTCGAGAGTTCAGTTATTGTGATGGCTGACAAATTCTCCGTTGTAAAAAATGCTCAAGATAACTCACCAAAGCCAATATTGTCTGTAGTAAATAATCAGGTAGCAATTAATGGTGATTTACTGGCTAATGGTGGGATTACAGCTGAGAAGATGGCGGCTAACTCTGTTAGTACAGCGGCTTTACAGGCTGGAGCTGTCAGGGCTAATCATTTAGCGGCAGGCGAAGTTACAGCGGATAAGTTAGCAATTGGGTTAGGTGGGAATTTGCTCTATAACCCAATTTTCGCAAACGTGCAGGATAATGGATTGCCACATGGTTGCTTTTCATGGATGAGTTCAAATGGTAAAAATTTTAGAGCAAGCTCAAAACAGGCTAATGATGCTTGGGGTTTGACATCATACCTGCAAAACGAAAACCAGTTGATATTCAGTATTGATGGCGATTTATCGGCACAGGCGACTGTTGCAATGGAATCTGTGGCTGTTAATAGTGGCGGTTGGTATATGTTATCTGCCTACATTGGTGTACATAGAGCTAGCTCAAAACTAACGGCTAGATGTCTCTACAAAGATGGGGGCTATAAGGATTTTGATACAGGTGTTATCAACGGTTACTCTTTTAATGGCGGTTTAACAGGCTATACAAAGAGGGCATCTGTTAAGTTTAAAGTCCCAGATAATGCAGTTAAAGTAATACCAATATTCTGGATTATTTCAAATAGCAATGAGACAAATAAACATCTTCGAGTTGCCCGTCCAATGCTTGAAGAGTGTACAGAATACACAACTCAACCAAGTCCTTGGCAAAATGCAGGTGTAACCTCAATACATGGTGGCTCTATCATAACCAGAACAATCACTACCGAGCTATTAGCGGCTAATAGTGTTACCACTAATGAGATTGCAACTGGGGCGGTGATGGCTAAACACGTTGCGGCTAACAGTATTGGTGCAAACCACGTTGCCACACGGTCGCTTACTGCCGATAAATTAAACGTAACTAGTCTATCAGCAATTAGTGCAGATCTTGGTGATATTACAGGCGGATCGATTAATATTAACAATCGGTTCAAGGTGAGTAACCAGGGGCAAGTCGAGATGAGGGCTAATCAAGGCAATGTAGGGCTTGTGATGAACAATGAAAACATCATTGTTTATGACACTAGTGGGAGACCGAGACTAAAAATAGGAAAACTAAGATGATCTATTTAATTCTTGTTTTAATTATCGCCACGGTTATTGCCGTGGCTTTCTTTTATCGAAAAAAGAAAAAATCAAAAGGCGGTGACAGAATGTATGGGATTGAAGTATATGAAAACGGTCAAACGTTCGATCTTGCGAGTAAAACTGTTTTACTAGTAGATAAATTCACAATTCCTTACGGACAAAATGGCAGTAAGTCTTATGAAGATAATATTTTAACTGCGGTCTATACTGTATCAGGCGGTTATACATTTGGTAACGATAGCTTGCTACCAAAATTCCGCATTGAAGGTAAAGTACTGCACTGGGAGTGGGTACACTGCCGAAATAAACCATACGGCAATAATATAACCGTTCTTGTAATGGGGTGATTTATGGATAAGTTTGGGATTCAACTTTTTGGGAAAAACTTTTCAATGACAGATGAAAAGCTACTTGTTTGCGTTCATGACATTGACGTAAGTGGTCAATTAGCACAAGGATGGTGGGACATTCCAAATGGCGATATTCTTAATGCGAATGACTATTCGGAAGATGAGATTCTTGTTTTCGCTAATCGAAGTTTTATTAAATATTTTGATGGCCAGAAACAAACTAGTGGGGAGCACTACGATAAATTTAATATAGATGGCTTTTTTTATTATTACCGACCATTTATTAGAAAATATAATGGTAAATTTCAAATTAGAATAGTCTCTACCATTGCTTCTAGCTATGAAAACTTTGAGGGAGTTAAAATTTATAATCCTTATACTTACCACTGGTTAGATGGGAGATATTTTAATAATCAAAGCTTAAAAAGCGCTCGAATAAGATTAAAAATAGTTGTCCCTCTAAAACGAATAAAAAATGTGCCAGAATATGGTATTGCAGTTTATGATGAGAGCGGAAATTGTAAGTATTGTAATAGCAGTAAAGGTTATGCAAAGCGTTTGCGTATCCATAATACAGCTTTAAGTTCATCTAAAATTAATTATAGTGATCTTAATCATGTTAAGTCTAATATAGAAAAGGGCAGTTCAACAAAATTAGGGGATAATGAGTTTGTCCTAGTTTCACCTCTTGGATATTATGATTTATGCCGATCGTGGAATCAGCGAGCCACGTTTGAAGCCGGAGAGGTTATTCCTGTCGTAAAAGAAGATGGAACTGTTAAAATTTTAGCCACAACTGAATTTGCGCCCATCCCTGGTAGAAAACATTCTTTCCCGTCGCAATCTAGCGAATATTACTCAAACCTGAGCATAATTAACCCACTCCTGCTTATAGCCGAATTTTAAGCAACCGTAACCCAGTCAATCGATTGGGTTTTATTTTTATCTAAATAAGGACAAAACTATGACAACATTTAACAAAATCTTAAACCCAATGTATTCAGTGATTGCTGCATACTCAAGACAAGAGGACGGCTCAATTAATGCTAAATATGTACTTGGTACTGGCACAGACAATGATGGTGCAGTGACAGACTTTACTCCGATCATCTCGGAATATAAATGGATTGATCCAACCGCAGCAAAAAGCATTTTTGGACAGCCATTAACTCAAGATGACATTGGCAAAACAACGGAGGAAATCGATCTAGGACGCATCTATGCTTACTTAAAAGAGCAAGGACAGATTGTTATCTAATCATCTAATTATTAGAGATACCGCCTACGGGCGGTTTTTTATTGGAGGGGAAATGGAAACAATCGATTTGGAAATGATTCGTGGAGACGACGAAGGGTGGGCGTTTGAAGTCACGCACGAAGATGAAAGTGCGGTTGATTTTAGTGGGTATCGGTTTGATTTACATATTAAGCCAACTAAGAAAAGCGAGCCAATCATCAAACTCTCCACTAAAACTGGTGATATTACTGTCGAGAATAACCTGATTAAGGTCAGCATAAGCCATGATAAAACCGAAAATGCCACTTGGGAAAGTGCTAAATGGGATTTGCAAAGCATTGACGGTAATCAACTAGTACGCACGTTAGCTGGGGGAGATTTTGCTCTATTAGCAGATGTGACTAGAGAGGTGGGTTAGTGGATAAAACAATAACGATCAAAGTTAGAGATAAACCCAAAATAAAGGTGAAACTAATAGGCAAGAGGGTATTCAAGGTTAAATTAACCAATCAACAATACACGCCCGTAATCCCTAATATCAACGATCTAATACTCAACTACAAAATAGGACGACTATGAAAGTCTCAATCCCTTTGGAACAGGGCAATGTCTTTCTACTAATCCTCACAAAATAGGACAACTACAACTATGACAACACAAACTATTCAACAACTTTTAACCGAGTTTGCTCAATACTTAGGCGAGCAAGACAAAAATATTTTGGCTCAAATTGAGACAAAGATAACCCAACTTAAAAATGACCTGTTAGGCGGAGAGGTATCAGCCGATTTAGATACATTCCGCGAGCTCGCAGAGGAATTACGAAAACTCAAAGCAAGCGGAAGCAGTACACCAGAGGCATTAACCAGCAAACTCACTGAATTTAAATCGAGCCTAGATGGCGTGATTGAGCAAATTAACGCGCTAAAAGCAATGGACTTAAAGGCAGCTTATCAACGTGGGAAAAATAGCTAATGACGCTTTTGCAACAACTGCCCGAGGTCATTGAGCAAATCGGGCGAGATATTAAGGCTATGACCGTCGTGCTTGGTAGAGGTCGCCCTGATAAGCCCGATACAACAGGCAACAAAATAACAGGAGAGGAGCCCAAAATAAAAGGCAATGAGCCTAACGGGACTATCTATGAGTCATCAGATGGCGGTGGAGTCGGAGCCTGGAAATGGCAAAAACGCAACGAGAAATGGGTGGTGATAGATGGTGATACAGGTTTGGTTAATGCTGTAACTAAAAACCTAAAGCCTGGTGCTTACATTAAATTCCGCAGGCAAGGCAACCTTGTATCATGTCATATGGGTGGTCTTCAATGGGGATTGTTTGGTTATTTGGGTAAAACCGAAAAAGGGTATCTACCAAGACAGCCAGGAAGAGTTGAAGTTATTGGTACAAGTGGGATTCCGCTTGGATTTAGATCAGATGACTCTTGTGGATTTAGCTTATATGATGACGATACAAATAGAGCAGTTGCAGGTATTTATGTGGGAGGGGTAGGCGATGCTAATTTTATGAGATTCACGCCTTATCACGCAGACCCTAAAATAAAAGGCAATGAGGCAATACCTGACATTGGCCCAAAAAACTTAAGACCGCCCGCAATGATGTGGACAACATCCGACCCTTGGCCAGATAGAGTTTAAGACAAACGGAGAGTAATTCTGCCGTTTCTTATATAATTTAAACGCCCTCTAATGATAGTTTAAAGGGCGTTTTGTTTCTCAAATTTAGCGAATTTTAACCGCTAAAAATGGGAATTAGTTAAAATTTCAGATTTCTCACTTTTAACGGTTATGTTTCTCAAAATTTTCGGACGGCAACAAGAGTAGCGATAAAAAGTGCGATTAAATCAAAATAAAATCTCACTTTTTTTAATTTAAAAATAGCATTATTATAGCCCTGTAACTTTTTTAATTTCGGAAAAATGTGTATAGTTTCGGAAATTACAGGCGTTATAGATTTTTAATAGTATGATTTTATTTATAAAATTTTGGTGTTTTGAAATTGGTTCACATTGACTTCAAACGAGCGTAATTTGTATTAATACGATTTTATGTAAGTTAAAAAGCTCGTCAAATTTGACGAGCTTTTTTGCATTTATATAGGTAGTTTTTTAAAGATAGGATGTCATATATTAAAAATATGTTCTTTATACTATAGAGGTAAGCGTTTACATATGTAAAGAATTGTAAATACCTGTAAAATTGCTCGACTTATACTCATTTTATTGATAGTATCAGCACCGGATTTTTTATCTTCAAAGCTGTTTATTGTAAATGTACAGCTTTGATTATTTTACAACCTTTTAACATAAGGAAAGATTTTATGAACAAAATTTTCCGTGTGATCTGGAATCACGCAACGCAATCTTGGGTAGCGGTTTCTGAACTTGCTTCAGCAAAAGGTAAAACCAAATCAAAAACTAATAAGGTTATGTTAGCCTCTTTAGTTGTAGGTTCCTCTGTTATTGCAAGTAATAGTTTCGCTGCAAAAATTAGTACATCTATAAATAATGGTATTGGTATCAATGGTACAAATATTTATGTAAAGCCAAACGGTGGGACTGTTACCGCTGAGACTAGTGGGACTTCTACTATCGGAGATACAATTAGTATTGGTACATCTAGTCTCGTTCGTGATGGTGAAATATTAATTGGTAATAATATTAGAAATACTGCAACAGGAAATTCTGCAGATGTAGTGATAGGTCATCGTGCACTACTAGGTGGTGGTGGCCAAGATTCTATGAGTACTGGGGTTGGGTATGGAATTCAGGTCGCAGGCCCATCAATTGCATTGGGGATCGGTGCTAGAGCTGATATAGCAGATCCGTCAGGATGGAATGCTGTAAAAAATGGTGGGACAGCGATTGGTGCGTACTCCATGATTGGGGGAAATAAAAACGGGAGCGTTGCCCTTGGTGCTATTGCTGCAGCAGATGCCAATGGTGCTGTGGCTCTTGGTACCTTGTCAGGATCATCAACTCAATGGCTTGACTATGCAAACCGAGGACTAGGTTTTAATACGAATGATACTACAGGTACTTATACTACTTCTGTCGGTTATAAGTCTGGAGCTCGTGGTTTTGATTCTGTTGCTGTTGGTGTAAATGCATCTACTGGATTAAATGATTCAGCTAGAGGAGCCGTTGCTGTTGGTAATTCAACTAGAGCGTATGGTGAAGGATCTTTGGCTTTAGGTAATCGCTCAGTTGCTGGTGGATATACTGATGCAATGATTACTCAATTAAATACTAAAAAAACACAAGTTGAAGCTGAGTTAACCAAAGCTAAAGAACGATTAGCTTATTGGAATGAGCAGGCTGCAAAAGATGCTTCTGCATATAATAAATTTAATGTTGGTAACTTAAATGCTATTGTTGCACGCTTGGAATTAACATTAGAAAGAACCAAAGACGATCTTACTCGTGCACTAACAGCAAAAGGAATTCCTAGTTCAATTACTTCAAATTTTGCTCTCGCAGTTGGTGCTCAAGCGGAAGCATTAAGTGAAAGCTCGACTGCTATAGGAACATTAGCAAAATCGTATGCACAAAATGGTTTGGCTATTGGTAGATCATCAAATATCACGAATGTAAATTCTACAAACTCGATTGCAATAGGTACAGATGCTAGAGTAACAGGTGATACTTCAACTAGCTCACTTGCTATCGGTCATGGATCAAATGTAAGTGGTAAGGAAGCTATTGCTATTGGTCGTAGTACAGCTGTAAGTGGCGCTAATTCAGTAGCGTTAGGTTCGAATATTACTAAATTAACAACAGCAAATTCAGTTGTATTGGGCGCTAGCTCAACAGAAGTAGTTGGAACAACAGGTGCGTCTCATGCAGTTCAAGCTGTAAATGATGCAACAGTTCGTACTATTGCTGGCCCTAACTTTACTTATTCTGGTTTTGTTGGAAAACCTGCTGACGATGGTCACTATGTAAGCATTGGTCAAGCTGGTAAAGAACGTCAAATTAAAAACTTGGCTGCAGGTGCTGTTGCTCCAACTTCTACAGATGCAATCAATGGTTCTCAATTATATGCATTGATGGATCGTGTTGAAAATAAACAAGAGCCAGTGGTTTATACCAATAAAGATGGTGCTAAGCTGGTTAAAGTTGGAAATGACTTCTATAAAACTGGAGATTTAGATCCTGCAACAGGAAAACCACTTGCGGGTAAAACCCCCGTGTCAGCAGGTGATGTAATTGCCTCAATGAATAATGCTGGTAATAACACTACAACCCCTATGGCATTGGCTAATATCGCAGGTAACTTACCTGGTGCAAAAAATGGCTCTACAGCCCCTACAACTTTAGGTACATTACCAGAGGGAGCTGATGCACCTAATACCTCAAATGCGGCAACTGTAGGCGATGTATTGAATGCTGGTTGGAACTTAACAGAAAAAGGTGTAGCACGTGATTTTGTTAAACCTTATGACACTGTTGATTTTATTGATGGGAACGGTACGAGCGTTAATGTCACTACTGATGGTAAAGTAAGCCATATTAAATATGACGTTAAAGCAGCAGACGATAGTATTACTGTTGGTAAGGATGGCATCAAAGTCAATACTGGTGGATTTGCAGAACCAGTATCACCAGCAAATGATGAAACTTCTGGTCAAGTTGCACCTAAGGCAGGCGATAACAAGAAAGTCGCGAGCGTAGGGGATGTTGCTAATGCAATTAACAATGCATTCTGGAAAGTAACTGGTGCTGAAGATGGCGGTAAATTTACTGATGATAACAAGACAAGCATTGAGAGCGTGAAAGCTGGTAATACAGTAACGTTCAAAGCGGGTAAAAACATCAAGTTAAAACAGGATGGTAAAAACTTTACTTATTCTTTAAACCCTGAGCTAACCGATATTACAAGTATTGGTGGAAATGGAACCACTATGACTTTTAAACCTGAAGGTGTGAGCTTAGGCGGAAGCAGTATTACTGATTTAAAACCTAACCTACCTAAGGTAAATGATGAAGATAGAACAGTTACCATGCCAGATGGAACTGTGGTTGATGCCGCACCGGAAAATGTGACTAAAGCACCCATGACAGCAGAAGAGGCAGCGGATATGGTAAAAAATGCAGGTAATAATGCAGCGACCGTATCTGATGTGTTGAATGCAGGTTGGAATTTACAAAACAATGGTGAAGCGAAGGATTTTGTAAAACCTTATGACACTGTAAACTTTGTAGATGGCAAAGGCACTAAAGCAGTTGTTGAATCAGATA
>NZ_JAHKJZ010000005.1:0-61384 GCF_018829705.1 Haemophilus sp. SZY H35
AACTGTTTCACATTCACCGCATCATTGTCATCCTCACCGGCTGCCACATTAACGATTTTGTTTTTACCGTTATCTAAGCCGTTAGCGGTCAAGGTAACGTTGGTTTTGCCCGCCTCTTTAGCTTTAATGGTTACACCGCCATCAGTTACAGTGGTATTGCCAATCGTTAATGAGCCTGCATTGGTTAAATCAACGGTGTTGTTTAAGGCAAAGGTAAAGTCTGCACCATCACGTTTTACGCGTAAGTTTTTGCCTGCTTTCAGGGTTAGCTTATCGCCCGCTGACATTGCTTGACCGTCAGCATTATCTGCATCATCAGTCTTATTGGCATCAGTCACTTCGTCAGTAGTGTTGCTTGCTTTAGCGAACCATTTGGCTGAGTTAATCATATTAGCCACATTTTCAACGGTGGTGACTTTGGTCTTATCTGCATCTGTTTTCGGTTTAACCTGACCAACCTTTTCTGTGCCCGCTTTGTTTTCTTCTGTTACAGCGGTAATTTCACCTTTTTCGCCAGCACCCAATGTTGAGCTGACGGTAACCGTACGTTTTCCGCTTGTACCCTCAACTTTTACGGTTGTGCCTCCGGTGCCAACAAAGCTAACTTCATCACCTGCTTTAACAATACCTTTTGAGGTGCTGCCTTCAGAGATTTTCCAGCCGCTATTGTTCACTACATCCACAACATTTTGAATGGTTGCCACGCCATCTTTTGTTGGTGCTTCAAATTTACCTGTGAATGTATCTGGTTGTGCAGGTGGTACTGTAACTGTCGCGGTGTTCACATTGAACTTCACAACACCATTATCATCAACTTCCGCTGTGGTATGTGTGCCGTTGGTAAAATCAAGACCGTTTTCGAGCGTAACTTTCTTCGCGGTACCTTTATTCGCTTTGTAGCTTAAGTTTGTTACTTTCGCTGCTTCTTCGCCACTGAACTTGATATTTACATCATCACCTGTTGCTTCAGTGGTGACAACCTCGTTGCCCGCAGCCGCTTTCACATTAAACTTAATACCATTAGCTGTGCTAAGTGCTTTCTTCGTGGTTTCTCCAGTATTACCTCCTAAAGAGACCTTGTTATCGAATTTCTTGTTAACAATATCAAGTTGCTCTTCTGTTGCGGCACGACCAGATTTAGCGAAGTTGGTGCCATCCAATGTTTTATTGGTTAAACCTGTGATGTCACCAGTTTTACCATCTAATTTGATTGGACTATCGCCTGTAACATTCACGATGCCATTATCTTTAAACTCAACTTTGCCACTACCTGCTGTATTAGTGATAGAGGTAATTTCAGTTAAGTCACCTTTAACATCTACGGCATAGGTTTTGCTGTTGTCAGTTGAATCATCTCCAGGTGTGACAGTAGTGTTTTTACCATTAACTACTTTCACTGCAGTTTTGGCAATATTTTTCACAGCACTTTCTTTAACGGAGATGTTATAAGTTGCACCTTTAGCACCTTTACCTGCTTCAGCAGTCGGGTCAACTTCTACAATGTTGTTATCACCATTAGTCACATCTGCTTTTCTAACTGTTTCAGTTGAGATGCTATCATTCAACTGTTTCACATTCACCGCATCATTGTCATCCTCACCGGCTGCCACATTAACGATTTTGTTTTTACCGTTATCTAAGCCGTTAGCGGTCAAGGTAACGTTGGTTTTGCCCGCCTCTTTAGCTTTAATGGTTACACCGCCATCAGTTACAGTGGTATTGCCAATCGTTAATGAGCCTGCATTGGTTAAATCAACGGTGTTGTTTAAGGCAAAGGTAAAGTCTGCACCATCACGTTTTACGCGTAAGTTTTTGCCTGCTTTCAGGGTTAGCTTATCGCCCGCTGACATTGCTTGACCGTCAGCATTATCTGCATCATCAGTCTTATTGGCATCAGTCACTTCGTCAGTAGTGTTACTTGCTTTAGCGAACCATTTGGCGTTATTAACCGCTTTTACTACGGTATCAACAGTGGCAAGTTTACCTGCATCAGTTTTTGACGGCTCTAGCGGGTCTTTATGAATTGTAACTTGTCCTTTTTTACTATTACCTTCGATGTTTGTTACTGAATCTACATCTCCGGTATTTGCAGTAAGCTTATTACCATCAGAGTCAATTTTTATTGTGGTGTTATCTACGTTTACATCATAGCTAATGGTTGCCCCTTCACTTGCTTGAGTTACAACCTTGGCTTTGGTAGCATTGCCTGACTGAAAGTTGACGTAATCACCTGGGTTGATTAAAGCTGGAGTCCTGCCATTGTTGTATAAATTCCAACCTGTTTGATTGACTTTATCGGCCACATCATAAGCAGTAGCTAAGGCATATTTATTAGTCGCATCTCCTGTTGGTACAACAAATCGACCTGTAGGGGTAGCTTGTTTTGTTTCATCTATTTTGGGGGTTGCTATACCTTTGTCATCTACGGTAATTTCAACTGGATGTTTTTTCTCGGTGTTAATTTCTGCTGTGACTGCTTTAAATTTAATTGTAGATAAGCCACTAGCTTCGGCGGAATATTCGATTTCAATGCTTTTATCTGCATTGGTGAAATTAACTTTATCACCTGGATTTACAAGGCCAACTGTTGTACCTTTTGCTTGCACCTTCCAACCGCTTGCATTGATTGCATTAGCCACATCAGTCGTTGTAGCTAAACCTTGTTTAGGGGATGATGATTTGCCATCCGTCGTAGAGAATGTTCCTTGTTTAGTACCGATTTCTAATTTACTATCACTTGCTTTGGTTGTAATAAAATCATTTGTTGCGCCGACAACAGATAAACGTTGATCATGTAAACGTACATCACCTTTTGTATTGTTGTCACCTTTGAAGGCAAGGTTCACGGATTTTAATTGCGCTACATTTACAGCATCATCATCTGCGGTACCTGCAGCTAGATGATTGATTTGACGGGTTTTGCCAGTATCGCCAATAGAAAGACCCGCTAAAGTAGAAGTGCGGACATTTTGAACATTATTCTTTAGATTATTATATTTATTAGTGCGGGCTCCCTCTACATCTTGAGATGCATCAAAGCCAGATTGACCTGAAGCTGAAGTTGCAGTTGTTTTTGATTCTGAGCCTAAAGCAATACCATTGGCGATGTTTGCTTCGGCGCCTGAGCCAATGGCAACAGCATGTTCAGCACTCGCAGTAGTTTTATTTTCTCCGTGTTGTCTACTTGAGCCAAGTGCAATAGCATTATTTGCTGAGGCGGTTGCATCTTGACCTATTGCCAAAGAACGGGATTTGGCTGCATTAGCTGCGTATCCAATACTAACCGCACTTGCTTCGGAAGCGTTAGCATTGTAACCAATAGCTGTTGTTCTAACATCTTTTGCTTGTGCGCCTGGTCCAATGGCGGTGTTATTGGCTCCTAAAGCCTTAGCTCCTAAGCCTAAACTTACGGCACTAGAGCCGGTAGAAGAAGCATCTTTACCAATCGCAATTGCATCTATTACTGTGGCACCATCATTATTTTCATTTCCGCCTTTGCTAGAGTTAACAGAGAAATATTTAATATTTTTCTTCGTATGGAATTTTAAGGTTTTTCCATCTGTACCTACGCGTTCTACCTCAATGGTGTCTGTGTCTTGGAAGGTTACGGTTTCATCACCTTTTACTAAAGCATCGGTTTTACCTGCTTCGGGATTACCATTTTCCTCTACATCACGCAATTTCCATTTTGTAATTTCTTTTACACGATCGGGATTAAGATTTAAATTCCAAACGGTTTTATTAGGATCATGTGGATCTGGATGAGTAACCGTAATATCGCCATTTGGTGAAACAACATCATAATGTTTAATCGCTCCAGCAACAGCTTTTAATTGTGCAACGTTTACAGCATCAGAATCGGCGCTACCCGCAGCAACATTAATAATTTGGCGAGTATTGCCAGAATCCCCTACAGAAACCGCACCTTTGTTACCTTTTATAGTATTTTTAATTAGATTTAATGCTTCAGGAGTATCCACTAAACGTACTGGTGCATAAACACTGTTTTCAGTATTAAATCCTGTGCTTTTGCTAGGATCGCTAGTATTAATAACAATTCCATTTTGACTGCGTGCAGTACGATCAGCAACAGAATCATCACCCAGTGCCACACCGCTATCTACTTTAGCGTTAGCACCTTTACCTAATGCAATAGATTGGTTGCCAGTTGCTACCGAACCACGACCTAAAGCGGTTGATTCTGTGCCATTCGCTGCCGCACCACGCCCCACCGCTGTCGCGTTTTCTCCATTTGCTTGAGCAACGGGACCAACAACTGTAGCATCTTTTGCAGTTACTACCGCCCCCTGACCAATAACTAAACTATTTTCAGACTTATCTGTTGCTTTTGTGTCATTACCAATAGCAATCGTATTGTTAGCTTGAGCTTTTGTGCTATTACCAATAGCAATCGCATTTTCCGCCGAGGCAGAGGCGTGGGAACCTGTCGCAATAGATTTTTTACCTGTTGCTTCGGAGCCATCACCATAGGCTGCTGATGCCTCGCCAGATGCAAGCGTTGAGGGGCCCACGGCAGTTGCCCAAGAGCCCGTTGCTTGCGCGCCATTACCTCCCGCAAAAGCATTCGAATTATTTGCTCTTGAGCCTTCACCCACGGCGCTAGCCCCGCTTCCCCAAGCCTGAGCGTCTCTACCTAAGGCTACAGAGCTCTCACCTTGAGCTTGAGCTAAGGCGCCGGCTGCTAGGCTATTTGAGGCGGCTGCGTTGGCTACATAACCTAATGCTGTTGATTGATTTCCAGTTGCTTTTGCTTGGGCACCATAGGCACTTGAATATTGTGCGCTTGCTAAAGTTACTCGACCAACTGCTGTTGCTCCCTGTCCTTCTACTTTAGTTTGTTTACCAATAGCTATTGCACTTTCACCTGTCGCATTTGTGTGGCCGCCTACTGCAATAGAGTATTCACTATTTGCTTTAGCTGAATCACCGACAGCGATTGCCCAGCGGTCTGAAGCGGTTGCTGGAGCATCACCTCCTGATCTTGTGATTGCAATGCCAGTCTGATTCTGCACAAAGTTCGTTGCAGCTTCAGCATCCCCAACAATAGCTCCAGCAGAAACTGCCGCTAAAACTACCGCACTTAATGTTTTACTTGATTTTGTTTTGCCTTTTGCACGGCTAAGTTCGGAAACGGCAACCCATGTTTGTGTGATCGTATTCCAAATAACTTTATAGATATGATTCATATTGATAATCCTATATTAATTTAAATGCACGCTCTCAGGCGTGAGATAAGTGAAAAAATAAAGGCTCGGGAAAAGCATATAAATACCTTTATATTGCTAAGGAAAATAAGAAATAACAGAATGTTTAAATTTCCACTCTGAAATTCCATCTTAAGAAAGATTAAAACCTAAACCTAGAACTCGTTAAGATTGTTAATAAGTGAAATGAATGTATTTTCTTTGATGCATTAAATGCAATATATGTGGTTAATAAATGATAGGCAACATTCCATGTTGCGTTATTCAGATGAGACATTTTTATTATTCTTAAAAAGAAAGGAACTTATCTGTCAAAGATAAATACAACTAAAAAATTAATGACTTCACTCCAATAAGTTAACTTGCCCATTAATAATCCAAACTAGGTAGAGACAAGTTAAAGATTGGATCGGATAGATATTCTACATAATATTAATGGAAATGAAAATAAGAAATTTATAAATTAATGTAAAGATTCGCTTTTTTAGATAAACCCCTACGGCATGAATGGATTTTATGCTCCTTCCAATAATAGGATATGAGTTAAACTGATGTTATTAAATTATCAAGCGAGCTAAAAAAATAACCGCACGATTAAAGTGCGGTTAATACTATCTTTATTTTTCTTTAGGTAAGCGTATCAAGGCGTAGATAAAGCCGCCCCAAATAACACCAAAAGCCACAATCATCATAATAATTGCACTCAAACTCATTTTACTCTCCTTTTTTTTCATCAAGGATTAATTGGGTATCATTTTTCCATTTTAAGCGAGAAAGCATAAACGCCACAATTAATAAACTGATTGCCATTCCCCAGCCAAAAATATTGACAAACCAGCTTGGGTATCCTTCATATCCTTCAGAGAAGACTTTGGCCCCCTCACTAAATAACATAAATGCTAAAATACCTGTGGTCAGCACAATACATAAACGCCAGAAAAAGCCAACTTTGAAAGAAGAGGTTTCATTTAAATGATCGCCCAATAACCCTAATTTTTCATTTGCCACAATTGCAATTAATGATACAAATGCAACAGCAACAATACCAAAATAGTTCACGAATTTGTCAAAGACATCCAACATTGGCAATCCTGTTGTCGTACCAAATAAGAGCACTGAAACCAGCATCATTGGTACACCCACGATAAAGGTTACTTTCACACGGCGAACACGCAGCTTATCTTGAATAGCAGAGATGATTACTTCAATAACAGAAATGAAAGAAGTCAATGCTGCAAACGTCAATGAACCAAAAAACAAGACACCTAATACTTCACCAAATGGTGCTTTGTTAATAATGGTTGGAAATGCAAAAAATGCTAAACCAATTCCGCCTTTTGCTACCTCACTTACTTCTTGGCCTTGTGCCGTTGCAATAAAGCCTAATGCCGCAAAAACACCTACGCCTGCTAACACTTCAAAACTACTATTTGCAAAACCTACTACTAATCCACTTCCGGTTAAATCTGATTCTTTTTTAAGATAAGAAGCATATGTCACCATAATTCCAAAACAAATTGAGAGAGAAAAGAATATTTGTCCATATGCGGCAATCCATACACTTGGATTAGATAGTTTTGACCAATCTGGTGTAAATAAAGCATCTAAGCCTTTTTCCGCACCAGGTAAAAATAAGGAATAAATAACCAAAGCCATAAACATAATGACTAACACCGGCATTAATACCGATGAAACTTTTGCAATGCCTTTTTGTACACCAAGTGAAAGTACACCGAGGGCAATAATCCACATCGCAATTAATGGGCCGGTGACCATTCCCACAAACTCAAAACTCACCCCATTTTTGATGTCGCCCATTTTCAGAAATTCACCAATGAAAAAATCGATCGGTTTATCTCCCCAAGCACCATTAATTGAAAAATAGGTATAACTTGCAGCCCAGCCAAGCACAACAGCATAATATAAGCCAATGATGACATTCACCATCATTTGCCACCAGCCAAACACTTCAAAATGTGGACTAAAACGACGATAAGACAATGGTGCCCCACCACGGTGACGGTGCCCAATCGCATAATCTAAAAATAAAAGAGGAATCCCTGCAGTTAATAATGCAATAAGATAAGGGATAATAAAAGCGCCCCCACCATTTTCATAAGTGGTATAAGGGAAACGCCAAATATTACCAAGGCCCACCGCTGAGCCAATGGCAGCCATAATAAACGCGTTACGACCAGAGAAGGTTTCACGCTTTGGTGCAGATTGCGCCATAAATTGTTCCTATAAGTTAGAATGAAAGCTGTCAATATAATGAAATCTTGACATCAGTCAATAAAAGAGATGAAAGTGCGGTGAAATTTATACTAATTTTTAGTGAAAGTGCTTTCGTTTAAAAAAATGAAAAACCGACAGCAATCGCTATCGGTTTTAGAATGAATTATTCAAGGCTAAATGCACGGATATAAGGTAACTTACCTTTTTCGAGCATATCATCAATGCCATTTTGGTAATTATTTGTACCTAGACCACGTAATTCTAAGGTAAAACCTATACCATGATCATAAAGCACAGAATCCTCATCTTGATGTTGACGGCTTGTCACATAGCGTCTTGCACCAATTCCGGCAGCCCAACAACAAGTGTTATATTGAATACCAAGATATTGTTCAACAGGTTTTTTAAGTGCGAGATCATGATAATATTTGCCCACAACCGACCAGTTATCTGAAACTTCCCATGCAGTAACAAGCCCTATCTGCTGAATATCTTGACGATAAGCATTTGCTGATCGCCCTAAATTTTGATCAATATAATTTTGACTAGCGTAACGATAATTTAATTGGATTAAATTATCCTTTTTAGGATTATATTCCAATGATGTATTCGCTAACGATGTTGCGTGCGTATTCGTATCATATTGATAACTGCCACGCCAACGCCAATGATCACTCATTTTCCAGTTAGACTCTAAAGCCCAAGCTGATGACGATGTTGGCGTTTTATTTGCGGGGTTATCATCAATACGTGAATCATTTAAATAATAAATTTGACCGGCTGATAAATTAAAGCGTTCATCACCCGCTTTATCATAAAAGCGAGTTGTTCCACCTAATGTCATTTGATTCGCAGAGGAGATTCTATCTAATCCACTGTAACGGCGATCACGGAAAAGCGAATAATAATCTTGCTGTACCAATGCGGAATCATAACCAAATCCTAAATAATCACTCGTACGTTGTTTTGAACCAATATTGCTTTGATCACGATAAGGGCGATATAAATATTGAATGTGTGGTTCAAAAGTTTGAGTGTAATCTTTTAAGAAAGTGGTGTCCCGAGCTAATACAGTTTGTAAATCAAACTTAAATTGTGGAATGACACGATTTATGTTTTTCTGAACCTCTTCCGCATTCACGCCAGAACCCTTTTTCTGTTCATAACGTGTGCCATAAAGTTTAGTTTCTACTTTCAAGCCACCATATTCATTTGACATTGATGAAGCTAAACTTGGTTCAATGTGAAAACGCCATGCCGTTGGCATGAGATCACTGTCATTATCAAAACGTACAGCTTGAGAATACCATTTAAAATCTAACCATCCATTAGCTAAATCATGTTTGTAATAATTAAAGTCCATTTGTGGCATCGCACGATAAGGACCAATAGATAGATTTTCATCAAAAACTTGGAACTGGCGCGCTGAAAGCGAGAAATTATAATTAGGTTTATAGTAAGCAATTCGCGCATACTGATCTGCATAGCCATCTGTGCTGCTACCGTATTGTGAATCAAAGTCGTTAAAGTAACGTTTATCACTCACTCGTGTATAATTTACATTAAAACGCCAGTTTTCTAAGAAGCTTGAACTGTGATTCCAATAGAATAAATGGCGTTTACGCTTATCACTAATATATTCATCATAACGATCTCGGCCTAGATATTCTCCTGCAACTTTTCCTTCCCCTATAGAGGTTAAATAGCGAAATTCACCATTTAATTGCCAACCACGATGCGACATGTATTTAGGCGTAACCGTCATGTCGTAATTCGGTGCAATATTCCAATAAATCGGTTGCATATACCAGAAGCCATCACGGCTAGATGAGCCACCACTTGGAATCAATAATCCCGAACGACGGCGATCACCAATTGGTAATTGCAAATAAGGGGTATAAAAAACAGGCACGCCATGCACTTTAAAACGTGCATGCCACATTTCAGCATATTCTTCTTTTACATATTGACGGATTTCTGATGCATCTACCGCCCAGGCATTATCACCTCGTAAACAAGAGGTAAATGTGGCATTTTTCATTATACGGTAATCATTTTGTAAATTGATATGTTCTGCCTTGCCTCTTCCTTGTCGCCCAACCAATTCATAATTCGCATTTGTGGCATGGCCGTCATGGCTATCTAAATTAAAATCAGCATTTTTCCCCAGCATATTAAGTTGATTATCTTTATAATCAAATCCACCTCGTATATAGGCAAAACGCTGTGGGGCTTGATGATTCCCCAATTGTTTCACTTCAACAGAATCTGCCATTAAGTGGCGGTTTCCCTGTCTTACATCTACGTTACCTTGATATACGGCCTGTGTAGGCTGATTAATCTCTGCATCATCAGCTTCAATATAGACGGGTAAGGTATTTAAGTCCCCCTGTACCACTTCGCCAGTAAAGTGTGGTACCCCCATTAAACATTGATCACGTAAATCCGCCATACTCTGCTGACTGTAAAGTGCGGTGAAAATAGCAAGAGAAACTAAGGTTTGATTTTTATTCATAATGCCGTTCTGCTGTAAAAAATATCTACGATTATACGGGAAAAATGTGTTTCCGAATATTATTAACGATAACGATCTAAAAATTTGTAATATTGAACACCAATCTTTGTTGCAAGATCTTTGATAATTCGACCACCATAAACAGAAGGGACTTTCAGACTTTCAAAAATAGATAAGCGTTCATCATCACCTAAAATTGCCTCGGCTACAATTCGTCCCGCAAGACCTGTCAAAGCCACACCATGACCAGAATAACCATGGGCAAAATAAATGTGCGGAGAAATACGACCAAAATGTGGCGTTGAATTTAACGTCATATCAATCGGGCCAGCCCAGCCATAATCGATTTTTACATTTTCAAGTTGTGGGAATACGCGCAACATATTTTTCCGCATAATCTCGACCATATTTTTTTCTGAGCTAGAATCACTACCAAAGAGCAAGCGATTGTCAGCACTTAAACGATAATAGTCCAATAATAAATTGTTATCGCACACCGACATGCCATTATTAATGACAGAATCAGCAACCGCTTGGCTTAACGGCTCTGTGGCGACAATAAAACTTTCCACAGGTAATATTTTACGATTAATGCCGTGGTGAATAGATTTCGGGAGCGCATCAATATAAGCATTGGTGGCTAAAATAACGTCTTGAGAAATCACCGCACTTTTAGCTGTTTTAACCTCAACGCAACCATTTTTCTCAACCATATCCACTACAGGAGACTGTTCAAAAATCTGAACGCCAAGATCGACACAAGCTTTCGCTAAACCTAAGCAATAATTCAGTGGATGTAAATGCCCTGAGTTACTATCAAATAAGCCTCCCACATAAATATCACTGCCTAAGTGCTGTTTTAATTTAGCTTTATCCCAAAGTTGCATATTCTGATAGCCAAAATTCTCATGACTTTCTTTTTCAATTTCAATTAAGTCATCCATTCGGCGTTCATTTAATGCCAATGTGGCATAGCCTTTTTTCCAGTCGCATTGAATGCCATATTTTTCAATACGCTCATCAATAATATCAATGGCCTCTAATGACATATTCCAAAGTTTATGCGCTTTATCTTCGCCAACTTGTTTAACGTATTCATCAATGCCTTCTTCAAAGCCATTAATTGCCTGCCCACCACTACGACCAGAAGCACCAAATCCTACTCGAGCACCCTCTAATACAATAACTTTTTTTCCTTTTTCCGCTAGTTCTAATGCTGCAGATAAACCAAAAAATCCAGCCCCGATCACACATACATCAGCATGTTCAATTTGAGTTAACGGCGGGAATTGAAAATCTTGGTTACGAGAGTCGAAATAATAAGAGCGAACGTGTTCTTGATAGGCAAAATTAAGCATAAAAAATCTCTTAGGAAAAAACTGGGAAAATCTTACCCCGAAAGGGAAATATGTCAAACCTTTTACAAAAAAAATGCTATACTGCGCGCGCGCAAAATTTGTGCGTTTTATGATGAACGATAACCCTCGGAGGTCAATAAATTGAAAAAATTCTTTGCTCACTCACTCAAAAATCTTTTCCTTTCCACCACCGCACTTTTCGCGGCATCCGCTTTTGCCAATAACAAACTTTATGTCTATAACTGGACAGACTATGTGCCTTCTGATTTAGTCGCACAGTTCTCTAAAGAAACCGGCATCGAGGTGATTTATTCTACCTTTGAAAGCAACGAAGAAATGTATGCGAAACTCAAACTTACTCAGAATACTGGTTCTGGCTATGATTTGGTGTTTCCATCAAGTTACTACGTAAATAAAATGATTAAGGAAAAGATGCTTCAACCGATTGATCAAAGTAAATTGACCAATATTCATCAAATTCCTAAACATTTATTAAATAAAGAATTCGACCCAGAAAATAAATATTCATTACCTTACGTTTACGGACTTACTGGTATTGAAGTTAATGCGGATGAGATTGATCCTAAAACCATCACTAGCTGGGCGGATTTATGGAAACCTGAATTTAAAGGTAAAGTTCTTATGACCAGTGATGCGCGTGAAGTGTTCCACGTAGCATTATTACTTGATGGTAAATCGCCAAATACCACCAATGAAGAAGACATCAAAACAGCTTATGAGCGTTTAGAAAAACTTTTACCAAATGTGGCGACCTTTAACTCTGATTCGCCAGAAGTCCCTTACGTACAAGGTGAAGCAGCAATTGGTATGATTTGGAATGGTTCTGCTTATTTAGCACATAAAGAAAATCCATCTCTTCAATTTGTGTATCCCAAAGAAGGCGCAATTTTCTGGATGGATAACTATGCGATTCCAACTACAGCAAAAAATGTTGAAGGCGCGCATAAGTTCATTGACTTCTTACTTCGTCCAGAAAATTCCGAAGTTGTAGTAGAACGCATGGGCTTTTCTATGCCAAATGAAGGAGTCAAAGCATTACTCAGCCCAGAAGTTGCCAATGATCCTAAACTATTTCCACCAGCATCAGAAGTAGAAAAAGGGATTATGCAAGGTGATGTTGGAGAAGCTGTCGATATTTATGAAAAATATTGGAGCAAATTAAAAACCAATTAATTTCTTAATTTAAAAAAGCAAAAAAGTGCGGTGAAAATTCACCGCACTTCTTGTATCAGAAAAGAAAATACTTAAAGGATAAAACGACTCAAATCTTCATTTTCAACAACGTCATTTAATGCTTCAGAAACATATTTTTCATCTATCACAATTTTCTCCCCCGCGCGTTCACTTGCGTCAAAAGAAATTCCGTCCATTAAACGCTCTAATACAGTATGTAAACGACGAGCACCAATATTCTCCGTTTTTTCATTCACTCTAAACGCTGATTCTGCAATTTTACTAATTCCATCTTGAGTAAACTCAACTTCCACACCTTCTGTTTTTATTAACTCACGATATTGCAATGTAAGTGATGCATTTGGCTCAGTTAAAATACGCTCAAAATCTTCTTTCGTCAGGGATTTCAATTCCACTCGGATTGGCAAACGACCTTGTAATTCTGGCAATAAATCAGATGGACGTGCTATTTGAAATGCACCAGAACAAATAAATAAAATATGATCCGTTTTTACCATACCATGTTTAGTATTCACGGTTGAACCTTCGATAATCGGTAATAAATCACGTTGTACGCCCTCACGCGAAACATCACCACCTGAATGCTCACCTTTTTTACAAATCTTATCAATTTCATCAATAAATACGATACCGTTTTGTTCTACCGCATCAATGGCTTGTTGCTTAAGCTCTTCTGGATTGATGAGCTTTGCCGCTTCATCATCTATTAAAACTTTCAACGCCTCTCTAATCTTCATTTTGCGTTTTTTAGTCTTCTCGCTACCTAAATTTTGAAAAAGCGACTGCAATTGACTTGTCATCTCTTCCATACCTGGAGGCGCCATAATTTCTACCCCCATTGATACTCCAGCAGATACATCAATTTCAATTTCTTTATCATCTAACTGCCCTTCACGTAGTTTTTTACGGAAGATTTGACGCGTACTAGCATTATCAGAATCCTGTACATTTCCCCACTGATCTTTTGCAGGAGGAAGTAACACATCTAAAATACGATTTTCTGCAGCATCTTGTGCACGCATACGATTTTTTTCTACCGCTTGTTGGCGAACCAACTTCAGGGAAACATCCGTAAGATCTCGGATAATAGAATCTACTTCTTTACCGACATACCCCACTTCAGTAAATTTGGTCGCTTCTACTTTGATAAATGGTGCATTAGCAAGTTTCGCTAGGCGACGTGCAATTTCTGTTTTACCTACGCCTGTTGGACCAATCATTAAAATATTTTTCGGCGTTACTTCTTGACGAAGTTCTTCAGTTAACTGCATGCGGCGCCAGCGGTTACGCAATGCTATCGCCACTGCACGCTTAGCCTCATTTTGTCCAATAATATGTGCATCTAATTCAGAAACGATTTCACGAGGAGTCATTGACATAAATTATCCTTTATATAATGAAAATGTAGGAGAAATGCTTTTATTAACATGGATCACCATTTCATATTTGTATATGAAATTCGATTTTCACACCTACATGAGTAAGTTTATACTTCTTCAATAACGTGGTTATGGTTACTGTAAATATCGATATCACCCGCTATTTTTAGCGCTTCCGCGACGATTTCTTTTGCGGTTAAATCATTTTGAGTTCTAAGCAAGGCAAGTGCAGCAGCTTTTGCGTAGTTACCACCAGAACCGATAGCCAACACATCAAACTCGGGCTCAATTACATCACCAGAACCCGATACAAGTAAAAAATCGCTGTCATTTGCTACAATCATCATGGCCTCTAGTTTGCGTAATGAGCGCTCTGTACGCCATTCTTTTGCCAACTCCACCGCAGATTTAACTAAGTGTCCTTGATGCAATTCTAATTTTTTCTCAAATAAGTCTCGTAAAATAAAAGCATCAGCAGTAGAACCAGCAAAACCGGTCACTACTTTATCTTTATATAAACGGCGCACTTTACGTACACTTCCTTTTTCCACACAGTTACCAAGTGTTGCTTGTCCATCTCCACCAATTGCCACTTTGCCATTTTTACGAACACATACAATCGTTGTCATTGTTCTATCCTTTATTAAATAAAAGTTTTTCGTTATATGGTGATGAATTATCAGAATTCAAGTTAAAATATATATTGTATATTTATTCATCAAAAGAAATTAAAAAATGTGATCATGATCATATTTTAACATCGAAAACGATTGCTTCTAATTGATTGACGCAATAAAAAGCGTATTATGACGCAGATTTTAAACCCAACCTAGAAGGATTCTCTATGAAAAATTTAATGAAATTATCTTTAGTGGCATTGTTAACTGCCGCTGCGATTCCCGCCATGGCTGGCAAAACTGAACCTTATACACAATCTGGTACAAATGCGCGTGAAATGTTGCAAGAGCAACCAATTCACTGGATTTCAGTAGATCAAATTAAAAAAGAATTAGAAGGCAAAGGCCCAATTAATGTCAGCTTTGATATTGATGATACCGTACTTTTCACCAGCTCTTGTTTCTATTATGGTCAACAAAAATATTCTCCAGGTAAACAAGACTATTTGAAAAACCAAGATTTCTGGAATGAAGTTAACGCGGGTTGTGATAAATATTCCATTCCAAAACAAATCGCTGCTGATTTGATCAAAATGCATCAAGAACGTGGAGACCAAATTTACTTTATTACAGGTCGTACTGCAGGGAACGTGGATGGCGTAACACCTGTATTACAAAAAGCGTTTGATATTAAAAATATGCACCCTGTTGAATTTATGGGCGGACGTGAACGCACAACTAAATACAACAAAACCCCGGGCATTATTGCGCATAAAGTTAGTATTCACTATGGCGACAGCGATGATGATGTGTTAGCAGCTAAAGAAGCGGGTATTCGCGGTATTCGTTTAATGCGTGCAGCAAACTCAACTTATCAACCAATGCCGACTTTAGGTGGCTACGGTGAAGAAGTGTTAATCAATTCAAGCTATTAATTGACCGCACTTTAACAACAAAAAAGGCAAGTTAGGATTCCTAGCTTGCCTTTTGTTTTACCACTTAATTAGTGCTTAGTTTGACCTTCTTCAGATTTTTCTTCTGCATTTTCTGCTTGTTGACGATTCATATATTCAACAAACAATGCATCAAAGTTTACTGGAGATAAATTCAACGCAGGGAACGTGCCGCGATTGACTAAGTTAGACACTAATTCACGCGCATAAGGGAAAAGCATATTCGGGCATTGAGAAGTTAAACAATGCGCCATTTGAACATCTTCTAAACCGCTAATAGTGAATACGCCCGCTTGTTTTACTTCACAAATAAATGCGACATCACCACTATCTTCAAGTGTAGTTTCAACAGAAATGTTTAATACCACTTCATATAAGTCATCACCAACTTGGGTTGTTTCGGTGCTTAAATCAAAACCAAGTTTTGGTTTCCATTCTTGTTGGAAAATATGTGGAAGATTTGGTGCTTCAAAAGACACATCTTTCACATAAATACGTTGAATTTGAAGAACGGGTTGTTGTTCTTCTGTTACTGCAACGTCTTGTTTTTGTTCTGACATTTTCTATTCCTTATTATTTATGTTTTTTAACTAAAGGTAAATTTGCCGCTACCCATGCAGAAATGCCTTCTTTTAACACAAACACACGATTAAAACCTTGTTTCGCTAAAAGTGCAGCTGAAGCTGGTGTGGAAACACCGTTAATATCTACCAACACAATTGCTTTCTCTTTGTGTTGTTCAATTTTACCGATGTTTTGATTTTTAATTTCGCTTGGAAGTAAATTAATGCTATCAATGATATGACCACGTTGAAATTCTTCAATACTACGTAAATCCACCACAATAGCCTCATCCGCATTGATTAAACGAATAACCTCATTGTGAGTGATGACTTTAAATTTACTCGTTGCGCCTTTATAGAAGGTATAAATTACCATCACGAAAATCGCAAACCAAGAAACCGCTAAAAGAGAATGTTTTTGAGCAAACTCTGTTGCCATTGGGATAAATTCTTGCATTGTTTTCTCTACTAATCAAGTACGTCAAAATAGGGCTCAAGTATAACCGCACTTGGGTTATCTTTCAAAAAAATTATGCTTAAATTCCGTACTTGTATAAAGGTTATACAATCAACAAAAAATTATGTGATCGGGATCATAAATTTACATTTTCATTATTCAGAATAGCTCAATTTAGTTAGATGATTAGAAAGTAATTTTTATTCATTAGGAGAAATCTATGAAATTAACTAAATTAGCCTTATGTACTTTATTTGGTCTAGGTATTTCAATAGCAAATGCAGCAAACTTGCCAAATATTACAATCTTAGCAACGGGTGGTACCATTGCAGGAAGCGGACAAAGTTCGGTAAATTCTGCATATAAAGCTGGACAATTAAGTATTGATACTTTAATTGAAGCAGTACCAGAAATGAAAAATATTGCCAACATTAAAGGTGAGCAAATTGTAAAAATAGGTTCACAAGACATGAATGACGAAGTCTGGCTAAAACTTGCAAAAGCCATCAATAGTCAATGTAAAAGTACTGATGGATTTGTCATTACCCATGGTACAGATACCATGGAAGAGACAGCTTATTTCTTAGATTTAACCGTAAAATGTGAAAAACCGGTTGTTCTCGTAGGAGCAATGCGTCCAGCAACAGAAAAAAGTGCTGATGGCCCATTAAATCTTTACAATGCAGTTGTCGTTGCAGCAGACAAAAAATCGAGTGGTCGTGGCGTTTTAGTCGCAATGAACAATGAAGTACTAGGTGCTCGTGATGTCACAAAAACCAGTACTACCGCAGTGCAAACTTTTCATTCACCAAATTATGGTTCTCTAGGCTATATTCATAACAGCAAAGTGGACTATGAACGTTCCCCAGAAAGCAAACACACCATCAACACTCCGTTTAATGTAGAAAAATTAAATAGCCTACCAAAAGTGGGGATTATTTATGCTTATTCAAATGCACCAGTTGAACCATTAAACTCATTACTCAATGCTGGCTATCAAGGGATTGTATCTGCTGGAGTTGGCAATGGAAATGTTAATGCTGCACACTTAGAGCGCTTAGAAAAAGCCGCAAAAGATGGGGTCATTGTAGTCCGTTCTTCTCGTGTACCAACTGGCTATACAACTCGTGACGCTGAAGTTGATGATAGTAAATATGGCTTTGTAGCATCAGGTACTTTAAATCCACAAAAAGCCCGCGTACTCTTGCAATTAGCTTTAACTCAAACTAAAGATCCAAAAGTAATTCAACAATATTTCGAAGACTTCTAAGAGCAATTGTAAGAAACAAAAGTGCGGTTAGAAATAACTGTACTTTTGACTACAATTTATTGATCCATGTTATGGAATCGATACCTATTTGTTGCTATATTAGTCGCTGTTTTAACAAATAAAACAAAGATGTTTTTTTAATTAACTTAGGGGGCAGTATGTCTGCAATGTTCTTACTACAATTTGCCATCGTATTATTGTGTATCTTTGTGGGTGCACGTGTAGGTGGTATCGGTTTAGGTGTATTTGGTGGTTTAGGCCTTGCTATTCTTTCTTTTGGCTTTGGTCTAAAACCAGCAGGTTTACCTATTGATGTTATGTTTATGATTATGGCTGTAGTGGCAGCGGCGGCAGCAATGCAAGCAGCCGGCGGTTTAGACTACATGATCAAAATCGCAACCAAAATCTTACGTCGTAATCCTAAACACATTACGTTTATCGCTCCAGCAGTAACTTGGTTATTCACTTTCTTAGCGGGTACTGGCCATGTAGCATATTCTGTATTACCAGTTATCGCTGAAGTGAGCCGTCAAAACGGTATCCGTCCAGAACGTCCAATGTCAATGGCGGTAATCGCATCACAATTTGCTATCGTAGCAAGCCCTATTGCGGCAGCTGTTGTAGCGGTCGTGGCTTACCTTGAACCTCAAGGCATCCATCTTGGCGATGTATTGATGGTAACTATTCCTTCAACCATCTTAGGTATTTTTATTGCTTGTTTATTTGTAAACAAAATGGGTAAAGAATTAAAAGATGATCCGGAATATCAACGTCGTTTAAATGATCCAAAATATGCAGATACTTTTGCTTCTACCACTTCAGTCAAAGAAGTAGAAGTGGGCAAAACAGCTAAAATTTCTGTTTCTTTATTCTTATTTGGTTCATTACTTGTTGTAATCATGGGTGCGGTTCCATCTTTACGTCCAGTATTTGATGGTAAACCAATGGGGATGGCACACACTATCGAAATCATTATGTTAGCGATTGGTGCGTTAATTATCTTAACTTGTAAACCAGATGGCACTGAAATCACTAAAGGTTCTGTATTCCACGCAGGTATGCGTGCAGTAATCGCAATCTTCGGTATTGCATGGTTAGGCGACACGTTAATGCAAGCGCACATGACAGAAGTAAAAGAAATGGTGAAAGGCTTAGTTGAAACTGCACCATGGGCATTCGCTTTCGCACTATTTGTACTTTCAGTATTAGTAAACAGCCAAGGCGCAACAGTAGCAACATTGTTCCCACTTGGTATCGCATTAGGTATCCCAGCGCCAGTATTAATCGGTGTATTTGTGGCAGTAAATGGTTACTTCTTTATTCCTAATTACGGTCCAATCATTGCATCCATTGACTTTGATACTACGGGCACAACCAAAATTGGTAAATATATTTTAAACCATAGCTTTATGATTCCTGGTTTATTAAGCATGCTTTTCTGCTTATTAATCGGTTTAGGTCTTTCTCACATTCTTCTTTAAGATGTGATTCAATAACAATCCTCCTATATATTGAATTTTGCTTATCAGATTTATTCATTATATAGTGAGGATTTTTCTATTTATCATTCACTTAAACTATTTCCCGTCATACAAATAGCATATAACTTTTATAACCAAACTTTGAGTAGCTATAATAAAAAAGCCCCTTTCGGGGCTTTTTTCATCTCATTTGGAAAATTAATCTTCCATTTCTGAATTTAATAATGCAGCAAGATTTTGTGTAGCATCATCTGCGATCATTTCAAATTCATCAGCGATATCAGCATCACTTGCGAAAGCAGAAGCTACATCTTCCGCTGCTAACGTTGCTAAATCAGCCGCTTTTTGACGATTTTTAACTCGGCTTTGATGATACGCAAAACCTGTACCCGCTGGGATTAAACGACCTACAATTACGTTCTCTTTCAAGCCACGTAATTCATCACGTTTACCTGCCACTGCTGCTTCGGTAAGAACACGAGTAGTTTCTTGGAACGACGCTGCTGAGATGAAGGATTCAGTCGCAAGAGACGCTTTAGTGATACCCAATAATTCGCGTTCAAACTCAACCGGTGGTTTACCTTCTGCTTCACGTTGACGGTTGATGATTTTCACGCGAGCAACTTCGACTTGTTCCCCTTCTAGGAATTCTGAGTCGTAAGCTTTGGTAATTACTGCCTTACGTAACATTTGACGAACGATAACTTCGATATGTTTATCGTTGATTTTTACCCCTTGTAAGCGGTAAACATCTTGTACTTCGTTCACGATGTATTCAGTTACTGCACGCACGCCACGTAAACGTAAAATATCATGTGGTGTTTCAGCACCATCAGAAATTACGTCTCCACGTTGTACCATTTCACCTTCAAATACGTTGAGCTGACGCCATTTTGGAATCATTTCTTCGTAAGTCTCGCCTTCCGCAGGAGTAATTAATAAACGGCGTTTACCTTTGGTTTCTTTACCGAAAGACACGATACCAGAAATTTCAGCCAAGATAGCTGGTTCTTTTGGTTTACGTGCTTCAAATAAATCTGCAACGCGCGGTAGACCACCGGTAATATCTTTAGTACCCACAGACTCTTGCGGAATACGTGCTAATGGTTCACCCACTTTTACTGCTGCGCCATCGTCTAAACTTACGATTGCTTTACCCGGTAAGAAGTACTGTGCAAGAACATCAGTTTCAGGTAAGAAAATATCGTTACCATTTGCATCAACCAATTTAATGGTTGGACGTAAATCTTTACCAGCAGTAGCACGTTCACCCACATCTTGAACCACGATTGATGATAAACCTGTTAATTCATCGGTTTGACGCGTTACAGTTAAGCCATCAATAATATCAACGAATTTCACAAAACCAGATACTTCAGAGACAACTGGCATTGTATGTGGATCCCAATTTGCGATAGTTTCTCCAGCCGTTACATCTTGACCGTCACCTTTGCTTAACACCGCACCGTAAGGCACTTTATAGTGTTCTTTAGTACGACCAAATGCATCGGTAATAGTTAATTCAGTATTACGAGAAGTTAATACTAATTTACCTTCATCATTAGTAACGAATTTTGCATTCATTAAGTGTAATGTACCAGTGTTTTTAACTTGTACACTCGATTCTTTTGCTGCCGCAGACGCCGCACCACCGATATGGAACGTACGCATGGTTAACTGTGTACCTGGCTCACCGATAGATTGAGCAGCGATAACACCTACTGCTTCACCTTGGTTGATGAGGTGACCACGAGCTAAGTCACGACCATAACATTTCGCACATACACCAAAATCAGTATCACAAGTTACAACAGAACGTACTTTTACGCTGTCTACAGAGTTTGCATCCAACACATCACAGAGTTTTTCATCTAATAACGTGTTACGAGGAATTAATACTTCTTCTGTACCTGGTTTTAAAATATCTTCTGCAGCTACACGACCTAACACTAATTCACGAAGTGGAACTTTTTCATCACCACCTTCGATTAATGGGGTCATGACTAAGCCTTCGTGCGTACCACAGTCATCTTCTACGATCACTAAGTCTTGTGCTACGTCAACTAAACGACGAGTTAAATAACCTGAGTTCGCTGTTTTTAATGCGGTATCCGCCAAACCTTTACGCGCACCGTGGGTTGAAATAAAGTACTGTAATACGTTCAAACCTTCACGGAAGTTTGCTGTAATTGGGGTTTCAATGATCGAACCATCTGGACGAGCCATCAAACCACGCATACCAGCTAACTGACGAATCTGCGCTGCAGAACCACGAGCACCAGAATCAGCCATCATAAAAATACTGTTAAAGGATGCTTGTTTTTCAGGATTACCTTCGCGATTGATGACTTCTTCCTGAGATAAGTTTTCCATCATCGCTTTCGCTACGCGCTCATTTGCCGCTGCCCAAATATCAATTACTTTATTATAGCGTTCGCCTGCAGTCACAAGACCTGATTGGAATTGTTCTTGGATCTCTGCCACTTCTTCTTCCGCAGCAGAAATAATTTCGTATTTCTTCGCTGGAATTTCCATATCATCAATACCAACTGATGAACCTGAACGTGCCGCATAAGCAAAACCGGTATACATAATTTGGTCAGCAAACATTACCGCTTCTTTTAAACCTAAACGACGATAAGCTTCGTTAATCAGTTTAGAAATGGCTTTTTTACCTAATGTTTGGTTGAACAATGAATAAGGCATACCTTGTGGTGCAATCATCCATAAAATCGCACGACCGATAGTTGTATCAGTAAGCGTGGTTTTCGCATCAAATTCGCCAGCTTCATTCTTCACATATTCAGTAATACGTACTTTCACGCGAGAATGTAATTCTGCTTCACCTGTACGATATGCTTTTTCAGCTTCGCGAGGATCTTGCAATAACATGCCTTCGCCTTTACCGTTCACTTTTTCGCGGGTCATATAGTAAAGACCTAATACCACGTCTTGTGATGGAACGATAATAGGATCACCGTTTGCTGGTGAAAGCACGTTGTTGGTTGACATCATCAATGCACGAGCTTCTAATTGAGCTTCAAGCGTTAATGGAACATGTACCGCCATTTGGTCACCATCGAAGTCCGCGTTGAACGCCGCACAAACGAGTGGGTGCAACTGAATCGCTTTACCTTCGATTAAGATCGGTTCAAACGCTTGGATACCCAAACGGTGAAGTGTTGGCGCACGGTTCAATAGAATTGGGTGTTCACGAATAACTTCTGCAAGAATATCCCAAACGATCGCATCTTCACGCTCAACCATTTTCTTAGCCGCTTTGATTGTCGTTGCATAACCACGGCTTTCTAATTTAGCGTAGATAAACGGACGGAATAATTCCAATGCCATTTTCTTAGGTAAACCACATTGGTGTAAGTGCAAGTATGGACCTACAGTGATTACAGAACGACCTGAATAGTCAACACGTTTACCTAATAAGTTTTGACGGAAACGACCTTGTTTACCTTTGATCATATCCGCTAATGATTTTAATGGACGACGGTTAGAACCCGTAATTGCACGACCACGACGACCATTATCTAATAATGCATCAACAGATTCTTGTAACATACGTTTTTCGTTGCGCACAATAATATCTGGCGCAATTAAATCTAATAAACGTTTTAAACGGTTGTTACGGTTGATCACGCGACGATATAAATCGTTCAGATCTGAAGTCGCAAAACGACCACCATCAAGCGGCACTAATGGACGTAAATCTGGTGGAAGAACTGGTAATACAGTCATTACCATCCACTCTGGTTTATTACCAGATTGAACAAATGCTTCTAATAATTTTAAGCGTTTAGTGATTTTTTTACGTTTAGTTTCAGAGTTAGTTTCTTGTAATTCTTCACGTAATTTTTCACATTCAACTTCAAGATCCATACCTTTTAAGAGATCTTGAATCGCTTCAGCACCCATTTTCGCCTCAAATTCATCTTGCCAACGATCTTCAGCATCAAGGTATTGTTCTTCAGTTAATAATTGACCGCGCTCTAAATCAGTCATACCCGGTTCGGTCACAATGTACATTTCAAAGTAAAGTACACGTTCAATATCGCGCAATGGCATATCTAAAAGTAAACCAATACGAGACGGCAATGATTTTAAGAACCAAATATGTGCAACTGGCGATGCAAGTTCAATGTGGCCCATACGTTCACGACGAACTTTAGTTTGGGTAACTTCAACACCACATTTTTCACAAATCACACCACGGTGTTTTAAACGTTTATATTTACCACATAAACATTCGTAATCTTTTACAGGCCCGAAGATACGCGCACAGAAAAGACCATCACGTTCAGGTTTGAACGTACGGTAGTTAATGGTTTCAGGTTTCTTCACTTCACCAAATGACCAAGAACGGATCATATCTGGGGAAGCTAACCCAATTTTAATCACATCAAAATCTTCACTGGTTTTTGATTGTGCTTTTAAAAACTTAACTAAGTCTTTCACAAATGTTCTCCTGTCGGAGTTAAAGGTTTAAAGTGCGGTTGAAAATTTCGATGTTTTTCCACCGCACTTCGGCGATTTTTCTTTCGTAAGGCGAGTGAATCATAAATTCTTCACTCCCCTACTGATTACTCTTCGTCTAACTCGATATTTAAACCAAGTGAGCGGATTTCTTTCATAATTACATTGAAAGATTCCGGTGTGCCTGGGTCCATGTGTTGGTTACCACTTACGATGTTTTTATACATCTTCGTACGACCATTCACATCATCCGATTTCACCGTTAACATTTCTTGTAAGGTGTAAGCTGCACCGTATGCTTCAAGTGCCCATACCTCCATCTCACCGAAACGTTGACCACCGAATTGAGCTTTACCACCCAATGGTTGTTGTGTAACAAGGCTATAAGAACCCGTTGAACGAGCATGCATTTTGTCATCAACTAAGTGGTTCAATTTGAGCATGTACATATAACCTACGGTTACTGGACGCTCGAATTTCTCACCTGTACGGCCATCATATAAAGTGATTTGACCTGAAGTTGGTAATCCACCAAGTTTTAATAGCTCTTTGATTTCAGCTTCAGCTGCACCATCAAATACTGGTGTCGCAACTGGTAAACCTTTACGTAGATTTTCAGCTAAACGCAATACTTCTTCATCTGTGAAGGTACTTAAATCCACTTTTTGTGAGCCATTACCTAAGTCATACGCTTTTTGGATATAACCACGTAATTTTTCCACTTCTTGTTTTTGTTTGAGCATTGCATTGATTTGATCACCAACACCTTTCGCTGCTAAACCTAAGTGGGTTTCAAGGATCTGACCAATGTTCATACGAGATGGTACGCCCAATGGGTTTAATACGATCTCAACTGGTTGGCCATTCTCATCGTATGGCATATCTTCAACTGGGTTAATTTTCGAGATAACACCTTTGTTACCATGACGACCCGCCATTTTATCACCCGGTTGGATTTGACGTTTCACCGCGAGGTAAACTTTAACCACTTTTAACACGCCCGGTGCAAGATCATCACCTTTGATAATTTTCTTACGTTTCACTTCAAGTTTATGTTCAAACTCTTTACGAAGTTCTTCGTATTGCTCTGCAAGCTGTTCTAATTGATTTTGTTTTTCTTCATCTGCAATGGTTTGTTCTAACCATTTAGTACGCTCTAATTTATCTAATTGAGCAACATCAACACCACAAGAGATAAGAAGATTACGAACACGTGCGAATAAGCCGGCTTCCAAGATTTCCAATTCATCAGAAAGGTCTTTTTTCGCTTGTTTTAATTGCATTTCTTCAATTTCTAGTGCGCGTTTGTCTTTTTCCACGCCATCGCGGGTGAAGACTTGAACATCAATTACCGTACCCGTTACGCTATTTGGTACGCGCAATGAAGAATCTTTCACGTCAGATGCTTTTTCACCAAAGATTGCGCGTAAAAGTTTTTCTTCCGGGGTTAATTGAGTTTCACCTTTAGGCGTTACTTTACCTACTAAGATGTCACCACCTTTAACCTCTGCACCAACATAAACAATACCAGATTCATCAAGTTTGCTTAACGCTGACTCACCTACGTTTGGAATATCAGCCGTAATTTCTTCTGCACCTAACTTGGTATCACGGGCAACACAAGATAATTCTTGAATATGGATAGTAGTGAAACGGTCTTGTTGAACAACACGTTCAGAAACTAACATTGAGTCTTCGAAGTTATAACCGTTCCAAGGCATGAACGCCACGCGAATATTTTGACCTAATGCAAGCTCACCTAAATCAGTCGAAGGACCGTCTGCTAATACTTCACCACGATTGATTGGATCGCCTAAATTCACACAAGGAATTTGGTTAATACAAGTATTTTGGTTAGAACGGGTATATTTGATTAAGTTATAAATATCAATACCTGCTTCACCTGCAATGGTTTCATCTTCATTTACTTTAATCACGATACGAGAAGCATCGACGTACTGAACTGTACCACCGCGTTTTGCAACAACCGCAACACCTGAGTCAAGTGCGATTGGTTTTTCCATACCTGTACCAACTAATGGTTTGTCAGCACGTAATGTTGGAACTGCTTGACGTTGCATGTTCGCACCCATCAAAGCACGGTTCGCATCGTCGTGCTCAAGGAATGGAATTAATGCAGCCGCAACAGATACCACTTGTTGTGTCGAAACGTCCATATAGTGAATATCTTCAGGTTTATATAAA
Organism: Haemophilus sp. SZY H35; assembly: GCF_018829705.1. Lineage (NCBI taxonomy): Bacteria > Pseudomonadati > Pseudomonadota > Gammaproteobacteria > Pasteurellales > Pasteurellaceae > Haemophilus > Haemophilus sp. SZY H35. The sequence continues at coordinate 25,959 of NZ_JAHKJZ010000005.1, forward strand.
CCAGATTCACCACGTTCACCACGCGCCGTTACAAACGCATCTGTAAAGCGATTGTTTTCGTCAAGGTTTGAGTTTGCCTGCGCAATGATGTAGTTTGCTTCATCGATAGCAGATAAATATTCAATTTCTTCGGTAACTTGACCATCCACTACTTTACGATATGGGGTTTCTAAGAAACCGTAATCGTTAGTACGGGCGAACGCAGAAAGGGAGTTAATCAAACCGATGTTTGGACCTTCAGGGGTTTCAATTGGACATAAACGACCATAGTGAGTGTTATGTACGTCACGTACCTCAAAGCCAGCACGTTCACGCGTTAAACCGCCCGGACCTAATGCAGAAATACGACGTTTGTGTGTCACTTCTGATAATGGGTTGTTTTGGTCCATAAATTGCGAAAGTTGTGAAGAACCAAAGAATTCTTTCACCGCTGCAGAGATTGGTTTTGGATTAATTAAGTCTTGTGGTGTGATTGCATCTAAATCACCTAAAGATAAGCGTTCTTTCACCGCTCTTTCTACACGCACTAAACCGATACGGAATTGGTTTTCTGCCATTTCACCTACGCTACGGATACGACGGTTACCTAAGTGGTCAATATCATCCACTTCGCCACGACCATTACGGATATCGATCAATTTACGCATTACCGCAATAATATCTTCATTGCTTAAAATGCCTGAACCTTCACCTTCTGCGATCGCTAAAGAGCGGTTGAATTTCATACGACCCACGGCAGATAAATCATAACGCTCTGCAGAGAAGAATAGATTGTTGAATAACGCCTCTGAAGATTCCGGTGTTGGTGGTTCACCTGGACGCATCATACGATAAATCTCGTAAAGTGCACTGGTTTTGTCATAAGTTGGGTCTACACGTAGCGTTTCAGAAATATATGGACCATAATCTAAATCATTAGTAAATAAAGTTTCGATCGTGGTGTAACCTGCTTGCGCTAATTTTGCAAGAGTCTCTAAAGAAATCTCGCCGTTTGCAGGGCAAATAATTTCACCAGACTCTAAATCAACATAATCTTTCGACGCAACTTTACCTAAAATATATTCAGAAGGCACAACGACTTGTGAAATTTTATCTTTTTCTAATGCTTTAATATGGCGTGCGGTAATACGACGACCACGTTCAACATAAACTTTGCCATTTGCTTCAATATCAAAAGAAGCTGTTTCACCACGTAAACGTTCTGGCACTAAAGTCATTAACAATTTATCGCCAGCGATTTCAAAGGTAATTTTATCGAAGAATAAGTTTAAGATTTCTTCAGTGGTATAGCCTAATGCACGAAGAATAATTGTTGCCGGTAATTTACGACGACGGTCAATACGTGCAAATAAGTTATCTTTTGGATCGAATTCAAAATCTAACCAAGAACCACGGTAAGGAATGATGCGTGCGTTATAAAGCACTTTACCTGAAGAATGGGTTTTACCTTTGTCAGAATCGAAGAATACGCCTGGACTACGGTGTAATTGTGAAACGATAACACGCTCAGTACCATTAATTACGAAGGTACCGTTATCAGTCATTAATGGGATTTCACCCATATAAACTTCATTTTCTTTAATATCTTTGACTGCGCGTGAAGAAGATTCTTTATCGTAGCTCACTAAACGTAATTTTACACGTAAGCCCGCTGCATAAGTTGAGCCACGAATTTGGCACTCACGTACATCAAATTCAGGTTCTTCTAAACGATAATCTACATATTGTAATTCTGTATAGCCATTATTGCTTACAATAGGGAATACAGAACGGAATGCCGCTTCTAAACCTTGCTGACCTTCAGGATCTTTTTGAATAAATTTATCAAAAGAATCCAACTGAATGGTTAATAAATAAGGAACATTTAAAACTTGCGGACGTTTACCGAAATCTTTACGAATTCGTTTTTTTTCAGAATAGGAGTAACCCATTGGTTTTCCTCTGCTAACTGTTCAGTGACCTAGCCACAAACTAACTGTGACGTGAATGACCGTTAAAATGACCGCACTCTGAACCTTACTTCTGTAGTGGGGTGACAACTCAAATTACATAGGACGACAACTTGAGCAAAACAACGACAAATAACGGTGAATCTGCCATTGCATGGATGTGCTTTCTATCAAAAACACGGTTAAATTAAACAATAAAAGGTCAAAATTGATTAAAAATCAATCTAAATCTTTGCTAATTTTAAGGCGGTAAATTTTAAATGAATGCAGCTTTCTCGTCAAGTTTAAAACTTATGGAGAAATTTTATGAAATAAAAAACCGCACTTTCAAAAAGTGCGGTTTAAAATCTATCAATTCTTTAAATTATAAAGAAGCTTGATCAACAGCAACACCTGCACCCATAGTAGTAGAGATGCTTACTTTCTTGATGAAGATACCTTTAGCAGTAGTTGGTTTTGCTTTGTTTAAAGCAGCCAATAATGCTTGAAGGTTTTCTTTTAATTGAACTTCAGAGAAGTTTGCTTTACCGATAGTGGTGTGGATGATACCGTTTTTATCATTACGATAACGGATCTGACCAGATTTAGCATTTTTAACTGCTTCAGCAACGTTTGGTGTTACGGTACCAACTTTAGGGTTTGGCATTAAACCACGTGGGCCTAATACTTGACCTAATTGACCAACAACACGCATTGCATCAGGAGAAGCGATAACAACATCAAAGTTCATTTCGCCTTTTTTGATTTGCTCTGCTAAATCTTCCATACCGACTAAATCAGCACCAGCTGCTTTAGCTGCATCTGCGTTAGCACCTTGAGTGAACACAGCTACGCGTACTTCACGACCAGTACCGTGTGGTAATACAGTTGCACCACGAACGTTTTGGTCAGATTTACGAGGATCGATACCTAAGTTTACTGCAACGTCAACACTTTCAACGAATTTAGCTGTTGCGAATTGTTTTAATACTGCGATCGCTTCGTTGATTTCGTATGCTTTAGTAGAATCTACGCCAGCTTTGATTGCTTTCATTTTTTTAGTCAATTTAGCCATCGTATTATTCCTCCACCACTAAGCCCATAGAGCGAGCAGTACCAGCAATTGATTTCATTTTGGTTTCGATAGTCGCGCCAGTCATATCTGCTGCTTTAGTTTCAGCGATTTGACGAACTTGATCTAAAGTTACTTTACCCACTTTATCTTTGTTCGGTTTACCAGAACCAGATTTGATACCTGCAGCTTTTTTCAATAATACTGCTGCTGGTGGAGTTTTAGTTACGAAAGTAAATGAACGGTCTGCATATACAGTGATAACAACCGGAATTGGTAAACCTTTTTCTAAGCTCTCAGTACGAGCGTTAAATGCTTTACAGAATTCCATGATGTTCACACCTTGTTGACCTAATGCAGGACCAACTGGTGGTGATGGGTTTGCCATACCAGCTGCAACTTGCAACTTAACGTAGGCTTGGACTTTTTTTGCCATTTTAGTTTTCCTCTAATTGGGTAATAACGCTATTAAATAGCTCCCCGATAATTTTCAGTACAACATTCATTGCACCACACAAAAATATGAGCCGCGAACGGCTCATAATGGGTGCGGATTATATAAAAAGTGCGGTTGTTTTTCAAGCACTTCTTAAATCCACTATAAGAAATTATTGTGCATCACCAATTAATACTGAATCCAACGCAATTTCAATCATATCATTGAATGTTAATTGACGTTCTTCTGCTGTGGTTTGTTCATGTGTACGAATATGGTCAGACACAGTACAAATCGTTAAGGCTTTCGCACCATATTCTGCAGCCACACCATAAATTCCGGCAGCTTCCATTTCCACGCCTAAGATGCCGTATTTTTCCATTACATCGAACATTTCAACATCAGGCGTATAGAATAAATCTGCCGAGAATAAGTTACCGACACGAACAGCCTTGCCTTTTGCTTTTGCAGCTTGAACAGCGGCTTGTGCCATATCGAAGTCAGCAATAGCTGCAAAGTCGTTATCTTTGAAACGAATACGGTTTACTTTTGAATCAGTACATGCACCTAAACCGATAATCACATCACGTACTTTTACGTCCATACGAACAGCGCCACAAGAACCTACACGGATAATTTTTTTCACACCGTATTCAGTGATTAATTCTTTCGCGTAAATAGAGCAAGATGGAATCCCCATACCGTGGCCCATAATAGAAATCTTACGACCTTTATAAGTCCCAGTAAAACCAAGCATATTACGAACATTTGTTACTTCTACTGCATCTTGCAAAAACGTTTCTGCAATGTATTTTGCACGAAGTGGATCGCCTGGCATTAAAACAACATCAGCAAATGCACCTTCAGGCGCGTTAATATGTGGAGTCATAATTTTCCTTCCTTTTTTCAAATGTAAAAATAAAAAGTGCGGTCATTTTTCACCGCACTTATCCGAGAATTAAAGCGCTGCAGCACCAAGTCCGATGAACAAGCCAGCAATCGTTGCACTCATTAAGTTTGCTAAAGTACCTGCGATTACCGCTTTCAAGCCTAAACGTGCCACATCACTACGACGGTTTGGCGCCATTCCACCTAAACCACCGATTAAGATTGCAATTGAGCTGAAGTTAGCAAAACCACAAAGTGCGAAAGTAATAATTGCTTTAGTTTTTTCAGTTAATACAATCGCAGAATCTGGTTGTAAGTATTTTGCAAATTCAAGATAACCTACGAATTCGTTAACGGCTAATTTCATCCCGATCATTTGTCCTGCGATACCGGCCTCAGTGCCGTCAGTTACACCGATTAAATATGCTAATGGTTTGAAAACTAAACCAAAGATAGATTGTAAAGTTACGTCGCCATAGCCAAACCAGCCACCAACGCCACTTAAAATACCGTTAATTAATGCAATTAAACCAACGAATGCGATTAACATTGCACCTACGTTTAACGCAAGTTGCATACCTGCACTCGCACCGCCCGCCATTGCTTCAAGTACGTTAGTTGGTTTTTCTGAATCATTGTCTTCTGGTTGTTTATCAGAGAATTGTTCTGTTTGTGGGAACATTAATTTCGCAAATAACAAACCTGCTGGAGCCGCCATAAATGACGCAGCGATTAAGTATGTCAATGGCACGCCCATTCCAGCATACCCCGCCATTACTGAACCCGCGATAGACGCCGTACCACCCACCATGATGGCAAATAATTCAGATTGGGTCATATTTTTAATGTAAGGGCGAACCACCAATGGTGCTTCAGTTTGACCTACGAAGATGTTCGCAGCAGCTGACATGGATTCTGCTTTTGACGTACCCAATGCTTTTTGTAATGCACCACCTAATACTTTAATTACCACTTGCATAATGCCAAGATAATAAAGCACTGAGATTAAGCCAGAGAAGAACACAATAATTGGTAATACTTTCACTGCAAAAATGAAACCTGAAGGTTTGCTTGGATCAGCTAAACCACCAAATACAAAGTTAATACCTTCGTTACCGTAAGCAATAACATTTGATACGGCATCAGCAGTTGCACCAAGTGCTTGTTTACCTGCTGGCACATATAAAATAAGGGCGGCAAATCCAACTTGGATTGCTAACGCCCCGAGCACGGTTCTGATACTAATCGCTTTACGATTATTGGAAAGTAACACGGCAATAGCGATTAATACGACCATTCCCAAAATGCTGCTTAACACACTCATTTGATTCCCCTAGATTGGTTAAGTTAATAAAAAAATCGGCTTATTCTACTTGTTTTCTCACAAAAAGTCGGCGAATTTTCACCGCACTTTCTTGTAAGCGACTACAAAATAGTCAAAACCTTGTTAATTCCACATTGACGCGCATAAGCAGCCAATGCATTAGTTTCTTCCGCACTTGGAATGTGCGTTGATAACCCAGTTTCATCGCGCGCACCTTTACTATGCACACGGATAATTTTTAATGCCACATCAGGATAATTTCGTAAAAGTAGCGCAACTTTTCCCACTAAATGTTCAGCATCAAAAAAATGCTTTAAAAAAACTAACCGCACTTCTTCCACTTTATTTAACGGTAACAAGGCAGCCAAATTTTGTAAATTTCGCTCCAGTTTATCGTTTTTTATGTGTAAACGTTGTGGTATCACTTGCTGTGGCACAATTCCTGTTTGATTTTGTCGGTCAAAACAAAGCGTTTGTAAACCAGCGCCCTCTCCTTTCAGATCAAATAAAAATTTATCAGTGACATCAATTAACGAACGAATACGATCAAACTCAAAAAAGCCACTACTATCCAAATAACAGGTTAATCCTTGCGAACGTAAAGCCTCAAATAGCGGGACGAGTTTTTTATGATGGATAGTCGGTTCACCGCCTGAAATTGTGACACCTCGAATAAATGGAACCGCCTCCATAACCTGTTCATACAAATACTGCAAACTAACCAATTTCGCATTTTCCGTATAACGAGGAATAGTTTCTGGATTATGGCAATACAAGCAATTTAACTTGCAACCTTGCAGAAAAATACTCGAACGATTGCCTTGTCCCTCTACATTTGAAAAAGGAATAATCCGATGCAACGGCACAAGAATCTCAGAAAGTGCGGTCATTTTTCCAATTATTTTTCAGCGGTAACATCTTTTTCATCGCGTAATTGGCGATCAAACACGTTGGCACATTCATCCGTACCTGAGCCATACCAGGTTGTATCGCGTAATGCGACTTCGCCTTTACGGTATTTTTCAACTTCGCTTTTCTTCACTAAATAACCTGTAACGCGAATTAAATCCGTATTTTTCAAATAGGTGGTAATGTAGCGATAGCCTAAAGAGAATGCACCGTCAATAATATCCACCACCGCATCGCAGTGATCTACATAGGTTTGATCAAATGCGAATAAATCCCCTGTACCAGATGGGAAATACTTATGGAACGGGGCAGACTGTTTTAAATGTGCAAGTAACGTTGGTTCTTCGCCTACACGAATACGGTGAGCCGGTGCGTTACGTTTGTCTTCTTCGTGGTTACTTGCGCCAACTTGCGCATGTAATAAATAACGATTGCCAGTGCGTTCAGCATAAACCCCTTCATGAGCATCAGTGATTTCTTTAAGTTTATCCATAATTGCTGTCGCAATTTCATCACCGCGAGCACTCTTACCAAAGGTTTCATTTAAGCCTTCACATTGCAATAAGTGGTTTGCTGCATCTGCCAAGCCCACAATTGCGAACATCCCCGTAAAATTAGTGCGTTTGATAAAGCCTTCTTTTTCGAGGAATGAACTGTTAAAGAAATTACTTTCTTCCACTACAAACTTATGGCGTTTATCCATGGTTGAAAGAGCACATTTCGCCACACGTGGTAATAATTCATTCAGCATTTCATCCGCACTTTTACACGCGCGAGCAATCGTCCCTAGACGTAAACGTGTTAATGTGTAGGCACCGCCACATTCAGGCAGTGCGTTATAGCAACTTGCTACTCCATATTCTTCACCTAGATCAGAAATATAGTAGGCATCGTTCGCAAAAGATGGTTTGGAAACTAATAAACAGGCTTTTGCTGCAAGTTCAGCAAACTCACGGCTCGTTTTGGATTTATCATAACGAATGGTCATATTCGGTGTTGGCGCTTCAAGCTCAATCACTGCACGTAAAATCAAGCGACCCGCTTTCGTATCATAAGGCCCAATATTGGCATGACAAAATGAATCAGGCACAGTTTTGTCGATATGATTTAAGAAACGTTTAATTTTTATATAGTCTTTTTCTTCATCAGTAATGAAAGGTTCGAGCAATACATCAAGACGACCAACATAAACAGGATAAGTTGTAATGGATGGCACGTGGGAATAAAGAATCAATAATCCATCAAGTGCTTCATCCAGATCTTTTGGTGGCGGCAACTCTAAAAATTCGCAGCCTTTTTGGATATACACATTGTAATCAGGCAGGATATAGCGAGGACGATAAATAGCGTAACCTTCACATAAATCACAAATCATCTGATTCTGTAAAAAGCCCCATTCTTCATCGGTATAGCCAAGCAAATCGCGAGGATCAAATAAACGCTCAGCAATATTGCCTAATGTCATTAATTTTTGATGATAAGTCAGATTATTGGCTTTAACCGTATCGAGAATATCTTGAAGTGTTGCTAACATAATTTTCTCCCATTAAGAATTGGGCATATTGTACGAAATGGAGAGATATTAAACAATTTTCAAAATGTGAGTAAGATCACAGTTTTAGAAATTAATATTGATACAAATAGTCATGTATTTCTATAAGATACAGTTCTAAAATAGAACATTAAATTGTTTCATTTTTTCTACATTTCCTTTTATTATGGCAAGAATTAAAAGGATATTTTATGAAGAAAAAAGTACGTGTTATTCCCCATACATCTTGGGCGGCGACATCTCTTTGGTCGTTGGACATCAAAACATTGTCAGTTTTGATCTTTGCCTTATCAATCCTTGGTATCGGCGATGGATTAATCGTGCTTTCGAATTTAGGTTCAACACCTTGGACGGTGCTTTCACAAGGCATTGCAATACAAACTAATATGAGCATCGGTTGGGCATCATTTTTTATCAGTTGTATCGTAATGATAGCTTGGTTTCCACTAAAACTTCGATTAGGATTGGGCACTCTACTTAATATCGTTATTATTGCTTTTTTCCTTGGTCTCACAACAAAAATACTGGCCACACCAAGCTCATTAGCAGAACAACTATTATATGGTACGGTAGGCTTATTACTTTATGGCTTAGGCACAGCCCTATATCTTACCTGCCATTTAGGCGCGGGTCCAAGGGATGGATTAATGGTTGGTTTCTGTCAAAGATTTTATTTAAAAGTGAGCATCGTCAGAACAAGCATTGAAATCTTTGTTTGTATTCTAGGGTTTATCCTTGGTGGCACCGTCGGTTTAGGGACAATTATTTTTGCCGCCAGTATAGGATGGATAGTTCAGATTTGCTTAAACATCATTGCTCAATGCCCACATTTTTCTCACAAAGGGGAAAATGGTTACTAAAGCATTATTTATTGAAATTAAACCTAGATTCATTTGAGTCTCTTTTCCCGCGGGTGGACAAAATGCAAGATGCTTATCGACATCATTAATCGGTTTCCAGCGTCTCGGCTGAGAAGAACGACTATTTGGATAAAATCCGATAGTTGGAATATTAAACGCACTACTCAAATGCAATGGACCAGTAGATCCCGCAATAAATAAATCCGCACAAGCCAAAGAATGCGCAAAATCCACTAAACCTTTATTCTTATCGTAAATAACTACGCGTGAATCATTAACTAGATTAGCTAACTCATGGGCCTTTTCACTTTCGCCAGGTCCTGCAGTCAGCACAACATTACAATCAAACTCAGCCAATAAGCCTTTAATTAAATCCGCATATTGCGCTAAAGAAAGATTCGTAGCTGAACCACCAGAACCGCTATGTACAAAGATCCATTTTTTATTTGCGGAAAGTCCTAAACTCTCTTGCAAGAAAACACGTTGATTTTCCACCGCACTTTTCTCAAAGGTTAAATAAGGCGGTTTAGGTTCAACAACTGGCATATTATGCTTGTGCAAAAAAGCGCGGACTAAATCTTGATTGTATTCAGCTTCCGATTTTTCAGAACGAGAACGACGTTGTATTAGGCGGTGATTATAGAGAATTTGAACCCATTTCGTTGCTGGCGCGAGACGATATTTAATCCCACTTTTCCAAGCGAGTTTTCCATTATGGGTATTGGAAAAAAAACTAATCATTCCATCAAACTGCTGCGCTTTGATTTCCTGCACAAGACGTTTGAAATCCGTTTTATCATTTTTTTTGCTATCAATAATGACATGATCAATAAACGGACAAACTTCCGCTAAAGGCGCAGTGTAACTCGGAACAAGAGCGGTTAATTTTAAAGAAGGATTCGATAACTTCAGCATAGCAAAAGCGGGCCATGCTTGCATAAAATCGCCTAATTTATCGTTACGAATAACTAAGATCTTTTCCATAATTTCTCCGCTAAAATAAAAAAACCGCACTTGAAAGTGCGGTCGTATTTTATGTTATTTTTGTGGATTATAAAACATCAACACAATTTAAGTCTTCGAAAGATTGTTCTAAGCGTTTAGACATAGATTCTTCCATTTTACGTAACCAAACACGTGGATCGTAGTATTTTTTGTTTGGTGCATCTGGACCTTCTGGGTTACCTAATTGACCTTGAAGATAAGCTTCATTTGCTTTATAGAAATTCAAAATACCATTCCAAGATGCCCATTGAGTATCGGTATCAATGTTCATTTTGATTGCACCATAGCTAATTGCTTCGCGGATTTCTTCGCGGCTAGAACCAGAACCGCCGTGGAATACGAAATTAATTGGTTTTGCAGGAAGATTACGTTCTTTCGCAACGAACTCTTGTGATGCACCTAAAATAGATGGTTTTAATTTTACGTTACCTGGTTTGTAAACACCGTGTACGTTACCGAATGCAGCAGCAACGGTAAAGTTAGGGCTTACTGGATTTAATTGGTCGTAAACATAAAGCACGTCAGATGGTTGAGTGTATAAACGAGACTCATCAACACCAGAATTATCTACGCCATCTTCTTCACCACCAGTAATACCGATTTCGATTTCAAGGGTCATCCCCATTTTATCCATACGAGCAAGGTATTCACGGCAGATTGCCATATTTTCTTCCATTGGCTCTTCAGAAAGGTCAAGCATGTGAGAAGAGAATAATGGACGGCCAGTTTCTGCGAAGTGTTTTTCACCTGCGTCAAGTAAACCATCAATCCATGGAAGTAATTTTTTCGCTGCGTGGTCAGTGTGAAGAATAACAGGAACACCGTATTCTTTAGCTAAAGTATGAACGTGTTTCGCTCCAGCAATCGCACCAAGTACATCAGGACGAGCACCGCTTGCAGGTTTAATACCTTTACCCGCATAAAACGCCGCACCACCGTTAGAAAATTGAATAATAACTGGCGCTTTTACGCGTGCAGCAGTTTCTAACACGGCATTAACTGAGTCAGAACCCACGCAGTTTACTGCTGGGATAGCAAAGTTATGCTCTTTTGCATAAGCAAAGATTTTTTGCACATCTTCACCTGTTACGACACCAGGTTTCACGATATCTAATAATTTAGCCATACTTGTGTTTCCTTTTTATGTTTAGCGGGACAAACCCACAATTGGAGAATTTTTTTGACTTTTTATTGATGGCGACATTTTTAATGATCGCCATCGATATGTCACATAGGAAAAGTGCGGTTAGTTTTTCGCACGTTTTTCAAGAATTTCTACTGCTGGTAATACTTTGCCTTCTACGAATTCTAAGAACGCGCCGCCACCCGTTGAAATGTAAGAGATCTTGTCTGCAATACCGAATAAATCGATAGCCGCTAAAGTATCACCGCCACCTGCGATAGAGAATGCATCGCTATTTGCAATTGCGTGAGAAATGATTTCAGTCCCTTTACGGAAGTTAGGGAACTCAAACACACCAACTGGGCCATTCCATAAAACGGTTTTTGCATTTTTGATGATTTCAGCCAATTGTTCTGCAGATTTATCACCGATATCGAAGATAGATTCCTCATCCTTCACTTCAGTCACTGATTTTTCTGTTGCTGCTGCCGTTTCAGAGAATTCTAAACCTACACGCACATCAACTGGCACAGGAATATCTGTGCTTGCTGCTAATTCTTTCGCAACTGGAATTAAATCAGCTTCATATAAAGATTTACCTACATTATGGCCTGCTGCCGCAATGAAAGTATTTGCAATACCACCGCCCACAATAATTTGGTCAGCGATTTTTGAAAGAGAATTTAATACTTCTAATTTAGTGGAAACTTTAGAACCACCAACAATAGCCACCATTGGACGAGCAGGCTCTTTTAATGCTTTACCTAATGCATCTAACTCAGCAGCTAATAATGGACCTGCACAAGCGATTGGTGCAAATTCTGCAACACCATAAGTTGAAGCTTGCGCACGGTGAGCGGTACCAAAAGCATCCATTACAAATACATCGCAAAGTGCGGCATATTTTTTACCTAATTCTGGATCGTTTTTCTTTTCACCTTTGTTCACGCGTACGTTTTCTAAAACAACAATTTCGCCTTCTTTAACATCTACGCCGTTTAAATAGTCTTGTTCTAAACGAACATTAAAACCTGCATCTTTTAAGTAATCAACAACTGGTTGTAAAGAATCTTCTGGTTTGAATTCACCTTCAGTTGGACGACCTAAGTGAGAAGTTACCATCACTTTTGCGCCTTTTTCTAAGGCTAATTTTAAAGTAGGAATGGTCGCACGAATACGCGCATCTGAGGTCACTTTGCCATCTTTTACTGGCACATTAAGATCCGCACGGATAAATACACGTTTACCGGCTAAATCTAAATCGGTCATTTTGATTACTGACATAATCTATCCTCTTGTTAAGTTAAAATTAAAATTGAAAACTTTTCGTATTATACCTACTTCGCGCTAGGTTGTAACGATTTAGATCAAAGAAATTCTTATTTGCTTTGGCAATTCATTACCTGCCATTTTTTATCATAACAAATGAATAATTCGTTTCGGCTTGCACCTAAATAAGCATTTTTTAATTGTGGATTATGTTGTTTCATCCAACGAAAAAGTTCATTACGGCTTAAATTTTGATTCGGTAATTTTAATGAGCTAAATAATTCCTGCTCCTTAGCAAAATATTGCTGGGCAGAATCAAACGCGCAGCTGCCGTGTTTTTCCCATTCTCCTTGTAATAATTGTTCACCGGGTGAAATAGCCAAATATTGTGCTAATAAATCTTTTGGCAATGCGGGTAAATCGCCCTTGCAAAAACGTGGATGATCCGTCACTGAAAGTGCATTCGCATTTTGAGGCCACAGCCCATGAACGACCCAACCTAAAGCGCGGTTATTTCCGCATTGATATTGAGAAGAGGAAGGCAGCTGATTACCATATTTTTCACGCTGAATATCACAAAATCCAGGTGACCAAGATAATGCCAACATATAATAATCGACAGGCGCCTTTGCATTTTGCCCGATAGGATCATCACGCATAATCACATCATAATTGGCAAAAACATTCGGATTTTTCACCGCACTTTTCTCAATATCCGTCCGATTTGTCTCAAATTTAGGCTCAGATGCTTTTGTTTGCTTAGCCTGTTCGATTGTAGGAGAAGGTAATTGATTTTTAGTTTTGGTTGAATCGGTAAAATATTGCCAAATTGCTAATACAACGAGGACAATAAGAGAAAGGGTGGAAGTGAATTTTTTCATAAATTTTGTTTAGTTTTTGTCAATCAAGTTTTTGTCGGCTATAATTCGCGGCTTTCAACTTTCTATTAAGGATCACAATGGCATTACTCATCACTAGCAAATGTACCAACTGCGATATGTGCTTACCAGAATGCCCGAACGAAGCCATTTCCATTGGCGATGAGATTTATGTGATCGATCCTGTACTTTGCACAGAATGTGTCGGCCATTACGATACCCCAACCTGTCAAAAAGTTTGCCCAATCACTAACTGTATTAAGCCCGATCCTGAACATCAAGAAACCGAAGAACAGCTTTGGGAACGCTTTGTGATGATTCATCATTCAGATAAATTGTAATTTTTAAAGCAACTGAAATATGACTTATTATCTTCTAAAATAGTGCGGTTAATTTTGAGCTTATTTTTATTATCAAAAAACTGAAATTTTTCACCGCACTTTTATCTATAAAAAGAACCACATTGAGTTACTTTTCTTCACATTACCCCGCTACGGCCGGTAAATATCCCCATTGAATTAAAAATGGAATGACCATAATCACCACGCCAATCAATAACGCAAACACCAAAGCAAAATTACCGCCAGCAACACGATATGGCAATGTTGGATTTTCAATACGTGTACGCGATGCCAAGCCAATTGGTAAAATTAAGCAATAGAACGCACACAACAAACCAGCGTAACTTAATGCAGTAATAAATCCTTCAGGATAAAACAATGCAAATACAAGTGGCGGTAAAAATGCGGCAATGGTTAATACAACGCGATTATTTGGCAAATGATAGCGTTTGAATAAATCACCTAAGCCTTCAAACACACCAAGCATTACGCCTAAGAATGAAGTAATTAAAGCCAGTGATGAGAACACGCGCACTACTTCCCCCATAAAATGAGAACCTGTGATTTCACGTGTTGCATTCACTAAACCATTTAGCGTTGGGTCAGCTTGTAAAATACGCACAAATTCACTTTGACTTAATACACCATGAGTTGCTAACTGCCATACAAGATAAGCGGCTAATGGAATCGCGGTACCAATCAAAATAGCACGACGAAATTTTTCTACACTTCCACCTAAGTAGCTATTTACACTCGCCATAATGACGTGGAAACCGAAAGAGGTGAAAAATATCGGTGCAGCAGAAACCACAAAAGCATAATCCAAAGGCAATGCCATTAAATTATCTGTTGATACTTTGGGAAGCATCATAAATAGCACAAAAGCAAAGGCGACTAACTTACCAATAAATAACACGCGAGTTAAACCATCCACGCCTTTCGTTCCTATAACGACAAAAGAACCTAATACCACAGTAAAGATAATAATCGCGGTTTTAAGCGACATCGCCTCCATTCCAAAAGCAGTTGGCAAACCTGAAAGTAAAGATCCACCACCCGTAATATAAGCGGCTGAAAGCGCATAAAGTAAAATTAACAAACTCAACGTTGCTAAAATTCGTCCCGGAACGCCAAAATATTTTTCAGCTAGCGTGGCAACACCATCATCCAACTGATCCGCTGTTTGATACACTTCTACAAACAACAATCCACTGTAAACCAACAAAGCCCACAAGCCAACGAGCAATAACACGGTATAACCAAAGCCCATGCCCGCTGATGTAAGCGGCATAGCAAGCATACCTGCTCCAATGGTTGTGCCTGCAATAATTAGTGCACTCCCAAATGTTTTATTCTGTAACATAAAATTATCCTTATAGTGTTGTGTTTGAAAACTAATTTAAAGTTGACCGCACTTTTCTTTATAATGTAAACGGCAAACAGAAAGGTAAGAGTCATTGCCGCCAATTTGAATTTGCGCGCCTTCTTTAATAACCTCGCCTTGATCATTTAAGCGCAAAACAAAATTAGCCTTACGGCCACAATAACAAATTGTTTTTAATTCTTCGAGTTGATCTGCCCAAGCCAGTAAATATTTACTTCCTTCAAAAAGTTCCGCTTGGAAATCTGTACGCAAGCCATAACAAAGCACAGGGATTTTGAGTTTATCGACGACATCGCTCAACTGGTAAACTTGTTGCTTGCTAAGAAATTGAGCTTCATCCACCAGCACACAATGCACTTTTTCTTTTTTTAAGTGCTCATTGATTTCATCAAACAAATTGGTTTCCGAGCGAAATAAAAAAGCATCTTGCGAAATGCCAATACGCGATGTGACTTTCCCCACACCAAAACGGTCATCAATCGCAGCCGTATAAACTACTGTGTTCATATCGCGCTCACGATAGTTATAGGAAGATTGTAGCAACGTCGTTGATTTTCCAGCGTTCATTGTGGAGTAATAGAAGTAGAGTTTCGCCATTTTTTCTCCTAAATTGCTGGTAATTCCGTCATAGCCCAACGAGGCTTAACATCAATAGCCAGATCGCTATGCTGACCTTGTTTTAAACGTAAAAAACCTGTGTAAGCAATCATGGCACCATTATCTGTACAAAATTGAGGTTGAGGATAAAACACTTCACCACCTAAATTTTGCATTAAGTGCGCAAGCGTTTCTCGGAGTTTTTTATTTGCACTCACTCCCCCCGCAATCACTAAACGTTTATAGCCAGTTTCTTTTAATGCGCGCTTACATTTAATAGCAAGGGTATCCACCACCGCATCTTGGAAAGCATAAGCAATATCTGATTTAGTTTGCTCTTTTAGTTCACCCTCGTTTTTAATTGCTTGATTAATCGTATTCGCAGCAAACGTTTTTAAACCAGAAAAACTAAAATCAAGGCCTGCACGATCTGTCATTGGACGTGGAAATGTGAAACGATTTGGCGTGCCTTTTTCTGCTAAACGAGAAAGTGCCGCGCCACCAGGATAATCTAGTCCAAGTAATTTTGCTGTTTTATCAAAGGCTTCACCTGCAGCGTCATCAATGGATTCACCAATCACTTCATATTTTCCTACACCATCTACACGTACCAATTGAGTATGACCACCCGATACCAACAAAGCAACAAAAGGAAAGTGCGGTGAGTTTTCATCAAGCATTGGCGCAAGTAAATGCCCTTCCATATGATGAACTCCAATCGCTGGGACATTCCACGCATAAGCTAAAGAACGCGCAATCGTAGCGCCGACGAGCAATGCGCCGACAAGCCCAGGACCACTCGTATAAGCCACGCCATCAATATCGCTTGCCGTTAACCTAGCTTCTTCTAGCGCAGCTTTAATGAGAGGAGCTGTTTTACGAATATGATCGCGCGATGCTAATTCAGGAACCACACCACCATAATCTGCATGTAGGGCAATTTGAGTATAAAGTTGATTAGCAATTAATCCTTTTTCTTCATCATAAATTGCTACGCCCGTTTCATCACACGAGGTTTCAATGCCTAAGATTTTCATTGATTTTCTTAATTTATTACCTAAAATGTTGCGCGATTTTACCCTGTTTAAGCGGTTTTAACCAGTTGAAACCACAAATATTAAGGTGAATTGGCATTCTTTCCTTTACTTTTTCCCTAAAAGTAGATTAGAATTGCGTCCTTTGTTAAATTTACCATTTGCACAGTGGTGCTTTGGTGAAAATAAAATTTTAAATTGCAATTAAATTAAACTCATTGAGGTGATTGGCTTATGCCTGTAATTAAAGTACGTGAAAACGAATCATTTGACGTAGCTTTACGTCGTTTCAAACGCTCTTGCGAAAAAGCGGGAATCTTAGCTGAAGTACGCGCTCGCGAATTTTACGAAAAACCAACTACAATTCGTAAACGTGAAAATGCAACACTTGCAAAACGTCACGCAAAACGCAACGCTCGCGAAAACGCGCGCAATACCCGTTTATACTAATTTATAGTATTTTCTGACTCGAGTTAAGACAAACCGTGAATCCTTTGGACTCACGGTTTTGTTACTTTAAGCAAAACAAAAATCTACGCCAAAAACGACCGCACTTTCACACCACGATCACGGAGGCTCGACAATGAAAGGTTCTATTCCACGCCCCTTTATTGATGATTTGCTAACAAAATCCGATATTGTCGATGTGATTAACACGCGCGTAAAACTAAAAAAAGCTGGCCGCGATTATCAAGCCTGCTGCCCTTTCCATCACGAAAAAACACCATCCTTCACGGTTAGTCAAAAGAAACAGTTTTATCATTGCTTCGGCTGTGGCGCACATGGTAATGCCATTTCCTTTTTAATGGATTATGACAAACTTGAATTTGTAGAGGCTATTGAAGAACTTGCAGCGATGGCAGGGCTTGAAGTTCCTTACGAAAAACGCGCTAATAACAGCGGGAAACCTCAAGCTAATTATCAAACCAAACGAAATCTCTATGAATTAATGCAAGAGATTGCCAAGTTTTATCAAAGCCAATTGCCATTAAATACGCAAGCGCAAGAATATTTACAACAACGTGGGCTTTCGGCTGAAATTATTGAGCGTTTCCAAATTGGGTTTGTACCGAATGCAATGGATACGGTATTGCGTAAATTTGGTGTCAATCGCGAAGAACAACAAAAACTCATTGAATTAGGCATGCTTTCTCGAAATGATCGTGGCAATATTTACGATAAATTCCGAAATCGCATTATGTTTCCAATTCGCGATAAACGTGGGCGCACAGTGGCTTTTGGAGGGCGGGTATTAACAGATGAAAAACCGAAATATCTGAATTCGCCAGAAACCATTACTTATCATAAAGGTAACGAGCTTTATGGTTTGTATGAAGCCTTACAAGCCAACGATGAACCAAAACAATTACTTGTTGTTGAAGGTTATATGGATGTGGTGGCATTAGCACAATTTGGCGTGGATTATGCGGTCGCTTCTTTAGGTACGTCCACAACATCAGAACAAATTCAACTTATTTTTCGTTCGACTGAGCAAGTTGTTTGTTGTTACGATGGTGACCGTGCAGGGCGTGATGCGGCTTGGCGAGCATTAGAAAATGCGTTGCCTTATTTAGAAGATGGCAGACAACTCAAATTTATTTTCTTACCAGAGGGAGAAGATCCTGATACTTACATTCGCCAATATGGCAAAGAAAAATTTGAAGAATATATCGAAAGTGCACAATCTTTAAGCGAGTTTATGTTTGCTCACTTAAGCCCACAAGTTGATTTTTCTAGCAAAGAAGGGCGCGGAAAATTAGTTGCTCTGGCTGCACCGTTAATTCGCCAAATTCCAGGGGAAATGCTGCGCTTATCACTACGCAATATGCTTGCTCAGAAACTTGGGATTTTTGATCAAACTCAGCTAGAAAATCTTATTCCAAAACAATTAGAACAAACTGACACACAACAAAAAGTTGCTAATAATAAAATCAAGAAGACACCAATGCGAATGGTCATTTCATTGCTTCTTCAAAATCCTGAATTAGTGAAAAGAATGTCTGAAAGCGGTGTGCAAGCATTACGTGCAGAAGCTGGTTTTGAAATTCTGGAAAAATTGACCGCACTTTGTCGCCAACGAGAAGGGATTACGACAGGGCAGATTTTAGAGCACTTCCGTGATACGCCTTACAGCAATCCTCTTGAAATACTGGCAACTTGGGATCATTTATTAGACGAAGCAGAAATAATCAATGCATTTTCACAAAACTATCGCCGCTTAAATATTCAAGCCATTGAGCGGGATATTGAAATGCTTATTGCTAAAGAACGAGCTGAAGGACTTACTAACGAGGAAAAAACAGTGCTCGTTCACCTTTTAGCGGGTAAAGAACAGCAGAAAAAACAGTTAGTTAATCCGCAATAACAATGATAAAATTCTAAGTTTGTAACAAGAATTATATTGCTACTATCACATCAAGCAAAACGGATATAAAAATGGAAAAAAATCAACAATCTACAGCTGAACAATATTCAGAACAAATTGAACAACTGATGGAATTAGGTCGCACTCAAGGTTATTTAACCTATGCAGAAATTAATGATTTATTACCAGAAGATGTCATCGACCCTGAATATTACGATAAGTTGCTACAAACGCTGCAAAATGATGCAGGGATTCCGGTTTTGGACGAAGCCCCTGAAAGCGATGAGATGATGTTGAATGACACCATTCCGGATGAAGATGCGGTGGAAGAGGCAACCCAAATTCTTTCAAATGTAGAATCTGAAATCGGTCGAACAACCGATCCTGTCCGTATGTATATGCGTGAAATGGGAACCGTTGATCTTCTTACTCGTGAAGATGAAATCAGCATTGCAAAACGTATTGAAGAAGGAATTGATGAAGTTCAAACATCCATTGCAGCCTATCCTGAAGCTTTAAATGGGTTGCTAAAAAATTATGATGATGTGGAAAAAGGAAACTTCCGTTTAGCTGACTTAATTACAGGTTTTGTCGATCCAAATGCCGAAATAGAAGAACATAATGTCATTGATGAAAACTTTTCTGAAGACGGAGAAGAATCAGAAAGTGCGGACGTTGAAGATAATGAAGATGAAGACGAAAGCGAATCAGAATCTACATCAGATTCAAGCGAATCTGATAATAGCATCGATCCAGAGGTCGCGAGAGAAAAATTCCAACAGTTAAAAGACCAGCATACCAAAACGCTTGCTGTTATTGAAAAACATGGTCGCTCAGGAAAACGAGCCCAGGATCAAATCGTACTGCTTGGTGAAATTTTTAAACAATTCCGCTTAGTACCAAAACAATTCGATTTACTCGTTTTATCAATGAAAGAAATGATGAAACGTGTGCGCTATGAAGAACGCCAATTACAAAAAATATTAGTTGATATTGCTGGAATGCCAAAAGATGATTTTGAAAAACTCATTACAACTAATGGCAGCAATACTGAATGGGTACAAAAAGCCTTAAAATCAAGCAAATCATGGGCAAAACGCTTACCAAAATATGAAGAACGTATTCTTGAGGCATTAAACAACTTAGCTAACATTGAAGAAAATACGAAACTTACCATTACCCAAATGCGCGATATTTGTGATGCAGTCTCCCGAGGTGAACAAAAAGCTCGTCGTGCCAAAAAAGAAATGGTAGAAGCTAACTTGCGTTTAGTAATTTCCATCGCGAAAAAATACACGAATCGCGGTTTACAATTCCTAGACTTAATTCAAGAAGGGAATATTGGCTTAATGAAAGCGGTAGATAAATTTGAGTATCGCCGTGGTTATAAATTCTCTACATATGCGACTTGGTGGATTCGCCAAGCAATTACACGATCTATTGCAGACCAAGCTCGTACAATCCGTATTCCGGTACATATGATTGAAACAATCAATAAACTTAACCGCATTTCTCGCCAGTTACTACAAGAAATGGGACGTGAAGCAACGCCAGAAGAATTAGCTGAACGCATGGGTATGCCGGAAGATAAAATCCGTAAGGTATTGAAAATTGCAAAAGAGCCAATTTCTATGGAAACGCCTATCGGTGATGACGATGACTCACATTTAGGTGATTTTATTGAAGATTCAACCTTAGAACTTCCTTTAGATTCTGCAACAGCACAAAGCTTAAGAGTTGCGACTCACGAAGTTCTTGAAGGCCTAACACCACGAGAAGCAAAAGTATTACGTATGCGTTTTGGTATCGATATGAATACCGATCATACGCTTGAAGAAGTGGGTAAACAATTCGACGTTACACGCGAACGTATTCGTCAAATTGAAGCAAAAGCGTTACGTAAATTACGCCATCCGAGCCGCTCAGAAACATTAAGAAGTTTCCTTGACGACTAAAAGTTACAAATAAAAAGGAGCTATGCTCCTTTTTTATTACATTAAACTAATAATAAAAAAACCCGATCTAAGACCGGGTTTTATTTTGCCTATCTGACAAATTATTCTGCAACAACGATTACATCTAATGTTGCAAATACTTCACCGTGAAGTTGGAAACGAACATCGTGGTCACCAAGAGTACGGATTGGACCGTTTGGTAAACGAACTTCACTTTTCGCAATTTTAACGCCTGCTGCAGTTACTGCTTCTGCCACATCACGAGTAGTGATTGCGCCGAATAAACGACCTTCATCACCTGCTTTAGATGCGATAGTCACAGAACCTAATGCAGTAACTTCTGCTGCACGAGCTTGAGCTGCTGCAAGATTTGCTGCTGCTGCCGCTTCTAATTCTGCACGACGTGCTTCAAAGTGTTCAATGTTAGCTTTAGTTGCCATAACTGCTTTACCTTGTGGGATTAAGAAGTTACGCGCAAAACCTGATTTAACATTTACTTGATCGCCCACTTGACCTAAGTGAACAATTTTATCTAAAAGAATTACTTGCATTACCGTATCTCCTTAATTACTGATGATTGTCAGTGTATGGAAGTAACGCTAAATAGCGAGCGCGTTTGATTGCACGTGCTAATTGACGTTGGTACTTCGCACGAGTACCGGTAATACGGCTAGGTACAATTTTGCCGCTTTCTGAAATATAGTTCTTTAATGTAGCGATATCTTTGTAATCGATTTCAACAACATTTTCCGCTGTGAAACGGCAGAACTTACGACGACGGAAATAACGTGCCATTTGGCTAGTCTCCTAATCTATAAATTCGATTTGCTCGGCATGTAAAACTAATTGGCATAACCCACTTTGGGTTTTATGTGATGTAATAAATCCCACCACCAAAATTTTACTACCGACCGTAATGCTTTGAGTTTTTTCTATCAATTGATTACCACTAATTTGAACTGGCATCTTTAACCAAGCTTGACGTGTGAAACCACCTTCAATCTGATCAGAACGATGTTCTAACAAAAACTTGCAATGCTCAATTCCACTAGGGCTCTTTAATCGCTTTGGCAACTGAGAAACGATTCCCATAACCGAAAAACGATTATCAATTTTCAAATTACTCTTCAGCATCCTCAAAATCGTTGTTTTCAACTTCAGCTAAAGGTTTACGTTCTTCTTTAGCCGCTTTCATTGGGGACGCTTCTGTTACGGCGTGCTTAGTATGGATAACAAGACTGCGTAATACAGCATCGTTATAACGGAAAGTCGTTTCTAGCTCGTCGATGACTTGTTGAGGCGCTTCTACATTCATAAGCACATAGTGTGCTTTGTGTAATTTATTAATTGGGTACGCTAATTGGCGACGTCCCCAATCTTCTAGGCGATGAACTTGACCACCAGCTTCTTTTACAGAACCGGTGTAGCGTTCGATCATACCTGGTACTTGCTCGCTTTGGTCCGGATGAACCATAAACACGATTTCGTAGTGACGCATTACTGCTCCTTACGGGTTAATCAGCCTTTGACGTAGATCAGCCACCAATCTGCAAAGGCAAGGAACGAAAAATTCAATGTGGCTAAGGGTTGCGGATTATACCGATTTTTTTACGTTCCGCAACCAGTTTGAGTTCTTTTTGAACAAAAAAGAAGGCCGATATTATAACAATATCGGCCTATCTCAAGTCTTCTGCGATTAACGACTGCGGAAAATAATACGACCTTTACTTAAATCATAAGGAGTCATTTCTACAGTCACTTTATCCCCAGTCAAAATACGGATATAATTTTTACGCATTTTTCCAGAAATATGTGCAGTAACCACGTGACCGTTTTCTAACTCCACGCGGAACATAGTATTCGGTAAAGTCTCTAAAATTGTGCCTTGCATTTCAATGCAATCTTCTTTCGCCATTGTATCCTCTAAAAATAATCGATTTTTTATCCGCACTTTAGGCGGAAAAGTTAAGAAAAACGGGCGGATTATAGCCGTTTTTGGCTTTCTACGAAAGAAAAAATAATATTGTTCATAAAAAACTCAATTTAGCATAAGTTAACAATGATTTACAAAGCCAAAACAAGCCCTATAATAACCGCACTCTTATAAAAGAAGATAATATATGAATTCAAAAAAACACTTAGGCCATACGGCGCGTAAACGCTTTGGTCAAAACTTTTTACATGATACCTCTGTAATTCAAGGTATCGTGGCGGCAATTTACCCTCACCCCAATCAATTCTTAGTGGAAATTGGTCCTGGGCTGGGGGCATTAACAGAGCCTGTTGGTGAACTTGTCGATCATCTGACTGTAGTAGAGCTTGACCGAGACTTAGCAGAACGTTTACGTCACCATCCATTTTTACATCAAAAGCTAACCGTTATTGAAACGGATGCGATGCAATTTGATTTTGGTGAACTTTATACAAAAGAAAATTTAGCAGAAAAAGGGCAAAAATTACGTGTGTTTGGTAACTTACCTTACAACATTTCTACCCCATTGATGTTCCACTTGTTTAAGTATCATGATGTGATTCAAGATATGCACTTCATGCTGCAAAAAGAAGTGGTGAAACGCTTATGTGCAGGACCAAATAGTAAAGCCTATGGCCGTTTAACCATTATGGCGCAATACTTCTGCCAAGTGATGCCTGTACTTGAAGTGCCACCTTCTGCCTTCAAACCTGCACCGAAAGTGGATTCAGCTGTTGTGCGTTTAATTCCTCATAAAGAATTGCCGCACCCTGTAAAAGATTTATATTGGCTGAACCGCGTGTGCTCCCAAGCGTTTAATCAACGCCGTAAAACACTGCGCAATGCGCTCTCAACATTATTTTCACCTGAAAATCTGACCGCACTTGGTATTGATTTAAATGCACGTGCAGAAAATTTGGCTATCGCAGATTATGCCCGCTTAGCAAACTGGTTGGCGGATAATCCTCCTGCTGATATTAATAAAGATGAAATCTTAGATTCAGAAGAGTAAAAGAGCGGTCAAAAATGGCAACCTATTTCGTCGGCGACTTGCAAGGCTGTTATGATGAATTACAGCTTTTATTAGAGAGTGTAGATTTCAATCCTACGCAAGATAAACTTTATCTTGTGGGAGATCTTGTGGCCCGTGGGGATAAATCACTTGAATGCCTTCGTTTCGTAAAATCACTTGGCAATGCAGCACAAACTGTACTAGGCAATCACGATTTACACTTAATTGCGACTGCACTGGGTATTAAAAAAGTGAAACCACGTGATCGTGTTGGTGCCATTTTTAATGCGCCCGATTTTGATGAACTGATTCATTGGTTACGTCATCAGCCATTACTTGTACACAATGAAGAATTAAACTTCCTGATGGCGCATGCTGGTATTTCGCCTGATTGGGATTTGAAAACTGCGAAATCTTGTGCAGCTGAAGTTGAACAGATTTTGCAACACGGTGATTTTCATTATCTCATTGAAAATATGTATTCTGAACAGCCTGATCGCTGGTCGCCAGATTTACAGGGCTTAGCGCGTCATCGTTACATCATTAATGCTTTTACTCGAATGCGTTTTTGCTATTTAGATCATCGTTTTGATTTTGCCTGTAAATCCCCTTTAAAAGATGCACCAGCTGAACTCACGCCTTGGTTTAATTTAGATAACCCACTTTATAAACAAATTCCCATTATCTTTGGGCATTGGGCAAGTTTAGTGGATGAGCCTACTCCACCAGGTATTTATGCCTTGGATACAGGATGTGTGTGGAATAATCGGATGAGCCTGTTGCGTTGGGAAGACAGACAGATCTTCACGCAAAGTGCGGTCAAAAATTACAGTGATTTTTAAGGAAACGCCATGCTCTCGCTCAATGCTGAATCTTGCGAACTGTTCAATATTCCTTTCTATCAATTCGCCCAAATGAAGAAATTCTGCCCGGAAGATATTCCGGCAATTAAAGCTGATTACAAATTACATTGGGATAACTGGAAAGCTATTATCCAAGAAGTCGCAAAGCAGCTTGGCACACCTTTTGCAAAACCGCATATTGAAAGCTGGACCAATGGCTGGCAGGTACGCGCCCATTTCTTCGCTTATTTTAAATACGAGTTTAACCAAAATTCTGCAGCCATTTTTTCCGTGCTCTTAAATCGCCGTCGATTAAGAGTGTGCTTGGATTGGCACTGCTATCGTGCCGATCGCTCACAAATTAATGTGCAACAATATAATTATTGGCTTGATCAATTTGATTTCAAACAATTTGCTGATTTTGATATTTGGCGAGAGGGTGAAAGTGAATATGATGATTTTCGCCAAGTAAAACAAATGACTAAAAACGATCTCATTTTACGCTCAGAAGAAGATTTTTGGTGTATTGGGAAAAGTATTGAAAAAGATCAACTAAGTCAAATCGATCCCATTTTATTTATCACCCAAACCATCCAACAATTACAACCGCTTTACGATCGCTGCCATCAATGAAATGCGGTCATTTCCATTAAATTTTTTCTTCTTGTTTATTTGTTATGCTATCATTACAGCAGTTTAACATTTTTAACAATTTTGCTTTTAGGAGTACATTATGAAAAACGTCGTGATCGTTGGCGGGGGGGCTGGCGGCATTGAATTAGCGACATTTTTAGGCGACAAATTAGGTCGAAAAGAACAGGCTAAAGTGACGCTTGTGGATCGCAATACGACCCATTTGTGGAAACCATTATTACATGAAATAGCTACGGGTGTGATGGATGATGGCATGGATTCTCTTAGCTATCGCGCACATGGTAAAAATCACCATTTCAGTTTTGAACAGGGTTCAATCACTCGTATTAATCGTGAACAAAAATATGTTGAACTCGCCCCTGTTTATGGGCAAGAAGGCGATATGCTCGTCATTGCTCGCCGAATTCCTTATGATTACTTAGTGGTTGCAATCGGTAGCAAATCAAATGATTTCAACACAAAAGGTGTGGCAGATAACTGTATTTTCTTAGACAGCTCAGATCAAGCATTGCGCTTTCAGCAAAAAATGTTGGAATTATTCCTTAAATTCTCTGAAAACCGTGCTTTAGATGATATTGGTGAAGAAGAATTTAAACAAAAATTAGTGGATGAAAATAAAGTGAATATTGCCATTGTCGGTGGTGGAGCAACTGGTGTGGAATTAACAGCTGAGCTTTATCATGCTACGGAAGATTTATCTTCTTACGGCTATGGCAAGATTGATAACTCATGTTTACAAGTCACACTCGTTGAAGCAGGACCTCGCTTACTGCCAGCATTACCCGAAGATTTATCCGCTGCAGTATTAGAGGAATTGCAAGAAATGGGCGCGAACGTGAAATTAAACACGATGATCACGGAAGCCCAACCAAACACGCTCATCACCAAAGATGACGAAGAAATCAAAGCTGATCTGATTGTGTGGGCAGCAGGTGTTCGCACCTCAACGGTGACACAGCAATTCGATGGATTAGAGCTTAACCGTATCAATCAATTAGTGGTAAAAGATACTCTCCAAACCACTGTGGATGACAGCATTTTCGCCATTGGCGACTGTGCAGCATTAATGCAACCAAACGGTAAATTAGTCCCGCCAAGAGCTCAAGCCGCACATCAAATGGCAAAAGCTTGTGCAAAAAATATCTTTGCACTTTTTGAGCAAAAACCATTAAAAGCATTTAAATATAATGATAAAGGCACCTTGGTTTCTCTCTCGAGCTTTACTGCATTAGGCAGTATTTCGAATAAATTTGGAAAAAATCCACTTACCGTTCAAGGTAAATTTGCACAATTTGCCTATGTATCCTTATATAGAATGCATCAACATGCTTTACATGGTTGCATTAAAATTGGATTGATTATTCTGGTTGATAAACTTAATCGTTATTTAAAACCAAGATTAAAATTACACTAATCTTTAAAAACAAAAGTGCGGTGAAAAATCACCGCACTTATTATCGAAATTTAACTTCTTGTACAATACGCTTAGCTGCAGCTATGGGCAATTGCCCGATAAAAGTAATTTCTTTTCCACCATTCACTTCACTATAAATCGTATATGCCCCTTGCTTCCAAGTATTTTCTGGCAAAACATTAGAACCTGCGTTAGAAACAAATAGTGTAAAAGTAAACAAACCATCGCTATATAGCGCACTATCTATCACTTCATTTTCTAATGTTTCTTGAGTATATCGAATTAAAGAAAAACCTTGTGGCAACCAACCTGCAGACCAAGTTATATCTGAACTTTGTTCATTTTTACTTTCTTTCAACAAAGGGGGCATTGAGACTTTATTAATATACTCCGTCAACCCTCTTAGTCTATCGTCGATATAAAGCGTTACAACTCTAAACTGATCAAGTAATTTACCCTCACTATCAAGCATATCACCGCGTAATAATAAACCATTTTCTTCATCGACAAACACTAAATATTGATATCGGAAATCATCTTTAGGGACGATACGAATCGTGTCAGCAAAACGCCCAGCCACTCGATCTTTTCCTATTTTTATAAAATCATAAACTGAAGAAAGTTTATCAAAATCAGCGCGAACAACAGCCGGCATTGCATCGACAATATTGCCACTATTAAGCGTAAATGCTTGAGTATTTGGCTGAAAATAACTGACTAAATTATCACGTTGAATAATTTCTTGTTGACGCCCATCAAGCGTCACTAATTGCGCATAAGTTTTATTATCTTTCTTAATATGACGATAGCGAAAGGAATCCATATTTGATGGGGTTGTTTGAACAAAGGCAAGCTCATAATTGAGATTATCCAATGCTTGTGTCATTTTATCTAAAGACTGCTTCGCAGAAAGCTCTTCAGCTGAAGTAATGTTACTAAATAGAAAAGAAAGAGAAAGTGCGGTGAGTTTTAACGCGATTTTTTTCATAAACATTAAATTTAAAGGATAAAAATTCACCACACTAAATAGTATATTAGGTGGTGAATTAACATAAATGCACAGGGCTAATCCATATTATTTTTGACTATTACTACTTACATTTAATGCATCTGCATTCATACGACGTTGTAATTCATAGTTCTGTAACATCGCACCAATACGGCGACTTTTTTGTTCAAGCTGCTCTGATGTCAATGTATCTTTGCTCGGCGCATTGTAGCTAACCTCTTGAACCGCATTATTAAATGGCAAGGTTTGCAATACTGGAGTCTCAGGTAAATTAGACGCTTCGTTTTTATTATTGAAAGATTGAACACCAAGTACCGCCACTAAACATACACCAGCAGCAACCGCAACTTGCGTCATTGGCGCAAAGAACGCTTTTAATTTTTGCATAAATGCAGAATTATGTGCATCTTCTGGTTCAGGTTGAGACACGGCAATGACATCGACTTTCTTCACTTCTTCAGATTCAATTAAACCTGCCATTTTAGCGGTAAAATCAGCCCCTAGAAACAAAACGCTTTCTTTACGCATCACTGCACGTACAGCATGGAATGCCTGCCAAGATTCTTGTAATTCTTCGTCTTTCAATAAAGCATCTGTCAAGCCAGCTTCGACTTGTTCGCCATCCATATAGGCTGAAAGTTGCTCTTTTTGCATAGTAAACTCCGACTTTTTTATTCGCGTTGCATCAGTGGTTGAATTTTATTCTCAATAATTTCCCTTGCGCGGAAAATACGAGAACGAACAGTACCAACAGGGCAATCCATAATTTCTGCAATCTCTTCATAGCTCAAACCTTCTAGCTCTCGCAAGGTGATTGCTGTTTTTAGATCTTCTGGCAAACTGTGAATCGTACTAAACACGATTCGTTCAAGTTCACTAGATAACATTTCATTTTCAGGGGTATCTACATCCCGCAAGTGCGTACCCACATCATAATTTTCAGCATCCTCAGCTAAAATATCTTCATTAGGTGGACGACGCCCTTGAGCCGTTAAATAATTTTTTGCCGTATTGACGGCAATTCGATAAAGCCATGTATAGAAAGCACTTTCGCCACGAAAAGATTCAATTGAGCGATAAGCCTTTATAAAGGATTCTTGCACCACATCAGGAATATCGTTACGTGATACATAGCGAGTCAAAAGCCCCGCCACTTTATTCTGATAACGAGAAACCAACAAATTGAAGGCTTTCTTATCCCCTTGCTGCACTCTTTCTACCAAAGCCTGATCTGTTAGCTGTTCAGCCATATTTCTCCTATGCCAATATCTAACACGCCTTAATATTCAAGACAGCAAGCTCTTGTTGCAATCTCAGACACAAGTGTGTGAAAAAAGTTCATACGTATCTTAATAATTTTAATTAGTTGTGATTTTTTGTACGTTTTGGATATATTCCACCATAGATTGAATTTCTGAATCTGATGATTGACCACGATTAAAAAACCAAGAAAACAGCTGCAGATCTGTACTTGCTAATAAACGAATAAATATATCTTTTTTGTCATCTGTTAATTCATCAAAATGCTTCAAATAAAAAGGCATAATGATTTTATCCAACTCCAACATTCCTCGGCGGCAATCCCATTCAATACGGAGTTTATTATATTTTTCCATTTTTAATTCCTTAAATTTTAGGGGGCGATTATAGCCTAAAAAATAACAATAAAAAAAGGTTGGCATATTTACCAACCTTTATTTTTCAATTTCATTATTTATTTTTTAATAAATCGCGAATTTCTGTGAGCAAATCTTCTGATGTAGGACCTGCTTTTTTCTCTTCAGGTTTTCTCACTTTATTAAGTGCCTTAATCATCATAAAGATTGCAAAAGCAATAATAATGAAATCAATCACATTCTGAATAAATACACCGTAGTTTAAAGTAACAGCTGGAACATCACCTTGTGCTTGAGCTAATACAAATTTCATATCTTTGAAATCAATGCCACCTGTTAAAATACCAAGCACAGGCATAAAAATATCACTAACAAGTGAACTTACGATCTTACCAAACGCACCGCCGATAATCACACCGACAGCCATATCTACAACATTACCGCGCATTGCAAATTCGCGAAATTCTTTAATAAAACTCATAATAATTTTTCCTTTAGAGATTGAATAAAAGAGCGCCTATTATAATGAGTCGCTCTTAAAAGTAAATAAATCGTTAAATGAAGAATGCACTTGGCTGGAACAATTTTTCAATTTCAGGCACATTCTTCTTATCACTCAAATAAATCACCACATGATCGCCTTCTTCAATCACAACTTGGCGTCGTGCAACAATTACATCATTACCACGCAATAAAGCACCAATAATGGTTCCCATAGGCAAACGCAACTCGCCTATTTTGCGCCCGACCACATTGGAGGTGCTTTCATCACCATGCGCGACAATTTCAATAGCCTCAGCAATACCATGTCGTAATGTAGCCACATTTTTCACATCCCCTTTACGAACATGCCCAAGTAAAGCAGAAATTGTCGCTTGCTGTGGTGAAACTACAATATCAATACTTCCACCTTGAATCAGGTTTATATAGGCAATTCGTTGAATCAGCACCATTGCTTTCTTGGCTCCCAAACGTTTTGCCAATAAAGCGGACATAATATTCGCCTCATCATCACTACTCAATGAAAGGAACACATCGACATTTTCAATATGCTCTTCAAACAATAAATTTTGATCAGACGCATCACCATAAAAAACCAAGGTTTTTGAAAGTTTTTCAGCTAGCAAATTAGCCCGTTCTTCATCACGCTCAATTAATTTTACGGTACAAACATTTTCCAAACATTTCGCTACGCCAGCAGCAACATTTCCGCCCCCAACAATCATTACGCGTTTATAAGGTTTTTCTAAGCGTTGAAGTTCGCTCATTACTGCTTTTATATGCTCAGTTGCACAAATAAAAGTAATTTCATCACCGGCTTCAACAATAGTAGAACCCTGCGGACGAATCGGTTTGCCGTTACGCAAAATAGACATAATACGACAATCAATATGTGGCATATGTTCACGAAATGCGGAAAGCGCATATCCAACCAAAGGACCACCATAATAAGCTCTTACCACAACCATGCTAATACGATTATTAGCAAAATAGGCAACTTGTAATGCCCCTGGATAAGCAATTAAGCGTGTAATTTCATCTGTCACAAGATTTTCAGGCGAAATCAAATGATCAATAGGTACATTCTCATCATTGAATAACTTATCTTTTTCACGTAAATATTCTGAATTACGAATACGGGCAATACGAATTGGTGTATTAAATAATGTATAGCCCATTTGGCAGGCTACCATATTGATTTCATCAGAAGCTGTTACGGCAACCATTAAGTCGGCATCGGCCGCACCTGCATCGCGAAGCACTTTTGGTGATGATGGAGAGCCTTGCACCACACGCAAATCATGCTTTTCTTGTAAAGCTTGTAACTGTGGGGACTCATTATCAACTAGTGTGATATCGTTATCTTCACTAACCAAATTTTCGGCAAGCGTTGTTCCTACCTGACCTGCGCCCAAAATAATAATTTTCATCGCTTACTCCGTTCGTTCTAATACAAGAGGACGAATGCCTATTTCTGATGAATTTAGACCGCACTTTAATGCGTTAATTTGACGACAAATTTCATCTGTCACCCCATTAGCCTGCGCCATTTGTTCTTCAGTAATCTCCTGTGGCGATTTTTGGAATAAAATCGCATCCAATAGCCGTTCTGCATGCATTCCATCTCTGCAGTAATGAAGTACCCCAACATCATTAAATAGCGTTGCAACTTTAGCTATCTTAGTTGTCGCAATACCAAGTGCACCATCTTCACCGCCTAATTGACGAAATAATTCATCTTGTGGAAAACCGCCACACGCCAAGAAAAAAGCTCGACGAAAAACCATGCTCCCACCACAGGTCATTCGCATATGTTGCCATGCAAACTCAAAATTAGGATGTTCAGCGTAGCGCGCGGGCAAATCAATCGGTTTTAATGCTAAACGTACCACTGAGGTATCTGATTGAAAATGAAAAGTCGCCGCAGCAACTTCTAATGCGCCCTGTTCATAAGCATCATCAGCGTCTAAAAAAGCAATAAATTCATTACTTGATTGCAAAGCACCCCAATTGCGCGTTTTCGCCACCCCGCTATTTCTCGACATAGACTCGACAACTATCTTTTCCGGATATTGTGTTGCCCATTCTTGCGCTAAAGCTAACGTGTTATCTTTAGAGCCATCATCAATCAACCAAATTTTCCCCAAATAAGTTTGAGACAATACGGACTGCACTGCACGAGATAGCGTTTGTTCTGCATTATAGCAAGGAATAATTACATCAATATTGGCAAACATTTTAGCCTCTAAGCACATTTACGTAACTTCGCATAATAGAACCCATCACCACCATTTGGTTGCGGAATGAATTGAAAACCCACCGCACTTGTATCATCACCAAAAGGTAATGACAATAACTCTGCATCCGCGTGAGCATTTAAAAATGCTTGGATTTGTTCGCAATTTTCTTCTGGCAATACAGAACAAGTCGCATAAAGCAAAACACCATTTTCCTTAAGTTTTTCCCAAAGCGCACTCAGAATTTTCTTCTGTAATTCAACGAGCTGAGCGATATCGGCTTCTTTGCGTAACCATTTTATATCGGGGTGGCGACGAATCACCCCTGTAGCAGAACAAGGAGCATCAAGTAAAATTCGGTCAAATTTCACCGCACTTTTACCGATTTCATCTAACCATTCGTTAGGTTTACTCGCATCACCACACACCACTATCGCTTGCTGATTTAAACGTGCAAGATTTTCTTCCACTCGTTTTAAGCGATGCGCTTCTACATCTAATGCAATCACATTAGCTTGAGGTGCCAGTTCCAAAATATGGGTCGTCTTACCGCCCGGTGCCGCGCAAGCATCGAGGATCCACTCCTCATTTTTTGGCTCAAGCAACGTTGCTGCCCACTGTGCACTTAAATCTTGTACTGTTACAGCTCCTTCTTCAAAGTGCGGTAATTTTTGCACAGCAATCGGTATATCTAAACACAGCGCATTAGGATGATGGCTTGTTTTCGAAGAAACACCTTGTTCTTCAAGTAAAGTGCGGTAAGTTTCGAGTGAGTTTTTTTGTGAATTCACACGTAGCCACATTGGTGGTTTCTGATTGTTCGCCTCAATGATCTCACGCCAATTCGGATAGGCTTTTTTTAATTTATTCACGAACCATTCAGGGTGAAGCGTTTGCCAATTTTTATCAATAATTGCCAAAATTTCATCTTGCTCACGTAAAAATCTACGCAAAACCGCATTCACTAATCCTCTAAAACTATCAGATTTTAATGATTTTGTTGCGTTCACAACTTCATCAACTGCCGCATGAGCAGGCACTCTCATGTAAAGCAATTGGTATAACCCTACAAGCAACAGGCAATGAACAATGCGAGTTTTACCTTTAAGCGGTTTATCCACAAGACGTTTGATAATTTGCTCTAAGCGAGGCAATACGCGACACACGCCAAAACAAATTTCTTGTAACAAGGGCAAATCTTGGGCTTTAACAGAAGATTGCACTTCTGGAATTAACGCCGACAAGGATTTGCCCTCATCCAATACTTGCAAAATTAAGTTTGCTGCAATAGCTCTGGTCGAAAGTGCGGTCATTTTTACTGAATTTTTTACGTTGATAGTTTTAGAAGAAAATTTTTTCATTATGCAAGCATCTTACCAATAGTAAACCATTCTGCACGGCCATTTAATAAATCTTGTGCAGACATAGGCTTTTTACCTGCAGGTTGCAATTGCAATAAATTTAAGACGCCATCAACAGTCGCAATTTGAATGCCATTTTTGTCCGCACTTAAAATAGTTCCCGCTGGTTTATCTTGATGAGGAAACACTTCCGCTTGATATACTTTTAAAGTTTGTGCATTGCCATCCTTATCTTCTGTTGAAAAATAAGCAATCGGCCAAGGATTAAAAGCACGAATATTACGCTCAAGTTGCATTGCAGAAAGTGACCAATCTAATTGCGCCTCTTCTTTAGAAAGCTTTTCTGCATAATTGCTTTGACTGTCATCTTGTTTTTCGGCTATAAATTTACCGTTTTCAAGATTATCTAAAACATCGATTAATGCCGATGGAGCAAGCTCTGCCAGTTTGTTATAAAGACTTGTTGAAGTTTCAGTCGGTAAAATATCACAATAAACTTTGTGTAACATATCACCTGTATCTAAACCCTCATCCATTTGCATAATAGTTACGCCAGTTTGTGCATCACCAGCCCAAATTGAGCGCTGAATGGGTGCAGCTCCTCTCCAACGGGGAAGAATAGAACCATGCACATTCAAACAACCTAAACGAGGGGCGTCTAATACAGCTTTCGGTAAAATTAATCCATAAGCGACAACAACCATTACATCTGCATTTAACGCTTTTAGTTCAAACTGAGCCTCTTCTTTACGTAAGGATTTAGGTTGATAAACGGGAATGTTATTTTGCTCTGCAAGTTGCTTGACTGGGCTTGCTTGCAATTTTTTACCGCGACCAGCTGGTTTATCTGGTTGAGTATAAACAGCGATCACGTTATGTTGAGAATTTAGAATGGCTTGTAAATGCTGTGCAGCAAAATCTGGCGTACCAGCAAAAATAATATTAAGTGATTTCATAATGTTCTACGTTATGGTGATTGATAGGAAAAAGTGCGGTTAAAATCAACCGCACTTTAATTAAGAATAAGAAGCTTATTGTTTCGCAATTTGTTTTTTATATTTCACCAATTTTTCTTTAATACGTTGGCGTTTAAGTGGAGAAAGATAATCAACAAATAAAATTCCATTTAAATGATCAATTTCGTGTTGAATACATATCGCAAGCAAACCATCAGCATCTAAAGTAAATTCTTTACCATCACGATCTAACGCTCTCACTTTCACTTTTTCTTTACGAGTAACCAACGCACGGAACCCTGGAATGGATAAACACCCCTCTTCAATTCCAGTTTCGCCTTCAGAAGCCAAAATTTCAGGATTAATCAAGACAAGCTGATTTTTTTTATCACCTTCAACATCAATAGTAATAATACGTTGCAAAATATCTACTTGAGGTGCAGCTAAACCAATACCTTCCTCTTGATACATCGTATCAAACATATCATCAACAATTTTACGAATTGCATCATTAACTTCAGTAACAGGCTCACAAACAACCTTTAAGTGATCATCAGGATAAATTAAAACATTAAGTGCGGTCATAATTTCTCTTGTTTTAAGGATAGAATTTTAGCGGGATTGTAGCACAGCTAATAAAACATTTATAGGACGTGACTTCATATGAGTTGAAAAATCACTTATTTATTGAAAATTAAAATCAGACTCTTATTTGATTAAATAATGAGTAAATTCCAAAAAACAAAAACCCCAGTAGTTCAACTGGGGTTCTTCTGTTTTTATTTAATTTAGCTTTGTATTTAGTAACCTGGCGGTGCCCTACTCTCACATGGGGAAGCCCCACACTACCATCGGCATTACAGCGTTTCACTTCTGAGTTCGGTATGGTGTCAGGTGGTTCCACCGCACTATCGCCGCCAGGATAATTCTTT
>NZ_JAHKJZ010000006.1:0-59470 GCF_018829705.1 Haemophilus sp. SZY H35
CTACTTAAAAAAGTAATTATGAATTTTCAGTTAAGCACCTATTAAGACTTCAAAATTAAAATATTTTAAAACAAGTCAATCAACAAGTGCCCACACAGATTGTCTGATATATTGTTAAAGAGCAAAAAACAACGACGCACTTGGAAACTTAAAGACTTCACAACAGTGCGTCGTTGTGTGCGGTGCATTATAGGGATTTTCAAAACCCTTGCAAGTACTTTTTGTAAAAATATTAAAAAAAATGATCTTTTGATTAAAGCGCAAGCGATTAGAGCAAAATATAGATCTTTTGAGCTATTTTTTTAATCGTTTTAAAATTCTCGGAAGATCAACGAGAGAATCTAACACATAATCAGCTATCCTCTCGCCTTCTTCTGTTACTGGTTTACCTGTACGAACTAATACATTCATTTTCACCTTTGCGCCAATTCCCGCTTTTAGATCTTCAACTTTATCTCCAACCATAATAGATTGAGTAGGATCGATCTTTAATTCTTTGATCGCTTGCAATAACATTCCAGATTTAGGCTTCCGGCAATCACAGTCTTCTTTATATTCACCTTTTCCCTCAGGATGATGTGGGCAATAGTAAATACCATCCAAATCCACATCTTGTTCAGCCAATGACCAATCCATCCATTCTGTTAACTGTAAAAACTGCTCCTCAGAAAAATAACCACGCGCAATTCCAGATTGATTGGTAACCAACACCAATATATATCCCATTTTCTTTAATTCTCGCAATGCATCAATCGCACCATCAATAAACTTAAAGTTATCAATTTCGTGTACATAACCGTAATCAATATTTAACGTGCCATCGCGATCTAAAAATATAGCCTTATTCATTCTCTTACCTTTTATACATGTCAAATTGACGAAAATTATCTATTTAATCCAAGCAATTAGCAAATATAACTCATAACCAATCTGTCTAAAAAAGATAATCTGACATATTGACATAGCAATCTAGACATCTAGAATACCGAAACAGATTTAAAAATAGCAAATAAAAAGGGCTTATATGATTAAGCTAAGCAATATAACGAAGATTTTTGAGCTGCCTAGCAAGAAATTGACTGCGCTTGATAATGTCTCATTAAACATCGAAAAAGGTCAAATTTGCGGAGTAATCGGCGCATCTGGCGCAGGAAAAAGTACGTTAATTCGCTGTGTGAACTTATTAGAAAAACCAACTAGCGGTTCCGTTATTGTGGACGGTGTAGAATTAACAGGACTTTCTGATCGCGAGTTAGTACGTACTCGTCGTCAAATTGGAATGATTTTTCAGCATTTCAATTTACTAAGTTCTCGCACCGTATTTGAAAACGTGGCATTACCCTTAGAATTGGAAGGTGAGCCAAAAGCAAAAATCCAAGAAAAAATTACCGCACTTTTAGAGCTTGTTGGTTTAAGCGAAAAACGTGATGCTTACCCAAGTAATCTTTCTGGCGGGCAAAAACAACGTGTAGCCATTGCACGCGCCTTAGCCAGCGATCCTAAAGTCTTATTATGTGATGAAGCAACTAGCGCATTAGATCCTGCAACGACACAATCTATTCTGAAATTATTAAAAGAAATTAACCGCACTTTAGGTATTACGATTTTGCTGATTACCCATGAAATGGAAGTTGTTAAACAGATTTGTGATCAAGTTGCTGTCATTGATCAAGGTCGCCTAGTTGAACAAGGTACTGTCGGTGAAATTTTTGCAAACCCTAAAACAGAATTAGCACAAGAGTTTATTCGTTCGACCTTCCACATCAGCCTACCTGATGAATATTTGGAAAATCTTACTGATACGCCGAAACATAGCAAAGCGTATCCAATTATCAAATTTGAATTTACCGGTCGCTCAGTCGATGCTCCGTTACTTTCTCAAGCATCAAAAAAATTTGGCGTGGAGCTCAGTATTTTAACCTCACAAATTGATTATGCTGGAGGTGTGAAATTTGGTTATACCATTGCTGAAGTAGAAGGCGATGAAGATGCTATTACTCAAACCAAAGTTTATTTAATGGAAAACAACGTGCGCGTGGAGGTGCTAGGTTATGTTCAATGATTTCTTGGCAACATTCAGCCAGCAATTAACACCTCAAATGTGGGGTGTTGTCGCAACCGCAACTTATGAAACTATTTATATCAGCTTTGCATCTACTTTACTTGCCGTAGTAGTCGGGGTGCCTGTTGGCGTATGGACTTTCTTAACTGGAAAAAATGAGATTTTACAAAATAACCGCACTCATTTTGTGTTAAACACGATCATTAATATTGGACGTTCCATTCCATTTATTATTTTGCTCTTAATATTATTACCTGTAACTCGTTTTATCGTGGGAACCGTATTAGGCACAACGGCAGCGATTATTCCATTAAGTATTTGTGCGATGCCATTCGTAGCTCGCTTAACTGCTAATGCATTAATGGAAATTCCAAATGGTTTAACCGAAGCCGCTCAAGCAATGGGCGCGACTAAATGGCAAATTGTACGTAAATTCTATTTGCCAGAAGCACTACCGACACTAATTAATGGCATCACGCTCACACTAGTCACTTTAGTTGGTTATTCTGCAATGGCGGGGACGCAAGGCGGCGGTGGTTTAGGTAGCCTCGCTATCAACTACGGCGTATATCGCAATATGCCTTATGTCACCTGGGTGGCCACCATTATTATTGTGCTATTCGTTATGATTAGCCAAAAACTCGGCGATACACTGGCTAAAAAAGTGGATCATCGTTAATTAAACACAACTCTTAACTTAAACAGGAAGGAAATCCTATGAAATTAAAACAACTTTTTGCAATCACTGCAATCGCATCAGCTCTCGTTTTAACAGGCTGTAAAGAAGATAAAAAACCTGAAGCTGCAGCTGAACCACTTAAAATCAAAGTCGGCGTGATGTCTGGCCCTGAGCACCAAGTTGCAGAAATTGCCGCAAAAGTCGCTAAAGAAAAATATGGTTTAGACGTTCAATTCGTTGAATTCAATGACTACGCATTACCAAATGAAGCGGTATCTAAAGGTGATTTAGATGCAAACGCAATGCAACATAAACCTTATTTAGATGAAGATGCAAAAGCGAAAAATTTAAATAACTTAGTCATCGTGGGTAATACTTTCGTCTATCCATTAGCGGGTTATTCTAAAAAAATCAAAAATGTGAATGAATTACAAGAAGGTGCTAAAGTTGTTGTTCCTAACGATCCAACAAACCGTGGCCGTGCATTAATTCTTCTTGAAAAACAAGGTTTAATCAAATTAAAAGATGCAAATAACCTTCTTTCAACTGTATTAGATATTGTTGAAAATCCGAAAAAATTAAACATCACTGAAGTAGATACTTCCGTTGCGGCACGCGCATTAGACGATGTTGATTTAGCTGTAGTAAACAATACTTATGCGGGTCAAGTAGGCTTAAATGCTCAAGATAACGGTGTATTTGTAGAAGATAAAGATTCTCCATATGTGAACATTATCGTTTCTCGTACCGATAACAAAGACAGCAAAGCTGTTCAAGACTTCGTAAAATCTTACCAAACAGAAGAAGTTTACCAAGAAGCTAAAAAACACTTTAAAGATGGTGTTGTAAAAGGTTGGTAATTTCTACCGCACTTTAACGCATTACTAAATCCCTTGCTCTGCAAGGGATTTTCTTATCTAAGCTTGGGATATTTTTATGTCTTTTTTTACTTATTTCTATTTAGAAAACCGTATGTATTTTCAAGATTATTTTAAATACATCGCAATTTTTACTTCACTTGGTGCGCTTCTGTTAGTAACAAGTTTATATCTTCGCCATCGTTTAGAAACCAAATACCGAGATCTCAGTATTATTTTTCTGCTCTTAATTATTCTCTTACTTGGTATTCAATATAATCAATATGAACAAAATCAAGTATATGCAAATGATACTTCTCGCATTGTTACATTTTTGAACTCAGTAAAAACATCACAAAATTTACAATTTGAGGATCTACGAGTAAATAACCAGAAAATTACAAATGGTATGATCTTAAATATTAAGGATAAATACTATCAGGTAAATTTTAATAATGATTTTACTGCTTATACACTCTCTGAAATCAATTTAGTCAACCCGAATATCAATATTATTGATAAGGAAAATAAATAATGGAA
The DNA here is from genome assembly GCF_018829705.1 of Haemophilus sp. SZY H35. NCBI lineage: Bacteria > Pseudomonadati > Pseudomonadota > Gammaproteobacteria > Pasteurellales > Pasteurellaceae > Haemophilus > Haemophilus sp. SZY H35. The sequence continues at coordinate 4,139 of NZ_JAHKJZ010000006.1, forward strand.
AGTTATTCATTTCTTGCTATAAAACTTACAATGGGCATTATTGGTCTTGTTTTACAGATTAATTTAATGGGTAAGGGAAACCTTGCTCCAACATCAGCCATGGATCAAGTACAAAATTATGTACTGGGCGGCATTATTGGCGCTGTCATTTATAATGACAATATTGGCATACTACAATTTTCCCTTGTTCTCATTTTATGGACATTATTAATTTTTACACTACGTTTTATCAAAAATCATAACCGATTTGTGAAAAATATTATCGATGGGAGCCCAGTTTGGGTAATTTTAGATGGCAAAGTACAAACTAGTGAATGTATGAAAAATGGTATCTCAGCCCATGATTTAATGTTTAAACTCCGTGCAGCAGGCATATATGAAATCTCTACCGTAAAACGAGCTGTACTTGAACAAAATGGGCAACTATCAATCATTCAATACGGAGATGAAGATTTACGCTATCCATTAATTATTGATGGGCAAATTGATTACGATATTCTTGATATCATTAATCGAGATGAAAATTGGGTTCATGCTGAATTAGATACTAATAAACTCACTGTAAATCAGGTATATATTGGTGAATATTTGAATGGTCAATTAATTACACACCTTTATGACCCAAACTAATCTACTAATGAAAGTCACGACCAATAATTTAAGTTATTGGTCTTTTTTTTAAAATTTCTGTCTCAATATTTGACTTTTTTTCAGGCTAGCCCTACCAATGCTATAAAATTTCGTTACAATGAAAGCTCAGACAAAAATAATAAAAGACCCGGAAACAAACACAATGACAGGTGCACAACTCATCATGGAGTGCCTGAAAGCACACCACGTCACGACTCTTTTTGGCTATCCAGGTGGCGCAATCATGCCAACCTACGATGCCCTTTATGATGCAGGCTTAGATCACTTACTTTGTCGTAATGAACAAGGAGCTGCCATCGCGGCGATCGGTTATGCTCGCTCCACAGGAAAAGTGGGCGTCTGTATTGCAACATCAGGCCCAGGCGCCACCAATTTAGTCACTGGATTAGGCGATGCCATGATGGACTCCATTCCAGTTGTAGCCATTACCGGTCAAGTTTCCTCTCCATTAATCGGCACGGATGCGTTCCAAGAAGCTGATGTTCTAGGACTATCCCTTGCTTGCACTAAACACAGTTTTATCGTGCAAAGTACGGATGAATTAGCCGATGTTTTTGCGGAAGCCTTTGAAATTGCCCAAAGCGGACGCCCCGGCCCAGTTCTTATTGATGTGCCTCGCGATATTCAAATTGGTGAAGTGCCTGAGAATGTAAAAGCCTATGTTAAAACACCAGAAAAACCAACCGCACTTTCAGTAGATAAACTCGCTGAAGCAAAAGAATTATTAAAAAATGCTAAAAAACCGGTGCTTTATGTGGGTGGCGGTGTTGGTATGGCGAAAGCTGTTCCTGCCTTACGCGAATTTTTAGCTCAAACCCAAATGCCATCAGTCTCCACTTTAAAAGGTTTAGGTGCAATTCATCCAAACAATGATGTGTATATGGGAATGATTGGTATGCATGGTACAAAAGCTGCTAATTTTGCCGTGCAAGAAAGCGATTTATTACTCGTATGCGGTGCTCGTTTTGACGATCGTGTAACAGGTAAACTCGATACTTTTGCGCCTCATGCCAAAGTGATTCATTGTGATATTGATGCGGCAGAAATCCATAAATTACGCCGTGCAGATGTTGCATTACAAGGGGATTTAATCCAAGCACTTAATGCACTCAAACAAGATCTTGATATTGAACCTTGGCGTGAACAAATCAGAAATTTCAAAACAAAATTAGATTTCACTTATATTGAAAATCAAGGTAACCGCCCGATTGATCCTTGGGCATTACTCAACACCCTATCTAATCACAAACCAAATAATGCGGTAATTTGTACCGATGTAGGTCAGCATCAAATGTGGTCAGCGCAACATATGAAGCATTTTGCACCAGAGAACTACATTACTTCGGCAGGTTTCGGCACAATGGGCTTTGGCTTACCCGCCGCTGTTGGGGCAAAAAAAGCACGCCCGCAAGATGAAGTCATTTTGGTTACGGGTGATGGCTCACTCATGATGAATATCCAAGAATTGGGCTCAATCAAACGTGGCAATTTACCAGTAAAAATTTTGCTATTAGATAACCAACGCTTAGGTATGGTTCGTCAATGGCAAGATTTATTCTGGAATAAACGGCGCAGTGAAACCATTTTAGATGACAACCCAGATTTTGTGATGCTTGCTAATGCGTTCGGTATTCCTGCAGAACGTATTAAGTCAGCTGATGATGTGGATGCAGCACTCAACCGATTATTAAACAGCAAAACAGCCTATTTATTACAAGTATGTATTCCACCTGATGAATGTGTATGGCCACTTGTGCCACCGGGTGCATGTAACGCGGATATGGTAGAGGAGATGAACTAATGAATGAATATAAAATTGAACTCGTCGCTCGCCATCGTCCTGAAGTACTAGAACGCATTTTGCGTGTAGCACGCCATCGCGGGTTTACCGTTACAACAATGGAAATGACATTGATTGAAACCCAAGTGCGGTTAAAAATCACCGTAAAATCTGACCGCACTTTAGATCTATTAGTGAATCAGTTGGCGAAATTGCCAGATGTAAACGAAATAAAATAAGAATTAAGTGCAAGGCATTGCACACTACTCTAACAAAATTTTACTCGGAGAGATTATTTATGCCAAAACTACGTTCAGCGACTAGTACACAAGGTCGTAATATGGCAGGCGCTCGTGCCTTATGGCGTGCGACAGGAATGAAAGAAAATGACTTTGGTAAACCGATTATTGCGGTGGTGAACTCTTTCACCCAATTTGTGCCAGGGCATGTGCATTTAAAAGATATGGGACAGCTTGTTGCCGCAGAAATTGAAAAAGCGGGCGGTGTAGCAAAAGAATTTAACACCATTGCGGTGGATGATGGTATCGCGATGGGACACGGTGGAATGCTTTATTCTTTGCCAAGCCGTGATTTAATTGCAGACAGCGTGGAATATATGGTCAATGCACACTGTGCTGATGCGATGGTGTGTATTTCCAACTGTGACAAAATCACCCCAGGAATGTTAATGGCGGCAATGCGTTTAAATATTCCGACAATTTTTGTCTCAGGCGGCCCAATGGAAGCGGGTAAAACAAAACTTTCTGATCAATTAATCCGCTTAGATTTGGTTGATGCGATGATTGAGGCAGCCGATCCAAATGTGTCAGATGAACGCATTGATGCCATTGAACGCAGTGCGTGCCCAACTTGTGGTTCTTGCTCAGGAATGTTTACCGCAAACTCTATGAACTGCTTAACTGAAGCGTTAGGTTTATCTTTACCAGGCAATGGTTCTATGTTGGCGACCCATGCTGACCGAAAAGAATTATTCTTAAAAGCTGGTCGTCAAATTGTCGAGCTTTGCAAACGTTATTACGAACAAGATGATGCAAGCGTATTGCCTCGTTCAATCGGTACTTTTGATGCCTTTGAGAATGCAATGAGCCTCGATATCGCAATGGGTGGTTCAAGCAATACAGTTTTACACTTGTTAGCGGCAGCACAAGAAGCTGGCGTAGATTTTAAAATGGCAGATATTGACCGTTTATCGCGCAAAGTACCTTGTTTAAGCAAAATTGCACCAAACACCAATAAATACCACATGGAAGACGTACACCGCGCAGGCGGTATTATGGGATTGTTGGGGGAATTAGATCGCGCTGGATTAATTCATAAAAATACGCACACCGTGCTTGGAATGAGCATGGGAGAACAACTAGACCAATACGATATTATTCGCAATCAAGATGAAGAATTACATAAATTCTTCCGTGCAGGCCCTGCAGGCATCCGCACAACTCAAGCATTCTCACAAGATTGCCGCTGGGATACCGTCGATAATGATCGTGTAAATGGTTGTATTCGCAATAAAGAAAATGCGATTTCACAAGAAGGTGGCTTAGCCGTATTATTCGGTAATCTCGCTGAAGACGGATGTATCGTTAAAACCGCGGGTGTAGATGAATCTATTTGGAAATTCACCGGCCGTGCAATCGTATTTGAAAGCCAAGAAGATGCGGTTGCAGGTATTTTAGGTGGCAAAGTCAAAGAAGGTCATGTCGTTGTTATCCGTTACGAAGGCCCTAAAGGCGGACCTGGTATGCAAGAAATGTTATACCCAACCAGTTACTTAAAATCGATGGGCTTGGGCAAAAAATGTGCTTTATTAACGGATGGTCGTTTCTCTGGTGGTACATCAGGCTTGTCTATTGGACATGCTTCACCAGAAGCCGCTTCTGGCGGTGCAATCGGCTTAGTACGTGATGGCGATATTATCAACATTGATATTCCAAATCGTGCAATTAACTTAGAAATCAGTAATGAAGAACTCGCAGCACGCAGAACTGAACAAGATCAAAAAGGTTGGCAACCAGCTAACCGTGAGCGTGAAGTATCTTTCGCATTGAAAGTATTCGGTCACTTCGCCACCTCTGCGGACAAAGGTGCGGTACGCGATAAAACATTATTAAAATAATTTAACGGTTCCCCCCTCCTTCATAAGAGGGGGATAAAACAAAGGAAAAACTAACCGCACTTCATCATTAAAACAAACACTATGAAAAACCTACTCACCAATCCTCAACCTTCTCAATCAGATTATATCAATGCTATTGTTAAACTTGGTTCACGCGTATATGAAGCTGCGCAAGTGACCCCTTTACAAAAAATGGGAAAACTTTCTGAACGACTGCACAATAATATCTGGATTAAACGCGAAGACCGTCAGCCAGTAAATAGTTTTAAACTACGCGGTGCTTACGCAATGATTTCTAGCCTTTCAGCAGAACAAAAAGAAGCAGGAGTGATAGCGGCATCTGCGGGTAACCATGCACAAGGCGTGGCATTATCAGCGAAACAATTAGGCTTAAAAGCATTGATCGTCATGCCACAAAATACCCCAAGCATTAAAGTGGATGCAGTGCGTGGATTTGGTGGCGAGGTGTTGTTGCACGGTGCTAATTTCGATGAAGCCAAAGCAAAAGCGATTGAGCTTTCAAAAGAAAAAAATATGACATTTATTCCTCCATTCGATCATCCATTAGTGATCGCAGGACAAGGCACGTTAGCGATGGAAATGCTACAACAAGTGGCAGATTTGGATTATGTGTTTGTACAAGTCGGAGGCGGTGGTTTAGCTGCAGGCGTGGCAATTTTGCTTAAGCAATTTATGCCAGAAATTAAAATCATCGGTGTAGAATCAAAGGATTCTGCATGTTTAAAAGCCGCTCTCGATAAAGGCGAACCCACAGATTTAACCCATGTTGGATTATTTGCGGATGGTGTTGCCGTAAAACGCATTGGTGACGAAACATTCCGTCTATGTCAGCAATATCTTGACGATATGGTATTGGTCGATAGTGACGAAGCGTGCGCAGCAATGAAAGATTTATTTGAGAACGTTCGTGCTGTTGCGGAGCCATCAGGTGCATTAGGTTTAGCCGGTTTGAAAAAATATGTGAAACAAAACCATATTGAAGGCCAAAATATGGCGGCAATTTTGTCTGGCGCGAACTTGAATTTCCATACATTACGTTATGTATCTGAACGTTGTGAAATTGGTGAAAACCGAGAGGCTTTATTAGCTGTGACCATGCCTGAGCAACCCGGTAGTTTCTTAAAATTTGCTTATGTATTAGGTAACCGAGCTGTAACCGAATTCAGTTACCGTTATGCAGATGATAAACGTGCTTGCGTGTTTGTTGGGGTAAGAACGACAAATGAGCAAGAAAAAGCAGACATTATTGCAGACCTCACAAAAAATGGTTTTGATGTTGAGGATATGTCTGATGATGATATTGCGAAAACGCACGTTCGCTATTTAATGGGGGGACGAGCAGCCAATGATAACGAACGCTTATATACGTTCGAATTCCCTGAGCAAAAAGGTGCGTTATTAAAATTCTTGGAAACATTACAAAATCGTTGGAATATTTCATTATTCCACTATCGTGCCCACGGCGCGGACTATGGAAATATCCTTGCTGGTTTCCAAATTGAAAAACGCGAACAAGCAGAATTTGAACAGGCACTTGCTCAACTCAATTATGTTTTTGAAGATGTAACAGAAAGCAAATCTTATCGTTATTTCTTACGTTAATCTTATAAAAAAGGCGTGATATTTTTCACGCCTTTGTATTATTCAAACTCTAATTCCACCGCACTTTCGCCAAGTAAATTCACTAATTCTGTCAGAATTTCATCTGTTGGAATGATCGACCATTGCACGCCCAAACGTAACAACGCACGACCTCTCGGACTTTGGTAATACACGTTAATCGGCAAAGTTCCACCACTCACCGGCTCAAGTAATGCTTTAAGTTGTTTAATGAAACTTGGTGTAATTTGATGCTCAGAAAGACTAATAGCTAAGGATTTGACATAACGAGAACGAGCCTCATCTAAGGTCATTAACTCTCGCACCGTCATTTTTAAGCCACCTGAGAAATCATCAACACTGACCTGTCCAGAAGCAATCACTACAGTATCTTTTTGTAACTTTTCACCAAATTGCTCTAAACTTTCACCAAATAAAGTTAAATCTAAACGACCAGAACGATCATCTAATGTTGCAATACCGAGTCGATTACCTTTTTTAGTCATTGCTATACGAGATGAAACTAACAATCCTGCGGCAGTACTTATTTGCCCACGACGATTTGGTGTCAAATCTTTTAAACGTATTGATGTGTAATGAGATAATTCTTTTAAATATCGGCTTACAGGATGACTACTTAAATAAAGCCCTAGTGTTTCACGCTCACCATCAAGAATTTGTTTTTCTGAGTAAGGAGGGGTATTAGCATAGGCATTCTCGACTTCTTCGTGGGTTTCAGTCAGTACCCCAAACATATCCGTTTGTCCCATAGCTTCATCTTTAGCATGTTGATCAGATGCTTTAAGGGCATCTTCTAAATTCTTAGAAAGTGCGGCGCGATGTGGACCTAATTTATCAAAGGCACCGGACATAATTAGGCTTTCAAAAGTCCGGCGGTTAATTTTCTTCAAATCTACTCGAGCACATAAATCAAATAAGTCTTTGAAAATTCCCCCTTCATTTCTAGCGGTCACAAGTGCCTCAATCGGGCCTTCCCCCACACCTTTAATTGCGCCAATACCATATACAATTTCACCTTGGTCATTAACACTAAAATGATGCTTACCCACGTTAATATCTGGTGGAGCAACCTTTAATCCCATACGTAAACATTCATCATATAAACCCACAATTTTATCCGTGTTATCCATTTCAGATGTCATCACCGCAGCCATAAACTCTGCAGGGAAATGGGTTTTGAGCCAAAGCGTTTGGTAAGACACCAAGGCATAAGCAGCGGAGTGAGATTTATTAAAACCATAGCCAGCAAATTTTTCCACCAAGTCGAAAATCTTCATGGAAAGCTCACCATCAACACCGTTTTTTACCGCCCCCTCTTTAAACACAGAACGCTGCTTTGCCATTTCCTCTGGCTTCTTTTTCCCCATCGCTCGACGCAATAAGTCTGCTCCACCCAACGTATAACCAGCCAACACTTGCGCAATCTGCATCACTTGCTCTTGATACAAAATAATACCGTAAGTTGGCTCAAGAATAGGCTTCAAGCTTTCATGTTGATATTCTGCATCAGGGTAGGATACTTCTTCTCGTCCATGTTTACGATCAATAAAATTATCCACCATTCCTGACTGCAAAGGACCAGGACGGAACAATGCTACCAACGCGATAATATCTTCAAAACAGTCAGGTTGAAGGCGTTTGATCAAATCTTTCATACCACGAGATTCTAGCTGGAATACAGCTGTAGTTTCAGAACGTTTAAGCAGTTCAAAAGATTCATGATCATCTAGAGGGATCGCTGCAATATCAACAAGTGGCTTACCTTCTCGAGCCATGCGAGCATTAATCATATCTAATGCCCACTTAATGATAGTCAGAGTACGTAATCCTAAGAAATCAAACTTCACAAGCCCTGCATATTCCACATCGCTTTTATCAAAATGGGTAACAGGGTGAAGCCCTTCATTATCGCAATAAAGCGGCGCAAAATCCGTAATTAAAGTTGGAGAAATTACTACGCCTCCCGCATGTTTACCCGCATTACGGGTTACACCTTCCAACTTACGCGCCATATCTATTAAGGCTTGCACCTCTTCATCACTGTCATACGCCACTTGCAATTGTGGCTCAACTTCAAACGCTTTTGCGAGCGTCATTCCTGGATCTGGAGGAATCAATTTCGAAATACGATCAACGAAACCATAAGGATGTCCCAATACGCGCCCTACATCGCGAATCACCGCTTTTGCCGCCATGGTACCAAAGGTGATAATTTGTGATACTGCACCGCGTCCGTAAGTTTCAGCAACATGCTCAATAACACGATCTCGACCATCCATACAAAAATCCACGTCAAAGTCAGGCATAGATACCCGTTCTGGATTTAAAAAACGCTCAAACAGCAAATCAAACTCAAGCGGATCTAAATCGGTAATTTTCAATGCATAGGCAACTAAAGAACCAGCCCCCGAACCTCGTCCTGGTCCCACTGGAATATCATTATCTTTTGACCACTGAATAAATTCCATCACAATCAAGAAATAACCAGGGAATCCCATTTGGTTGATAACACCTAATTCCACTTCTAAACGTTCATCATATTCTGCCCGTCTTTCGGCCCTAATTTTCTCATCCGGAAATAGAAATACTAAACGCTCCTCTAGTCCTTCTCTGGCTTTTTTTATTAAGAAATCCTCCGTGCTCAATTCACCCGTTGGAAATTTTGGTAAAAAATATTGACCAAGACGAAGCGTTACACTACAACGCTGAGCAATTAAAAGCGTATTTTCTAAAGCTGAGGGAATATCTGCAAATAACTCACACATTTCCTCTTCTGAACGGAAATATTGTTCGGAGGTATAACGTTTTGGGCGTTTAGGATCATCTAAAGTATAACCATCTCTAATCGCCACACGAATTTCGTGGGCTTCAAAATCATCTTGCTTGAGGAATACCACATCATTTGTAGCAACTAACGGTAAATGGTAACGTTCAGCTAATTTTAGTGCTGCGTGGATATAACTTTCTTCATCCGCTCTTCCTGTGCGGCTAAGAGCAAGATAAAAATGCTCGGGAAAAAATTCTTGATAAAATGCGACCGTACTTTCAATCTCATCAGCATTATCTTTTAATAATTTCTTTCCCACATCTCCCTGTATACCACCAGATAAGATAATCACCCCTTCTCGATAATCAATAAGCCAATCTTGATCAATATAAGGTAAGTCGTTATAACCTCGCTGGTAAGCTTTTGATAACAATAAAGTAATATTTTTATAGCCTTCATTATTTTTAGCCAACAAAGTCAGATCAAAGTATTCATCGCCACATAATGTACTTTTGACTTTTACATCTGCCCCGATAATTGGCTTCATCCCTAAAGAAAGCATCTCGCCATAAAAGCGCACCACACCGCAAAAATTTGTAAAATCCGTTAGTGCCATTGCAACCATTTCATTAGCAGCACAGGCTTTTACTAGCGGTTTCACTTTGACGATACTGTCAATCATCGAAAAATCTGTGTGCGTGCGAAGATGGACGAAACGAGGCTGGGATGACATTGAAAATCCTTAAAGTGCGGTTAAATTTTGCCGTAAATATTGAGGCGGTATTATAGCGAATTTTTCAAACAAATGCCTATGCAACAAACGGCTTTCCTAATTAGCTCGGATAACCGATTGCGTGAACAAAAAATGTTAAGTAGATCAAAATTTTGATAATTATCCGTTCCCATTTTGGGTGATTTCGGCTAGTCTAGCAGCGATTTATTTATTTCAAGAGAATAAGGATGATCCTATGACAACTCTTTTTCATGTAGCGCAAAATTGGTTAAACCAAGATCCTGACGCAGAAACTCATGCAGAATTAACCGCACTTTTAGATGCGGCAAAAGGCGGAGATAAAGCAGCAGAAGCAGAATTACATGCGCGTTTTGATGGTCGTTTACAATTTGGTACGGCAGGTTTACGTGGCCGTTTACAAGCTGGCTCAATGGGGATGAACCGAGTGTTAGTTTCTCAAGCTGCTGGCGGTTTAGCGGAATATTTAAAAGATTACGATAAAGAACCATCTATCGTAATTGGTTACGACGGCCGTAAAAACTCTGATGTTTTTGCCCGTGACACGGCTGAAATTATGGCGGGTGCAGGCGTAAAAGCTTATTTATTACCACGTAAATTACCTACGCCAGTATTGGCTTATGCTATCCAATATTTTGATACCACTGCAGGTGTAATGGTGACAGCAAGCCATAATCCACCGGAAGATAACGGTTATAAAGTGTATTTAGGTAAAGCAAATGGCGGCGGTCAAATCGTTTCACCAGCAGATAAAGACATCGCAGCATTAATTGATAAAGTTTCGGCAGGCAATATCCAAGATTTACCACGTAGTGATAATTATGTGGTGTTAAATGATGAAGTGGTAGATGCGTACATTGCAAAAACTGCATCATTAGCTAAAGAGCCAGCTTGCGACATTAACTATGTTTATACCGCTATGCACGGTGTTGGCTATGAAGTTTTAAGTAAGACGCTGGCAAAAGCAGGCTTACCACAACCACACGTAGTCGCAGATCAAGTTTGGCCAGATGGCACATTCCCAACCGTGAACTTTCCAAATCCAGAAGAAAAAGGCGCATTAGATTTAGCAATTAAAGTGGCAAAAGAAAAGAATGCTGAATTTATCATTGCTAATGACCCAGATGCAGACCGTTTAGCGGTTGCTGTGCCTGATGCACAAGGCAACTGGAAATCACTACACGGCAACGTGGTAGGCTGTTTCTTAGGTTGGTACTTAGCAAAACAATATCAAGGCAAACAAGGCACATTGGCTTGCTCACTTGTTTCTTCTCCTGCGCTCGCTGAAATTGCGAAAAAATACGGTTTCCAATCAGAAGAAACCTTAACTGGTTTCAAATATATCGGTAAAGTATCTGGCTTATTGTTTGGTTTTGAAGAAGCATTGGGTTATTTAGTTGACCCAGACAAGGTACGCGATAAAGACGGTATTTCTGCAGCAATCGTGTTCTTAGATCTTGTGCGTAACTTGAAAAAACAAGGCAAAACTTTAGCGGATTATGCTGATGAATTTACCAAAGAATTTGGTGCTTATGTGAGTGGACAAATCTCTATTCGAGTAAGTGATCTTTCAGAAATCGGAAAATTAATGACCGCACTTCGTAACAATCCACTAGCAGAAATCGCTGGAGTGAAAGTGGCACAATTTATCGACCATACTAAAACAGATCGTCAAAGCGATATCCTTGTATTCAACTTGGAAAATGGCGGACGCTTAATTGCTCGTCCTTCAGGTACTGAACCAAAAATTAAATTCTACTTGGATGCGCGCGGTAAAGATCCAAAAGATGCAGATCGCGTATTAGCAGAATTTGATGAAGGTGTTCGTCACATTCTTCGCCAAGATGCTTATGGCAAACAAGCCTGCTAATTAATCGTTTCTAAAAATAAAACGCACTTTGTAGAAAGTGCGTTTTTTTATATCTGAAACCCAATAAATATCAGCAGATAAAATTAGAATTACAAGGATGACTAATAGATTAATAAAAATTAGAATTTGAGATAGTTTGACTAATGGAATGGTTACATCATTACACCCCATATAAGCATTCCATTAGCCAACAACAACTAACAATATCGCACCTAACAACAAGGTTGGTGGACAAAGAAGCGGACTGAAGCCCTCCATTTGCCCCACATCCAGCTATGGATGTTGTCCTATCATCAATGGCCACTTCATAATAAAGGTGAGCGACTCACTCGTTATCATTTCACTGATTAGGATATCGTTCGGGAATGTCAGACAACAGTCCGCCAAACCCAATAGGCAAGATGCACAGCTCTATGCCAAATGGCACAAACGTCCATTCTTGTGCCTAAATCTTGATTTATAGCTTGCGTCATTGACAACAAACTTACTGTGCAGATATATGGTATGACTTTTCACTTTTAGAAACTGTGATCTAGATCACAAAATTTGAAATACGATAAAATTCTTTTAGGCACGCTATCGCACTTACGATATATCACTATCAATATACTAACAATGCAACGGCCTCACAGGCGATGCCTTCACTTCGCCCTGTAAAACCTAATTTTTCCGTGGTCGTGGCCTTTACATTGACTTGCTCAATATCACATTGTAAATCCTCAGCAATTTTTACACGCATTGCATCAATATATGGGCGCATTTTGGGTGACTGAGCAATAATAGTTACATCAACATTCCCAATTTTATATCCCTTTTCTTGAACCTGACGAAAAGCTTCACGTAATAAACCACGACTATCTGCATTTTTATATTGCATATCTGTATCAGGGAAAAGTTTGCCAATATCGCCTAGTGCTGCCGCGCCTAAAATTGCATCAGTCAAGGCATGTAAAGCCACATCACCATCCGAATGTGCTATAAAACCAGTGTGATATGGTACTTCTACACCACCGATAATTAATGGGCGATTCTCTCCAAAAGCATGAACATCAAACCCATGTCCAATTCTCATCATAATTTATTCCTTGTTAAATAAAATTCAGCTAATGCCAAATCCTCGGGACGCGTGACTTTCAAATTATCACTACGACCAGCTACCAAGTGCGGTCGAAAACCCGCATGCTCCATTGCAGAAGCCTCATCCGTAATTTGAAGCCCTTGCTGTAGGGCTGTAGAAAGTGCTTTTTTCAAGCATTCCACTTGAAAAAATTGTGGTGTTTGAGCCTGCCAAAGCTGACTACGATCTTCAGTCACAACTATACGTTGTTGATTATCTGAACGCTTAATTGTGTCTGTTACGGGAATTGCTAAAATTGCCCCCTGTTCATCATCAATGGTTAATAATTTATCAATATCAGTATGCTGTAAACAAGGACGAGCCGCATCATGTACTAGTACCCAAGCATTTTTATCACAAATTGCATTCAAACCATTTAGCACTGATTCAGCCCTCGTTTCACCACCTTCTACCAATTGAATTTTAGGTGAAAGTGATAAATTGGCTATATAAGGATCATCTTTACTCACGACTAATATAATCTTCGAAATCGCTGTATGAGTTAGCATGATATCAAGCGTATGTTCTAACAACGTTTTACCTAACAACGCTAGGTATTGTTTTGGTTTATCCGCTTGCATACGCGAGCCTACTCCAGCTGCAGGTAATACAACAACAATTGGACGATCCATTATTTATTCTCTTTCACAATGTGATAAAACACTTCATTTTCTTTTACCATACCATGCTGCATCCTTGCTCGTTCTTCAATCGATTCAAACCCCTTTGTTAATCCTTGAATTTCCGCATTAATGCGTTGATTACGCTGGGAAAGTTTTTCATTTTCAGCATGATTTTCTACAATTTTTACCGCAGTTTCACGATAATCCCAAAATCCATTGCGTCCAAACCATAAATCATATTGAAACAGTGCCAATATGGCGAAAAGAATAAGAATCAAAAGTCGCATAATCTTTATGTTATACAAGAAAAATGCTGATAGTTTACCGTGAAAAAAGAGGAAAGGCGATAGCATAAAAAAATGCTGTACATATTCGTCACAAAATGAAAAGAAAAATGTGATCCATGTCACAAACTAAAGAGATATTCAGAGAAGATGAAGTAAAAAACCAAAAGACTTGATATACTCCCCACAGTATTTAACTGCCTTAATATGGAGAGTAATTTAACATGAAAACAACCTTAAAAATGACCGCACTTGCTGCAATTTCTGCTTTTGTTCTCGCTGGATGTAGTACTCATTCAATGGATTCAAAGGAACATGCTAATGCACAATTGCAACAACAAGCAGTTCTTGGATTAAACTGGATGCAAGATTCGGGTGAATACCAAGCATTAACTTATCAAGCATACAATGCAGCAAAAGTTGCCTTTGATCACGCAAAAGTTACTAAAGGAAAGAAAAAAGCGGTTGTTGTTGATTTAGATGAAACCATGTTAGATAACAGCCTTTATGCTGGTTGGCAAGTAAAAAACAATAAACCATTTGATGGAAAAGATTGGACGCGTTGGGTTGAAGCTCGCCAATCCCGAGCTATCCCTGGCGCAGTAGAATTTAATAATTATGTAAATTCACATAACGGTAAAATGTTTTACGTGACTAACCGTAAAGATAGCACAGAAAAAACCGGTACCATTGACGATATGAAACGTCTTGGCTTTAAAGGCTTAGATGATTCATCCTTTTACTTTAAAAAAGATAAATCTGCTAAAGCTGCGCGTTTTGCCGAGATTGAAAAACAAGGCTATGAGATTGTTCTTTACGCTGGCGATAACCTAGACGATTTCGGAGATACAGTCTACGGAAAAAGTAACAATGAACGTCGTTCATTTGTACAACAAAATCAGGCTAAATTTGGTAAAACCTTTATTGTATTACCAAATGCAAATTACGGTGGCTGGGAAGGTGGATTAGCTGACGGTTACTTTAAAAAAGATACCCAAGGCAAAATTAAAGCACGTCTAGATGCCGTACAAGCATGGGATGGTAAATAGTCTGTTATCATTAATAGTAGTTGATAAAAAATCTCCATTAAATGTTATTTAATGGAGATTTTATTTAACTTCTTGTTCTTGCAAATGCTGCCGCTTCTTCTATTAATTCATTACTTGGACGCTGATGCGTGTAAAGTTCAAATTGTTCAACCGCTTGTAAAACAATAACCTCAGCACCTGAAATAACCTTTTTCCCTTTAGATTCTGCATAACGGATAAAGGGGGTTTCAGCCGGAATAGCAACAACATCAAAAGCGATATTTGCAGCATTAATCATAGATTGTGGAAAAGCCAACTCAGTTTCTTCTTTTCCACCTTTCATGCCTATCGGGGTGACATTTACCAAAATTTCTGCACACTGATTTACCAACGAATCAATATATTCATAACCATAAAGTGCGGCTAAATATCGCCCTGTTTTTGCATTGCGAGCATAAATTTTAAGCTTCTCAAAGCCCCTATTTTTAAATGCAGCAACAACGGCCTTCGCCATCCCGCCACTGCCTTGTACAATCACGGAAGCATAATTATTCAGTTGATATTTCTCAATTAATTTTACAATAGCAATATAATCTGTGTTATAAGCACGTAAGAAACCATCATCATTCACAATAGTATTTACTGATTCTATCGCTTTTGCTGAAGAATGGATTTCATCTAAAAAAGGCATACAACTTTCTTTAAACGGCATAGAAACAGCACAACCACGAACACCTAATGCTCGTATACCTTTCACTGCATGTTCAATATCTTGTGTCGTAAAGGCTTTATAAATGAAATTTAACCCTAACTTTTCATATAAATAATTATGAAATGTGGTTCCAAAATTACCTGGTCGTCCTGACAACGACATACAGAGTTGAGTATCTTTATTTATCATTTTACTTTTCTAAATATTTAAATTCATACCATCATCAAGTCCAATAAAATATTGGTTCATATCAAATGCAGGTTTTGCAGCTTTATCTTGCCCAACAATTCTCGCCGGTACCCCAGCAGCTGTCGCGTATTCTGGTACAGGATGAAGCACGACTGAATTAGCCCCAATTTTGGCATATTTTCCAACTTCGATATTACCTAAAATTTTAGCACCAGCACCAATCATCACGCCCTCGCGTACTTTTGGATGACGATCACCAGATTCTTTACCTGTTCCGCCAAGTGTTACACCTTGCAAAATAGACACATCATTCTCAATTATAGAGGTCTCCCCTACGACAATTCCTGTGGCATGATCAAACATGATGCCATGACCAATTTTAGCTGCAGGATGAATATCTACATCAAAGGCTACTGAAATCTGATTTTGCAAATAAAGCGCAAGCGCTTTTCGATTCTGATTCCACAAATAATGTGTAATCCGATAACTCTGAATAGCATGGAAACCTTTTAAATAAAGTAATGGCGTAGTCCACAATTCCACCGCTGGATCGCGCTGACGCACAGCTTTAATATCACTTGCTGCACAATCAATAATTGAAGGATTAGCTTGATAGGCTTCTTCAATGATTTCTCGTAAAGAGATCGCTGGCATAATAGGATTCGCTAATTTATTAGCAAGTAAATAACTCAATGCACTACCAAGATTTTGATGTTTCAAAATAGTAGAGTGAAAGAAACTTGCTAACATAGGCTCATGCTCTGCGAGCATTTTGGCCTCTTGACGGATGTACTGCCATACCTCTAATGTCATATTATATCCCCTTTCTCCGCCCATTTTATTGGCAAGCCTGGCCATATCTTAATTTATCCAACAAAATTATAACGCAATATCAACTAAACATTAGCTAAACGAAATTGAAAAGGCACTATCACCCTTCCTTTTTCACTATTTTGTAATTGATAAAATTGCGGATAATTAAAATTACGCAAAATGATATTATAAGGATTATTATCTCCCTCATGCTTAGCATTTTGGTAAAGTTGATTAATCTCACGCACTTTATCATCCTTTTCACCATCACATCGGCGATAAATTTCAAGACGATTAGCTTCATCTAAAATATAAACATTAAAACTGTGATCTGGATTATCTTCAAAGAAAAACTGTAAGAAACCTTCTCGAGCAAACGCATCCATTTCTGCTGGATAACAACGGCTTTCTTGGGTCATTTCACTATCCTTAATAGGATTTTGTAAAACTTCATCAAAATCTACCGCACTTTTTATATCATCAAGCGCAGAATCATTCTGGATTTCTTGTAAAGTGATACCACGCTCTTCAAAGAAGAATTGCCAATTTTTACCGGCAACACGTAAACGAGAGGAATGACTTAATGACGTCTCTCCAACCTGAATACTCACACAACGATTAACTAACCCGCTAACAAGCTGGCATAAATCTTGTCTATAACGTTTGCTATAACAATATACTTGAATCGAATCAGGTCGATTCACTCCACGATAAATTTTGTTAGAAAGCACTTTTAGAGCAAGCAAAATCGCATTTTGACCTTCAAAATGAAGGGTACGAATTTCATTCCAAATATTACGATAAGTAAAATCAATACTTCCTACAAGGCTTTGCTCCATTGCACCAAAACTAAATAAATCTCTTGATGAAATATCTGTTAATACTTCTTCTACATTCGCTGTTGGATCTAACGTCAGATTAATAGCAATAAACAAACTACGAATTTCACACTGATTTAATAAATCACTATTACTTGGTTGAGGTGCGACAGTACTTGGAAATGCCACTCGAAGATTACTTACAAAACGATATAATGTTGCTGAACTCACTTTTTTACTGAAAATAGATAAGTGCGTCTTCTCAGTTAAAAGACGATTAAAATATGCCCATGCGACGAGTTTATTTAAGCTCTCACCATATTCAATCACTCGCTCTTTAGAAAACATAATATGATTTGGCGACTGATTAATAAGATACCAGCCATCTTTAAAATGCTTATTTCCTCGTACTTCTAAGAAGGTAATATGATCTTCCGACAAATTATGGGAAATTTGCGTGTTGAGTAAAGTGACCTTACCCGGAATTGCTTCAAAGGCCGTATAAAGTTTACGTGAAAGAATATTAATATCTTGTGGTACAACACTTGAGTGAATTCGATGTTTTCGAGCAAACTCAACTAAGTTACGGTAACTCAACATCAAAAACTTCACCACATTATCATGATTTTCTTTGACTGCTTTGATTTTCCAAAGTGGGCGACAATTAAGGAATTGTACAGTTTCATCAGACCATCCCCATTCCCGAGCCAAAATTTCCATATAACGGATACGCCAATTATCTGCTTGGTAAAGTGCAAGATCCTTCGTTGCTTTCACATAAAAACAACGACGTACAAAATCAAGGCGCTTAAATTCAGAAAGTGCGGTTAAATATTGAGTAACTTTTGAAAGGATAGCAATATAAGGATCAAAATGGTGATCTGGATTAGCACAACCTGAAAGTAAATCGCGTTTAAAGGTGCGTGCAATTAAACAGGTATTAGGATATTCTTTAGAATAAGCTTCTAGCAGTAAAATTTTGAGTACTGATTTATAAGGAGAATCAATTCCTTTATAAAGCTGCCATAAGCTAGCCCCAAAATATTCACTCGCCGAGAATTGACCTAAACCGCCAAAATCAACCCAATCATTTGGATCGAGTTCCCCAGATTCAATCAGTCGTTCAACTTCCTTTTCATAATCCTTTTCGTTTTCAACCCATAAATGTAGCCATAACAAAGGTTTACCCGCTAAACGAACTGCTGACCGATAAAATTCATCCAACAGCAACATATACTGTGCGGATCCACTATTTTCGGCGGTGAGTGAATCAGCATAATGTTCATGGCGAAAGCGTTGCTGATCTACTAAATAGAAATTAATTTCTACATTAAACTGAGTCGCCCATTCAGAAATACGTTTAGCTTTTTTGGTAATAAGTGCACATTCATCTGAACTAAGGCCATCACGGACACAAATCCAAGTATCTAAATCAGAAGATGAAGTTTGGCTAATAGAACCAAAACTCCCCATCACATACACACCTAAAATAGGAGGCAAAACAGATTGAAAATTTACCGCACTTTGATGATTTATATATTTACAATCGGCATAATTAATACCGTATTCATTAACAAGCCATCGCTTTTGATAATCAGAAATATGGAAACCGGAAACCCCTGATGGAGCATGAATGACATAGCCAGGAAGCTGTGGGTGATTACTCTGTAAAAGTAAAGGAACTATTGATAACACATGTTGAAACGCATCGCCAGAACCCAGTAACGCTCGTTCAAAACGACGTTTATCTAAAGCCTTTACCCATTGTTTGGCTCGTTCAAGATTATATTCCAAGCGGCGTCCTTACCAGAACAGCAAAAATTACTAAGTAATTTACCACTTGAGGTGTAGGAAAGCAAAAGAATTAAACGAAATAGCGCGGTACTATTCTATCATTCGATTTATTACACCTTAATCTAGAATATAGATGATTAAGGTGTAACATTTTCTTAACTAAGCATCCATCGACATACAGAGTAAGGTTAATGGGTGAATACAGGTCACATTGGATGACATATCAATTTGCCATTTACAGGTTTGGCATTCAGATATGACGTAATCAAACCCACCTTCGTTAATATTATCGAATAGGTTTTTACCAATAGATTGTGAAACCTCATAGTTTTCTGATTTAAAACCGTAAGTCCCAGCAATACCACAGCATTGGCTAGGTAACATAATGATTTCTAAACCAGGAATTTTTTTCAACACTTCCAAAGTATAAGGTGCCCAACCCGCCTTATCTACGTGACAAGCGGTGTGATAAGCCACTCGAAGTTTAAGTGGTTTCAACGGTAATGTTTTACCTTCTTTGAACAGTTGGTATAAGAATGGCGTCACCATATGAATATGCGGACGCACTTTAGCATTATCGATACCTAAAATATGATGGTATTCATCACGCAGATTAAGTGAACAACTTGATGCCTCACTTATCACATCTAGTCCATTTTCATCTACCATTTTTCCAATGTAATCGGTATTGAACCGTGCGATATTACGTGCACGTTCTGGGAAACCATTCACCATTAATGGTAAACCACAGCATTTTTCTTTTTCTAGTAACATCACTCCAATGTTCATCGCATTGAATACTTTAAGGAATTCTTTACCAAGCTGCGGATTATTGTAGTTCACATAACAACCATGATAATACGCGACTTTACGCTCAAATTTTTGTTGGCCTTGTAACGCATTTTTCATATACCAGCTGCGGAACGTGCCAAACGCATATTTAGGTAAAGTACGTTCTTTACTAATTTTAAGCGTTTTTTCCAACATAAATTTGGTAGCTTTTAGGCTTGTGATAGTGTTTACAATCGGCGCTAATGGCGTATTGATTTTCCCCATGACATCCGTGTTACTTAAAATCGCATCACGCAATTTATTCATTAACGGTTTTTTAGATTGTGCTAAGTGGTTATTACGTGCACGCACAATTAAATCACCGATTTTCACATCAGACGGACAAGCCACTTCACAACGTTTACAGTTGGTACAATATTTAAGTGCTTCATCGTAAAGTTCAGCAGATTTTAAGCGTAAACGCTCACCATCTGGGCCAGATTGTTTTGGACCAGGATAAAGCGGATTGTTGCGTGAAACCGGACAAACAGCGGTACAAGCCGTACATTTAATACAGCTTTCAAAACTTTCGTCGATATATTTATGGCTTTCAGGTGAATTTAGGGATTGTTTTGCACTATCAATGAGTCGTTGAATATTATTATCCATATTATTCCCCCTTATTTCGCCAAGATTTCATCAGCAACCGCCAAGGCAGTTACAACTGCGACACCCGAACCACAACCTAGTTCAAGCGCATTAAAACCACCAATTACATTACCGACGGCATATAAATTCGTTAAATATTGACCGCTCTTTTGCACTTGGCATTGCGCATTAATTGCCACACCAGCAGATTGATAAGGTTGTGGATGAGCAAAACGATGAGCAGTCCAAGTAAAACGATCTTTATCGTTAAACCCTTCAACACCGATAATATCGGATTCAAAAACCGGCTCATAAATTTTATCGAATTCAGAAATGAGTCCTTTACTGAAGAAACTGCCTGAAGCTAGTACGAAGTTATCTGCAGTAATTTCTTCATCTTCGAGCAAGCGAGTGTTGATACAACGTACTTGGTTTCCTTCAAATGTTGCGCTCAATGCACTATCACCGTTAATCATTAAACCACCAAGGGATTCAAATTTACGGCGTAATTGAATACGTTGACGCATACCAAGTAATGATGGTGGCAACGTTGGTAATTCAAATAATGCGAGTTTAGTTGCATCACGAAGTGCGGTCATAAATTCTTGGTTTTCTAAACCAAAACAAGCCGGTAAAAATACTGCTTCTGCACCTTGCGCTGATTCAATAATTTCTTTAACAAGATCATTAAACGCAAGTTTGTGCTCTAGAAGTTGAGAGATGTTTACACTGCGGAACTCACGAGCATTTTTACGAAGCTCGTCTAATTGTGGAATATTTAAGAAACCACTAGTCACCTCACAATGCTCAAATTGTGGGTTTAACACCAAATTTGCCGCCAAAAGTTGCGGTTGAAAATCGTGATAACCTTCAATACCAAGCACAGCAATACGTTTATGCGGAAAACGTTCATTGCCTTGTACAATTGGCACACTATTTGGTGAAAGCCACGCACCACGCAAACTGCCTAAGCCAGTTACACGCCAATGGTTCTTTTCCGTAGAACCAATTAAATCAAGATTTAATTCATTAGCTAAACGTTCAAAATCTTGCGCTTTAGCAAGTACTTTCTCTGCACCTAATAAACTATAAGGGTGAGCAGGTAATTCATTGCGAAGTGCGGTAATATTTTCTTTTAAATTTTCTACCGCGCGACCTTCTCCATTTGGAGTTGATGGTATACGGCTTAATAAATCTAAAGAGCCGGATGCAAAATCAATGGCTGCTTGACCGTTGTTGATTATCACGCAACGTTTGCCGCGTTGTTGAAGAGCGATACCACAGGTTAAACCCGCTAAACCACCGCCAATAATGGCTACATCAAAATTCATTGCTATCCGTCCCTTGTTGTGCTTGTTCATCAAGCGGTTTCACATCATTTAAACCTAATACGCTACCATACATCCAAGATGTAAATTCGGCTTCGCGAATAGCTTCACCCCAAGCAATCGGCTCAATACCGCGCCAGCGTTCTTCCATAAAGGCAGAAAGTTGAGTCGTTGATTGAGTTGGTGTTGCCACTTCAAAACGGTTCATTAAGCCAGCAGCACGACATGCACAAAGCTCAGCTTGGCAAGTACCCATACCAACACGAGTACGGCGACGTAAATCCACAATGTTATTTACGCCCAGTTCATCAATCGCATAGCGCACTTCGCCCGCCGTCACCGCTTCACATTCGCAAACCATTGAACGATCTAAACGTTCTTTTTCAAGCAAACGAGTAGCACGTGAACCATGACGATACACGGCGGAATAACGAATAGTACTTGGTAATGAAATGACTTTTTGATTGGTCTCTTGACGGCTTTCAGTAGAGCCTGGCAAAGGTTGCTCCGCAGTGACACAACGAGCCGTTTTATTGAGTTTTTTACAAACAAGGTCGGTCGCCCATTCAGCCATTAAACGATAAGTCATTAACTTACCGCCTGTAATAGTAATAAAGCCATCTAAGCCATCGCGTTCTGCGTGGTCAAGTAACACAATACCACGACTCACATTACGACCTGATGGATCATCATCACTCGCAACTAATGGACGCACCCCTGCATAAGCACGTAATACGCGAGTATGACGTAAACTCGGTGCAAGTTTTTCACCTTCACGGAAAAGAATATCCACCTCCTCTGGCGTCACTTGCATGTTATCGATTTGATCATAAGGCACACGACTTGACGTTGTACCAATAACACAAATTGTATCGCCTGGAACAAGAATATCCGCATCAGCTGGTTTACGGCAGCGGTTAATGACAAGTTTATTAATACGATGGCCCATTACGAGCAATGCACCTTTCGCAGGGAACATTTTGATTTTGAGATCGACATATTCCGCAATCCCTTGTCCCCAAATACCACCAGCATTCACAACCAACGGTGCAAAAAATTGGCGTTCTCTACGATTTTTATGATCGTACACATTCACACCAATCACTTTTCCACCTTCACGAATCAAATTTTTTACTTCGCAATAAGTGAACATTTTTGCGCCGTTTTCTGTCGCATCCATCATATTAGAGGCAGTTAAACGGAATGGGTCAATAGAACCATCTGGCACAACAACAGCGCCCACTAAATCTGGATTTACAGAAGGCTCCATAATTTTAGCTAAGTCAGGATCAATGGCTTGCGCATCAATTCCAGATTTTGCACAACTCTCAAGGAAGGTTTTTTGATAGTCGAGAGAATCTTCAGGCAAAGTGATAAATAAGCCTTCCGTTTCATCTACGCAATGGCGCGCAATTTTGCGCAAAATGCGGTTTTCTTTAATACATTCTTCAGCAGATTCTTGGTCGTTTACGGCATAACGTGCACCACTGTGTAATAATCCGTGGTTACGTCCTGTCGCACCCGTTGCGATGTCTCGGCGTTCCAATAAAATACAATCAATACCACGAAGTGCACAGTCACGCGCAATACCAGCACCCGTTGCGCCACCACCAATAATAATGACATCGGTACTGAGTGGCGAAAAATCTCCAACATCTTTGTACATGCTAGGCGATAATCCCATGTTTACCCCCAATTCCCAAAATTTAACAAAAAAGTAATATAAAAAATACAGAGAGTATTGTATTTAAGTATGCTTAAATTAACAACATTTTGAGCGGAAAAGAAAATGAATTTGTGAAGTTGATCACAATAATTTTCGCATTCGCTCAGACAAAGTAAAATTTTTGTGAAACACTTCACATTTTTGCATTTTACTACTTTCTTATTTTTTATTTTCTTTTATGATGCAGCACATCCCTTACTATCTGAAGGGTAAATTTCAATAACACATAATTACAAAGTTGGAGAAAAATTATGTTTGGTCCATTTAAACCCGCTCCGCATATTGCGGAACTTCCAGCGGAAAAAATTGATTCCACGTATAGACGCTTACGTTGGCAAGTATTCGCAGGGATCTTCTTTGGTTATGCCGCATACTATTTCGTGCGTGCAAACTTTGACTTAGCACAACCTGGTTTAATTCAAGCAGGTCTTTATACAAAAGCTGAGCTTGGTGTAATCGGTTCTGCAGCTGGTCTTGCTTACGGTTTATCAAAATTCGTCATGGCTGGTATGTCTGACCGTTCTAACCCTCGTGTATTCCTACCATTTGGTTTATTACTATCTGGTTTATGTATGACCTTAATGGGTCTATTCCCATGGGCAACCTCTGGCATCGCTATCATGTGGGCGATGATCTTCTTAAATGGTTGGTTCCAAGGTATGGGATGGCCTCCATGTGGTCGTACTATGGTGCACTGGTGGTCTAAATCTGAACGCGGTACTATCGTGTCAATTTGGAATACTGCGCACAATATCGGTGGTATGATGCCTGGTGCAATGGTGCTATTAGCAAGTGCCGTCTTCTTCAGCACTCATGGTATCGAAGCACAAGCAAAAGACATTTGGCAACAATCCCTATACTATCCGGGTATTGCAGCAATGATCTGTGCAATTCCAGTTTACTTCGTGATGCGTGATACTCCACAATCTTGTGGTTTACCATCTATCGAAAAATGGCGTAATGACTACCCTGATGACTATAACGAAAAAACTTACGAAAACGATTTAAGCACAAAAGAAATCTTCGTTACTTATGTATTGAAAAACAAATTGTTATGGTACATCGCACTTGCTAACGTGTTCGTATATTTAATCCGCTACGGTGTATTAAAATGGTCTCCGGTTTATTTGAGCGAAGTAAAACACTTCAACATCAAAGGTACCGCATGGGCGTATACAATCTATGAATTAGCAGCGGTTCCAGGTACATTATTATGTGGTTGGGTATCAGATAAAGTATTCAAAGGTAAACGTGGTTTAACTGGTTTCATCTTCATGATCTTAACAACTGCAGCGGTTATTGCGTACTGGATGAACCCTGCTACACCAGAAGCTGAATTAGCAAACTACAGCGCATGGTATCAAAACCCATACCAATTAACTGACTTCATTTTAATGACTTTAATCGGTTTCTTAATCTATGGTCCTGTAATGTTAATCGGTTTACATGCTCTTGAGTTAGCACCGAAAAAAGCAGCAGGTACTGCAGCAGGTTTCACCGGTTTATTCGGTTACTTAGGTGGTACAGTTTCTGCATCTGCAGTTATCGGTTGGGCTGCTCAACATTACGGATGGGACGGTGGTTTCTACGTAATGATCGGCGGTGGCGTATTAGCTGTGTTATTACTCTTAATCGTAATGGTTGAAGAAGGAAAACACAAAGCGAAATTAGGCGATACTTACGGTACTAAATAATTAGCTTAAAAAAGGCGACGGGCAAATTGCTTAGTCGCCTTTTTTGTAACTAAAATCTAAAAAAACCATAAAAATTTACCGCACTCTTAAGGAGAAAATACTTATGAAACTTAAAACTTTAGCGCTTTCTTTATTAGCAGCTGGCGTACTTGCAGGTTGCAGCAGCCATTCATCAAGCATGGCAAACACCCAAATGAAATCAGACAAAATCATTATTGCTCACCGTGGTGCTAGCGGTTATTTACCAGAGCATACTTTAGAATCTAAAGCACTTGCGTTTGCACAACATGCTGATTATTTAGAGCAAGATTTAGCCATGACTAAAGATGGTCGTTTAGTGGTTATTCACGATCACTTTTTAGATGGCTTGACTGATGTAGCGAAAAAATTCCCACATCGTCACCGTAAAGACGGTCGTTACTATGTCATCGACTTTACCTTGAAAGAAATTCAAAGTTTAGAAATGACAGAAAACTTTGAAACCAAAGATGGCAAACAAGCACAAGTTTATCCTGGTCGTTTCCCACTTTGGAAATCACACTTCAGAATTCACACCTTTGAAGATGAAATTGAATTTATCCAAGGCTTGGAAAAATCTACAGGCAAAAAAGTAGGGATTTATCCAGAAATCAAGGCACCTTGGTTCCACCATCAAAATGGCAAAGATATTGCCGTAGAAACGCTCAAAGTATTGAAAAAATATGGCTATGATAAGAAAACCGATATGGTTTACTTACAAACTTTCGACTTTAATGAGTTAAAACGTATCAAAACTGAATTACTTCCAAAAATGGGCATGGATTTGAAATTAGTTCAATTAGTGGCTTATACAGATTGGAAAGAAACGCAAGAAAAAGATGCGAAAGGTAAATGGGTAAACTACGATTACGATTGGATGTTTAAACCAGGTGCAATGGCAGAAGTGGTAAAATATGCTGATGGTGTTGGTCCGGGTTGGTATATGTTAGTAGATAAAGAAAAATCTAAACCAGGCAACATTGTATACACACCATTAGTAAAAGAGCTTGCTCAATACAAAGTTGAACTTCATCCATATACAGTGCGTAAAGACGCATTGCCAGAATTCTTCACAGATGTAAATCAAATGTACGATGCATTATTGAATAAATCAGGTGCAACAGGCGTATTTACTGATTTCCCAGATACTGGCGTGGAATTCTTAAAAGGGAAAAAATAATATCCCTCACAACCGTGGGTAAACATACCCACGGTTAACTAGGTTTCTATATTGTAGAAGCTAAAAATTTACTCTAACAGAGTAACATCATAATCAATCTAGGTGTTCTAACCTAGAATTCAAATAAGGAGGCTATTTCAAAACACTCCGTATTCTTTTTAATAAATTCTTCCCCTTTATTTAGGGAAAACACTCTTCATTTCAACCGCACTTCTAAGGAGTGATCTATGGATAAATCATTAAAAGCGAACTGTATTGGCGAGTTTTTAGGTACAGCCTTATTGATTTTCTTTGGTGTGGGCTGCGTTGCAGCACTAAAAGTAGCAGGCGCTAGTTTTGGCTTGTGGGAAATCAGCATTATGTGGGGGATGGGCGTTGCACTTGCAGTATATGCAACAGCTGGTTTATCTGGCGCACATTTAAACCCAGCAGTAACCATTGCCCTTTGGAAATTTGCTTGCTTTGATGGCAAAAAAGTAATTCCTTACATCATTTCACAAATGCTCGGCGCATTCTTTGCTGCAGCATTAGTTTATGCCTTATACCGCAATGTTTTTATCGATTATGAAACAGCCCACAATATTGTTCGCGGTACACAAGAAAGTTTAAGCCTTGCGGGTACATTCTCCACTTATCCTCATCCAAGTTTAAGCGTTGGTGGCGCCTTTGCTGTGGAATTTGTGATTACTGCAATTCTTATGGCATTAATTATGGCATTAACTGACGATGGAAACGGTGTACCTCGTGGTCCACTTGCCCCATTATTAATTGGTGTATTAATCGCGGTTCTCGGCGGTGCTATGGGCCCATTAACAGGTTTTGCCATGAATCCAGCACGTGACTTCGGACCAAAATTCTTTGCTTATCTCGCTGGCTGGGGCGAACTCGCTTTAACTGGCGGACGCGAAATCCCTTATTTTATCGTTCCAATGGTTGCACCCGTTTTAGGCGCATTAGCTGGTGCATGGTTATACAAAAAAGCAATTGGCGGCAATTTACCTTGTAATTGCGGCTGCGAATAATTATTTGAAGGAGTAATACTATGACAGACAAAAAATACATCATTGCATTAGACCAAGGCACAACAAGCTCTCGCGCAGTATTATTAGATCATAATGCGAATGTGGTTGAAATTGCACAACGTGAATTTACCCAAATCTACCCTCGAGCAGGCTGGGTAGAACATAACCCTATGGAAATTTGGGCAACTCAAAGCTCAACCTTAAACGAAGTCGTTGCCAAAGCGGGCATTACATCTGATGAAATTGCTGCTATCGGTATCACCAACCAACGTGAAACCACCATTGTATGGGAAAAAGCAACTGGTACGCCTGTTTATAACGCTATCGTATGGCAATGTCGCCGTACTGCAGACATTACCGATAAATTAAAAGCCGATGGTCATGAAGAATACATTCGCAATACCACAGGCTTAGTGGTTGACCCTTACTTCTCTGGTACAAAAGTGAAATGGATTTTGGATAATGTTGAAGGTGCTCGAGAAAAAGCAGAACGAGGCGAATTATTATTTGGTACCGTTGATACTTGGCTTGTATGGAAACTGACTCAAGGCCGAGTGCACGTAACCGATTACACCAATGCATCTCGTACCATGTTATTCAACATTCATACCAAACAATGGGACGACAAGATGCTTGAAATCTTGAATATTCCACGTTCAATGTTACCTGAAGTACGCAACTCTTCTGAAATTTACGGCCAAACCAATATCGGTGGTAAAGGCGGTGTTCGTATTCCTGTTGCAGGGATTGCAGGTGACCAACAAGCTGCACTTTACGGACATCTTTGCGTACATGCAGGCCAAGCCAAAAACACTTACGGCACAGGTTGCTTTATGTTGCTCCACACAGGTAACAAAGCTATTACATCCAAAAATGGACTTCTCACAACCATTGCTTGTAATGCAAAAGGCGAACCAGAATATGCCTTAGAAGGTTCAGTATTTATCGCGGGTGCATCAATCCAATGGCTCCGTGATGAACTCAAAATTGTTCACGATAGTTTTGACTCTGAATACTTTGCACAAAAAGTAACTGATAGTAATGGCGTATATGTTGTTCCAGCTTTCACTGGGTTAGGTGCACCATATTGGGATCCATATGCGCGCGGTGCAATTTTTGGCCTTTCTCGCGGTGCAAACCGTAATCATATTGTTCGTGCAACATTAGAATCTATTGCTTACCAAACCCGCGATGTCTTAGAGGCTATGCAATCAGATTCAGGTGAACGCTTACAATACCTCCGTGTAGATGGTGGCGCGACCAACAATAACTTCTTAATGCAATTCCAAGCTGATATTTTAGATGTAAATGTTGAGCGCCCAGTTGTAAAAGAAGTGACTGCGCTAGGCGCCGCTTACCTTGCAGGTTTAGCAACAGGCTTCTGGAAAGATTTAGACGAGCTTCGTGATAAAGCCCGTGTAGAACGCACTTTCAGCCCAGACAGCGACAATGAAAAACGCGAACGTCGCTACAAAGGCTGGAAAAAAGCCGTTAAACGCTCATTAGAATGGGCAAAAGAGGATGAAGAATAATTTTTTATTGCCTATTTTCAAATGTTCATTACTTCAAAACGATCGTAAGTGCGGTCGTTTTTTATTGGTTTTTTTATCTCAAATCAGTAAACTAAAGATATTATTTTCTCAATGGAGAATCATCATGAAACCTTATCTCATTGCCCCCTCTATTCTGTCTGCCGATCTTGCTCGACTTGGAGATGATGTACAACGTGTGCTTAATGCTGGCGCAGATGTCATTCATTTCGATGTGATGGATAACCATTATGTGCCTAATCTCACTTTTGGCCCCGCAGTATGCCAGTCCTTACGGGATTATGGGATTACCGCGCCAATTGATGTACATTTAATGGTAAAACCTGTGGATAGAATTATTCCTGACTTTGCCAAAGCTGGGGCAAACTATATTACATTTCATCCAGAATCTAGCGAACATATTGACCGCACTTTACAACTCATTCGTGATCACGGTTGTAAATCTGGTTTAGTTTTTAACCCCGCAACACCACTAAGTTATTTAGATTATGTGTTAGACAAAATTGACATTGTATTATTAATGTCAGTAAACCCAGGTTTTGGTGGTCAATCCTTTATTCCTGCAACCTTACAAAAACTTCAACAAGCACGTAAAATTATTGATAACAGTGGCTATGATATTCGTCTCGAAGTTGATGGTGGTGTTAAAGTCGATAATATTGCAGAAATTGCTGCTGCAGGTGCTGATATGTTTGTGGCGGGCTCAGCCATTTTTGGAAAATCCGATTATAGACAAGTAATAGATCAAATGCGTACACAATTATCAAATATGAAAGCCCAATAATATTTTTAGAAGAGATAACAAATGAATACACAATTTAAACTTATTGGATTTGATTTAGACGGAACCTTAGTAAATAGCCTGCCAGATTTAGCCTTATCAGTAAACTCTGCATTAACTGAATTTAGCTTACCTCAAGCATCCGAAGAATTAGTACTCACTTGGATTGGCAACGGTGCACCTGTCTTAATTGCCCGAGCATTAGATTGGGCTTGTGCTCAAAGCGGTCGAGAATTAACAGTGTCTGAGATTGAAAAAGTAAAAGCGCGGTTTAATTTTTACTACGGTGAAAATTTATGCAATATCAGCCGTTTATATCCCAATGTGAAGGAAACTTTAGAAAATTTAAAAGAAAAAGGCTATACGCTTGCAGTCGTAACAAATAAGCCAACACGTCATGTTCAACCTGTGTTGTCCGCATTTAGTATTGATCATTTATTTAGCGAAATGCTTGGTGGACAATCACTACCTGCAATCAAACCCCATCCAGGGCCACTTTATTATTTATGTGGGAAATTCGGTGTTGAACCACGCCAAATACTTTTTGTTGGTGATTCTAAAAATGATATTCTTGCTGCACACGCAGCAGGTTGCCCCGCTGTCGGATTAACCTATGGGTATAACTATAATATGCCTATTAGCGATTCCAACCCAGATTGGGTATTCGATGATTTTTCTCAGTTACTAACAATTTTGTAAGATATCTTTAAAATAGGGCGGCAGTTTTCCGCCCTAACTCAATCTAAAGATTCAACATTCCTTCCAACGTTTCCTGCGCAATCATCCAATCTGCTTCCACTATTTCTAACGACTTTTTCACTGTCACTTGTTCATTCAAAAGTGCGGTTAATTTTTCTTTATTTTCTGCATTATAAAGCTCTGAATCCGACAGCTGATTTTCGATCTCTACAAGTTGTTGAGAGTACTTATCCATTTTGTCTTCCAACTGAACAATTTTTTTACGAAATGGTGCGGTTTGTTGACGTAATTCCGCCTCACGGCGTTTTTGTTCTTTACGATTTTGGTTAGAAGTAGCATTTTCTGTAGCTTCAATTTCATCATTAGATTTGGATATCAATTGACTATTTTGTTCGGTTAACCATTTCTGATAATCGTCTAAGTCCCCCTTAAATTCTTCCACTTGTTTATCATGTACTAAATAAAATTCTTCTACCGTATTACGTAGTAAATGACGATCGTGAGAGACAACAACTAGCGAACCTTCGTAATCAACCAAGGCTTCTGTTAAAGCTTGGCGCATATCTAAATCCAAGTGGTTAGTTGGCTCATCCAATAACAGCAAATTTGGGCGTTGCCATACAATTAATGCTAAAACTAATCTCGCTTTTTCACCACCGGAAAAGGACTTCACCGCTTGATTCACTTTATCTCCGTGAAAAGCAAAACTACCAAGATAATCACGTACCTGTTGTTCAGTTTGTTCTGGTGCGATTTTTTGCATATGCCAAAGCGCAGATTCTTCCGCACGAAGCGTATCCAACTGATGTTGAGCAAAATAACCAAGCTGTACACCTTTAGCAAGTTGAACATTGCCTGAAAGTGCGGTCAGCTCTCCAGCTAAAAGTTTAATCAAAGTTGATTTACCTGCACCATTTTTCCCCAATAAACCAATGCGTGAACCTGGCACAAGATTAAGTTTAATTTTACTCAAAATTTCAACCACACTTTCCCCTTCTCCATAACCCGCACTAGCTTGTTCAATCATCACTAAAGGGCTTGGCAAAGTAGCAGGGGAACGAAATGCAAAGGTGAAGGGATTATCTGCATAAGCTGGTGCAATAAGTTCCATTCGTTCTAACGCTTTCACTCGACTTTGCGCCTGTTTTGCCTTAGTCGCTTTTGCCTTAAAGCGATCAATATAGTTTTGTAAATGAGCAATTTTTTGTTGTTGCTGTCGATACATCGCAACCTGTTGTGCAAGTTTAGTCGCGCGCTGCACCTCAAAAGACGAATAATCACCGGTGTATTCATTCAGTTTTTGATGTTCAATATGCAAAATTTTATTCACGATCGGATCAAGAAAATCACGGTCGTGAGAAATCAGCACCAATGTACCTTGATAATTCACTAACCAACGTTCCAACCAAATCACTGCCTCCAAATCTAAGTGGTTCGTCGGCTCATCAAGTAACAATAAATCTGACGGGCAAAGCAACGCCTGTGCTAAATTCAATCTCATTCGCCAACCACCGGAGAAGGATTTCACAGCATGACTGGTTTCTACCTGAGTAAAGCCCAAACCATGTAAAAGTGTTTCCGCACGAGAGCGAATTGTCCACGCATTAATAGCATCAAGTCTATCGTGAATACGTGCAATCGCATTACCATCGTTTTGTTCATTCGCCCAAGCTAATTCTTGCTGTAAGCGGCAATATTCTCGATCACCTTGAATTACATAATCAATTGCAGAAACATCCAGTGCAGGCGTTTCTTGATTCACCCAAGATACCGCCCAATTTGATGGATAAGTCACATCTCCGCCTTCTGGCTGAAGTTCTTTTTTTAACAACGCCAAAAGAGAGGATTTACCACAACCATTTTTACCCACTAAACCAACTTTTTGTTTAGGGGTAATCGTAGCTACCGCATTGTCGAGTAATTCCGTTTGTCCACGCTTTAAGGAAATATTATTAAATACAATCATTTTTCTAAAACACATCTTAATTTTTGCTTATTTTGCAACATTATGTTCAATATGCAAAACTTATTACAAAATCAATTTCAATCAGTAAGAAATAACTACTTACGGCAGATTTATTTTGTTGTTACTAGGCAAATTAGGTAGAATAAGCCAAATTTTATACTGGAGATTATGAATGAAAAAACAAGCAATTTTAGCCGCACTTTTAGGTACATTCTTACTAACAGGATGTGCAAATAAACCTGATGGAGAACGTAATGACTCCCTTGAAGGGTTCAATAGAACAATGTGGAAGTTTAACTATAATGTGATGGATCGTTATGTTCTTGAACCTGTAGCTAAGGGCTGGAATAATTACGTCCCTAAGCGCGTTTCTTCAGGCCTTACAAGTATGGCGAACAATCTTGATGAGCCTGTAAGCTTTGTAAACCGATTAATTGAAGGTGAACCGAAAAAAGCCTTTGTACATTTTAACCGTTTTTGGATCAACACTATATTTGGTTTAGGTGGTTTTGTTGATTTTGCGAGTGCAAGTAAAGAATTACGCATTGATCACCAACGCGGATTTGGTGAAACACTTGGAAGCTATGGCGTTGATGCTGGCACATATATTGTTTTACCTATCTATAATGCCACTACACCGCGCCAATTAACTGGTGCCGTAGTAGATGCCGCTTATATGTATCCTTTCTGGGAATGGATAGGCGGGCCATGGTCCCTCGTTAAATATGGTGTTCAAGCTGTAGATACCCGTGCTAAAAATCTCGATAACGCAGAGCTATTACGTCAAGCCCAAGATCCATACGTAACATTTCGCGAGGCTTATTACCAAAATCTTCAATTCAAGGTCAGTAATGGAAAATCTGAAGATCATCAAGAGACACTTCCTGATGATGTGCTAAAAGAAATTGATCAATAAACAAAAGTGCGGTAATTTTCTCCGCACTTTCATCAATCAAGGAGAAAACCATGACAACAATTATTCATACCGAGCATGCCCCTGCAGCAATTGGCCCTTATGTTCAAGCCATTGATTTAGGCAATTTAGTACTTACATCGGGTCAAATTCCTGTCAATCCAACAACAGGAGATATACCAACAGATATCGTAGCGCAAGCACGCCAATCCTTAGAAAATATAAAAGCAATCATTGAACAAGCAGGTTTAACTGTAGCAGATATTGTCAAAACAACAGTTTTTGTAAAAGATCTCAATGACTTCGCAACAGTAAATGCTGAATATGAACGTTTTTTCAAAGAAAATCATCATCCTCACTTTCCCGCACGCTCTTGCGTAGAAGTAGCGCGATTACCAAAAGATGTAGGGTTAGAAATTGAAGCCATTGCAATACGAAAATAATAACTTCTGCAACCAATTATCAAAAATGCGGTCATAAACTTGCGTGTTTCTGACCGCATTTTTATATAAATATTTCTATTCTACCTTGAATTTTAATAACCCTTCCCCACTAAAAGAGGAAGATTAATCCTAACTTAGAGAGAACATATTATGATGCGTATTCTTCTTTTCCTTGCTACCAATATGGCCGTTATGTTGGTGTTGGGAATTATTTTAAGTGTCACAGGTATAGCTGGAAACAGTACCAGTGGTATTTTAATTATGGCCTTACTATTTGGTTTTGCCGGATCTTTGATTTCTTTATTTCTGTCAAAAACAATGGCATTGCGTTCAGTTGATGGCGAAGTTATTACTCAACCTCGTAACCAAACAGAACATTGGTTAATGGACACCGTTGCTCGACAAGCACAACTTGCGGGGATTCCAATGCCAGAAGTAGCAATTTACCATTCACCAGATGTCAACGCTTTTGCAACAGGTGCAACAAAAAGTAATTCATTAGTCGCAGTGAGTACTGGCTTATTGAATAACATGACAGAAGCCGAAGCGGAAGCCGTACTTGCTCATGAGATTTCTCATATAGCAAATGGTGATATGGTAACTATGGCTTTATTACAAGGTGTGTTAAATACTTTTGTAATTTTCTTATCACGTATTATTGCAACAGCAGTCGCAAGCTCACGTAATAATAACGGTGAGGAAACGCGTAGTTCTAGCTTATATTTTTTAGTGTCAATGGTGTTAGAGATGGTATTTGGCGTACTTGCCAGCATTATTGCAATGTGGTTCTCACGTTATCGTGAATTTCGAGCCGATGCGGGTTCTGCAAGCCTTGTCGGCAAAGAAAAAATGATTATGGCATTACAGCGTTTACAACAATTACATGAACCACAAAACCTTGAAGGCTCACTCAATGCTTTCATGATTAACGGTAAACGTAGTGAACTCTTTATGAGTCATCCACCGCTTGAAAAACGCATTGAAGCATTACGTAATCTTTAAAAAATAGATAAAAAATCGGTCACCCTTTCATGATGACCGATTTTTTTATTTTCCTTTCTTCACCCAATATTTGAATGGCGGTGCTCCTACTTCACTTTGCAACAACGTATGATCCATAAATTGACAAAAACTAGGAATATCACGTGTTGTGGCCGGATCATCAGCAATAATAAGTAATACCTCTCCCTCATTTAAATGACGAATATTTTTACGTACAAGCATGACCGGTTCTGGGCAACGAAGCCCCATAGTATCAAGAGTTTGAGTAATAATAATTTCAGACATTTTCTTTTTTATCATTAAAAATGTGCGGTAAAAACCACAGTATTTTTACCGCCCTATATAACTTAGCTTAACGTCTTGGTAAATAACGAATAGGATCAACTGATTTACCTTTATAACGAATCTCAAAATGAAGTTTCACAGTATTTGTACCGGAGCTACCCATTTTTGCGATTTCTTGACCAGCTTTGACTTCTTGTTGATCGGTTACAAGAATTTTGTCGTTATGCGCATAAGCACTTAAGAAATCATCATTATGTTTGATGATGATTAAATTACCGTAACCACGTAAAGCATTGCCAGCATACACAACGCGACCTGATGCAGCTGCTTTTACAGACTGTCCACGAGAACCACTAATATCAATTCCTTTATTTCCACCATCAGTATCTGAGAAACCTTGGATAATATTACCTGAAGTCGGCCATTGCCATGCAACATTCGATGCGATTGGCGCAACAACATTGGCATTAATCGGTGTACTATTGGTGTTATCTACTGGCGTAGTTGGTACTGATGGCGTTGTCGCAGGAGCAACTGGTGTTGTCGCAACCGGTACCATTGCTGGTGCGCTATTCGCTACACCTGCACCAGATTTAATTGGGCCAATGATTGTTCCATCTGATCCTATTTGCGTACCGTTTGCGCCTGGCGTATAGGTGACTACCGATTCTGCTGGTGCTGTCGGTACAGCCGCAGTAGTTGTTGTCGTTGCTGCCGCAGGTTGTTTTACAGGAACCGTTGTTGTCACGGTTTTTGTACCACAATTAGAGATTTTTAAAGTTTGTCCTAGACTCAAACTATAAGGCTCAGTCATGTTGTTCAATGCAGCTAATTCTTTTACATCAATCCCCGCCAAGTAGGCTATTAAGAACATGGTATCGCCTTTGTTCACTTTATAGGTATTGCCTTTGTAAGAGCCTTTTTCAATTTGGCTATAATCTGGTGCATTGGTATTTGGATTGCGTGGAACATTAATATGTTGCGAACCTACGCAATCAGAAACAGTTTTAGTGATGGTTTTTGTTTGCACAGCTGGCGCTGGAGCTGGTGTTGGCGCTACTGGTTTTTGAGCTGGCTGAAACGCTGGCTGTGCAGGTTTAAATGCCGGCTGAGCAGGCGTCGCTGGCATAGTAGGCTGTTGATAGGTTGGTTGGAAATTTGGCTGTGGAGTTTGCATGCCTGTTGGTACGCCACCCATCGCGGGTACCGTGTTTTTTTGAATTTCAGGTTGCCAAGAACCACCCGCACTTTCACCATTTACGGGTTGCATGATACCAGGTGAAAGATTGCCATCAGCATTGCTGATTGGAGCGGGAGAATTAGAGGTACAAGCCGATAATACAACAAGACTCAAAGGGAGTAAGAGAAATGATTTTTTCATAGTAATTCCTTATTGTTCCTCTATTATTTCGTTTGCGCTGGCATTGTGTTTTTTTGAATTTCTGGCATAAAGCTACCGCCAGCAACAGCACCTGTGCCTTCTACTGGTTGCATGATGCCGTTTGGCAACGCGTCTGGATCTTTTACTTGTTCTGATGCACATCCAGCTAATACTAATCCAGTCATTAAAATAAGACCTAATTTATTCATTTTTTATCCTAGTTTTTCAATATAAAGTAAGTAATGACAGCCAGCACAACGACTGACCAACCAATAATTTCAATAGATCTTCGCAATTTTGCTGCGAATTTTTCACCGCCCCACGCGGCTAATTTTGCCACCAGCAAGAAACGCGCTAAACGTGAAACAAATGCCGTGATGGCAAAAGGGAAAAATGCCATTTGCATTACGCCAGAGCAGAGAGTAAACACCTTATAAGGAATTGGGCTAAACCCAGCCACAAACACAACTAATACGCCCCATTGCTCAAACCAATTTATGGCTTTTGCCCAATGCGCACTATATCCCCATTGTTGTACAATGTTTTCCACCCAGTCCGTTGCATAATAACCAATTGCATAACCGATAACCCCACCGATGACAGAAGAAATTGCCGTATAAAATGCAAATTTC
Source organism: Haemophilus sp. SZY H35 (assembly GCF_018829705.1). Taxonomy (NCBI): domain Bacteria; kingdom Pseudomonadati; phylum Pseudomonadota; class Gammaproteobacteria; order Pasteurellales; family Pasteurellaceae; genus Haemophilus; species Haemophilus sp. SZY H35. The sequence goes on from NZ_JAHKJZ010000006.1 coordinate 41,153, forward strand.
ACCGCACTTTTTGGCTTTGACATAGACATTGGGATCAACATCACATCAGGCGGAATAGGAAAAAATATCGCCTCGATAAAACTAACAAAAGAGAGCCAGAAAGTCGCAAAACGGTGCGTTGACCATTGCATGGTTTTATCGTACATCGTGCCGAAAATTTTCATATTTCTTCTCTATTTGGTAAAACGCGCCATTATTCCTGCTCTAACCAATCTTGTAAAGCTGAAAGTGAATGATGTGCAGTAAGATCTACCTGAATTGGCGTGATAGACACATAACCATTTTTCACCGCATGGAAATCTGTTCCCTCGCTTTCATCTTCGGGTAATGCTGAAGGGCCAATCCAATAAATGGTTTCATCTCTAGGATCCCTTTGTTTGATGACTTCTGCAGACGACGCACGGTAACCCAAGCGACATACCTTGTAACCCTTTAATTCTTCAAAAGGTAAATCCGGCACATTAATATTAATAATTTCACGAGGATTTAATAATTGATGATGTAATTTTGGAATGAGATCACACACCACTCGTGCTGCTGTTTCATAATGTTGACGACCATCTAACGAAACCGCAATAGCAGGCAAGCCTAAATGACGCCCTTCAAGAGCTGCTGCTAATGTGCCTGAATAAATCGTATCATCGCCCATATTACAACCCGCATTAATGCCCGATACCACTAAATCCACTTTGCCAGATAAAAATCCGTTTAATGCTAAATGTACACAATCTGCTGGCGTACCATTCACACAATAATCGCCATTGTCTAAATGGCGTGGGCGAAGTGGCTCCACTAATGTAAGCGAGCTTGATGCTGCACTTCGATTACGATCAGGTGCAACAACAATAACTTCTGCAATTTTTCTTAATTCAGTTGCTAAAACTTGAATGCCTTCCGCGTGAAAACCGTCATCATTACTGACTAAAATTCGCATTGTACTTCCTTATGCTTCTGTATAATTTACTAACTCACGAACTAATGCCGTGGCATAACTGCCCGCAGGCAAATAAAATTTCAAACGCAATCCTTCAGGCTCAAATGCCCAAGAAAACGCTTTTGCCTTCATTAATAATGGGCGACGCGCTGCCTTCATTCTCTCTTGTTTCATTAAAGGATCGAAAACTGAATGTTGATTTACGATTTCATTTTCAATATCACTTGCGGCCAACACATCTTCGCCAATTAAAGGGGCGGTGAGTAAAATATCTTGATTTTCTAACCGCACTTGCAAGGCATTTAAGTCTTCTTTTTCATCCGCTTTGAACCAACTGTGCGAACCGGATAATTGCACAATATCATTTGGCAAAACTTGATTTGTTGCGCTCTTTTCAATACGAGCTGCCACAACTAAATTAAAAATTTCACTGCGCGCGGCGGAAAGATAAAAACTACGTTTTTTGCGATCTTTTACCTTGATTTCCCCTTGCGCCCAACGCAATGCTTGCGTGAGGTTATGACCATCTCGACCAAAACGTTGTTCCGTAAAATAATTGGGGAAACCAAAATTTGCCACAAAATCTAACCGAGCTTTAAGCTCATCTGATTCTTCCGCACCGCGCAATAAAATATCGAAATAATTTCCCTCAAGGCTACCCGTGCGAATTTTTCGGTTATGTCGAGTAACCGTTAAAATCTCTACGCCATCTAATTCAAATTGACTGAAATCGGGCGTTTCCATTCCTGGCATTTGCAAACAAAACCATTGTTCTGTCACCGCTCGACGATCTTTCAACCCCGCATATCCCATATTGCGTTCAGAAACACCGGCAAATTTAGCTAATTTTTCGCCAACAAATAAGGTGTTGCAATCTGTTTTACGTACATACAACGCAACAAACTCACCTTCGCCTGACATTTCATAGCCTAAATGCTCTTTTACAATAAAATCCACACATTCAGCCTTTAAAAGTGCGGTGGTTTTTGGCGGTGTTTTTAATGCCAAATAAGGGAGTTGTTCGAGCATGGTTAGGGTTCTTTTTTATAGAAAACAATTGCACGAAATTTTATGCGACTTTTAGTGATTTATCCACTAAAATAACCGCACTTTTGTTCTTGTTGAAGGATTTTATTATGTCAAAATTGGCTGAATTACAAGCAGAAACCCGTGAAATTATCGCTGATTTACTTAACGATGGTAGTGACCCGGATGCGCTTTACATTATTGAGCATCACATTGCTCATCACGATTTTGATTTATTAGAAAAAATCGCCGTAGATGCTTTTAAAGCCGGTTATGAAGTTTCCGAAGCAGAAGAATTTGAAGATGATGATGGCAAACCAATTTTTTGTTTTGACATTATCAGTGAAGTAGAATTAAAAGCGGAAATTATTGATGCGCAACAAAAAGAAATTCTTCCGTTATTAGAAAAACATAAAGGCATTTATGATGGTTGGGGCACCTATTTTGAAGACCCGAATGCTGATGACGATGAATACGGTGATGATGGGGAATTTTTTGATGACGAGGATGTCGAAGAGCCTCGTGTGCATTAATCATTCTTTTTAACCGCACTTGATAAGTGCGGTTATTTTTTTAGGAGTTTCAATATGAAATTAAAATCTCTTTCCTTGGCATTATTGGCATTGCCTCTTGCTTTGCCTGCATTGGCAGATAATTCTCAAAGTGCGGTGCAAAATAATATTGTTTCTTTTAATGCTGAAGTCGAAAAAGAAGTTTCACGAGATTTGTTACAAGTTACGCTTTTTTATCAGGCAGAAGGCACATCACTTTCAACCCTAAATAAAACAATCAATGAGAAATTAAGCAAAGCGCTTTCTATCGCGAAAAACGAAAGTGCCGTAGAAATCAAAGATCATTTTCGTCATACCAGTGTGCGTTATAACAATCAAGGCAAGCAATCTGGCTGGATTGATCGTGTGGAACTTGTATTAGAAAGCAAAGATTTCCAAGCTATCTCCAAAGTGATTAGCGAGCTTGATGGTGTTATGGCGGTGGAAAGTACGAATACACTTATTTCATCAGAAAAATTAATGAGTTTAGAAAATGAATTAACTCAAGCCGCATTGGATAAATTTAAAAACAAAGCTACATTAATTCAAAATTCATTGAATATGAAAGGCTATCAAATTTTAGATTTAGATGTGTCTTCCGTGAATGAACAAACCATGAGCCCACGACCTTATATGATGGCGATGGCAAAATCTGCCGATATAAGTGCGGTGGATCCTTCTAGCGATGCTTATCTTGAAAATAGTAAAGAGAAAATAAAAGCACGCATTAGTGCGCGAATTGCATTGCGTGCGGAATAATTTTCGCTACAATGGTACGACTTTTTTAACCGATTTTTTTATAAGGAAAACATAATGAAAGTAGCAAAAAATGTAGTGGTGAGCATTGCTTACCAAGTTCGCACACAAGATGGCGTATTGGTAGATGAAGCTCCAGCGAATCAACCACTAGAATATTTACAAGGCCACAATAATTTAGTGATCGGTCTTGAAAAAGCGCTTGAAGGTAAAGAAGTAGGCGACAAATTTGAAGTACGTGTACAACCTGAAGAAGGTTACGGTGCATACAGCGAAAATATGGTTCAACGTGTACCAAAAGATGTATTCCAAGGTGTTGATGAACTTGAAGTCGGCATGCGTTTCTTAGCGGATACTGACATTGGCCCAGTTCCAGTGGTGATTACTGAAATCGATGGTGATGAAGTTGTCGTTGATGGAAATCACATGTTAGCGGGTCAAGAATTACACTTCACCGTTGAAGTTGTCGCAACGCGTGAAGCAACATTAGAAGAAATCGCACACGGCCACGTTCATGGCGCACATAGCCACCACCACGATGATGACGAAGAAGGTCACGGTTGTGGCTGTGGCGGTCATCACCACCATCACGACCATGATCACGAGCACAGCGGATGCTGCGGCGGTGGTCACGGGCATGGACACGGTCACGGCAGCTGTGGCTGTGGCGGTCATTAATTAAAAACAGCCGAAAACATTACCGCACTTTAGCAATGAAGTCTGCTATTGCTTTCTGAAATAAAAAACACGATGAGAAATCATCGTGTTTTTTTGTATCTTTGTATTAATACCTATCTTATAAAATATGGGCAAACTCTTCTAACATTTCTTTTGGCCATACGCTTGATTGTACTTCACCAATATGTTTTTTACGAAGTAAAAGCATCGCTAAGCGAGATTGGCCGATACCACCGCCGATAGTTAATGGTAATTTTCCGTTTAATAAATCTTGGTGCCAATCCATTTTTAAACGGTCTTCATCACCCGTTATACCAACTTGTAAACGTAATGCACTTTCATCTACGCGGATACCCATTGAGGAAAGTTCAAATGCTTTGCCTAATTGATCATTCCATACCAAAATATCACCGTTTAATCCTTTGTAGCCGTTTTCAGATTCAGTTGTCCAGTCATCATAGTCAGGTGCACGACCATCATGAGGTTTGCCATCTGAAAGTTTACCGCCAATCCCAATCAAGAATACTGCGCCGTATTCTTTACAAATTGCGTTTTCACGCTCTTTACTGCTTAAATCTGGATAGCGTTTTACTAAATCTTCGCTATGCACAAAGGTAATGTGTTTTGGAAGAATTGAAGGGATATCAAAGCGTGCTTCTACGGCTAATTCCGTTAAGCGAATAGCACGATAAATAGAATTTACCGTTTCTTTTAAGTATTCAAAATTACGACGACCTTCAGGAATCACTTTTTCCCAGTCCCATTGATCCACATAAACAGAGTGAGTTGGGTCAAGAGAGTCTTCATCTGGACGTAATGCTTTCATATGAACAAACAAGCCTTCGCCTTCTTTAAAATTGAAGCGAGCAAGGGTATGGCGTTTCCATTTAGCTAGGGAATGCACCACTTCAAATACTGCATTTGGAATACATTTCACGTTAACCTGAACGGCTTTTTCAATACCAGATAAGTTATCTTGCATTCCGTTACCCACTTGGCTCAAGATCGGACCTTGTACTTCAATAATGCCAAGTTGTTCAATAAGGTTTTGGGTGAAGGTATTCTTCACAAAGCTGATTTCTTGTTGTTGTAAAATAAATGTCTTTTTCATTTTTATAACCTTTTTAATCTGTTGTTTTATTTGTTAAGCATTATTTAATAAAATCGAGCATTATTTCAAGTATTTTATTTACTTTCTTTTATAAGTTAAATATTATCTAATCTAAGTTATAAAAATTAAATAAAATCTAAAGGAGATGATTTTATGCACAACATTGATAATTTAGATCAGCAAATCTTACGTGTACTCACCAAAGATGCGAGAACTCCCTATGCCGAAATGGCTAAAAACTTTGGTGTAAGCCCAGGAACAATCCATGTACGTGTAGAAAAAATGCGCCAATCCGGCATTATTGAAGGCACAAAAGTCATTATTGATGAACAAAAATTAGGTTATGACGTTTGCTGCTTTATAGGTATTATTTTGAAAAGTGCAAAAGACTACGAAAAAGTTATTAAAAAGTTAGAAAGTTTTGATGAAGTTGTTGAAGCCTATTACACAACTGGCAATTATTCAATTTTTCTGAAAGTAATGACACATACTATTGCAGAATTACATTCCGTTCTGGCAACTAAAATTCAGCTAATTGATGAGATTCAATCTACAGAAACACTGATTTCAATGCAAAATCCAATTTTAAGAGATATTAAGCCATAAAATAAAAATGCGGTGAACGTTTACCGCATTTTACTTGATAAGAAAACTATGCCTTCACATTCTCTTCCAAAAATGCCAATAGCTCATCTTTAGCAATCATTTTCTTTTCACCGGTAAGACGGTTCTTATATTCAATTTCACCGTTCTCTAGGTTTTTCTCTCCAATTACCACCATATGTGGCACGCCAATCAATTCCATATCAGCGAACATCACGCCCGGGCGTTCTTTACGATCATCAAAAATCACATCTACGCCTTGTGATTGTAAAATGCGGTAAAGTTCTTCAGAGTATTTTTGCACGGTTTCAGATTTGTGCATATTCATTGGCACGATTGCCACGGTGAATGGGGCGATTTCATCAGAAGGCCAGATGATACCGCGGTCGTCGTGGTGCTGTTCAATCGCAGAAGCTACCACGCGAGTCACGCCGATACCATAACAACCCATGGTCATTACAAGCGGTTTGCCGTCTTCGCCTTGCACGGTCGCTTTCATTGCTTCGGAGTATTTTTTGCCCAGTTGGAAGATGTGTCCAACCTCAATCCCACGTTTGATTTGAAGCACGCCTTTACCATCTGGGCTTGGGTCGCCTTCCACCACGTTACGCAAGTCGAACACTTCAGGCATTGCTACATCGCGTTCCCAGTTTACATTGAAATAATGTTTTCCATCGATATTCGCGCCACAACTAAAATCAGACATTAACGCCACAGTGCGGTCAATAATTACTGGAATATTTAAATTCACAGGACCTAATGAACCAACTCCCGCACCAATTTTCCCTTTAATATCAGCTTCATCTGCAAACTCAAGAGGATCTGCTACTAATGGGTGTTTTTGTGCTTTGATTTCGTTTAACTCGTGGTCGCCGCGAATGATTAACGCTACAAGCGGTTGATTTTCGTCTGCGCCTTTCACAATCAAGGTTTTTACAGTTTTCGTAATTGGTAAGTTGAATTGCTCAACCAACTCTGCAATAGTTTTCGCATTTGGCGTATCCACCAATGTCATTTCTGCGGTTGGCGCTTGACGCTCACCGATAGCTACCGCTTCAGCAAGCTCAATATTCGCGGCAAAATCCGATTCTGTTGAGAATACCACGTCATCTTCACCGCTTGAAGCTAACACTTGGAACTCATGGGAAGCAGAACCACCAATAGACCCTGTATCCGCTTGTACCGCACGGAAATCTAAGCCTAAACGGTTAAAAATGTTACTGTACACTTGGTACATCACATCATAGGTTTCTTGCAAACTTTCTTGTGTAGTGTGAAACGAGTAGGCATCTTTCATAATAAATTCACGTGAACGCATCACACCAAAACGAGGACGTACTTCATCACGGAATTTGGTTTGAATTTGGTATAAATTAAGTGGAAGTTGTTTATATGAAGAAACTTCTCGGCGCACTAAATCAGTAATTACTTCTTCGTGAGTTGGACCAAGTACAAAGTTACGGTTTCCGCGGTCTTCGAAACGAAGGAGCTCAGGACCATATTGCTCCCAACGACCAGACTCTTCCCATAATTCCGCAGGTTGCACCACTGGCATTAATACCTCAATTGCACCACCTTTGTTCATCTCTTCGCGAATAATCTTTTCTACTTTTTTCAATACGCGAATACCCGTCGGCAACCAGTTATATAAACCTGATGCCATTGGGCGAATCATACCCGCACGCAACATTAATTGGTGGCTCACTACCTGAGCATCATTTGGCGTTTCTTTAAGGGTGGAAAATAAATATTGACTTGTACGCATTGTTTAACCTTAGATTCTAAGAACTGAAAAAATTGGCGTAAGTATAACAAAAAGTGCGGTGATTTTTAACCGCACTTTCGATACTTACTGATTATTTTGCGATTTCGCCAAAATTGCTTTATGTTCCTGAATCAATACCATAAACGGCTGGCCAAACCGTTCTAATTTGATAGAGCCCACACCATTAATTTGCAGCATTTCAATATTGCTTGTTGGCATATATTGTGCCATTTCTTGCAACGTCGCATCATTAAAGACAATGTACGGCGGAATATTTTCTTTATCGGCAATTTGTTTGCGTAAGAAACGCAAGCGTGCAAATAAATCCTTATCGTAATTTGCAACACCTTGACGTTGTGGATTATGGGCAATCTTACTAATTGCAGAAATACGAGGCATTGCCAGTTCCAATGGTTCCTCACCTTTCAAAATCGCTTTTGCACTTTCAGTAAGTTGTAACGTTGTATTTAATTCGCTAATGACCTGTTGCACAAAACCCAAATGGATAAGCTGACGAATGACAGACTGCCAATGCTCTTTGCTTTTATCTTTTCCAATGCCATATACTGAAAGTTTATCATGTTGGCGTTCAATAATTTTTTGATTGTGCATGCCACGCAGCACCGCAATCACATAATGTGCACCGAAACATTGTCCCACTCGATAAATAGTAGACATTACTTTTTGCGCATCGACTAATCCATCATATTTTTTAGGAGGATCAAGGCAAATATCACAATTATTGCACGGTGTTTGTCTATGCTCACCAAAATAATTGAGAAGCACTAAACGGCGACAGGTCTGGCTTTCTGCAAATTCACCAATAGCTTCTAATTTATGTTGCTCAATCTGACGCTGTGGCGTTTCTGTTTTTTCTAAAAGAATTTTTTGTAACCAAGCGTAATCCGCTGGCTCATAAAACAAAACCGCCTCAGCTGGTAAATCATCACGTCCCGCTCGCCCCGTTTCCTGATAGTAAGATTCAATGCTACGAGGTAAATCAAAATGGGCAACAAACCGTACATTGGATTTATTAATCCCCATTCCAAAAGCAATGGTTGCGACCACCACTTGAACATTATCACGCTGAAAATCTTGTTGCACGCGCTCACGCAGTGCCGTTTCCATTCCCGCATGATAAGCTGCAGCAGAGACGCCTTTATTGCGTAAACTTTCCGCAATTCGCTCAACCTTGTTCCGGCTGTTGCAATAAATAATCCCACTCTTGCCCTTTTGAACCAACACAAAACGCGTCAATTGCTCCATTGGTTTATATTTTTCTTCCAAGGTATAACGAATGTTTGGTCGATCAAAACTACCAATATATTTATGCGGATTTTCCAGCTTGAGGTGAGTCAAAATATCTTGGCGAGTGGCATAATCTGCTGTCGCGGTGAGCGCCATAATTGGCGCATGAGGGAAACTAGCTTTTAAACCGCCAAGCTGGGTATACTCAGGGCGAAAATCATGCCCCCATTGAGAAATGCAGTGTGCTTCATCAATCGCAATAAAGCTGACTTTACTATAAGAAATAAGTGGAAAGAAACTGTTCGTCATCACTTTTTCTGGCGACACATAAAGCAGTTTAAGTTGCCCAGAAATAAGCTTATTTTGTACTTGTTGCTGCTGTTCTAAAGTCTGACTAGAATTAAGAAAATCTGCCTCAATTCCATTAGCTTGAAGCTGATCTACTTGATCTTTCATCAAGGAAATCAGCGGAGAAATCACTAAAGTTAACCCCTCAAAACAAAGCGCGGGAATTTGGTAACAAAGCGATTTGCCATTCCCTGTTGCCATTACCACCAAAGCATCTTGTCCGTTTAATGCGGCATTGATGACTTCTTCCTGTCCTTTACGGAAAGATTGATAACCGAAAACCGATTTCAAAACAGAAAGTGCGGTCGGTTTTTCTATTATTTTTGGTGATAAAGGAGAATCAAGCATCTTAGAACTGCACGTTCTCGCCATGTGCAGCACAAGCTTCTACTAAACAATCCCAAAAACGTTTTCCGTCGTTAGAAACCCAGTCGCCATTTTTAAAAGCAAAATGAAAACCACCTAATTTACTCGCAATCCAAAGCTCAAGTAATGGTTCTTGCTTGTTAATCACTATTTGTGTGCGATTATCAAAGGTGATGGTAAATACTGAACCTTGCGTTTCACAATCTACATCCGCACCTTGCTCTTCTAATTCTTCTTCAATTTTTTGCCAAACTTGTTCAATATTTTGGTGAAATTCTGCAATATTCATAAAATGTTCCTATTTAAATCTGATAGAATGCGGCAAATTATAAAGCCTTTCTTAAACTTGTGAAAGGCGGATTTACCGATAAGTAAGAGAGAGAAAAATGAAAAAACTACTATCAATTTTAGTGCTTAGTACAATTTGCATTATGGCAACAGGATGTGGCGTGAAAGGTCCTTTATATTTCCCAGAAAAAGAACAAGCACAACAAACTAAATAAACCATTATCCAGTTACAATCCAAAAATAAAAAACAGGAACACAATATGAATTTCTTCCAATATAAAAATAATAAGCTTTATGCTGAAGATATTCCGGTTCAACAACTTGCTGAACAATTCGGTACACCTCTTTATGTATATTCTCGTGCAACGCTTGAACGCCATTGGCATGCTTTTGACTCAGCCTTCGGTAAGCATCCTCACTTAATTTGCTTTGCCGTAAAATCTTGCTCGAATATCGGCGTATTAAATATCATGGCAAAACTAGGTTCAGGTTTCGATATTGTCTCGCAAGGCGAACTTGAGCGTGTACTCGCCGCAGATGGAGATGCATCAAAAGTAGTCTTTTCGGGCGTTGCCAAATCCCGAGAAGAAATTATTCATGCACTAGAAGTTGGAATACGTTGCTTTAATGTGGAATCAGTTTCTGAACTCAAATACATTAACCATATCGCAGGCGAGATGGGGAAAATAGCGCCAATATCTTTACGAGTAAATCCAGATGTTGATGCGCATACACACCCTTATATCTCAACAGGATTAAAAGAAAATAAATTTGGTGTAAACGTAAATGAAGCTCGAGAGGTATATAAATTAGCCTCAACGTTGCCAAATATAAAAATAACAGGGATGGATTGCCACATAGGATCACAGCTCACTGAATTACAACCATTTTTAGATGCAACGGATCGCTTAATTGTCCTAATGGAACAATTAAAAGAAGATGGAATAAAATTAAAACATCTCGATCTGGGCGGTGGTTTAGGCGTGACTTATACGGATGAAACACCACCGCATCCAAGTGATTACGCGAATGCATTGTTAGAAAAACTACAAAATTATCCTGAACTTGAAATTATTCTTGAACCTGGCAGAGCGATTTCTGCAAATGCGGGAATTTTAGTGGCCAAAGTGCAATACCTAAAAAATAATGAAAGTCGTAATTTCGCGATTACCGACACTGGAATGAACGATATGATCCGCCCTGCATTGTATGAGGCTTATATGAATATCGTAGAAATTGACCGCACTTTAGCAAGAGAAAAAGCCATTTATGATGTTGTGGGGCCAGTTTGCGAAACGTCTGATTTCTTGGGTAAACAACGGGAACTTTCTATTTCTGAAGGTGATTATATTGCTCAATGCTCAGCTGGCGCCTATGGAGCAAGCATGTCATCAAACTATAACTCAAGACCTCGTACTGCAGAAGTTTTAGTAGATGGCGATAAATCTTATTTAATTCGTCGTCGAGAAACCTTACAGGAACTTTGGGCATTAGAGTCAACCATTTAATCACCTTTTGATTAAATTTTAATCTAACCATATAATTTATTCACTTATAATATACCTAAAAAACAGTAACTTTATGCGTAAAATCAAATTTCTATCGGTTCGTCATTGGAACTAATAGAAATTATTTATAAAATGGCACGTTTATCGTCACTAAGGGGGAATTTATGCAAGAAAAACTAAGCGTTTTATTAATTGACGATCATCCATTAATGCGTCGTGGCATTAAACAACTTATAGAATTAGACGATAACTTTGAAGTGGTGGCTGACGTAGGCAGTGGCACAGAAGGGATTTCCGTGGCATTACAAACATCACCTGATGTGATCATTTTAGATCTCAACATGAAAGGACTTTCAGGGTTAGATACGCTCAAAGGATTACGCGCAGAAGGCGTTGATGCGCGGATCCTAATTTTAACTGTCTCTGATGCTAAAAATGATATTTATACGTTAATTGACGCCGGCGCTGATGGCTATTTGCTAAAGGATACAGAACCCGAAACCTTACTAGAACAAATTAAGCAAATAGCGCAAGGTGAAGTGATCTTAAGTGATTCTATTAAAGATTTATTACTTGAACGAAGACATGAGCAAAATCCATTAGATAGCTTAACAGATCGTGAAATGGATGTACTTCGTCAAATTGCGACAGGATTATCAAACAAACAAATTGCAGCCCAACTTTTTATTTCAGAAGAAACCGTGAAAGTACATATTCGTAATTTATTACGTAAACTCAATGTGCACTCTCGTGTAGCCGCAACTGTACTCTTTTTTGAACAAAACAATAAATAGTTTACAAAAATGCGCAAGGTTAAAAAGCCAAGCGCATTTTTCTACTGAGCATTTTCTACTTGAATAAAGAATCCTTTATCATTCAAAATAACGCTGTAATCTGTTTGATAACTTTTTCCATCCGTCACCACTAAAGCATGGCAGCTTCGAATGCCTTTTTGTGGATAAAATTGCGTTTCTCTTGCTTGAAAAATTTGTTTCACCATCATACTGGTTTTAGTTGCATCTCCTTGCTGCTTAAATGCATCAGATAACACTTTTGATACAGAAAAATCATTACACTGTGGCACGATCACTGGCTTATAAACTGATTTGTCCTTTGCTGTTTTTTCATGTTTTGTTGAAACAACTGTTGTCGGTTTTTTCTCAATAGATACCTTAGGTTTCGAGCTAATTTGCTTTACCAAAGCTTTAGACTTTTTGTCTGTCAATTTCTCAACTTGTTTTTTATTCTTAGTACTATTTTTCTTGGTTAGAACTAATTTAGTTTCTTTCGTTTTTTTAGTTTGTTGTTTTTTATCCAAAGATTTAGTTACTACAATTTTTTTATTTATTTGATTTTTATGTACTGGTGCTGCAATAACTGATGTTGTAAAAAATGGCAACAATACCAAAATGAACATTATCAATTTTCTCATTCATGTCTCCTTAAACATAAAGTGCGGTTAAAATTAACCGCACTTTGAATGTTAAATTAAAAAATAAAGCGATAAATTAAAGGTAGTAGTGTTCTACGTAATTTAATTTATCATCTAGTTTTAACACTAAAGGTTGACCTGTTGGGATTTCAAAATCCATAATTTCAGCATCAGAAATACCAATAATATGTTTTGCTAATGCACGGAGTGAATTACCGTGAGCAACAACTAAAACGCGTTTACCAGAAAGCATTGCTGGTGCAATTTGATCTTCCCAGAATGGAAGTGCACGCTCTAAAGTAATTTTTAAGTTTTCTGCATTTGGCACAACGTCAGACGGAATATTTGCGTAACGACGGTCATTATGTGCAGAATTTGGATCTTGTGGATCTAAATCTGGTGGAGAAATGTCATAAGAACGACGCCAAATATGAACTTGTTCGTCACCGTATTGTTCCGCAGTCGCTTTTTTATCTAAACCTTGTAAAGCACCATAATGACGTTCATTTAAACGCCAGTTTTTCACTTGAGGAATCCATAATTGATGGGATTCTTCTAACACGATGTTACAAGTTTTGATTGCACGAGTTAGCACAGATGTAAATGCGATATCAAACTCATAGCCAGCATCTAATAATTTTTTGCCCGCTGCTTTTGCTTCTTCTACACCGCGTTCTGTTAAATTTACATCACGCCAGCCTGTGAACAAGTTTTTCGCATTCCATTCACTAAAACCGTGACGGATAAATACTAATTCCATAAGAATCTCCTAAAATTTAAGTAAAAGATAATTCACACTTTATAGCAAAAATTGAGTATGTTTAAAAGCAAAAAGGCGAGTTTTCCTGATCTTTAGCAAAAAATAGAGGCTAAACTTTTTCGCCTTTTAACAAATATGATAAGATTTGTGCGATTTTAAGAATTTAGGAAAAATTATGCAGTCTTCGGGATTAAACAAAAAAATATCGCCATTTTTCACCGCACTTTTTAGCTGCGGGTTGTTGATTTTTTCCCCAATAAGTCATGCTTCCGATCTTAACCAGATTCAAAAGCAAATTAAGCAACAAGAATCTAAAATTGCTGAACAAAAACGCGAGCAAGCTAAGTTACAAGCTAATTTAAAAAACCATGAAAGTAAAATTAATGCTGTCGTGGGTGAGTTACATGAAACAGAAATGAGCTTGAAAGAAATTCGTAAGCAAATTTCTGATTCAGATAAACAACTCAAACAATTGGAAAAACAAGAATCTGAACAAAAATCACGCTTAGCGAAACAAATGGATATGATTTATCGCTCAGGTTTAAATCCTTCCGTCATTGAAAGAATGTTTTCTAAAAATGCGGAAAAAGCAGAACGCATGAAAGTGTACTATCAACATTTAAACCAAGTTCGAATCGAAATAATTGATAGTTTAAAAGCAACACAAGCTCAAATTGTATCCCAAAAAGAATCAATTTTAGGCCAACAAAAAAATCATCGAGATCAACTTTTAACGCAAAAAAAACAGCAACAAGAATTACAAAAATCACAACAAGAACGTCAATCTACACTAAATGAACTTAATAAAAATTTAGCGAGAGATCAAAATAAATTAGATAGCCTAAAGGCTAATGAGCAAGCACTCCGTCAAGAAATTCAACGAGCAGAAAAAGCGGCCTTAGAACAAGAAAAAAGAGAGCGAGAAGCACTTGCACAACGACAAAAAGCTGAAGAAAAACGGACTTCCAAGCCTTATCAACCGACAGCACAAGAACGTCAATTGCTTAACAGCACAAGTGGTTTAGGGATTGCAAAAAAACAATATTCTGCACCAGTTTCAGGTCCAACTTTACATAATTTTGGAACTATTCAGGCCGGTGAAGTTCGTTGGAAAGGCATGGTTATTGGTGCCTCCGCTGGAACTGCAGTCAAAGCCATTGCAGCTGGACGTGTAATTTTAGCTGGGTATTTGAATGGCTACGGTTATATGGTCATCGTTAAACATGGAGAAACCGACTTAAGTTTGTATGGTTTCAATCAAGCCGTATTGGTAAAAATTGGTCAACTTGTTTCTGCTGGACAAACTATTGCTCAAGTGGGTAATACTGGTGAAATCTCTCGTTCCGCACTCTATTTTGGAATTAGCCGAAAAGGCACACCAGTGAATCCAGCTGGATGGATCCGTTAATGAAACTTCTCATAAAAAGTGCGGTGAAAAATTTCATCGTTTTTTCTACCGCACTTTATACTTCTATCTCCCTTGCGCAAAATAAACTTGCTATTGTTATTGATGATGTAGGCTATCATCTCAAAGAAGATGCGGCTATTTTTGCAATGCCGCGAGAAATTTCCGTAGCAATTATTCCTGCTGCACCTCATGCTCGAGCACGAAATCAAGAAGCAAAATCTCAAGGTCGAGACATTTTAATTCATATGCCGATGCAACCAGTAAGTGCGGTGAAAATAGAGGATGGAGGACTACATTTAGGAATGTCTTCAGCGCAGGTCAATGATCGGGTAAATACAGCCAAAAATATCGTGAATTATGCAATTGGCATGAATAATCACATGGGCAGTGCGGCTACGGCCGATCCCCAATTAATGACTTATTTAATGACCGCACTTCAAGAAAAACATTTATTCTTTTTAGATAGCCGAACAATAGGAAAATCTGTAGCAGGAAAAATAGCAAAAGAACAAGGGGTTCGTTCATTAGATCGTCATATATTTTTAGATGACAGTAACGAACTAGCTGCGGTTCAACATCAATTTCAAGCAGCAATTCAATATGCAAGGAAACATGGTACAGCGATTGCGATAGGACATCCTCGCCCAAATACAATAGCAGTGTTACAAGCAGGAATTAACAATTTACCTGAAGATATCCAACTTGTTGGAATGGGCAACTTATGGCATAATGAAAAAGTAACCCCGCCTAAACCATTTATTTTATTATTTACAGAAATGCCTGCACCAACCTCAATGGGACCTTTTGAACCCGTAGGATTACTACGTGGAATTCCAAAATAAAAACCTGATTTTAAAATCAGGTTTTTGTCTTATTTAGAAAGTGCATTTCTTAATTTACCTTGATGTCTTTCTAATAATGCCTTCGCCTCTAATTTTGATAAATTACTTAAAATCATCATAATTGCAAGCTTGGCATTTTGATCTGTTTCAATTAATGTCTGCTCAGCGAGCACTTTATCACAATCCGTTGCTTGCATCACAATGCGTACAGCGCGTGCTTTAAGCTTTTCATTACTGGCTTGTACATCGACCATCAAATTTTCGTAACATTTACCCAATAAAATCATACTTGCCGTAGTCAGCATATTCAGTACCATTTTTTGTGCGGTGCCAGATTTTAAGCGGCTAGAACCCGTCAATATTTCAGGGCCAACAATAGTCTCAATCACAATATCGGCTATCTCAGCCATCGCAGATTTTGGATTACTCGCAATACAAATTGTCAAAGCACCAAGAGATTTAGCGTACTGAAGACCTGCAATAACATAAGGTGTGCGGCCACTTGCAGCGATACCAACTAATACATCATTTTTTGAAAAATGAATACGCTGTAGATCATCAAGTACTGTTTTAGTATTATCTTCCGCACCTTCAACAGGATGACGAATAGCACGTTCCCCCCCCGCAATAATACCTTTGACCATTTCCGAAGATACACCAAATGTAGGAGGACATTCTGACGCATCCAATACGCCGAGACGACCGCTCGTCCCAGCCCCAATATATACTAGACGCCCTCCCTGTTGAAAAGCATAAACGATTTTATCTACCGCTAACGAAATCTCAGGCAAACATGCTTCAATAGCTAAAGGAACTTGTTTATCTTCCTTATTCATTAATCGAACAATATCTAAAGCACTTTGACGATCAATATCAACTGAATTCGGATTTCGTTGTTCAGTAATTAATGTGGATAAACTTTTTAATATAATGTCATTCATATTTTGGCCTTAGTCTTTAGGAAAAATAGCCCCCAAACTAACCGCACTTTTTGCGCCAGTTACGCTAGGCAGGTTTGCTGGTAAATTGTTCATTCGGCAATAAGCCAACCAAGCAAAGGCAGCAGCTTCTACATAATCAATATCAAAACCTTGCTCTGTCGTTGTACCAACCTGCCAATCGAGTAAATTATCATGCAATTCACGCATAATAAAGCTATTCTTTGCGCCGCCGCCACATACTAATAAACGTTTTGGTAAATCTGTTTGGAGTTGATTTAGTGCATTGACAATGCTTGTTACAGTCAATTCAACAAGCGTCGCTTGCACGTCTTCTGGGGATAATGTGATTTTGGAGCAAAGCGCGGTAAGTTTTTCAGATGTTTTTTCTACTTTGCCAATTAACCAATCAAGATTAAATAATTCTCTCCCTGTACTTTTTGGAGCAGGTAAAGAGAAAAAAGGTTCATTTAATAATTCATCAAGCAGAACTTGATTCATGTTGCCTTTTGAAGCCCAGTCACCATTTTTGTCATAGCGAAGGCCTTGGTGTTTTTCTATCCATTGATCTAATAATGTATTACCTGGACCTATATCAAACCCAATTACAGGTTGATTAGGCAACAATATAGAAACGTTACTAATCCCACCAATATTTAAAACAACTGTAGCAAAATTAGCATTTGAGAATACAGCTTTATGGAAAGCGGGTACAAGAGGAGCCCCTTGTCCGCCTAAAGCCATATCTTTACGACGAAAATCACCAATAACCGATATTCTCGTCTTAGATGCCAATAAATTCATATCACCTAGTTGCATCGTGAAAGGAAATGCAGAAACAGGAGAATGCCATACTGTCTGTCCATGACAACCAATAGCTTCAATTTGGCTTGGAATAAGATTATATTTTTGTAGAAAAGTATTTACACAATCACAATACAGTAAAGCAAGTTCATGATCGAGTTCGCCTAAATTTTGTAGAGTAGTTTCACCAACTTGAATGAGTTTAGTTAATTTCTGACGTAAATTTTCTGGCATAGGAAAAAAATCAGATAAGATAAGTCGAGGATCTACAGAAAAATCAACGAGAGCAACATCCACTCCATCTAGACTAGTTCCAGACATCATGCCAAGATAATATTGAGGTTTCATACTAATTATTTTTATATTTTGAACTCAATAATTATATATCTAATTCAAAAAGAAAAATAAAAAGAATTATTAAATAATATGAAAAAGGTATGAATATAAAGATATTTTATGATCAATTGAAAAGAATATCTTAATGGCAGGGGCGGAGAGGCTCGAACTCCCAACACCCGGTTTTGGAGACCGGTGCTCTACCAATTGAACTACGCCCCTATTGGTATGAATAAATTGGCGGAATGGACGGGACTCGAACCCGCGACCCCCTGCGTGACAGGCAGGTATTCTAACCAGCTGAACTACCACTCCGCTAAGTATGGTAATTGGCAGTGCCTTACTCTCACATGGGGATACCCCACACTACCATCAGCGTTACAACATTTCACTTCTGAGTTCGGTATGGTATCAGGTGGATCTATTGCACTATCTCTGCCAAAAATTTTTTATTTTTTTAATTTACTCAAGGAATAAACTAAAAAAATAAACCTGGCGGTGCCCTACTCTCACATGGGGAAGCCCCACACTACCATCGGCATTACAGCGTTTCACTTCTGAGTTCGGTATGGTGTCAGGTGGTTCCACCGCACTATCGCCGCCAGGATAATTCTTT
>NZ_JAHKJZ010000007.1:0-42711 GCF_018829705.1 Haemophilus sp. SZY H35
CTACTTAAAAAAGTAATTATGAATTTTCAGTTAAGCACCTATTAAGACTTCAAAATTAAAATATTTTAAAACAAGTCAATCAACAAGTGCCCACACAGATTGTCTGATATATTGTTAAAGAGCAAAAAACAACGACGCACTTGGAAACTTAAAGACTTCACAACAGTGCGTCGTTGTGTGCGGTGCATTATAGGGATTTTCAAAACCCTTGCAAGTACTTTTTTGTAAAAATATTTAAAAAAATGATCTTTTGATTAAACCTCAATCAATTTATATAAATTTTTCTCCAAAGCTAAACGCCCATTTCATTAATTTGATTAGCGAATTTCTTCACTTTATCCCAATTTGTATATTCGATCTCTTTCTTAGGATCTGTCTCGCCACCAGTAATTTTCATAATAATCTGAATCATAACACGATCAATCCATCTGTATCGTGGATAAAAGAGTGCACCTGCAAATACTGCGGCTAATTTAGGTTTCCATTCTGTACGTTGTAAAAATTTACGTACATAAGTATTACTTTCTGGATTATCTTTGCCTTCTTTACGAGCAGTTAAATTAACCCCAAAAAAAACCGCACTTTTTTGTTCAAGTTGATAACGATTGCTTTCAACAAAGCGATAAAGCGCTTTATTAAAGTGCCCATATCGTATAGATGCACCAACTATTACACGATCAAAAGACTCAATCGTATAATTTTCCATTAATGCATCTACATAAACCTCTCCATCAATATATCTAGATAAAAAATCAGCAATTTTTTTCGTCTGTCCATCATGGCTTGAATATAATATTAACGTTTTCATTAGTTTTTCCAAAAAGTAGGTGTAAATAAAGCGAGAAGAGTAAAAATTTCAAGTCGCCCACATACCATTGCGATAATTAAAATCCACTTAGCACTATCGGGTATACTCACCATATTACTATTTACTTCCCCTAGTGCAGGTCCTAAATTATTTAGGGTTGCCAATACGGCATTAAAGGCATTAAAAGGGTCAACACCACAAGCAACGACACCAAGTAAACAGATAATAAACACTAGAAGATAAGCTGAAAAGAATGCCCAAATACTACCAATCACTCTTTCATCTAACACATTTCTTCCCCACTTGATGGGATAAACTAAATTAGGGTGAACAACACGTTTAAGTTCTCGTTTCCCTTGTAAATACAGTACAAGTATACGTGCAACACGTAAACCACCACCGACAGAACCAGCACAACCGCCCATAAATGAAGCCAATATTAAAAGAACAGGTACAAAAGAAGGCCAAACAGTGAAATCAGAAGTTGTATAGCCCGTTGTCGTTGAAATAGATACCGTCTGGAACAATACTTGCTCAAAATCTTTCCATGATGAAGTAAAATAATTATGACTCCACATCACTAATGTACAGATTATTACTAGTATAGTCTGGATACTTATAAAAAAACGAAATTCAGGGTCACGTAGATAAATCTTAAAAAAATTCTCATGGCCAATGGTCGAAAACGCACGAAAGTGTAATCCAAAATTACAGGCGGAAATCAGTAAAAATAATACGGTGATCAAATTAACTAATGGACTATTGAAATAGCCGATACTCGCATCATGAGTTGAAAAGCCACCGATTGAAACAGTAGAAAAGCTATGAGTTATAGCATCAAAAACTCCCATCCCAGCCAACCAATATGCTAATGCACAAAAAACAGTTAAAGAAATATAAATCACCCAAAGAACTTTTGCTGTTTCAGTAATCCTTGGTCTAATTTTTTGTTCTTTCATTGGCCCCGACATTTCAGCTCTATAAAGTTGCATCCCCCCCACACCTAATAATGGAATGATAGCTATTGCGAGTACAATAATTCCCATTCCACCAAGCCATTGCAAAAATTGACGATAAAATAACATCGCTTTTGGAAGGTTATCCAATCCTCTCATCACTGTTGCACCAGTTGTCGTTAATCCAGAAAAGGCTTCAAATGCTGCTGAAGCAACTGTTAAATTTAGTACATCAAATAATAAAAATGGTAACGTCGCTAAACCACCTAGAACAAACCAAAATGCGACAACAATTAAAAAACCATCACGAGAACGCAATTCTTGTTTGTAGTGATGGCAAGGCCACCAGAGCAGTACGCCAACAGTCAAGCTAAAAGTAAATGCCTGTATGAAAGCTTTTCCGCCTCCATCACCATAAATCAATGCAATGAATGCCGGAATAAGCATCGTTCCGGAAAAACAGATAATCAGGATACCAATAATTCGTATTATAGATAAAATATGCACAGTTATTCGCCTATTCAATTGATTTAATCACTAGTTTTCCCATTGATTTATCTCTCAATTCTCTAACAAAAGATTCAACCGTTTGTTTACTAATACCCAATGTTAAAAATACTTGGGACTGAAAATTTTGAGCTAATATTTCTACTTCATACTTATCACAAAGTAACTGTACTAGACTCAATTGACTATAATGACAATCTAAACCAAAAAGGGAACGTTCTACTCTTATTTCTGTTTCTAATAATTTCAATGCTTGCTGTACTCCATTACTATAGGCTCTAACTAATCCTCCTGTACCTAACAAAATTCCACCATAATAACGTACCACTATAGCGCTAATTTCACCAATATTACTACCTTGAAGAACACTAAGCATTGGTTTACCCGCCGAACCTGATGGTTCGCCGTCATCAGAAAAAGCACATTGTAAAGAATCTACTGGATTTCCCATTACCGCAGCCCAACAATGATGGCGCGCTGCTCTATGCTCTCGTTTAATCTCTTCCAAAAAAGCTTTAGCTTCAGCGATCCCTGTAGTCCTCTGTAAATAAGTGATAAAACGGCTTTTCTTAATTTCTTCTTCAAAAATAACCGAACTTTTAGGAACAAGATACGCAAACATATTATTTTTGTTCATTTTTGATTACATCGGTCGTCACTAAAACAAGTAATTTATCAAATACGATATATTCACAATAATAAAAAAACCCAGTAAAACCTGGGTTATCATCTAATTATTTCACAACCGTAAATGTTAAAGGACCATATTCCATCTCTCCTAACTTAATAAAGATAGTATATTTACCTCGAGGATCTTTTTGATCAAAACTCCAACAATTTATTACTAATTTCCCATCGTTTAAGGAATCGCGCTGACTCGTTATTGTATGTGTTTTTTTATCTTCAGATAAAGTTACCATTCCTATATCTGATGAAATATAAAAATTTGCTTTAGCTGGAGATGTAAAAATCTCTGTGGCTTGAACTTTCTTTCCAAATGAGCCATTTATTCGCCAGCATAATTGTTGTTTTTTAGAAGAACGTGAAATTTCTAATTTATCCAATAAAACTGGCAGTTTACTTGATACATCATAAACACCTAAATAAAGACGAGATTGTTGTTCTTGAGCATTTGGTGTTTCAGAAAGAGCCACCTGAGCACTTAGACTTGCTGATAATGCAGCAATAATTAAAGCTTTTTTCATCATTATACCCCTCTTAATAGAGGTACTGATTATACAAAAAATCGCACAAAAATCTACCGCACTTTCATTTCACTTACTGAACAACCATAACACCAATACATCCCATATCAGCTAACATTAAATTCGATACACCAAATAAAAATGGGTAATTATTTGAAGAAACCTGATCAAACCGAACTAATATATGTGTTTTTCCTTTTACCCAAACAGTATCTTTCCAGGCTAACTCATCCGCTTGATAAATATGATCATCCTGACTTTCTACGACAAATTTTGCCCCCTGAATAGTAAACCCCACAGGTAAATTAGCATTTAAAATCCAACGCTCTACCGTACCTTTTCGAACCACTACATCAATTCTTCTAGGATCAAAACGTCTTTGATTAATTAGCCCATTCGTCACATCAATATTGAACTCACGAATTTGCGCTATAGGTTGAACTAACATTTCTGGTGCATCTGTATCAAAAGTAAGATTTAATGTCTTGCTAAAAACTGTAGCTTCACCTTGTGCTCGTAACTCAATAACTGTATTATCCAGTAAATCATCACCACTGCTAAAAATATTTTTTATCTTATCTAACACGTCTCGTTTTTTACCATCAATCAATGAAACAGAATCAACCTCACTCATATTAATAAGTACTTCAACTCGTTCTCCTGGAGCAAGAATCACAGACTGAATACTTTTTGCCTTAGGTAAAAACCCCAGATCCTTAGCAATCAATAGCATACTCTGCTCATTATCTAGACGTAAATCATAAGCTCGCGCTAAAGATGCATTTAATAATCGTAAACGAACCCAACCACGAACAACATTTAAATAGGGTGCTTCTATACCGTTAACTAATAAACGATTTCCAACAAAATTTGGTTGATTTTGCTTAAAAAGTTGAAGGCCATTACTATTAAATGACATATCCTGTAAAATCAAAGGGATATCATCTACACCATATTTATGAGGAATATTCGCCTGAATACTTTGCTCATCTTCAACTAACCACATTCCTACAAGCCCTCGGTATGTTTGATAAGCCGAATTCGCTAATATAGAAGAACGGTACCAACACGTTGCCGCAGCTTGCTCAATCGGTACTATCGGAGCCCAAGTCTCGTCTTTTTTTAATACCCGAGCAGCACCTCCAAAAAGCTCCCCTGAAGCCTGCAACCCTTGAATGGACAAAGCTATCGATTGCGGCAAATTATTATGGTAATTTAGTTTAGCAAAATTAGTTGATTTGATTTTTATCGTTGGCCCCAAATAATTGCCATTGAATCCCCATGCTGTTACATTATGCTTTCCATCTAATTCATAATTAACTTCCTGCATAGTAAGCACTATTGGACGTCCTCGACGAACTTCTATCAAAGGTGGAACAATTAATTTATCACGTACAGCAGCCCATAATGGCATTGGTAAACTAAAAAGTGCAGCTGAAATAGTAGTATTTTTTAATAATTGACGACGAGAGAAAGTTTGCATTTTAATTCCTTTTCGCAATTTCCATATCTAGTTCAGCAATGCGTTTCTCCATCAAATCATGACAATAAGTAGCAAGATCACGCACATTATCTTTGTTGTAACCTGAAACATCAATAGGATCTAACATTTCACAAATCACTATTCCATTATTCCAACGATTTAAATTAATTTTATTGTGTGTTGTTGAACAAACAACTGGAATAATTGGTACCCCCGCAGAAATTGCTGCATGAAACGCCCCTGTCTTAAAAGGCAATAACCCACGGCCTCGACTACGAGTACCCTCTGGAAACATCCAAATAGACAAATTGTCTTCATTAATCCGGTGAGCAAGTTGCGCCATAGTACTATGAGCTTTAGTCCGATTCTCACGATCTAAAAATATATTACCTGTAATCCAATATAGGATCCCAAAAAAAGGAATCCAAATTAAACTTTTCTTACCAACACTCACAGTTCTCGGACGAACCATATAAGATATCGTCACCATATCATAATTATTTTGATGATTGCCAATATAAATAGCTGGACTTAATTTATTGATAGAATTTGGAAAACGATATTCTACTTTCAAACCAAACAACGGATGTAAGCGCCCAAACCAACGAGCCATAATCCCTACATTACTCGGATTTTTAAACCTAATAAATGAATAAACTGTACCCAATACACAAATCAGAATACAACAAACTGTAACAATAAAAATTCTAAGCAGTTTTAACATATCTTGATCCTATTTAATTTTTTAATTCACATCTATAGTTAATAAACTAAAATATAGTTATATTTTTCAAATTATAACAAATTAAGTTATAGTTTACGTCTATCTAGAAGAGATTAATGGAATATTTATGAAACATTCTTATTTTATTTCTGATTTGCATTTAAGTGAAACAAAACCTGAATTAACCGCACTTTTTATAAGCTTTATACAAAACATCGAACCAGAAACTGAACAAGTTTATATATTAGGTGATTTATTCGATTTCTGGGTTGGTGATGATGAACAGTCCCCACTAATTATAAAAATAAAGAACCTACTAAAATCCTTGCATGATAAAGGAGTGCAATGTTATTTCCAACATGGAAATCGCGATTTTCTTATTGGAGAGCGTTTTTCA
This sequence comes from Haemophilus sp. SZY H35, assembly GCF_018829705.1. NCBI lineage: Bacteria > Pseudomonadati > Pseudomonadota > Gammaproteobacteria > Pasteurellales > Pasteurellaceae > Haemophilus > Haemophilus sp. SZY H35. Next base: position 6,081 of record NZ_JAHKJZ010000007.1, read on the forward strand.
AAAGAAACGGGAGTTGAATTATTACCAGAATACAAGCTCATCAATCTTTACGGAAAAAATATCTTACTATGTCATGGTGATAGCCTTTGTATTGATGACACTGCCTATCAGAAATTTCGTAACAAAGTTAATAATAAGTGGCTACAACGAACATTTCTATGTTTACCATTAAAACTTCGAATAAAAATTGCTGAAAAAATCCGCTCTAAAAGTAATCAAGATAAACAAAAAAAATCAGTAAAAATCATGGATGTAAATAAAACATTCACTATACAAAAAATGCAGGAGTTTAATGTGGATTTGCTAATTCACGGACATACCCATAGAGAAAATATTCATAAAGAAGAGGGAATGACTAGAATTGTGCTGGGAGACTGGCGCAAGGAATATGCATCTATCTTAGAGTTAAGAGAAGATTCTCTCATTCATTTTAAGAAATAATAATCATGGACTATTAAATAATTTTCTAAAAATCCATAAAAACATATTAGAAACTAACGCTCTTCTACTTTATATCATTAATTCTCTAAATATATAAAAAAACCCACTATAAAGTGGGTTTTTCTTAAAATATCAACTACTATTCCGCAGATGCTGCATCAACAACTTCTGGGCGGTCAACTAGCTCAATATATGCCATTGGAGCATTATCACCTGCACGGAAACCACATTTCAAGATGCGAGTGTAGCCACCTGCACGTTGAGCAAAACGTGGACCTAATTCATTGAATAATTTTGCAACAGTTTCAACGTTGCGAGTACGAGCGAATGCTAAACGACGGTTTGCAACGCTATCTACTTTTGCTAATGTAATTAACGGTTCAACTACACGGCGTAATTCTTTAGCTTTAGGCAAAGTAGTCTTAATGATTTCATGACTAACTAAAGCACTTGCTAAGTTACGAAACATCGCTTGGCGATGGCTGCTATTACGGTTTAGTTGACGACCACTCTTACGATGGCGCATGATCTTATCCTTCTCAGAAAAATCTTAACCTATGACCAAACTAGTCTTCAGCAATACTTGCTGGTGGCCAATTTTCAAGGCGCATACCAAGTGACAAGCCACGTGAAGCGAGCACATCCTTAATTTCAGTAAGAGATTTCTTACCAAGATTAGGTGTTTTTAATAATTCAACTTCTGTACGTTGTACTAAATCACCGATATAATGAATTGTTTCTGCTTTCAAACAGTTAGCAGAACGAACTGTCAACTCTAAATCATCTACAGGACGTAATAAAATCGGATCAAATTCCGGTTTTTCTTCCTTAATTTCAGGTTGACGAACATCACGCAAATCAACGAATGCATCGAGTTGCTCTGCTAAGATTGTTGCAGCACGACGAATTGCTTCTTCAGGCTCAAGCGTACCATTAGTTTCTAACTCAATAACAAGTTTATCTAGATCAGTACGTTGTTCAACACGAGCTGCTTCAACATTATATGCAATGCGATCAACTGGGCTATAACAAGCGTCAACAAGTAAGCGGCCAATTGGACGCTCCTCTGCTTGACTATGAGTGCGAGCTGAAGCTGGAACATATCCTCTACCACGCTGAACTCGAATACGCATACTGATTGATGCATTTTCGTCAGTTAAGTGACAGATTACATGATTCGGATTCACAATTTCAACATCACCATCATGGGTGATATCCGCTGCAACAACAGGGCCAATTCCAGATTTATTTAGTGTCAGAATAACATCATCTTTATTCTGTACTTTAACCGCTAGACCTTTAAGGTTTAAAAGAACTTCAAGAATATCCTCTTGAACACCTTCCTTACTACTATATTCGTGCAATACGCCATCAATTTCCACTTCAGTTACAGCACAACCTGGCATTGAAGACAGAAGGATACGACGTAATGCATTACCTAGAGTATGGCCAAAACCACGCTCTAACGGCTCTAAGATCACTTTAGCATGAGTTGAACTAATTTGTTCAATATCTACTAAACGTGGTTTTAAAAATTCTGTAACAGAACCCTGCATTTTATCCTCTCTTTGCTTTTAAGCTTAACTATTATTTAGAGTAAAGCTCAACGATCAGATGTTCGTTAATATCTGCTGATAAATCAGAACGCTCAGGAACACGTTTGAACACACCTTCCATTTTTGCAGAATCAACTTCTAACCATGTTGGTTTTTCTCTTTGTTCTGCTAATTCTAATGATGCTTTAATACGTGCTTGTTTTTTAGATTTCTCACGAACAGCAACAACATCATTTACAGAAACTTGGAAAGATGGAATGTTAACAACACGACCATTTACAACAATCGCTTTATGGCTCACTAATTGGCGAGCTTCTGCACGAGTTGCAGCAAATCCCATGCGATAAACAACGTTATCCAATCTACCTTCTAATAACACTAATAAATTTTCACCAGTGTTACCTTTTAAACGGTTTGCTTCTTTATAGTAGTTACGGAATTGACGTTCTAAAATACCATAGATACGACGAACTTTTTGTTTTTCACGTAATTGACTACCATAGTCAGACAAACGCGGTTTACGAGCACCATGTTGACCAGGTGCTGTATCAATTTTACATTTTGAATCAATCGCACGCACGCCTGATTTAAGAAATAAATCAGTACCTTCACGACGGCTGAGCTTGAGTTTTGGACCCAAATATCTTGCCATTTTCTTTCTCCAACTATCCTATATACGTCTTAAACGCGACGTTTTTTCGGTGGACGACAACCGTTATGAGGAATCGGAGTCACATCAGTAATATTCGTGATACGGAAACCCGCTGCGTTTAACGCGCGAATTGTAGATTCACGACCTGGACCCGGACCTTTAACCATAACTTCCAAGTTCTTTAAGCCGAATTCTTTAACAATTTCAGCACAACGTTCAGCAGCAACTTGCGCAGCGAACGGGGTAGATTTACGAGAACCACGGAAACCTGAACCACCTGCAGTCGCCCATGCTAGAGCGTTACCTTGACGGTCAGTAATAGTAACGATTGTATTATTGAAAGATGCGTGAATATGTGCTACGCCATCTACGACTTGTTTTTTTACACGTTTACGTGCACGAACTGGTGTTTTAGCCATTCTTTATTTACCCCGACTATTTTTTGATCGGCTTACGTGGACCCTTACGGGTACGCGCATTAGTTTTAGTACGTTGACCACGTACCGGTAAACTACGACGGTGACGTAAACCACGATAACAACCTAAGTCTAAAAGACGTTTGATGTTTAGTGTTACTTCACGACGTAAATCACCTTCAACGGTAAATTTACCAACTTCGTCACGCAGTTTGTCAATCTGCTCTTCAGACAATTCTCTGATCTTAACATCTTCAGCAATACCCGCTGCAGCACAAATAGCTTTTGAACGAGTCTTACCAATACCGTAAATTGCAGTTAAAGCGATTACAGCGTGTTTGTGATCAGGAATGTTAATGCCTGCAATACGGGCCACTATGCACTCCTATTATTTTAACTAATTTGGTATTCTGATCTTGAAAAGCCCGTTTTCAGGATACTCAAACAGAATACCAAGGACATAAATGAGTTGAGCAGTATAACTGCTCAACTGGTTCTTTGCAAGAAAAAATATGAATTAACCTTGACGTTGTTTATGCTTAGGATCGCTGCACAATACACGTACAACACCTTCACGTTTAACAATTTTACAGTTACGACACATTTTCTTTACGGAAGCACGAACTTTCATTGCTTATCCTTTTCTACTAAATGAACAATTATTGTCCAAAACCTTTAAGGTTTGCTTTTTTCAACGCAGACTCATATTGAGACGACATTAAGTGACTCTGAACCTGCACGATGAAATCCATAATTACAACGACTACAATTAAAAGAGATGTTCCACCGAAGTAAAATTTAACATCCCAAGCCGATGTCATAATATAAGGAACTAAACACACAAACGTTACATAAAGACCGCCAATCAGTGTAAGACGAGTCATAACTTTATCAATATAACGAGAGGTTTGTTCCCCTGGTCTAATTCCTGGAATAAATGCACCAGATTTTTTTAGATTATCTGCTGTATCTCGCGGATTATACTGCATTGCAGTGTAAAAGAAGCTAAAGAAAATAATTGCTACAGCATAAACAAGTAAATAAAGAGGCTGACCAGGATTCAACAACATAGATAAGTTATTTAACCACTCAAACTTATCATTTTGTCCAAACCATTGAGTTAAGGTAGCTGGAAATAAAATAATACTTGAGGCAAAAATTGCCGGCATTACGTTTGCCATATTTACTTTCAATGGTAAATGTGTCGAATGACCACCTAAAATTTGACGACCTTGTTGACGCTTTGCATATTCAACGCGAATTCTGCGCTGTCCTCTTTCAACAAAAACAACGAAATAAGTTACTGCAAATACAATAGCTGCGATCAGAAGAAGCACTAATGGATGCATCTGTCCTTGACGAGCCTGCTCAATAGTTTGAAGTATAGCTGATGGTAAACCAGCTACGATACCGCCAAAAACAAGAATTGAAATACCGTTACCAATACCTCTTTCAGTAATTTGTTCACCTAACCACATGAGGAACATAGTTCCAGTTACTAAGCTAACAACTGAAGTGAAGTAAAAGCCAAATCCAACATTTGGCACTAAGCCAGGTAACATATTTGGTAAACCTGTTGAAATAGCTACTGCCTGAATGGTCGCAAAAACAACTGTCGCATACCGAGTATACTTAGAAATTTTACGTTGACCAGCAGCACCTTCTTTCTTTAATTCTGCTAAAGCAGGAGAAACCGTTGCAAGCAACTGAATTACAATAGATGCCGAGATATACGGCATAATACCTAATGCTAAGATAGATGCACGGCTTAATGCACCACCAGAGAACATGTTAAACATGTCAATGATGGTGCCTTTTTGTTGTTCAACTAATTGAGCTAGCACAGCCGCATCAATACCAGGAACCGGAATGAAAGAACCAATTCGGTAAACGATAAGCGCACCTAAAACGAAAAGTAATCGGCTTTTTAATTCACCTTTACCGCTATTAGTACTTCTTGCTTGATAACCTGGTTGTTTAGCCATTTGCTAATTATTCCTCAACTGAACCGCCAGCAGCTTCAATTGCTGCTTTTGCACCCTTAGTTACACGCAAACCACGAACTGTTACTGCAGATTTCACTTCACCCGCTAAAACTACTTTAGCGAATTGGATATCTTTAGTTAAGATATTTGCTGCTTTTAATGTTTCTAAGGTTACTACATTACCTTCAACTTTGGTTAACTCATTCAAACGAACTTCTGCAGTTACTGCAGCCTTCATTGAAGTAAAACCAAATTTTGGTAAACGACGGTATAACGGCATTTGACCACCTTCGAAACCGCGACGAACACCGCCACCAGTACGAGATTTTTGACCTTTATGACCACGGCCACCAGTCTTGCCTAAACCTGAACCAATACCACGACCGAGGCGTTTAACGCTATGCTTTGCACCTTCAGCCGGAGATAGAGTATTTAAACGCATCTCTTACTCCTCCACTTTAACCATGTATGAAACTTGGTTAATCATACCACGTACTGCAGGCGTATCAATTAACTCAACAGTGTGGTGCATATGGCGAAGACCAAGACCACGCAAGGTAGCTTTATGCTTCGGTAAACGAGCAATTGAGCTACGAACTTGTGTTACTTTAATAGTTTTAGCCATTATTCATTACCCCAAGATTTCATCAACAGTTTTACCGCGTTTTGCAGCAACCATTTCTGGTGATTTCATGTTTGCTAATGCATCAATAGTTGCACGAACAACGTTAATTGGGTTGGTAGAACCATACGCTTTAGAAAGAACGTTACGTACACCTGCAACTTCCAATACTGCACGCATTGCACCACCAGCGATGATACCTGTACCTTCGCTTGCTGGTTGCATAAATACACGTGAACCAGTATGAACACCTTTAACTGGATGCTGTAATGTACCTTCATTCAAAGCAACGTTAATCATATTACGACGTGCTTTTTCCATTGCTTTTTGGATCGCTGCTGGAACTTCGCGTGCTTTACCATAACCAAAACCTACTCGGCCATTACCATCGCCCACCACAGTTAATGCAGTGAAACTCATAATACGACCACCTTTTACAGTTTTTGATACACGGTTTACTGCGATTAGCTTCTCTTGCAGTTCACCAACTTGTTTTTCGATGTTTGACATCTCAATTTACCTCATTAGAACTGTAGACCAGCTTCACGTGCAGCGTCCGCTAAAGTTTGGACACGACCATGATATTTAAAACCGGAACGATCAAAAGCAACAGCTTGAACGCCTTTTGCTAATGCGCGTTCTGCAACAGCTTTACCTACTGCAGCAGCAGCATCTTTATTACCGGTGTATTTTACTTGCTCACGAATTGCTTTCTCAACAGTTGAAGCAGCGGCAAGCACTTCTGAACCGTTTGGTGCAATAACTTGTGCATAAATATGACGTGGAGTGCGGTGAATAACTAAACGAGTTACACCTTGCTCTCTCATCATATGACGAGCACGAGCTGCACGACGGATACGAGCTGATTTCTTATCCATAGTGTTACCTTAATTATTTCTTCTTAGCCTCTTTGATACGTACCACTTCATCAGCGTAACGTACCCCTTTACCTTTATAAGGTTCAGGACGGCGATAAGCACGAATATCTGCTGCAACTTGACCGATCAACTGTTTGTCTGCACCTTTCAACACGATTTCGGTTTGAGATGGACATTCTGCAGTAATACCTGCCGGCAAAGTGTGCTCTACTGGGTGAGAATAGCCTAAACTTAATGCAATTGCATTGCCTTTAAGTTGAGCTCTGTAACCTACACCCACCAATACTAATTTTTTAGTGAAACCTTCAGTAACACCGATAACCATAGCATTAACTAATGCACGAGCAGTACCCGATTGAGCATTTGCTTCAACAAAACCTTCACGTGGAGTGAACGTAAATTGTCCGTTATCTTGTTTTACTTCAACTGATTCATGAATTGTGCGAGATAACTCGCCATTTTTACCTTTTACTGTTAATAGCTGACCGTCGAGTTTAACTTCAACGCCGGCAGGAATATTAACAGGTGCCTTTGCAACACGAGACATTTTCCTACCTCTCTATTAAGCTACATAACAGATGATCTCACCGCCTAAACCTGCTTGACGAGCAGCGCGGTCAGTCATAACACCTTTAGATGTAGAAATAACTGCAACACCTAAACCGCCCATAACTTTTGGTAATTCATCTTTACGTTTGTAAATACGAAGACCAGGACGACTTACACGTTGGATGCTTTCTACAACTGGTTTGCCTTGGAAATATTTTAAAGTAATTTCCAATTCAGGTTTAGCACCTTCTAAAACTTTTACGCTTTCGATATAACCTTCAGCAGCTAATACGTTGGCAATTGCCACTTTTAGCTTGGAAGAAGGCATATTGATTGCAACTTTGTTCGCAGCTTGACCGTTACGAATACGGGTCAGCATATCTGCGATTGGATCTTGCATACTCATTGTACTTTTTCTCCGATTCCAAAATAAAGTGGTATATTACCAGCTCGCTTTTTTAAGGCCTGGGATTTCACCGCGCATTGCAGCTTCACGAACCTTAATTCGGCTTAAACCAAACTTACGTAAAACGCCATGAGGACGTCCAGTTTGGCGGCAACGGTTACGTTGACGAGATGGGCTAGAATCACGTGGTAAAGTTTGTAACTTTAACACTGCATCCCAACGATCTTCATCAGAGGCATTGACATCAGAAATGATTTTCTTTAATTCAACACGTTTTGCGTAGAATTTTTCAGCCAATTTAACGCGTTTTACATCGCGTGCTTTCATTGATTGTTTAGCCATTATAACCTGCCTTATTTACGGAATGGGAAATTAAAGGCAGCAAGTAGTGCTTGACCTTCTTCATCATTCTTAGCAGTAGTTGTGATAGTGATATCTAAACCACGTACACGATCTACTTTATCGTAATCGATTTCAGGGAAGATGATTTGTTCACGCACACCCATGCTATAGTTACCACGACCATCGAATGATTTCGCGCTTAAACCGCGGAAGTCACGAATACGTGGAACAGCAATTGTAATTAAACGTTCAAAGAACTCCCACATACGCTCACCGCGTAGTGTTACTTTACAACCGATTGGATATCCCTGACGGATTTTAAAGCCAGCAACAGATTTACGAGCTTTAGTTACTAAAGGTTTTTGACCGCTGATTGCTGCTAAGTCCGCTACTGCGTTGTCTAGCAATTTTTTGTCGGTCAATGCTTCACCCACACCCATATTCAGGGTAATCTTTTCGATTCGTGGGACTTGCATGACAGATTTGTAGCCGAATTTATTTTTTAATTCGCTTACTACTTGATCTCTGTAGTAATCATGCAGTTTCGCCATCGCATTACTCCAGTTTGTTAGATAATTTCATTGTTAGATTTGAAGAAACGTACTTTTTTGCCGTCTTCGAATCTAAAACCTACACGGTCAGCTTTATTTGTTTTAGGATTGAAAATCGCAACATTTGAAACGTCAATTGCAGCTTCTTTTTTCACTAAACCACCAGCTTTTCCTAATGCAGGAACTGGTTTTTCATGTTTAGTAATAATGTTGATACCTTCAACAAACACTTTACCGTTTGGTAACACTTTAGTTACCTTGCCACGTTTGCCCTTATCTTTACCAGTAAGAACAATTACTTCATCATTTTGACGGATTTTAGCAGCCATTACATTCCCCTTACAGTACTTCTGGAGCTAAAGAAATGATCTTCATGAATTTCTCAGAACGAAGTTCACGAGTCACTGGTCCAAAAATACGAGTACCGATTGGTTGCTCAGTGTTATTATTTAAAATTACACAAGCGTTACCATCGAAACGAATAACTGAGCCATCTGGGCGACGAACACCCTTCTTGGTGCGCACAACAACTGCTTTTAATACATCACCTTTTTTTACTTTACCGCGTGGAATTGCTTCTTTTACAGTAATTTTGATGATGTCACCAATCGCAGCATAACGACGGTGCGATCCACCTAGAACCTTGATACACATTACGCTGCGAGCGCCTGAATTATCAGCAACATCCAGCATAGTCTGTTCTTGGATCATATTAGTGCTCCGTTAAGATTAAAAAAACACCCTTTCGGGACGAACCTATCCGCACTACTCGGATAGAACGGCGGATAGGTAGCGGATTTTATCAAAAGAAAAAGAGAAAGGCAATGATAATTTACCTTTATCCTCTAAACCCATTTACTAAAAGTGCGGTTGAAATTTACAATACTTAAATGTAAAAAAGCCAATGGAATTAACCATTGGCCTTTTATTGTTACATTGTGAATTAAGCGATTACCGCTTTCTCAACAACACGAACTAAAGTCCAAGATTTGGTTTTTGATAGAGGGCGACATTCGCGAATCTCTACAGTATCACCAACTTTGGCTTCATTGTTCTCATCGTGTACGTGTAATTTAGTTGTACGACGGATAAATTTACCATATAAAGGGTGTTTTACCTTACGTTCAATAGCAACAACGAAAGATTTTTCCATTTTGTCGCTAACAACTTTACCTTGTACGCTACGAATTTTATCAGTCATTACTCACCCGCCTTTTCGGTTAATACAGTTTTTACACGTGCAATATCACGACGCACTTGTTTAGCCTGATGGGTTTGTTGAAGCTGACCGGTGGCTGTCTGCATACGCAACTTGAATTGTTCACCTAAAAGGTTTACTAATTCAGCATTCAGCTCTTCAACACTTTTTGTACGTAAATCTTGAGCTTTCATTACATCACCGTCTTAGTTACGAAAGTGGTCTTAACTGGCAATTTAGCAGCTGCTAATGCAAATGCGTTTCTTGCTACTTCTTCAGACACACCATCCATTTCATAAAGCACTTTACCCGGTTGGATTAAGGCTACCCAGTACTCAACGTTACCTTTACCTTTACCCATACGGACTTCTAATGGTTTTTCAGTAATTGGTTTATCTGGGAATACACGAATCCAGATTTTACCTTGACGTTTTACTGCACGTGACATTGCACGACGTGCCGCTTCGATTTGACGAGCGGTTAAACGACAACGACCAACTGCTTTTAAACCGTAAGTACCGAAGCTAACTTCAGTACCGCCCGCGATACCACGGTTGCGGCCTTTGTGAACTTTACGGAATTTTGTACGTTTTGGTTGCAACATTTAGCGTTTCTCCTTACTTACGACCTTTACCGCGAGGAGCCTTTTTAGGCTTGTCGGCAGGTTGTTGTTCTGATTGCGCAACGGCAGCCATTCCACCAAGAATTTCACCTTTGAAGATCCATACTTTAACGCCGATTACGCCGTAAGTTGTATGAGCTTCTGCAGTGTTATAATCGATGTCCGCACGAAGAGTATGTAGAGGTACACGACCTTCACGATACCATTCTGAACGTGCGATTTCTGCACCACCTAAACGACCACTAACCTCAACTTTGATACCTTTAGCACCTAAACGCATTGCGCTTTGTACCGCACGTTTCATTGCACGACGGAACATTACGCGACGTTCTAATTGAGAAGCGATGCTATCTGCAACTAATTTCGCATCTAATTCAGGTTTTTTCACTTCAGCAATGTTGATTTGAGCAGGAACACCAGCGATTTTAGACACTGCGTTACGTAATTTTTCAACATCTTCGCCTTTTTTACCGATTACGATACCAGGACGAGCTGTGTGAATAGTTACACGAATACTTTTAGCTGGACGCTCAATAGTAATACGTGAAACTGAAGCATTTGCTAATTCTTTATTTAAGAATTTGCGTACTTTGAAATCGCCTTCAAGATTGTCAGCGAAGTCTTGTGTATTCGCGAACCAAGTAGAGCTCCAAGGTTTAACAATACCTAGGCGAATACCATGTGGATGTACTTTTTGACCCATTGCTATTCCTCTACTTATTAACGATCTGACACAACCACAGTAATGTGGCTAGTACGTTTTAAAATACGATCTGCACGACCTTTAGCACGTGGCATAACACGTTTCATGCTAGGACCTTCATCAACGAAGATTTTAGCAACTTTAAGATCATCGATATCTGCACCGTCATTGTGCTCTGCGTTTGCAATAGCTGACTCTAAAACTTTCTTCACTAAAGCTGCTGCTTTTTTGTTAGTGAAAGTTAAGATTTCTAATGCTTGCGCAACTTTTTTACCACGAATTAAATCGGCAACTAAGCGAGCTTTTTGGGCAGAAGTGCGAGCGTAACGATGTTTTGCGATAGTTTCCATCTATTTACCTCTTATTTCTTAGCTTTCTTATCTGCCGCGTGACCGCGGTATGTACGAGTCGGTGCAAATTCACCAAGCTTATGACCGATCATTTCATCAGATACATAAACAGGAACGTGCTGACGACCATTATGGACTGCGATGGTCAATCCGATCATTGATGGAATGATCATTGAACGACGGGACCAAGTTTTGATTGGTTTTTTATCCCCGCTTTCCACCGCCTTCTCTACCTTCTTCAACAAGTGTAGGTCAAGGAAAGGACCCTTCTTGAGAGAACGTGGCATGGCTAATCCTCTTTAATTTAATCTATTATTTGCCACGACGACGTACGATATATTTATCAGTACGTTTGTTGTGACGAGTTTTCTTACCTTTGGTTTGAACGCCCCAAGGAGTTACTGGGTGTTTACCAAAGTTACGACCTTCACCACCACCATGTGGGTGATCTACTGGGTTCATTGCAGTACCACGAACTGTAGGGCGAATACCTCTCCAGCGGTTAGCACCAGCTTTACCCAATACGCGAAGCATATGTTCTGAGTTACCAACTTCACCGATTGTTGCAACACATTCAGCTAATACTTTACGCATTTCGCCAGAACGTAAACGTAAAGTTACATAGTTGCCTTCACGTGCGATGATTTGTACATAAGCACCAGCAGAACGAGCGATTTGACCGCCTTTACCTGGTTTTAATTCAACGTTATGTACTGTTGAACCAACTGGGATATTACGCATTGGTAATGAGTTACCCACTTTAATTGGTGAGTTTACGCCAGCTTGGATTTGATCGCCTACTGACAGACCTTTAGGTGCTAAGATATAACGGCGTTCACCATCTTTATAAAGCACTAAAGCAATGTTAGCAGAACGGTTTGGATCATATTCTAAACGCTCAACAACCGCTGGGATGTCTAACTTGTTACGTTTGAAATCGATTAAACGGTAGTGTTGTTTGTGACCGCCACCAATGTGACGAGTAGTAATACGACCATAGTTGTTACGACCACCAGTTTTAGACTTAGTATCTAGAAGAGGTGCGTAAGGTTTACCCTTGTGTAATTCAGGGTTCACGATTTTAACAACGTGACGACGACCAGCGGAGGTCGGCTTACATTTAACGATAGCCATTCTCTAATTTCCTCCGATTACTCTGCACTGTCCACGAAGTCCAAGTTTTGGCCTTCGGCTAAAGTTACATAAGCTTTTTTCCAGTCGCTGCGACGACCCATTTTGCTACCACGGCGTTTAGTTTTACCTTTAACAACCACGGTACGAACAGAGTCAACTTTTACTTCAAATAATTGAGCAACAGCAGCAGCAATTTCAGCTTTGTTCGCATCTAAAGCAACTTTAAGTACAACAGTGTTAGATTTTTCAGCATTGTTAGTTGCTTTTTCAGAGATGTGCGGTGCACGTAGCACGCTTAGCAAACGTTCTTGACTCATGCTAGGATCTCCTCAATTTGTTTCACAGCGTCAACAGTAACAATCACTTTATCGAAAGCGATTAAGCTAACTGGATCGATACCTTGAACATCACGTACATCAACTTTGTATAAGTTACGTGCTGCTAAGAATAGATTTTCATCTAAACTTGCTGTGATAATTAATGCATCTTCAACTGCTAAATCTTTTAATTTTTGTACTAAAACTTTAGTTTTTGGTGCATCTAATTCGAATTTTTCAACAACAACCAAACGGTCTTGACGAACTAATTCAGAAAGAATGCTTTTGATAGCACCACGGTACATTTTCTTGTTCACTTTTTGGCTGTGATCTTGTGGTTTAGCCGCGAAGGTTATACCACCAGAACGCCAGATTGGTGATTTGATATCACCAGCACGAGCACGACCTGTACCTTTTTGACGCCAAGGTTTTTTACCTGAACCAGACACTTCAGCACGAGTTTTTTGCGCACGAGTACCTTGACGCGCACCTGCTGCATAAGCAACAACAACTTGGTGGATCAACGCTTCGTTAAACTCACGTCCGAAGGTAGTTTCAGAAACAGTTAGTGCGTTTGCACCTACAACTTGTAATTCCATCTCTATCTCCTAGACTTATGCTTTAACTGCTGGCTTAACGATAACATCGCCATTGATAGCACCAGGTACAGAACCTTTTACTAATAGCAATTTACGCTCAGCATCTACACGAACAACTTCAAGTGATTGAACAGTTACACGTTCAGCACCTAAATGTCCTGCCATTTTTTTACCTTTAAACACACGACCTGGAGTTTGGTTTTGACCAATAGAACCAAGTACACGATGTGATAAAGAGTTACCATGAGTCGCATCTTGAGTACGGAAGTTCCAACGTTTAACACCACCTTGGAAACCTTTACCTTTAGAAGTACCGGTAACATCTACTTTTTTAACATCTGCAAAGATGTCAACATTGATTTCTTGACCTAAAGTGAATTCTTCACCTTCAGTACGAAATTCCCATAAACCGCGACCAGCTTCAACACCTGCTTTCACGAAATGGCCTGCTTCAGGTTTAGTTACACGATTCGCTTTTTTAGAACCAGTAGTAACTTGAACTGCAGTATAGCCATCGTTTTCAAGAGTTTTAACTTGAGTTACGCGGTTGGCTTCGATTTCGATAACGGTAACTGGTACAGAAACACCGTCTTCATTGAAGATACGGGTCATACCAACTTTACGACCGACTAAACCAATCATTGTAATAACCTCTTAATTAACCTAGGCTGATCTGCACGTCCACGCCGGCAGCCAAATCTAAACGCATTAATGCATCAACAGTTTTTTCTGTTGGCTCTACGATATCTACTAAACGTTTGTGAGTACGAATTTCGTATTGGTCACGTGCGTCTTTGTTTACGTGTGGAGAAATCAACACGGTGAAACGCTCTTTACGAGTTGGTAAAGGAATTGGACCACGAACTTGTGCACCAGTACGTTTAGCTGTTTCTACGATCTCCGCAGTAGATTGATCGATCAAACGGTGATCGAAAGCTTTTAAGCGGATACGGATTCTTTGGTTCTGCATTAGACCAGAGCTCCAATAAAATTTAGCTAATAAAAAACTAACACCAATCACAATTCTAACTTCAAAATAGAAAAGGAGGTGCAAGTTACCTGTTATATAGTCTCCAAATCGGAAACATTGTTTAGCGTGACATATCGTCATGCACGTTTAATAAATGATTACATTAAACGGCTTTCACATTGAAAGCCTGCAAATACTACACAAAAGTTAAACAAATTGCAAGGGATTTATTCAAAGCAAATAAAAAGTGCGGTCATTTATCACCATATTTTCTCATCGAACACTTAGAAAAATCACCGCACTTCACATATTAAAATTAATGATGGTTATCTAATAGCGTAATATGTCGTTTTGCTACAATCCACGCACCAACATATCCCATAATTAAACAGCACACTAATAAGAATACAAATTCGCCAACGCCTAATCCATTCAAACTGAATTGAACGGCAAAAATATCCGTTACATATTTCACTGCAGAAGTAAAATAGCTGATAATAAAGCTACTAAAAATTGCTGCAACTAACCCGCCTAACACCGCATAAATCATCCCTGTATAAAGATAAGGACGAAGAATAAATTGATCTGTTGCACCAAGCAATTTCATCACATCAATACTTGATCGGCTACTGTACACATCAGAGCGAATGCTGTTACCAATAACCAAAAATACCGCTATCGTCATTAATACAGTACAGAAAATTGCCACATGGGCAATTAACCAAGAAAGTGCGGTTAATTTTTCCATCCAGTCGTTATCCAAGCGAACTTCTTGTACCCCTTTAATTTTAGTTAAATTGGTACGTAACTCATCACGTTTTTCTGAAACATTAAAGTCGCTCGTTGGTTTTACCATAACGACCGCAGGTAATGGATTATCATCTAGAATTTCTAATTCTTCACCAAAGCCAGACCAGCTTTTAAATTCCTTTAAACTTTCTTGGCGAGAGACATAATTCAGTGATTCCACTCCATCTTGTTGACGGATTTTCTCTACCACTAAATTCGCATCTTCTTCACTTAAATTCTTATGAAGATAAATCGTCAATTCACTTTCAGGATAAAATTGAGTGGTTGCTAAATGTAAATTTTTCCACATTAAATAGCTCACGGTTGGGATTGTCAGAGATACAGCAATCACCAAAATCGTGAGCAGCGTGCCAAATTTACGTTGCCATAAATCCGTCCATACTGCACGCAAAGTATAGGCTATTTGAACAAAAAAGGATGCATCCGTTGGTCGGCTCATGATTATTCCTTAATAACGTAAATAACCTTGTTCAAGTACAAGACAAGGTTTTGGTTTTTGTTGAATTAAATTAATGTCGTGAGTAGCAATTAACACGGTCATTCCGAGGCGATTAAATTCTTCAAACAAATTAAAAATGCCTAAAGAAAGTTCATCGTCTAAATTACCCGTTGGTTCATCCGCTAGTAAGAGTTGAGGTTTATGCACAATCGCACGTGCAATATCAACGCGTTGCTGCTCCCCTCCAGAAATTTGTGGTGGCAAATAGTGCGCTTTATTACGCAACCCTACACGATCTAAAGATGCCATCGCACGTGTATGCGCATCTTTTGGATGCATACCTGCAATAATCAATGGCAATGCCACATTTTCCACCACCGTACGATCTGTTAATAAACGATAATCTTGGTGAACCATACCAATTTGGCGACGCAAAAATGGAATTTCATATTTTGACAAGCGAGTAATATCGTGTCCGTTAAACCAAATTTGACCCGCGTTGGCTTTTTCCATCCCCATAATAAGCTTGAGTAATGTACTTTTCCCTGCGCCTGAATGCCCAACTAAGTAAGTCATACTTCCCACTGGAAGATGAAAATTCAAGCCTTGTAACGCGGGCTGCGTTGCACCATGATAGGCTTTAGAAACATTTGAGAACTTAATCACAATTTTTCCTTATTCTTTTTATTCTTCTTCATGAACGAATAATGCCTCAATAAATTCTTTGGCATTAAACTCACGTAAATCTTCAATTTTCTCACCTACACCGATATAGCGAATAGGCAACTTAAACTGATCGGCTATGGCAAAAATCACGCCGCCTTTTGCCGTGCCATCTAATTTAGTTAGAGAGATCCCTGTTAAACCGACAGCCTCATTAAATAACTTCGCTTGGCTAACAGCATTTTGTCCTGTCCCAGCATCCAGCGTAAGCATAATTTCATGTGGAGCAGTTTCATCATATTTTTTCATAACACGAACAATTTTTTTCAGTTCGTCCATTAAGTTATTTTTATTTTGTAGACGACCCGCTGTATCCGCAATAAGAATATCAATATTGCGTGCAGCCGCTGATTGCATCGCATCAAAAATCACCGATGCAGAATCAGAGCCAGTGCTTTGCGCAACAACTGGAATGTGATTGCGTTCTCCCCAAACTTGAAGCTGCTCAACAGCCGCCGCACGGAAAGTATCGCCCGCCGCAAGCATCACCGATTTTCCTTCAGCCTGAAATTTACGTGCAAGCTTACCAATTGTCGTCGTTTTACCTACGCCATTTACGCCCACCATTAAAATAACATAAGGTTTCTTCGTAGTATCAATCACAAGAGGCTGTGCCACTGGCTCAAGAATATCCGCCATTTCTGCTTTTAATTGTTGATATAAAAGCTCAGCATCTTGTAATTCTTTGTGACTTGCATGTTCAGTCAAATTTTTGATGATTTTACTTGTTGTCGGCACGCCAATATCCGCAATCAAAAGTTGTTCTTCTAATTCTTCAAACAACTCGTCATCAATTTTCTTTCCTAAGAAAAAACTACGAAAACCTGCGCCAATATTTTGTTTGGTTTTCAGTAATCCCTTAACTAAACGACTAAAAAAGCCCCCTTCACTTGGCTTTTCGCGAGTTTCAATTTCAACAACAGGCTGAAGCTCATCTTTAATATCTTCAACAATTTCAGATTCAACCACGGCTTCTGTAACCGGAAGATCATCTTCTAAATTTTTTAATTCGATGATTTCTTCGACTGGCTCAAATTCGGTTGAAATTTCCTGTATTTTTTCTTCTTCAACTATTTCATTCGTCTCAATACTTTCAGCTAAAAACGGCTTAGAATCCACCGCACTTTCTACTGCCTCTAATTCAGACGGTTCTTCAACTAAATCATGAGTTTCAAGTTTTTCAATAGATGGCTCGATATCTTTAATCTTTTCTTCTTCAATTGTCGGCTCAATTTTAGGTTCATCTTGCTTTTTATTACGCCCAAATAACGACGCCCAAAATCCGCCTTTTTTATTTTCTTCAGCCATAAAATGCTCTCTTAACTGTAATCCGATAAAAATGTCGTTTATTCTAGCAAAAAATCGTCTAAACTAAGCACAATTTTCAATAAAAATCGAATCTTTATGAAAAAAATACAAACGCCAAATGCAAAGGGCGAGGTTCGCATTATTGCTGGGCTATGGCGAGGGCGAAAACTTCCAGTATTAAATTCAGAAGGCTTACGCCCGACTGGCGATAGAGTGAAAGAAACGCTTTTTAATTGGTTAATGCCTTATATCCATCAGTCTGAATGTTTAGATGGCTTTGCGGGAAGTGGTTCATTAGGTTTTGAAGCACTTTCTCGCCAAGCGAAAAAGGTGACTTTTTTAGAATTAGATAAAACCGTCGCCAATCAATTAAAAAAGAATTTGCAAACGCTCAAATGCTCATCAGAACAGGCTACAGTGATTAATCAAAGTAGTTTGGATTTTCTAAAACAGCCACAAAATCAACCGCACTTTGATATCGTGTTTTTAGATCCACCCTTTCATTTTAATTTGGCAGAACAAGCAATTAATTTGCTTTGTGAAAATAATTGGCTAAAACCCAATGCGTTAATTTACGTAGAAACAGAGAAAGATAAACCACTCATCACACCTCAAAACTGGACGTTATTGAAAGAAAAAACGACAGGAATGGTGAGTTATCGTTTATATCAAAATTAGAGAAAAAATTATGTTAGATATTGTTTTATACGAACCAGAAATTCCCCAAAATACGGGCAATATTATCCGCCTTTGCGCCAATACAGGATTTCGCTTGCACTTAATTGAACCGCTAGGTTTCACTTGGGATGATAAACGCTTACGCCGCTCAGGTTTGGATTATCACGAATTTGCGGAAATCAAACGCCACAAGACTTTTGAAGCCTTTTTAGAAAGCGAAAAACCCAAACGTCTCTTTGCACTTACAACAAAAGGCAGTCCAGCACATAGCCAAGTGAAGTTTGAACTTGGTGATTATTTAATGTTTGGCCCAGAAACTCGTGGTATTCCAATGTCAATTTTAAATGAAATGCCGATGGAACAAAAAATCCGTATTCCAATGACAGCCAATAGTCGCAGTATGAACTTGTCTAATTCAGTCGCAGTAACGGTTTATGAAGCTTGGCGACAATTAGGCTATGAAGGCGCAATCAATTTACCTGAAGCCAAATAAAAAAATAGGTGATCGATAAAATCAACTCGATCACCTGTTTTTTTAAACTGCCTTATTCACCCAGTGAGTAAGGCAATACGACATACTCTAGCGCTACCCCATTTAGTAAGCGAAATTTTTGTTGAGCTGTCGTGTCGTTATTCATCACAACTTGCAACCATAAAACACCATCTAAATTAACCGCACTTGTAATCGTGCCGGTTTTTCGCCAATTAGATTCAATCTGCATTTCGATTTCACTGCCAATTTCCACTTCCTGCTGGGTTTGAGCTTTAAAGACAAACATTGAGCGTTTATTCGCACCACGATATTTCGCACGAGCTACGGTTTCTTGCCCAATATAGCAACCTTTAGTAAAAGAAATGGCTTGCTCAATTACCTGTAAATTTAGCGCTTGTGGGATAAATTCATTTTGCGTTTGTGAGCTTAAATTTGGCAATCCCGATTGAATATCGGCTACATCCCAAATTTTTTCATCGCCACTAAAATTCACTGGCAATTCGGTTTCATTCAATAAAATTGAACGTTGTCCATCAATTTCCAAGGAAAATTGCGGTGTAATTTTTCCACATTTTTCACCTATCACGCCAATGATTTGCCAATCACGTAAATCAAAACTCACTTTGGAAAATACCGCATATTTTTTCAAGGCATCTAGCCCACTTGGCAAAAGATCTTTCTTAACGAGTAAAAAGAATTGTTCACTACTTATTTTAAACAAACGGTAAATTGCATTCATTTTACCTTTTGGATCACAGTGAGCAGTAAGTGTTGTTGCTCCACTTGCTAATCGCATAACATCCGTCGTTAACTGCCCTTGCAAATATTTTTCTGCATCCACACCATGTGCCTCAATCAGTTGATATTGAGTAAGAGAAATAAATTGAGACATTCTACTTTCCTATTCTAAATTCTGAATTTGCTCACGCATTTGTTCGATAAGCACTTTTAGCTCAACCGCAGAAGCCGTGATATCGGCATTAATGGATTTGGACGCAAGGGTATTGGATTCACGATTCAATTCTTGCATCATAAAATCTAATTTACGACCAACTGCACCGCCTTTTTTCAAAATATTCGTGGTTTCTTTCACGTGCATTTGCAGGCGGTCAAGCTCTTCCGCTACATCAACACGTTGAGCCAATAAAATCATTTCTTGTTCCACACGTTGCGGATCAAGATTAATTTGAGCATCTTCAAAACGCTGCAATAAACGTTCACGCTGCCATTGTAAAACTGCCGGCATTTGTGACCGCACTTTATCCGCTTCCACGGCAATAGCATCCAAGCGTTGTTGAATAATATCGTTCAGTTTTTCCCCTTCACGACCACGCATTGCAATAAAATCTGTCAGCAAATCATCAAAGGCTGTCAACAAATCTTGACTAATCGCATCTAAGTCTTGCTCTTGCGCTTCCACCACACCGGGATAACGCAAGACATCCGTCAAATTAATTTCACCTTCTCCAGCCTGAGCTTTAATCCATTGTAAAGATTGAATAACTTGATTCGCAAGCTCTTTATTTAAATTCAATTCTGCATTTGTTTGTTTTTTTGTTTCAATGCGCAAAGAACATTCAATTTTACCGCGAGTAAGACTTTGACGAAGTTTCTCACGCAACGTGTTTTCTAATCCGCGAAATTGCTCGGGCAAACGGAAAAAGTTTTCTAAATAACGTTGGTTAACGGAACGAATTTCCCATACCGCATCGCCCCAATCTTTTTTCACTTCAAGGCGTGCAAAGGCGGTCATACTGTAAATCATAAGCTCTCCTATTTTGTCTTAGCTTTGTCTTAGTTGATTCGCTAAGTATTTTAACGAGATGAACACAGAAAGGGAAAAGAAAAGTGCGGTGAATAATAAAGATATTTTGTATTCTGTTGTTTACACTCTGTAAATTTTAAAATACAATAATTGTAAATTTTACATTACACCATAAGGGGCAAACATGAACAAAACTGTAGGCAGCACACTTCTCGTTGCCGGCACGATGATTGGCGCGGGAATGTTGGCTATGCCACTCACTTCCGCCGGTATCGGATTCGGCTTTACTTTAGTCTTATTATTAGGGCTTTGGGCATTATTAACTTTTAGCGCACTTTTATTCGTTGAGCTCTATCAAACTGCGGAAAGTGATGCGGGTATCGGCACACTCGCTGAACAATATTTTGGTAAAGCAGGACGCATTATTGCCACAGCCGTGCTAATTATTTTCTTATACGCATTAATTGCCGCTTATATCAGCGGTGGCGGTTCACTACTAAAAGATTTATTACCAGAAAGTTTTGGCGATAAAGTTAGCATCTTATTATTTACCGTGATTTTCGGTTCATTTATTGTCATCGGCACACATAGCGTAGATAAAATTAATCGCGTGTTATTTTTTGTGATGCTTGCGGCCTTTACTGTGGTGTTAAGCTTAATGTTGCCAGCAATCAAATTTGATAACTTAATGGCGACACCAATTGATAACGCTTTAATTATCTCTGCAAGTCCTGTCTTTTTCACGGCATTTGGTTTCCACGGTTCTATTCCAAGTTTAAATAAATACTTAGACGGTAACGTAAAAGCATTACGCATTTCTATTTTGGTCGGTTCAGCCATTACCCTTTGCGCTTATATTTTGTGGCAAATGTCGACGCACGGCTTGCTCACACAAAATGAGTTCTTACAAATCTTAAAAGAAGATGCCACCTTAAATGGTTTAGTAAAAGCAACGCTTGCTATCACTGGCAGTAACATGATCGCAGGTGCGGTAAAATTATTCTCAACTTTGGCGCTGGTTACTTCTTTCTTAGGCGTAGGGCTTGGCTTGTTGGAATGTATCGAAGATTTATTAAAACGATCCTTTAATATTTCTGCAGGGCGCATCTCACTTGGCTTAATGACGTTCATTCCACCACTCGTATTTGCGCTTTTCTATCCTGAAGGTTTCATTTTAGCGCTAGGCTACGCGGGCCAAATGTTTGCATTCTATGCCGTAGTATTGCCAGTGAGTCTGGTTTGGAAAGCTCGTCGAGCTCACACCAATTTGCCATACAAAGTATGGGGAGGAAATCTAACTTTAATTATCGTATTGGTATTAGGCGTAATCATTACATCCATTCCATTTGCGATTCGTGCGGGTTACTTGCCATTTGTTGTGGGTTAATAATATAAATATCAAAAAACGTCATTCAATTAATCTGTACCCCAAAAGTTAGGCTAAATAACTAATTGAGGTACAGATTTTTTATAATCTTGGACTGAAAAGAAGAATATTTTTATGGCAAGGAATTTGAATAAATAAACGAAATCATCAAACTTTATATTAGCTATTAAAACGAAGAACAAATAAAATTACACCATAAGCTGCTACTTATCTTTATAAAAAACTAAATCATTGATTTTCTTTTAATTTTCTTAATAACGCAATTTCTCTTTCTAACCCATTTATAATTTTATCTTTTTGAACCAATAATTCATCTTTATGGCTTAATATTAATTGTAATTGTTGAATAGTTTTTTCTAAATTTTCATTTCCAATTGCAAACAAAAAATTATTTGAGTTGCTTGATTCAGTTACTGTATTATTAAAATACACTTTTTCAGCTCCCCCCATAGAGAGCAACTCACAAATATCCATATTAAATACTTCAGAGATCTGTTCTAAACGAGATAGATTTGAACGCACTTCACCTCGTTCAATTTTCCCATATCCCGTTACTGACATCCCTAATTTATCCGCCATATTTTCTTGCGATAACTGGTGTTGTTCGCGTAACTGACGGATTTTCTCATTAATTTTCATACATTGCCCTCTCAAGGTAAACTGTTATCTTAATTAGGTAACTAACTGTAACTGTTGGTTTATTGTACATAATTTCGACCAAAATTATAATTCTTTTGGATTTTTTCTCCTACTTTTATTTATTGAGGTTCCTATGAAATTAAAAAATGTAACTATTGCAACAGCACTTTTAGCTGTATTAACAGGCTGTGGAAGTAGTGGTGGCAATTCAAGCACACTAAACACCAATCAACCAACCGCTCAAAATGAACAAAATCGTCAGCAAGTAACTGATGCTAAGAAAGCTGAAGAAGCTCGTAAAGCCGAAGAAGCGCGTAAAGCTGAAGAAGCTCGCAAAGCCGAAGAAGCTCGCAAAGCCGAAGAAGCTCGCAAAGCCGAAGAAGCTCGCAAAGCTGAAGAAGCTCGTAAAGCTGAAGAAGCTCGTAAAGCCGAAGAAGCTCGTAAAGCCGAAGAAGTGCGTAAAGCTGAAGAAGCTCGCAAAGCCGAAGAAGCTCGCAAAGCCGAAGAAGCTCGCAAAGCTGAAGAAGCTCGCAAAGCTGAAGAAGCTCGTAAAGCTGAAGAAGCTCGCAAAGCTGAAGAAGCTCGCAAAGCTGAAGAAGCTCGTAAAGCTGAAGAAGCGCGTAAAGCCGAAGAAGCTCGTAAAGCTGAAGAGGCTCGTAAAGCTGAAGAAGCTCGTAAAGCCGAAGAAGCTCGCAAAGCTGAAGAAGCCCGCAAGGCTGAAGAAGCCCGTAAAGCCGAAGAAGCTCGTAAAGCCGAAGAAGCTCGCAAAGCTGAAGAAGCCCGTAAAGCTGAAGAGGCTCGTAAAGCCGAAGAAACTCGTAAAGCTGAAGAGGCTCGTAAAGCTGAAGAAGCTCGCAAAGCTGAAGAAGCCCGTAAAGCCGAGGAATACCAAGCAGGATTATTAAAAGCACAATCAATAAAAGAAACAAAAATAGGGCAGGCACTTCCTTATCACTTAGGCAATAATGAAATCGGATATATTGATCGTAGCAAACAAAGCATATCTCAAGATGGTAAATTAACTAAATTTTCTGGAGGAACATATATTTATAATCAACCCTACTCTATTGTTATTGCAAATACTGAAAGTGAGAATATTCAAAATGATGTTGATTTAACACCTGAATGGTATGCTTATGATGTGGATGTTGCAGGTTTAGCAACCGAGGAGAAAAATATTCCAACGAATGGAAAAGCCACCTATATGGGGCAAGGATTTTTTAATGGAGCTACCGCAACATTTATATATAACGTAAATTTTAATATTAAAAAAGGTCAAGGTAGATTAACTGAAATGGGCGGCTCAGGAAAATTAACCTTACAAGAAGCAGATATTAAGCGTATTAATTTAAAAGGTAATAATATTATTGGCGTAGAAGGAAAAGCAGAATCATCTTATAATCATTTAGTTGATGGTCACTATCAATTAGGATTCTTTGGTCCTAATGCAGAAGAAGTTTCTGGTTTAGCAACTTTCTCTATGGAAGAAAAGAGAAAAACAGCTGGAACAACAAAAAACGATCATAATAAATTTGAGTTTGGTTTAGGTGGCACCCGCGGTGAAATTCAAAAATAACCTTTCTGTAGGGGAGAATTACATTCGCTCTGATATTCCACCGATGTTTTAGAGCAAATGCGATTTACCCCTACAAGAAAATGCCGTTTGAAGTGGATTTAAACGGCATTTATTTTTCATCATACCCCAACAAGGTAACTTATCATAACAGCAAGTATATGGTTCATTTTTAATTGCAAACCTATAATTCATCATTTCTTTTCTCATCTGTAATATCATGAAAAAACTCGCAAATTTCCTTATTATTCTACCGCTTGCAACACAAGCAGAAACCTTTCACGCACCTCAACCTGTATTCTTTGAGAACAACGTTTTGCCAAAACAGGCAGAGCCGCAAATAAAAACGCAGTCTAAAGCAGAGAGTGTACCCACATCTTCATTTGCCCTTTCTGATGCAGATAGCACCAAAACCAAGCTCGAGAAGTTGATTAACAATGGTGTAGTAAAGCAACAATGGCATTTGTTGAAGCAGCTACTGCCGTTGTATCAACAGCAGGCGAATTATGATGAAACGCTTTATCGTTACGCAATGGGGGCGATGTTGCGGGCAGAAAAAGAATACCCACAGGTAATTTCGCTTTATCAGCAGATTTTAGCCGAGAAGCCAGAGTTAGCTTATCCGCGTTTTGATTTGGGTGTGATGTTGTTTGAAAACAAGCAATATCGCCAGGCGAAAGCAGAGTTAGAACGTGCTAAGCCCGAACTTTCACCACAAATGCAGCAGCTTACCGAACGTTATATGCAAGCAATGGCGGAGCGGCAAAGCTGGCAGCCTGATATGGAGCTACAATATACCCAAACCGATAACATAAACAACGCCTCTTCTCAGCAAGATATTATATTGGGAGGATTGAGATTTAAAAAAGATGCGGACTCCTTGCCGCAAAAGGCACACGGTTTTCGCTACAGTGTGGGTGTAAACCGTGAATTGAACATATCCGGCAATCATTTTGTTACAGCAAATGGTCGTTTTGGTGGGGTGCATTATTGGGATAACCAAGATTATAGCGAAAAATCGCTGTATGCCTCGCTCGGTTATCGATACCGTTCTGCATTGCAAGCAGTCGGATTTTCCCCATTTTTTGAACAGAATTGGCTCGGCTCACCATGTTATAGCAAAAATTTTGGTGCAGTTGCAGATTTTCGTCGAGAATTGACTGCTTACTGGGCAATGTCAGGATCTTTTTCGCATACGCAAAAACGCTATGCACAAGAAAGCGTGGCTCGCCGTCATAATGGTTACTTAAACGGTGTTTCACTTTCGTTAAGCTATCAAGCCAAGCCGAATTGGTTGCTTTTTAGTGGTGTGGAAGGCAGTGTTGATCATAGTAAAGATAAAGCAGAATCTTCTCTTCGCCGTGGGGTGAATATTGGTTCGGTGTGGAAACTTAAAGAGTTTGTCAGCCATATTAGCTTACGTTATGTGAAGCGAGATTTTCGTGCGGAGAATTTTTATTTTCCAACCAAAAAACGCCAAGATAAAGAATATAGCTTGAATGTGTCGATTGGGAATAACCGTTTGCAATGGTTAGGTTTTGTGCCGAAGTTGAATTATCGTTATCGTAAAATTGATAGCAATATTCCAGAATTTTATTCAAGAAAAAGTGGGGAATGGTTTATTTCTGTGGAAAAAGATTTTTAAGTTCAGAATACCAATAACCGTTTACAGATTGATCTGCACCTAAATGTTGGACTAAATAACCATTCAGGTGCAGATTTTTATAATTAAACAGATGAATTTTGAATAATGTTATCACATGATAAATTTTTTAATGCGTTTTATGGCTTGTGCTATATAAAATTTTGTCCGTATACGCCAAAGCAATTGCCGACACCAAAAAGCCCAAGTGCAACAGCAATTGCCACATCATGGTTTTTTCTGGTGTATTGCTTGCGTTCACAAAGGTTTGCAACATATGGATAGATGAAATGCCGATAATAGACATAGAAAGTTTAACCTTCAATACCGTCGCATTTACATGGCTCATCCATTCAGGCTGATCGGGGTGATTACGCGTACGCAATTTGGATACGAAAATTTCATAGCCACCGATAGTCACCATCACAAGCAAGTTTGCGATCATCACGACATCAATCAAATTCAACACACCCAACATAATCGTGTTGGAATCCATCTCATTGACATTAATCACCAATGCCCATAAGCCTTTAATAAACTTATAAGAGTAGATCGCAAGAGTGACAATCAACCCCAAATAAATCGGTACTTGCAACCAGCGACTAGCAAAAATTATTTTCGCGATAATATTCGATTGTTCGTTATATTTCGCATAAGGATCAACAGGTTTGTTTTCTTCCATTAGATTTTATTCCTAAATTAAATAGTGGGTTAAATAAACAAAAACCGCAAGAAAATAGCAGTTTTTTTGAAAATAGCAATAAAGAAATCGAGTTATTCTTATTTTATTTTTACATTTGAAGGGGAGGAAATTGATTCTCTCAAAATACAGGTCGGCTCCAACACTAAAGTGCGGTAATTTTCATTGGGTTCTTGTATACGTTGCAATAAAGTCTCAACAGCAAGCTTACCTAATTCAGCTTTAGGTTGACTGATTGTAGATAAAGAAGGGAAAAGATAACGAGCTAATTCAATATCATCGTATCCCATGATAGAAATATCTTGCGGAATACGTAAACCTTGATTCTGAATTGCCTGATAGGCGCCAATGGCAATAGTATCGCTACAACAGAAAATAGCCGTTGGTCTATCTAATAACGCAAGCAGTTTTTGCGCCCCAACTATCCCTCCTTCAAAATCAAAATGACTTTCTACAATCCAATCGGGATTTAAAACTATATTAGCTTCAGACAAAGCTTTCTTATATCCCTGCAAACGATTTTTAGCTACTGACTTTCTGAGATTACCCGTAATAATGCCAATTTTCTGGTGTCCCGCATCAACCATAGATTTCGTTGCAAGATAACCGCCACGTTCTGAGTTCTCTAAAATTTTGTCTGCATTTAACTCGGTAAACCACCAATCCATCACAACTAAAGGCAAAGATACTTCAAGCTCCATATCCGCCTGAAAACGACTATCTCCGCACATCAGTAATACACCATCTACTTGTTTATGTATTAAGGTTTGTAGATTTTGCTGTAAACGCTTGGAATCACCACCCGTTGTAGCAATAATGAGATTATATTGATTTTTCTGACAATATTGCTCCACTCCAGTCATAACTTCAGAGAAAAAAGGATTATTAGTCGCAGTAACAAGCAACCCTATCGTTTTTGTCGTTTTTACCTTTAAGCTACGAGCTATATAAGAAGGCGTATAATTAAGTTCAACAACTATACGCATTACCTTATCTCGAATTTCATCACTGACAAAACGAGATCCATTAATCACATGAGAAACAGTAGACGTAGATACTTGCGCCAATCGAGCAATATCTTTCATTGTTGCCATAAAACACCTAAAAAATTGACCGCACTTTAAACATGAGCCAGAAATTCTAATGTTTCTTGACGAGTAGGAATAGATGGTTGAGCGCCTTTACGTGTTACACTAATCGCTGCTGCCGCCTGACCAAATCTAACGGCCTTTTCAAAGGATTGACCTTCTAGCAAGGCTGTAACAAATCCACCATTAAATGTATCACCCGCAGCCGTTGTATCTACTGCTTTTACACGGAAACCGTTAATTATACGAGTTTCACCATTTTGGCTAACAAATACACCTTTCTCACCTAATGTAATCATGACACAATCAATTCCTTTTTTATGGAAAACTTGAGCAGCTTCCACCGCACTTTGTTCATCACTCACTCGTACACCAGTAAGGATTTCAGCTTCTGTTTCATTTGGTGTAATGATATCAATCATACTTAATAAGGTGTCCGATAAATCTCTCGCAGGCGCAGGATTTAGTACGACTTTCACACCATTTTCTTGAGCAATTTTTGCAGCGAGCTCCACACCTGAAATAGGTGTTTCTAACTGCATTAACAAATAATTAGATTGAGCAATTTTTGCTTCACTATGCTGTACCAATTTTTCATCTAAATATGCGTTTGCTCCACGAGCTAATACAATGCTATTTTCACCTGATTGAGCTACTTGAATAAATGCCATTCCCGTCATTTCTTGAGAAATAGAATGAATATTTATCGTATCAATTCCCTCTTGTGAAAATGCATTTTTCATTGTTTCGCCTATAACATCGGAGCCAACACAGCCAATAAACTCTACATTTGCCCCTAACCGAGCAGCAGCCACCGCCTGATTTGCACCTTTTCCACCATAGATAAGCTGGTAATTATCACCAGTTAATGTTTCACCAGGCTTAGAAAAATAAGGAACAGAAATCACATGATCAGCATTAATACTGCCAAGAACGATGAGTTTTTTGTTCATGTTAAACTCCTTGAACAATTAAAATTTGTCTTTATAAATTTAAAGAGACATGGATCTGAAGAAACTGGAACTCCCCCTGCCATTAATGTAGTCTGTCGCATATAAGCAAGGGGGAGATACAAAGTGATACAATAACTATTCACTAATTACTTTTAAATCTACTGGGATTTTTGATTCCACTTTTTCACCTTTTAAGATTTTATCAGCTGTAACAACACCCAATGAACCAATAAGATCAGGTTGTTGTGCAATAGTTGCAGCCATTTTTCCACCTTTCACCGCTTTAACACCATCATCTGTACCATCAAATCCCACAACAAGGGCTTTTTTGTTAGATGCTTTAATTGCCCGTAATGCACCTAATGCCATCTCATCATTTTGAGCAAAAATAGCCTGTACATCTCCTTTTGAGGCAAGCAAATTTTCCGTTACATTCAAACCTTTTGTACGATCAAAGTCCGCAGGCTGACTAGCTAATACATTAAACTTATGTGCAGTGATGGCTTGTTTAAAACCTTCACCTCGTTCACGCGCTGCAGATGTACCTGCAATACCTTCAAGTTGGATAACCTTAGCTCCATCACCTAATTTTTGTGCAATGAAATCCCCTGCCATTTTTCCGCCTGCTATATTGTCAGATGCGATATGACTTACTACTTTTCCTTTAGCTGCACCACGATCTAATGTAATAACTGGAATATGATTACGGTTTGCAATCGCCACTGCATTACCAACAGCTTCAGAATCAGTTGGATTGATCAATAGTACTTTTGCACCACGCACTGTTAAATCTTCAACATTAGCAAGTTCTTTAGCTGGGTCATTTTGTGAATCAAGCACGACTAATTTATAGCCTAATTCATCAGCTTTTTTCTGTGCGCCATCTTTCAATGTGACAAAAAATGGGTTATCTAATGTAGACACGGCTAAAGCGATCGTGTCTTGCGCAGATGCTGAACCAGTAACAGCCAAACCTAATAATACAGCAGAAGTAAGAGCGGTTAGTTTTTTCATAATTTCTCCTTGAAGTGAATTACAGTTTTTTCGTACCAAGATAGTTATCGGCTAAAACGGCAACCAAAATAACCAACGCTTTTGCTATCATCTGATAGTAAGATGAAATATCTAATAAATTTAATGCATTATTTAAAAAACCAATAATTAATGCGCCAATGAGGGTTCCCATTACACGGCCCTTACCACCCATCAAACTCGTTCCCCCAACAACAACAGCAGCAATAGCATCCAATTCATAAGATACACCAGCAGTCGGTTGTGCCGAGGATAAACGTGAAGTAACAATTAAACCTGCTAATGCAGAAAGGAAACCACTGACAGCAAAAACAAATACTTTGATTTTATTGACGTTAATACCAGAAAGTTGGGTCGCTGCCTCATTTCCACCTAAAGCATAAATATAGCGACCGATTGGTGTGTGTTTCAAAATATACCAAGCCACTGCAAACACGGAGCTCATAATCCAAATTGGTACAGGAATACCTAAGAAATATCCAGTACCAATACCAGCAAATATATCCGCATTATCAGAAAAACCAGTCGTAATAGGACGACCATCTGTATAAACCATTGTTATACCACGTAGTAAGGTCATGGTAACCAAAGTAGCAATAAAAGCCTGAACTTTTCCTTTTGCAACAATTACACCACTTACACCACCAAGAAGTGTTCCAATCAATAAAACAACAGGAACTACTAAAAAAATAGGCAATTCAATACTTACCATTGAGGCTGCAATAGCACCGGTCAATGCCAATACAGATCCAACAGAAAGATCTATTCCCGCAATTAAGATAACAAAGGTCATCCCAACTGCAATAATCGCATTAACTGAAGTTTGACGTAAAATATTCAAAATATTATCTACGCTAAAAAAATCAGGATTAATCACTGATACAATTGCGATAAGAATAATCAACGCAATAAAAGAACGCTGTTCAATCAAAAATCTTCCTATTTGAAAATTAGATGTTTCATTTTTCATCATACTTACCTACTCTTATTTACCAATAGCTGCTGCTAATAACTTTTCTTGTGTTGCCTCTTCACGAGAAAATTCTGCACTAACTTTACCTTCACGCATGACCAACACTCGATCACTCATACCAAGCACCTCTGGCATATCCGATGAAATCATCAAAATACTCAAACCATCCTTCTTAAACTCATTGATAAGTTGGTAAATTTCTTTCTTAGCACCAACATCTACACCACGAGTAGGTTCATCTAAAATCAACACATTTGGGCGAGTCATTAACCCACGAGCAATTGCCACTTTTTGTTGATTTCCACCAGACAGTAAACCTACCTGTTGATCACGACTAGGAGTCTTAATATTAAACATCAAAATAAAATCATCGACTGCCATTTTTTCTGCTTGATGACGAATATTGCCTCTGTTAGAAAAATGATCGAGAGATGTCAGCGACATATTTTCTTTTACCGACATACCTAAAATTAAACCATCACCTTTACGATCTTCGGATATATACACAATGCCATTATCTAAACCATCTTGAGGAGTGTGATTCTCAATATCCTGATTTTTTAACCGCACTTTACCGCTTGTTTT
Source organism: Haemophilus sp. SZY H35 (assembly GCF_018829705.1). Classification (NCBI taxonomy): domain Bacteria; kingdom Pseudomonadati; phylum Pseudomonadota; class Gammaproteobacteria; order Pasteurellales; family Pasteurellaceae; genus Haemophilus; species Haemophilus sp. SZY H35. Next base: position 37,160 of record NZ_JAHKJZ010000007.1, read on the forward strand.
TGGTAATGCGCCGTAAAGTAACTTTCCAAGCTCAGTTCTTCCTGCGCCCATTAAACCGGAAACGCCCACAATCTCGCCAGCATGAAGCGTAAATGAAACATCATCAATGCCACTACCACTCAGATGCTCCACACTCAACACACATTCACCTTTTTTTCGTGCCAAGTGTGGATATTGTTCATCCAAGCGACGACCTACCATCATTTCAATTAAATCGTCTTCAACAATATCAGCTACTACACGCTCACCAATGAATTGCCCATCTCTCAGAACCGTTACATCATCGCAAATCTGAAAAATTTCTTTTAAACGATGGGAAATATAAACAATGCCACGATTTTCAGCTTTAAGTTCACGAATAACATTAAATAAAGACTCTGTTTCAGTATCGGTTAATGCATCCGTTGGTTCATCCATAATGATTACTTGAGATTCAAAACTTAGTGCTTTTGCAATCTCAACCATCTGCTGTTCACCAATAGAAAGTTCTGAGCATAATTTTTTACTACTATGGGTTACACCTAAACGAGCTAACAGTTTATCTGCCTCGGTATACATTTTTTGCCAATTAATTGCCCCCCACGAGGTTTTAAATTCACGACCAAGGAAAATGTTTTCAGCAATCGTGAGATTGCCGACCAAATTCAGCTCTTGGTGAATAATACTAATACCCGCCTCTTGTGATTCTTTTGGGCCTTTAAAGGTCTCTTCCTTACTGAGATACTCAATAGTGCCAGCATCTTTTGAATAAATACCAGTAAGCACCTTCATCAAAGTCGATTTACCTGCACCATTTTCACCCATCAATGCCATAACTCGACCAGAATAAACTGATAAACAGGCATTACTTAAAGCCTTCACACCAGGGAAAGATTTATCAATGCCAGAAATTTTAAGTAAGGTTTCCATAATTTCACCTAAATTAAAATGGCACACCAGAATATAAAATTACATTAGCATAAGGAGAACACTCACCACTTCGAACAATCGCTTTGCTTTGGTGTGTATATTTTTTAAAAGTTTCATGTGATACAAACTCTATCTGAAGCTTATTACCTTGATTAGTCTCAATTTGACTAAGTTTAGATAAAAGTGCGGTAAAAATTTCAGGATTTTTTTCTTTAATTTCTTCAGCAATCACTACTCGCTCGACATACATCTCAGTGATCACTGTATCTAAAGTTTGTAAAAAACTTGGCACTCCCGCAGTTAATGCCAGATCTATACGTTCCACACTTAATGGAATAGGAAGCCCCGCATCACAAATCGTCAAGCTTTCTGTGTGACCAAGAGAAGCAATACAACGAGAAAGTTGTGCATTTAATAACATCGTTTTTTTCATATATTTCCTCTTTCCACCCTTATCGAAACGTTTCGATAAGATAAATATAAAGAACAAAAACAGAAAAACAACTGAGAAATTTCAAATTTGAGATATTAATCACAAAATTTTTTGATTAGATAAAATAAAAAACTCTCCGACCAAATTCACATTTAATCGGAGAATAAATTATTTGAAATTATCTTAGTTCAACGTATCCAACCTAGCCAAATCGATCTGATTATTCAATAACTCCACATCGGGCATCGTTTTATTCGCTTTTGCGGAAAGGGTTTTAAATCGTTCAACTTTACCAACTAAACCTTGTTGGCCAACAAGTGCGGTTACTGTGCTGTTGTATTGGTTGCTGACAGTGGAAAGCGTATTGCCGAGCTTACTTAAACGTTCTGCGACCAAGCAAATTTGGTTATAAATTTCACCCGCTTTTTCAGCGATTTCTTTTGCCTCAGCATTACCGCGTTCGATGCGCCAGAGGTTTGCTACGGTGCGTAAAATCGGCATTAAGGTAGTGTGAGAAACCATAATTACATTACGTTCATAACCGTAATTAAATAAAGCAGGATCAGATTTTAAAGCCTCAATATACGCGGGTTCCACTGCAATAAACATAAGAACAAAATTTGGGCTACGCATGCCAATAAGATTGCTGTAATCTTTTTTATGCAGATCATTAATATGACTTTTCAATGCGGATATATGTTCTTTTAATAAACGCTCTCGTTCAAAATCATCGTCAGAATTCACCGCACTTTCGTAAGCCACCAATGACATTTTGCTGTCGATAATTAAGTGTTTTTCATCAGGTAAATTCAACACAAAATCAGGGTAATTGCGTCCGCCTTGTTCATCTTTAAAATGTGCTTGAGCACGGTAATGCACATTTTCTTCAAGCCCAGCCAGTTGCAACGCTCGTTCTAATTGCACTTCGCCCCAGTTACCTAACGTTTTCTTTTCGCCTTTCAGTGCAGAAGTTAGATTACTCGCCTCTTGCGACATATTCAGACCAATTTCCAGCACTTTTTTAATTTCCGCTTCCAAGCCTGCATTACCTTTCACGGACTCGGAGTGAATTTCATTAACACGTTTTTGGAAACCTTCAATTTGCTCTCGGAAAGGCTTGAGCAACGTTTCCAAGGCAGTTTGATTTGATTGACTAAATGATCGACTTTTTTCATCTAAAATCCGATTAGCTAGATTTTGAAATTCCACGCCCAACTGCTGTTTGGATTGTTCAAAGTTCTGTTGTTGAGCTGAAAAATGTTTTTCTTTCTCTGCTAACGTTGTTTTTAATCCAGTTAACTCTTGGGAAAGTGCGGTCAATTTTTCGGTTAAATGTTGTTGTTCCTGTTCTTTACGAGATAACTGGCTTTGGCTATGTTGCAACTGGGCATTCAAACTTTCTGCTTGCGCAGAAGCGATCCCGAAGCGTTCTTTTAATGCAGTAATTTGCTCCGCGATGGTGGAATGGCGAGCCTGCTCCTCATCTAATTCTTGGGTAAGATAGTGAATTTTTTCATCACGCTCATTGAGTCGAACTAACAAGCCTTGGCTTTCTGTTTGAGCTTTAATAATTTGCTGTTCTAATTGATTTTTAAGGCTATTTATCCCATCAAATTTTGATGCCAGTTGATTATAGTCTTCTGTGGTTTTATGAAGTATTTTATGAAGTAAAGCGTATTTCTGCTGAAATAGAATCAGCAGTAAAATCAAGACAATAGAAACAACGCCCATCACCCATAATAACGACATATCCGACATAACGCCCCCTTTAATTTAAGGTCTGAATTGTACCATAGAAATCCGTCTATCTCCTTCTATGGAAGGCGATAATCTCAATTAACAAAAAACCCGACTTTCGCCGGGTTTTTATTTTACTTACAAGTTAATTACCATTGGTAGCCAACACTTGCACTTGCACCTGCATGGCCTTGTGAATTGCTGTTTACTGTGAATTTAACCCCAACTTTACCATTATCTGATAAACGAGAGTAACCCACCGCTAACGCATTTTGTCCACGATATGTACCTGCACCGACAGACACCATAGATTTACCTGCTGTCGTAACATGATATAACCCACCTGATGCTAAAGCACCTGCAATACCTGCACGTAAACCTTTATCAACATTATTGATTTGATTGCTGATATTACCTGCAACATATTTCAATTGGTTTACATTCACAGCATCAGTGCCATCTTTACCTGGAGCAACATTAGTAATACGTTTACCACCAGCGTTGATACCGTTTTCGTTGATATTAACGTCACCCACTTTCACTTTGTTTGCAGTGACAGAGCTTACGTTAATATCATCTTTCATCGATACTTTCACACCGTTTTCATCTGCAGTCGTGGTAATGTTTTTACCATCACCATTGACAGCCACCTTGCTACCTAGTTTTTTCACACCGGTCGAACCTTTATCTGCATTAAAGGTTAAACCTTCGTTTGTTACTTTATCGTATGCCTTAACGCCTTTACCAATATCACCTTTCGTTTTATCTGAAAGATCAACGGTATAGTCAGTCACAGTTGTTGAACCATCTTTATGCGTATTAGCCGCTTTTGTCACTTTAACGTGATCAGAACCAGCTTCAACTGCTGCAGAAGTATCATTAGCACTCACTTTATAGATAGTTTGACCATTAGCACCTGTACTTGATCTCACATCAATATTATCCCCTGCGGTAACTTCAGTTTTCGCAGCGTTTAATTGTTTGACGTTTACTGCATCAGTATCTTTTTCACCAGCTTTTACATTGGTAATACGTGTTGCATTATTGTTACCATCAGATACTTTTAAACCTTCAGATGTTTGAGTTAATTTAACTTTTACCTTACCAGTTGTATCAATGATGTTAATGCCTTCAACTTCAGGTGTTTTCTTAATGGAAACAGTAACAGTATTGCCATTTACTGCGGTCATTACATTTTTACCCTTGTCAAATTGGTCAGCATCAGTATTACCTTCACCGCCTTTAATATTAACAGTTGTGTTTAACTTCGCTTTATGAGCTGTACCGCTATTACCGGCGAAAGTTAATCCGCCTTCAGCAACCTCAGATTTGAAGTCTTTCAACTGTTTTACATTTACTGCGTCAGTGTCATTTTCACCCTCTGCAACATTGGTTATTTTGTTACCGCCGTTGTTTAAGCCTTGGTTTGTTAAGGAAACAGTCTTATTGGTAACACCATTCAGATCTGCCGGTGAATTAATTGTAATGCCATTATTATTCACCACAGTATCACCAATAGTCACAGAGCCTTTATCGCCTAAGTTCACTTTTTCAGCTAATTGAACGTGTAATTTGCCATCTTTTGCATTCACGCCAATATTGCCTTCAGTTAAGTTGCCTTTTGCACCGCCTACAATATCCAAACGCTCATTTGCTTTTTTAGCAATCACGTTACTTTCCGCTTGATTGTCTTTTGCTGCCACATAATTATCGCCAGCATATTTTTGACCATCATCAAGCGTTGCTAATTCGTGAGTTTTATCAGAGCTTCCCGGTTTAGTTGGGTCAGCTTTCTCAACGTAAACTAGACGTGTTTCACCATCTTTGCCATCCACGCCCACTTTGCCATCTTGACCTTTAATGGTTAAGCCGTTTTTACCATCTTTACCATTTAAGCCGATAGAGCCGTCTTTACCGTTGATTGCAACAGCAGAACCGTCTTTACCGTTCACGCCGATAGAGCCATCAACGCCGTCTTTACCCGGTTTGCCATCAGCCCCTGGTGTACCTTTCTCTCCAACAACAACTTGATTTTTCAAGCCGTAAGTGTAAGTCACGTTACCGTCATTCACGTCTTGTTTTAAAGTCAAGTTATCGCTTGCAGCAAAGTTGACAGATTTGCCTGATGCAACTGTGGTTTCTGTTCCTGTTCCCACTAGGTTTGAACCTGTTGCATTTGTTTTAAAGCTATAATCTTTGATTTTGCTTGCTAAGCCGCTTAAATCAATTTTAGCTTCAGTGTTTGCTACAACTTTTCCATTGCCATCGGTATAAGTCAGTGTAACTGATTTATCTGTGTCATTATAAGTGTATGTGGTTGGTGTAATATGGCGTTCAGTTGATTTTAACTGTTTCACATTCACCGCATCATTGTCATCCTCACCGGCTGCCACATTAACGATTTTGTTTTTACCGTTATCTAAGCCGTTAGCGGTCAAGGTAACGTTGGTTTTGCCCGCCTCTTTAGCTTTAA
>NZ_JAHKJZ010000008.1:0-29404 GCF_018829705.1 Haemophilus sp. SZY H35
CTACTTAAAAAAGTAATTATGAATTTTCAGTTAAGCACCTATTAAGACTTCAAAATTAAAATATTTTAAAACAAGTCAATCAACAAGTGCCCACACAGATTGTCTGATATATTGTTAAAGAGCAAAATAAAGTGGTCGGCGAGATAGGATTTGAACCTACGACCCACTGGTCCCAAACCAGTTGCGCTACCAAGCTGCGCTACTCGCCGTCAGATCTTATAAAGATAAGATGGGGTGGCTAATGGGATTCGAACCCACGACAACTGGAATCACAATCCAGGGCTCTACCAACTGAGCTATAGCCACCATTAAAAGTTGTTATTGCACTGACCTGGCGCGCTCGACAAGATTCGAACTTGCGACCTTTGGCTCCGGAGGCCAACGCTCTATCCAACTGAGCTACGAACGCGTTATTGCGTCGTTGCGGAGGCGTATATTAATGATTTAATAAAACCTTGTCTAGCACTTTTTGAAAAAAAATGTTTGAGCGATAGTTTTTTATTCAGTTTGTTTAAAATTCACTATTTTTTCGACTATTTTTACAACTTGGAAAATCATTATATATGTTGAATCATCCAACAATTATGAATTTGTTTATTACGTTCAAAATCTAGCGGTAACGTTTTATGCGAAATTTCTACCGCACTTAAACCTAATTCTTCCAACGCAACTAAATTCATTTTGAATCCGCGTTTATTATTCGAGAAAACAATTGTGCCATTATTCGACAAAACTCGTTTTAGATTGCTCATCAATTTCACATGATCTCGTTGAACATCCCAACTCTCTTCCATACGTTTAGAATTCGAAAACGTCGGTGGATCCACAAATATCAAATCAAATTGACGATCACATTTTTCTAACCATTGAAGGCAATCTGCTTGAATTAATTTATGTTGTTTACCTTCAATATCATTCAAAATAAGATTTTGTTCCGCCCAATTAAGATAAGTATTGGACATGTCAACGGTAGTTGTCGATTTAGCACCACCAAGTGCTGCATGAACAGTTGCTGAGCCGGTATAAGCAAATAAGTTTAAGAAATCTTTACCTTTTGCCAACTCACCAATCATTTTTCTTGTTAAACGGTGATCTAAGAATAAGCCAGTGTCTAAATAATCCGTCAAATTTACCCAAAGTTGCACGCCATATTCATTCACATAAAAGTATTCACCTTTATTGGCTAATTTCTCATATTGGTTGGTACCTTTTTGTTTCTGGCGAACTTTGAGGATCAACTTATTCGTTTCGACACCTGTAACATGCAAAGTTGCAGTAACCGCATCTAATAAACGTTGACGCGCTTTATTTTCGTCAATATTTTTTGGCGCTGCATATTCTTGCACAACAATGTAATCTGCATAACGATCGACGGCTAAATTATATTCAGGCAAATCGGCATCATATAAACGATAAGCGTCTAATCCTTGCTGCTTTGCCCATTTACTAATTTTCTTAATATTTTTTTGTAATCGATTAGCAAAATCGGTTGCCACCTCCGAAGTGCGGTTAAATTCCAGTTCATTTTCAGCTGGAATTTCGTCAGATTTTCGTTCTGAAACTTGATAATTTTTCTGCACACAATCTAGTGGGCCATTTTTTGCTTTAAACTGTCGGCTGGCGCGCATTCTCAAACAATCAAGCAATGTCGATTCGCTACTAAAAACAGAAACATTCCAACCGCAAAATTCTTTTTTAAGTCTTTGCCCAAATACAGAATAGAGCGCGATTAAAGCGGGTGTTGTACCTAAACGTTCACCATAAGGTGGATTACAGATCACTGTACCGACTTCATTTAAACGAGGATTTTTCAACGCTGCAACATCACCTTGTTGCCATTTAATTAAATGTGAAACACCTGCATTTTGTGCATTCTTCTGCGCCTTTTTTAACACGCGGTGATCGAGATCAAATCCATAAAAGTGCGGTTGAATTTCACTTTGTTTTTCTTCTGCTAATTCAATCGCTTCATTTTTTACTTTTTCCCAAGCCGATTGATTATGCGCTTTCCAAAAATCAAATCCCCAATGTAAACGATAAAGTTGCGGTGCAATTTTGGCTTCTATTTGTGCCGCTTCAATTAAAAGCGTGCCAGAACCACACATTGGATCTACTAATGGAGAACCCGCTTGCCAACCTGAACGCATAACAATCGCCGCCGCTAGAGTTTCACGTAAAGGTGCTTGACCTGTATCTTCACGATAGCCTCGCAAATGTAATGCTTCTCCACTTAAATCTAAAGAAATCACTAAATTTTCACGGTTCAAATAAGCATGGATACGCACGTCCGGATGAATTTTATCTACATCAGGGCGAGTTTTACCTTGACGTTCAAAGTAATCGACAATTCCATCTTTAACGCGCATCGCACCAAATTGAGTATGACGAATTTCTTGGTTGGTTCCATTAAAATCGACAAAGAAGGTGACTCGTTCATCAAATTGCGCTAACCAATTAAAGCCTGAAACAGCCGCATAAAGATCCAAATCACTGTAAACCTTGGTTTCAATCAAAGGAAATAAAATGCGTGAAGCAAGGCGTGACCAAAGCAAAGTGCGGTATAAAGTTTCATCATCAGCTTGATAATGAACGCCACCTTGAACCACTTTTGCCTCTTGAGCACCAAGTTCAGTGAGTTCAACTTTTAATAATTCTTCAAAGCCACGAGAAGTCGTTGCAAATAATTGTTTCATTTAGGTACCGGTTTTGAAAATTTTGAGGGATTATAGCATAGAAAAAGATGATCTAATTGAGATCATCATAGCGAGTTAAACTGTAAAAAGAAAAGCCCTGATTTTCTTAAATCAGGGCTTTAGAATTTGTTGGTTGCGGGGGCCGGATTTGAACCGACGGCCTTCGGGTTATGAGCCCGACGAGCTACCAAGCTGCTCCACCCCGCGTCTGATGCCGTGCACTATACTCTATTAATATTTTTTTGCAAGAATTAAACAAAAGTTTATGTTTCATTTGTTAATAAAATGTTCAATGTGAGTTTTTATTAATCAGCTTGACTAAATAACACTGGTCGTTTTGACGGATTTTTGATAGCGTATGCAGCCTTATTTAAGCTTATTTAGGATTAAAAATGTCAGTTCGAAAATTTTTCTCATTAAAAACATTTTCTATTGCAGTGACAACCGCACTTTTAGTTGCCTGTGGTTCTTCTAATACAACAAAAATTCAAATTCCAACCACGTCAAACGGCAGCGATCCTCAACAATTTGGTGCTAAATATTCGGGTCGTAATTATCAACAAGCTGTGTTTATGCCAGTTTCTCAAGTTGAAAACCAAAGTGCGGTCATTAATCAGGGCGATTTTTTAACGCAACTTTCAAATGTACAAAGTTATTCAAGCAAACTATCTGATCGTTTCTATGGCAACTATGAAAAAATTACAAATTGGGTACTTTCTGGCGCCAATGTAAGTGAGCTTTCTAAATTTGGCATTTACCCGCAAATTATGCGCGGGTTCGATGGATATCAAAATGTTTTGATGACAGGCTACTACTCTCCTGTCCTTCATGCACGCCGTTCACCGCAAGGTCAATTCCAAAATCCAATTTATCGCATGCCAGCAAATAAACGTTTTAGCCGTGCGCAAATCTATGCCGGTGCATTAGCGGGGCAAGGATTAGAATTAGCATATAGTGATTCCATGTTAGAGAACTTTTTACTTGGGGTACAAGGCAGCGGTTATGTAGATTTTGGTGATGGCAACCTTAATTACTTCGCTTACGCAGGACAAAATGGCTTTCCCTACACCGCCGTTGGTCGTTTATTAGTTGAAGATGGTGAAGTGCCAAAAGAGAAAATGTCTATTCAAGCAATTCGTGAATGGGGCAATCGTAATCCATCTCGTGTACAAAGTTTGTTAGAACGTAATTCTTCTTATGTATTCTTCAAAAATGATCCAAGTGGCAAGGTGAAAGGTTCGGCCGGTGTACCGCTTGTACCAATGGCTTCTGTGGCATCAGATCGTAGCGTTGTACCATCTGGTACTGTTCTTTTAGTCGAAGTGCCTGACATTGATAATAACGGAAACTGGCTTGGTACGCATAAATTGCATTTAATGGTTGCACTTGATGTCGGCGGTGCGGTGAAAGGCCACCACTTTGACTTATATCGTGGCATTGGTGATCAAGCAGGCCATATTGCAGGATTATCAAAACACTATGGTCGAGTATGGGTGTTACAATAATGGCTCCAGTGGACAATTATGAACAGCGATTTGGCGGTATTGGTCGACTTTATACACCTGATGGACTCGCGCGCTTACGTCAAGCCCATATTTGCGTAATAGGTATTGGAGGCGTAGGCTCTTGGGTCGTAGAGGCCTTAGCACGTTCAGGCGTTGGTGAACTCACATTAATTGATATGGATGATATTTGCGTCACGAATATAAATCGCCAACTTCCTGCAATGAGCGGCACAATCGGCAAATTAAAAACTGAAGTCATGTCAGAGCGAGTAAAATTAATTAACCCAGAATGTACCATCAATATTATTGATGATTTTATCTCGCCAGAGAATCAATCGGATTACCTCAATCGAGGCTATGACTATGTCATTGATGCCATTGACAATGTGAAAACTAAAGCATCGCTGATTGCTTATTGTAAACGTAACAAAATTAATGTGATTACTATTGGTGGTGCAGGTGGTCAAACTGATCCAACCCAAATTCAAATTGCCGATCTTAGTAAAACTATTCAAGATCCACTCCTAGCCAAAGTGCGATCGGATTTGCGCAAGGATTACAATTTTAGCCAAAATCCAAAACGCAAATTTAGTATCGATGCGGTATTTTCAACACAACCTCTAATATTCCCACAAATGACTGAAGGTTGTGCAATTTCTGCCACAATGAATTGCGCAAACGGATTTGGCGCAGCCACGATGATTACGGCAACCTTTGGTTTTTTTGCTGTTTCTCGTGTAATAGATAAATTACTAAAGAAAAAATCTTAATCTCCTCTTGAAAATGCACATTGGCCATAAATGTGCATTTTTTATCGAATGAAACCTATTTACTTTAAAAATGAAAAATTTTCCCTCAGGTTCTCTATAAAATCGTTGCAATTTATATAAAAAGGCGTAGTCTTTTTCCCTTTGAGAATTATTACTAACAAGTAAGGAAACAGAAATATGAAAAAACTTTTAAAAATTAGCGCCGTTTCTGCCACACTTTTAAGTGCGCCAATGATGGCGAATGCCGATATATTGGCATCAGTAAAACCTTTAGGTTTTATTGTTTCATCTATTGCTGATGGCGTAACCGGTACACAAGTCCTTGTTCCTGCAGGAGCCTCTCCGCATGACTACAATTTGAAATTATCTGATATTCAAAAAGTAAAATCTGCAGATTTAGTTGTATGGATTGGTGAAGATGTTGATTCATTTTTAGACAAACCAATTACCCAAATTGAACGTAAAAAAGTGATTACCATTGCAGATCTTGCTGATGTAGAACCTTTATTAAGTCAAGCTCACCACGAGCATTTCCATGAAGATGGCGATCACGATCATAAACATGAACATGAGCACAAACACGAACATAAACACGATCACGAACATGAACACGACCATGATCATAAGCACGAGCATGAACACCACGACCATGATCACGATCACCATGATCATGACGAAGGTTTAACAACAAACTGGCACGTTTGGTATTCTCCAGCGATCAGCAAAATTGTTGCACAAAAAGTAGCGGATAAATTAACTGCACAATTCCCAGATAAAAAAGATTTAATTGCACAAAATCTTTCAGATTTTAACCGCACTTTGGCAGAACAAGGTGAAAAAATCACAGCACAACTTGCGAATGTTAAAGATAAAGGTTTCTACGTTTTCCACGATGCTTATGGTTATTTCAACGATGCTTATGGTTTAAAACAAACCGGTTACTTCACCATCAATCCATTAGTTGCACCAGGTGCAAAAACTTTAGCGCACATTAAAGAAGAAATCGCAGAACATAAAGTAAATTGCTTATTCGCAGAACCACAATTTACGCCAAAAGTGATTGAATCTTTAGCTCAAAATACTAAAGTCAATGTAGGGCAACTCGACCCAATTGGCGATAAAGTCACTTTAGGCAAAAATTCTTATGCAACATTCTTACAATCTACTGCAGATAGTTACATGGAATGCTTAGCTAAATAAACCATTCTAAAAACAATGACCGCACATAAAAGTGCGGTCATTTTCTTTTCTAAATTTGATATTTTGTTTTATCTCCAATATCAAAATGCAAAGGCATTCGCCATTTTTGTATCGCTAAAACTAAAAGTAATACGCCAGAAATAATAGAAAAAATGCGTAATGCGATAAGATTATTTAACACCCATGAAAACCACAAGCAAGCCACAAATATCGGCTGTAAATTTAAAAAAGGTACGCGGAAACAAAAATATTCTTTAAAACACAAACCACCTAAAGTAAGTAACGCACCGCCAAGGGCCAAAGCGGGATAATGATTAATATAAAAAAGTAATCCTATCCAAGTAGCAAATTGAAAAAGCAATCGGAAGGATTTGAGATAAATATGTAATGAAGAAGCACAGCAAGTTGCCGCAATTAGTATAAATGTAAGCGTTAAATCTGGATACCAACTCATGGCAAGAATAGCCAACGCCGCTATCACAAAGCCAGAGCGATAAATAATGACGGTCAGATTATCTAAAAAATCCATCGGTGATTTAATATGTGGATCAGCCATTCTACAAAGATTCCTTTTATAAATTACAAATTAAAAATAAATGTTACATTAACTCAATAAAAAGTGCGGTCAACTTAAAAACATTTTCTAAATTAACCGCACTTTTATTATTTCTGTTTAAGCTTATCAAGAATTTTTTGATGAATGCCACCAAAACTGCCGTTAGACATCACCAAAATATGATCTGTAGGTTGGGCCTCAGCGACAATCATATCGACTAATCGATCTAAATTTGCATTCCAATAGGCAGGTTGTACACATTGGTTTGCAATATCTGCCACTTCCCAAGGAAGCTGTTCTGGTTGAAGCATAAACACTTCATCAGCTCGACCAAGTGCAGGCGCAATTTCATCTTTATGAACGCCCATTTTCATTGTGTTAGAACGAGGTTCAAGCACTGCAAGAATTCGCACGCCTCCCCCTACTTTATCTCGTAAAGCGGTTAGCGTAGCGAGAATAGCTTCTGGATGATGAGCAAAATCATCATAAACGGTGATGCCATTAACTTCGCCTTTTACTTCTAAACGACGTTTAGCATTTACAAAAGATCCCAATGCTTTACATGCATCTTCAATAGACACGCCCGCATGATGAGCAGCCGCTATTGCCATTAAAGCATTATGCATATTATGTTGTCCGACTACATTCCACTTTACTTCGGCCACTTTTTCACCATGATGGAAAACCGCAAAATGTGAGGCATCATTTGTAATACGCTCAGCAAACCACTCACTATCTTTGCCTAAAAATTGTTGCTGCGACCAACATCCCAATGCCAGCGTTTCTTTTGCACTTTGTTCACTCGCCGAACTTAATACCAAGCCACTTGCCGGAATAGTTCGAATCATATGATGAAATTGGCGTTGGATCGCTTTAAGATCATCAAAAATATCTGCATGATCAAAACTAATATTATTTACGATAAGTGTACGCGGATTGTAATGTACAAATTTCGAACGTTTATCAAAAAAAGCCGTATCATATTCATCAGCTTCAATAACAAAATAAGGACTGTCCCCTAAACGAGCTGAAATGCCAAAATTACCAGCAATACCACCGATTAAAAAGCCTGGTTTTAAGCCATTTTGTTCTAAGATCCACGCTAGCATGCCTGTTGTGGTTGTCTTTCCATGCGTACCAGAAACTGCCAATACCCAACGATCGCGTAATAAATGATCATGTAACCATTGAGGACCAGATGTATATTTCAAATTATTTTCCAACACATATTCTACGCAAGGATTACCGCGTTTCATCGCATTACCAATGATTACCATATCAGGCGCTGGTTGTAATTGTGCAACATCATAATTTGGAATAATCTCGATGCCTTGCTCTTCTAAAAAAGTGCTCATTGGAGGGTAAACATTAGTATCGGAACCCGTCACGTGATAGCCCATTTGTTTAGCAATCATCGCCACGCCGCCCATAAATGTGCCACAAATACCTAAGATATGAATATGTTTCATTGTACTTCTCTACTTATCAAGGAAAATGAAAAGTATAATAAAACAACTTTTATGAACTTTCAAAATAAAAGACTGTCATAAAGGCTCACATGGGCTATAATTGAGCCTTTAAAAATGAGTAAAACTCAACGAACAAAATATAATAAAGGAATTTACAATGAAATTTAATAAATCATTTCTTTTCGCAAGTATCATTGCAGCTTCAATTGCATTAACCGCTTGTAACGATAAAGAAGAAAAAGTAGCAGAAAAACCTGCTGCAACAGAAACTACTCAACCAGCTCAACAAGCAGTACAACAACCTCAAGTAAAAACGGATGATTTAATCACTCAAGCAAATGCAGAATTCCTAAAAGTTGCGAATGTAAAAGTAACGAATGTTTCTGTAACAGATGATTTAAAATCATTTTCTATCACTTATGAAATTACAAACTTAAGTAATAAAGCTATTTTAGAAGCGCAATGGTTAACTGTTTATAAAGAAAATAACCAAGCATTCTATGTAGCAAACCTTCCAGCATTACAATTTGGAAAAACAATTGCACCAAAAGCTAGCGAAACAGTAACATTATCAACAACTGAGGAAGCTGTGCTTTCTCAAATTCGCCCACATTTGCAACAAGGGAAAAATATCCAAGTAGACATTATCGGGACTTCAGTACATTTTGCTGACGGTTCGAAAGTTGGCTTAGTGTCAGAACAAAAATAATTCTATAAAAATGCCTGTGTAAAACAGGCATTTTTTTATCCGCACTTTTAGGCAATTCGCTCAAATCCAGCTTTTAAATCTGCAATCAATTCATCTACATCTTCAAAGCCAATATGCACACGAATTAACGAACCTGTAAGGTTACGTTTAATATTTGGACGAATATGTGCAATTTCTTCTGGTTGATTACAAAGAATTAGAGACTCAAATCCTCCCCATGAATAAGCCATAGTGAAAAGTTGAAAATGATCCATGAAATTTGAGACTTGTTCCGATGTCAATCTCTTAGTTAATTCAAAAGAAAATAAACCGCTGCTACCACTAAAGTCTCGTAAAAAGAATTCATGACCAGGGCAACTTGGTAAGGCTGGATGGTACACAGTTTTTACTTCTGGTTGCTCACTCAACCATTTTGCTACTTTAATACTACTTTCCTGATGTTGTTTTAATCGTACACCCAATGTACGAATACCACGAGCGGTCGTATAAGCAGAATCCGCATCCACCATCTGCCCCATTAAATAGGAATGTTCTCTAAGTTGATCCCAAGTTCGCGCATTTGCAACGGCAGTACCAATCATAATATCTGAATGACCCACTAAATATTTCGTACCCGCTTGAATAGAAATATCAATGTCATGCTCTAACGCTTTAAATAAAACACCTGCCGACCAAGTATTATCAATCATAATCACAATATTAGGGTTCACCTTTCTTGCAGCCTTCACAATAGTCGGAATATCTGGAATTTCCATTGTGATAGAACTCGGTGCTTCCAAGAAAAGTACTTTTGTATTCGGTTGAATAAGCGTTGCAATATCAGCACCAATAAGAGGATCGTAATAAGTTGTATCGATCTGCATTTTTTTCAGCACAATATTACAGAAATCTTGGGTTGGCTCGTAGGCTGCACCGCTCATTAATACATGATCGCCAGTTTTTACAAAAGAAAGAATCGAATTAGTTACTGCTGCTGCACCACAAGGATAAAGATAACAGCCTGCGCCCCCCTCCATTTCACACATTAAATCTTGTAACGCAAAATGTGTTAGCGTCCCTCTTCGACCATAAAATAATTCGCCTTTTGCTCTATGTTGAGTAGCGTGTTTTTTATCTTCAATACTGTCAAATACTAATGAAGAAGCTCGCTGTAAAACGGGGTTTACAGATCCTTGTGAAAAGCGTTTTTTACGCCCTGCATGGACAAATGTTGTTGATAGATTATGTTGTTGCATATTTCCACCTTATTTTAGATAAGATTAATTGCTTTAATAGATAAAATCGAGTATAAAAATGTCGGCGTTTCAAATAGAATCGCGCCGCTATTTTGTGTGGCAAAACTTCAACTTAACTTTATATAGGAATTATGACTATGGTATTAGTAACCCGTCAAGCACCAGATTTTACTTCATCTGCTGTATTAGGCAATGGCGAAATCGTTGATAACTTCAACTTTAAAAAACACATTGCTGGAAAAGCTGCAGTAATCTTTTTCTACCCATTAGACTTTACCTTTGTTTGCCCTTCTGAGTTAATCGCATTTGACCACCGTTATGAAGAATTCAAAAAACGTGGCGTAGAAGTAGTTGGTGTTTCTATCGACTCTCAATTCACTCACAATGCATGGCGTAACACCCCAACTGAAAATGGTGGTATCGGCCAAGTTAAATATGCATTAGCAGCGGATGTAAAACACGAAATCGCTCAAGCATACGGTATTGAACATCCAGAAGCGGGCGTTGCATTACGCGCTTCATTCTTAATCGACAAAAATGGGGTTGTTCGTCACCAAGTAGTAAACGATCTTCCATTAGGTCGTAACATCGATGAAATGTTACGTATGGTTGACGCATTACAATTCCACGAAGATCACGGTGAAGTTTGCCCTGCTCAATGGGAAAAAGGTAAAGAAGGGATGAAAGATAACCCTGAAGGCGTTGCAAAATACTTAAAACAAAACGCTGATAAACTTTAATCCGTAATTATTTACAAGAAAGCCACATAATGTGGCTTTTTTTATATTCTTAGATACTTTAGAATAGGTGTATCTCTAACACCAAGAGCGGTTCATTTCTATGAAATTTAATATTCCTATTTTCCTAACGATATTTCGCGTAATCCTGATTCCGTTTTTCGTGATTGCATTTTATTTACCTATCGAATCCTCCCCTTTTATTACTACATTCATATTCTTTATTGCCGGTGTTACTGATTGGCTTGATGGTTATTTGGCTCGTAAATGGAAACAAACTACAAGATTTGGCGCTTTTTTAGATCCTGTTGCAGATAAAGTAATGGTTGTCGCCGCCTTGGTTCTCATCGTTGAATATCAACACTCTCTTTGGATTACGATTCCTGCCATTATTATGATTTCTCGCGAAATTATTATTTCCGCATTACGTGAATGGATGGCTGAACTCGGAGAGCGTAGTAAAGTCGCTGTCTCTTGGTGGGGAAAATGGAAAACAACCGCACAAATGTTAGCCCTAGGCGGATTATTATGGCGTTACAATAATTATATGGAAATTGCCGCTATAATCTTGCTTTACATCGCAGCCATTTTAACAGTATGGTCAATGATCCAATATTTACAGGCAGCAAAAGGTAGCCTACTAGATGACCTAAAACTCTAATTTTGGATAAAGTGCAATATTTTCTACCGTACTTTTATTATTTTGTCTTATTTTTAATCAAACAAAGCTTTTTTTTATTTTTTCATTTGACACAAGACTATAAAACCGTAAAATACGCCCCGTTGTCAAGCAGCAATGCTGATTAGCGATAAATGCGGGAATAGCTCAGTTGGTAGAGCACGACCTTGCCAAGGTCGGGGTCGCGAGTTCGAGCCTCGTTTCCCGCTCCAATTTGCCCGAGTGGTGGAATCGGTAGACACAAGGGATTTAAAATCCCTCGCCTTTCGAGGCGTGCCAGTTCAAGTCTGGCTTCGGGCACCATTTAAAACCAAATCTGAAGATTTTAAAAATATTTAAAATCAATTTATGGGTCGTTAGCTCAGTCGGTAGAGCAGCGGACTTTTAATCCGTTGGTCGAAGGTTCGAATCCTTCACGACCCACCACTCTCTGATTTAGTTGTCCAGTTGGGTTGTTAGCTCAGTTGGTAGAGCAGCGGACTCTTAATCCGTCGGTCGAGAGTTCGATCCTCTCACAACCCACCATTCTTATTTTTATTATTCATCTCTAATATTTTAAATTTCTTTAATTTGCTTAAATTCTTGACTATTTTTAGCGGTTATTGTGGTAGAATACCCTTAAATTTTAGTCGGGCATCATTATGTTGGAAAATATTCGTATTGTTTTAATTGAGACTTCGCATAGCGGTAATATTGGTTCTGCTGCTAGAGCAATGAAAACAATGGGATTGGCCCAGCTTTGTCTTGTTTCACCAAAATCTGTTGATGAACAATCTTATGCTCTTTCAGCTGGCGCAGAAGATATTGTAAAAAATGCTAGGGTTGTCGATAGTTTTGATGAAGCCGTCGATGATTGCTCTTTAGTGATTGGTACAAGTGCTCGTTTACGTCATTTACAAAGTACATTGATCGAGCCTCGAGAATGCGCGGGGAAAGTTGTAGCGCATGAAGGCAAGATAGCTATTGTGTTTGGTCGTGAACGTATTGGATTAACGAATGAAGAATTGTTGAAATGTCATTACCATTTAAATATTCCGGCTAATCCTGATTATTCTTCTTTAAATTTAGCAATGGCGGTACAGTTGGTAAGCTATGAATTGCGCATGGCATTTTTAGCTCAAGATAAGAAGGAAAATTCACTTTCTTTAATAGAACAAAACTATCCAACCGCAGAACAACTCGCTTATTTTTTTGAGCATACTGAGCGTGTATATCAGTCACTCGGATTCATTCAAAATCAAGGTGTTATGCATAAATTAAAGCGTTTATATTATCGCGCTCAACTTGAAAAAAATGAATTAAATATTTTAAATGGCATGCTAAGTGCGGTCGAAAAACGGATTGATCTTGATCTAGATTAATTGACTGATTTAGTAGGATATGTAAATATTGCAACATCACTTTTTAGGAACACTTTATGAAACTTACATCGAAAGGTCGTTATGCAGTCACTGCGGTTTTAGATATCGCTTTAAATGCAGAAAAAGGTCCTGTGAGCCTTGCAGATATTTCTGAACGTCAACATATTTCGTTATCTTATTTAGAACAACTTTTTGCTAAATTACGCCGTGATGGATTAGTAAAAAGTGTTCGTGGACCTGGTGGTGGATATCAGCTAGGTTTACCAAGCGATCAAATTTCAGTGGGAATGATTATTTCAGCGGTAAATGAAAATATTCATGTAACAAAATGTCTTGGTCGTGGAAATTGTCAAAATGGCGTAGAATGTTTAACTCATACATTGTGGGAAGATCTGAGTAATCGCATTGAAAGTTTTCTCAATGAAATTACTTTGGCTGAATTGGTGAGTAAACGTGAGTCAAAACGCCAAACTCATAGCGATTTTGAGAATTTATTAATTGTTAATCAATAAAGGAAAGTAGTCCGTACAGTGCAAAATGCATTAAAAATGCGGTCAAATTTAGAATGATTTAGGAGTGAAAAATGAAATTACCTATTTATTTAGATTATGCAGCAACTTGTCCTGTGGACGAGCGTGTTGCGAAGAAAATGATGGAATTTTTAACCATTGACGGTACATTCGGTAACCCAGCTTCTCGCTCGCATAAATTTGGTTGGCAAGCCGAAGAAGCGGTTGATGTAGCTCGTAATCAAATTGCGGATCTTATTGGTGCCGATTCTCGTGAAATTGTGTTTACTTCTGGTGCGACAGAATCAGATAACCTTGCAATTAAAGGTGCTGCGCATTTTTACCAAACTAAAGGTAAGCATATCATCACTTGCAAAACCGAGCATAAAGCCGTATTAGATACTTGTCGTCAATTAGAACGTGAAGGTTTTGAAGTGACTTATTTATCCCCCGAGTCTGATGGTTTAATTGATTTAGAAAAATTTAAAGCCGCACTTCGCCCTGATACTATTTTAGTTTCAATTATGCATGCCAATAATGAAATTGGTGTGTTGCAAGATATTAAAGCTATTGGTGAGCTTTGTCGTGCAAATAAAACGATTTTCCACGTTGATGCAACTCAAAGTGTGGGTAAAGTTGCGATTAACTTGGAAGAGCTGCCAGTTGATTTATTATCTATGTCTAGCCATAAACTTTATGGGCCTAAAGGTATTGGTGCGTTATACGTTCGTCGTAAACCACGTATCCGTTTAGAAGCGATTATTCATGGCGGTGGTCATGAGCGTGGAATGCGTTCAGGTACATTACCTGTCCACCAAATCGTGGGAATGGGCGAGGCTTATCGAATTGCAAAAGAAGAAATGGCATCAGAAATGCCACGTTTAAAAGCTCTTCGTGATCGTTTATATAATGGCTTAAAAAATATTGAAGAAACCTACGTAAATGGCTCAATGGAGCACCGTTTAGATAGTAATTTAAATATTAGCTTTAACTACGTTGAAGGTGAATCTTTAATGATGGCGTTGCGTGATATTGCTGTATCTTCTGGTTCTGCTTGTACATCAGCTAGCCTAGAGCCATCTTATGTATTGCGCGCACTTGGTTTAAATGATGAATTGGCACACAGTTCAATTCGTTTTACACTCGGTCGTTATACTACTGAAGAAGAAATTGATTACACCATTAATTTAGTAAAAGGTGCGGTGGAAAAACTTCGTGCATTATCGCCATTATGGGATATGTTTAAAGAAGGTATTGACCTTAGTACGATTGAGTGGTCAGCTCACTAGGATTTAACTGCTATTATTAAATGGCGTTTCTCAAGGATTTAAAAAAGGAAAGTTAAAATGGCTTATAGCGAAAAAGTAATCGATCATTATGAAAATCCGCGCAATGTGGGTTCTATGGATAAAAAAGATAGCAATGTTGGTACTGGCATGGTGGGTGCGCCAGCTTGTGGTGATGTAATGCAGTTACAAATTAAAGTTAATGATAACGGCATTATTGAAGATGCAAAATTCAAGACTTATGGTTGTGGTTCTGCTATTGCATCGAGCTCATTAATTACAGAGTGGGTGAAAGGTAAATCTTTAGAAGAAGCCGGCGCTATCAAAAATAGCCAAATTGCAGAAGAGTTAGAATTGCCACCAGTGAAAGTACACTGTTCCATTTTGGCGGAAGATGCAATTAAAGCGGCAATTGCTGATTACAAATCCAAAAAAGGCGAATAATATGAAAAAGTGCGGTCGGTTTTGACCGCACTTTTAGTGGTTTTGGGGGATATATGAGTATTACATTAACAGAAAAAGCCGCTCAACGAGTGAAAGCTTTTTTGGATAATCGTGGCAAAGGTATTGGTTTGCGTTTAGGAGTGAAAACATCAGGCTGTTCTGGCTTAGCTTATGTGCTTGAGTTTGTTGATGTCTTAAATGAAGAAGATCAAGTTTTTGAACAACATGGTGTGAATATTATTGTCGATCCAAAAAGCTTAGTTTATCTCAATGGTATTGAGTTGGATTATGTGAAAGAAGGCTTAAATGAAGGCTTCAAATACAATAATCCAAATGTAAAAGAATCTTGTGGCTGTGGTGAAAGTTTCCATGTTTAAGGTAATAATCTGATGTTAAACCCTTTTCAAATTTTTGATTTACCCGTTGATTTTCAGTTAGATGAGAAGGCGCTAAATACACGTTATTTAGAATTACAAAAAGCCCTACATCCAGATAATTTTGTATCAAGTAGTGCGTTAGAACAACGCGTTGCGATGCAAAAATCCACCGAAGTGAATGATGCCTTAAAAACGTTAAAAGACCCAATTTTGCGAGCAGAAGCTATCATTGCTCTTAATACTGGTGAACAGATCGATCTTGAACAAAAAAGTACGCAAGATGTGGCGTTTTTAATGCAACAGTTACAGTGGCGAGAACAACTAGAAGAATTTGAACATCAGAAAGATGAAAAAGCATTAAACGCTTTTACGAAAGAAATTAAACAAGAAACTCAGTCATTATTGACCGCACTTTCCGAGAGTCTGACATCCCAACAATGGACGAAAACATCTCAACTGTGTGATAAATTACGTTTTACTCGTAAGCTTTCTGAAGAAATTGAACGTGTAGAAGAACGCCTTTTTGAACTGTAATAGATCTATATCTCAATGTCCCTTGATATTATGCAAACTCTCGAACAACTAATATCTCCAGAAAACTCTGCTTGGCCTATACTTTCCCAATGGATTGAAAGTGCACATAATCATTGTTATGTCATTAAAAAAGATCAATCAAGTGCAGAACGCGAACTTTTTACCATGCAAATGCCAACATCATCACCAATGGGGGCGGTGATTTATGAAACAGGTGGAATTTTAATTCATCATGGTTGGTTGCGTATTTTAGGTTCAGGAAGTTTTAAATTACCGCGTGGATTGATGGATTGGAATTTTAGTAAGTCTTTTAATGAGTCTAGTGAAAAACCAAAGTATTTATTGGTTGCAGATGATGTGATCGGCGGTTACTTTGCATTAAATGGTGGTTCGTTAGGCGATAATCTTGGCAAAATTTATTACTTTTCACCAAAAGCTCTCACTTGGCATAATTTAAATTTTACTTATACAGAGTTTTTAGCTTGGGCATTGAATGGTGATTTAGAGGCTTTTTATCAAGGTCTATTTTGGCAAAAATGGCAAGATGATGTGAAACAATTGGATGGTAATCAAATTTTTGTATTCACGCCTGACTTAAGTCAAGATAGAAAAATAGCGATTGGTGAACGTCAAAAACACGAAGTCAATATTGAAACACATTATCAAGCAAGCTTTGCAGAAAAAAATAAATTTGATTTGGCGTATTCCGTCGCATAACCAGTAGAAAAATAGCATATGGCATTATTACAAATTGCAGAACCAGGACAAGCTGCTGCACCGCATCAACATCGTTTAGCCGTTGGGATTGATTTGGGAACAACCAATTCTTTGGTTGCATCTGTTCGCAGTGGGCAATCCGTGATTCTTAATGATGAACAAGAGCGTAGTCTTTTACCATCAGTTGTTCATTATGGCGTTGAAGAGACAAAAGTTGGTTTAGAAGCCTTTGAACAAGCCTCACTTGATCCAAAAAATACGATAATTTCGGTAAAACGCCTAATTGGTCGTAGCCTTGCTGATGTTCAGTCTCGTTATCCTAGTTTGCCTTATGAATTTGTGGCGAGCGAAAATGGATTACCTTTAATTGTTACGGCACAGGGACCTAAAAGTCCAATTGAAGTGTCTTCAGATATTTTATCACGCTTAAATCACATTGCAGAACAACGCCTTGGTGGTGAGCTTTCTGGGGTTGTGATTACGGTTCCTGCTTATTTCGATGATGCTCAACGTCAAAGTACTAAAGATGCTGCGCGTTTAGCTGGGTTAAATATACTACGTTTATTGAATGAACCTACTGCAGCCGCTGTCGCTTATGGATTGGATAGTGGGCAGGAAGGAATTATTGCAGTTTATGATTTAGGTGGTGGTACATTTGATATTTCAATTTTACGCTTATCAAAAGGTGTCTTTGAAGTTCTAGCCACGGGTGGTGATACTGCGCTAGGTGGTGATGATTTTGACCATTTAATAGCAGAGTGGGTCGTTGAACAAACCCAAGTAAAACCACAAACCCCAAATCAACAGCGCGAACTGATAACGCTTGCTAGCCAAGCCAAAATTGCTTTAAGTACTGAGAAAAGTGCGGTGATTTCTTGGCAAAATTTTTCAGTAGAAATTTCACGAGAACAATTTAATGAGTTGATTCATTCACTGGTAAAACGTTCACTATTAACTTGTCGCCGAGCTTTGAAAGATGCTAACGTTGAATCTGAAGAAGTGCAAGCGGTGGTGATGGTTGGTGGTTCAACTCGAGTGCCATACGTACGAGAACAGGTTGGTGAGTTTTTTGGTAAAACACCACTCACTTCGATTGATCCAGACAAAGTTGTGGCACTTGGTGCCGCAATTCAAGCTGATATTTTAGTCGGTAATAAAACTGACTCTGATATGTTGTTGCTTGATGTCGTACCGCTTTCTTTAGGCATTGAGACGATGGGTGGATTAGTGGAAAAAATTATTCCACGTAACACAACAATTCCAGTGGCTCGTGCACAAGAGTTTACTACTTTCAAAGATGGCCAAACAGCAATGACTGTTCATGTCGTACAAGGTGAACGTGAGCTGGTAGATGATTGTCGTTCTTTGGGGCGTTTTACTCTACGAGGTATTCCTGCAATGGCAGCTGGTGCCGCTCATATTCGAGTGACTTATCAAGTCGATGCAGATGGTTTATTAAGTGTAACTGCAATGGAAAAATCGACGAAAGTGCAGGCATCAATTCAAATTAAACCTTCCTATGGTTTAACAGATGAAGAAGTGACAGCAATGATTAAATCTTCTTTTGATAATGCGCAAGAGGATTTACAAGCTCGTGAATTAGCCGAGCAACGAGTAGAAGCGGATCGTGTAATTGAAAGCGTGATTGTTGCGTTACAAGCTGATGGGGCTGAATTGCTGAGCACAGAAGAATTTCATCATATTGAACGTGTGTTAAAACAATTAATGGATGTAAAAAAAGGTTCAGATCGTGATGCAATTGCACAAGGAATTAAAGCCTTGGATACTGCTACCCAAGAATTTGCAGCACGTCGAATGAATGCATCGATTAATAAAGCTTTGACAGGCAAAAATTTGTCAGATATTGAAAAACCGTAAAAGTGCGGTCAGATTATTAAATAATTTTGAGGAAAGTGTTATGCCAAAAGTGATTTTTTTACCTAATGAAGAATTTTGTCCCGAAGGTATGGTTGTTGATGCCGCGGCAGGTGATAATTTATTAGAAGTTGCACACAATGCAGGAGTAGAAATTCATCATGCTTGTGATGGCTCCTGTGCTTGTACAACCTGCCATGTGATTATCCGTGAAGGTTTTGACTCTCTAAATGAAACGAGTGATCAAGAAGAAGATATGCTGGATAAAGCTTGGGGATTAGAAATGGATAGTCGTTTATCTTGCCAATGTGTCGTGGGAGACGAAGATCTTGTGGTAGAAATTCCGAAATATAATATTAACCATGCGAATGAGGCTGCTCACTAATGAAATGGACTGATGCTCAATTAATTGCAGAAGAACTTTACGATCGTAATCCAGATTTAGATCCCAAAACGGTCCGTTTTACTGATTTACATAAATGGATTTGTGAACTTGAGGATTTTGATGATGATCCGAATAAGTCAAATGAAGCAATTCTTGAGGCTATCTTATTGAAATGGTTAGATGAATTTGAATAAATATAAAAAAACCTAAGTCAGTGACTTAGGTTTTTTATCAAAATTTGATGGCGGAGGAATAGGGATTCGAACCCTAGGAGGGCGTAAACCCTCGCCGGTTTTCAAGACCGGTGCCTTCAACCACTCGACCATTCCTCCGTGATTCAATGCACACGAATAATACGTTTTTTGAGAAAGACCGTCAAGCAAAAATCATCTCGTTTTTATCAAGTGATTATTTTTACTGCAACCCTAAAATAAAAAGAATTGACGTAATAAAAATCACGCCAATTCTAATTTTTATTTTAGGTTACTCTGATTTTGCTCGGGTAGGCTCAGAATATACATGGCTAATCGCACAATGATGCCCTGCCGCCCCTTTACCGTAAAAATAATAGCGAGAATCTTGCCATTCAATAATTGGGAATGGCTGAGGCATTTCATCACTCGCTTTCGCCAAAGTCATCTCTGCTTTTGTATGAGCAACTGAAGAAATGCTACCTAAACGCCCATTAAACTCATAAGTACGAACAAAGGCTGGTTCATTTACAGTTTCAGGCTCATTTAGGGTAATCGTTGACTCAATAAATTCAACCGTTTCTTGAGGTTTATGAGAATTTAAACGCTCTAGAGATTCTTGTACTTTTTTCTGTACAGATTCATTAGCTGGCTGAGTAATAAAATCTAATGCTGGTTTTACTTCAAGAGATTTTTCTTCAACAACAATTCCCATTGCTGGCGTGATAAAACCTTTTTTAGTTTTCTCTTGCTCAAGCAATTCATCCACAGATAAGAAATTATTTTCTTTCTGCGCATTCACTGTTGAATAGTCCACCCAAGCTTTTCCACTTGCCAATTCAGGTGAAGCCACTGCAGCAAATAATGGCATTGGCGATTTTGGCTCTTGATTACGGCGACGACGTTGATTATTCGCTGCACGTAAATGACGTGGAGTACGACGTTGACGATCTTGACGTTCAGAACGTTCTTGGTTTTGACGAACTGTTTTTTCATCATTTTGAACGGACTGAACTTCGACAACATCCACTTCCGTCATTTTTTCAACAATATTTTCGTTATGCTCAACTGCCATCTCATTATCTTCAACACGCACGCGTTTACGTAAATCACGACGTTGGCGGCGTTGTGCCACTTGCTCAGTTCTTTCATCCTGAGCCTCAAAAACCGGTGTAGAATTTACCACACTTTCAGCAATACTTTCTTCCACTAAGTTACGGCGAGGACGGCGTTGATTACGTTCACGAATATTACGAACTTGTTCTTCGGTTCTTTCCGTTTCGTTATTTTCAGAACGTGGTCGACGAGAAGTACGACGCTCCTGTGAACGGCGTGGATTACGATTAGAATTGCGCGAAGTGCGGTTATTTTTCGGTTTATTTTCTTCGGATTCAGAAGCAAACAAACCTTTAATCTTCGCGATAATTTTCGCTAACAAAGACGGTTCATTCGATTTACGCTCAACTGGAGTCGGAGCTGCTTCAGAAATAGAAAGCGCCACTGCCGCACTTTCAACCACAGGTTGTTCAGTAACCACTGTTGTTTCTACATTACGAGAAACAAGAGATTCCTCGGTACTTTCATCTTTCTCACAGTGAATTTTCGCTAAATTATAACTCAGTTCATTCACCTCTTCGCCATCGCGTAAACGGAAAACACTAAAATGCGGTGTTTCCATTGCTTCATTTGGTGCAACAATGACATCTACATTGTGACGTTTTTCAATATTGCTTATCGCTTTACGTTTTTCGTTAAGAAGATAAGAAGCAATTTGTACTGGCACAATCGTATGCACTTGCTTGGTGTTTTCTTTTAATGCTTCTTCCTCGATTAAACGCAAGATAGACAAAGAAAGAGATTCGTTATCACGCACTTTACCTGTTCCTTGACAACGAGGACAAATGTGATGTGAAGACTCACCTAGTGAAGGACTTAAACGCTGACGTGACATTTCTAACAAACCGAAGCGAGAAATGCGACTAATTTGAATACGAGCACGATCTTGACGAACTGCATCACGAATACGATTTTCCACTTCTCGTTGGTGACGAACTGGCGTCATATCAATGAAATCGATAACAACTAAACCACCTAAGTCACGCAAACGTAATTGACGCGCAATTTCATCTGCTGCTTCAAGGTTAGTATTTAATGCTGTTTCTTCAATATCTCCACCGCGAGTAGAACGCGCAGAGTTAATATCAATAGCAGTCAGGGCTTCTGTTACATCAATAACGATTGAACCGCCAGAAGGTAAACGCACTTCACGTTGGAATGCTGACTCGATTTGAGATTCGATTTGATAGTGGCTGAAAAGAGGCACTTCGCCTTGATAAAGTTTCACACGATTAATGAAATCTGGGCGAACAAGTTTGATATGCTCTTTTGCTTTTTCAAACACTTTCGGGCTATCAATAAGAATCTCACCAATATCACGGCGCAAATAATCACGAATAGCACGTACAATCACATCACTTTCTTGGTGAATCAAGAAAGGTGCTGGACGATTTTGAGATGCTTGTTTAATCGCTTCCCAATGGTGAAGTAAAACTTTTAAATCCCACTGCAACTCTTCTGGAGATTTACCCACACCTGCAGTACGAACAATCAACCCCACGCCTTCAGGCACATCTAATGAACTTAATGCCTCTTTTAATTCAGTGCGCTCATCCCCTTCAATACGACGAGAGATCCCACCGGCACGCGGATTATTTGGCATAATGACCAAATAACTGCCCGCAAGAGAAACGAAAGTTGTTAAGGCAGCGCCTTTGTTTCCGCGCTCTTCTTTATTAACTTGAACGATAACTTCTTGGCCTTCGCTCAAGATATCGCGAATATTCGGACGACCCTGGAAAACATAATCATCGGGGAAATATTCACGAGCAATTTCTTTTAATGGTAAAAAACCATGACGTTCTGCACCATAATCTACAAAAGCCGCTTCTAAGCTTGGCTCAATGCGAGTAATTTTCCCTTTGTAGATATTCGCTTTTTTTTGCTCATGTCCTGGGCTTTCAATATCCAGATCAAATAAGCGCTGTCCGTCAACTAGCGCTACACGCAACTCTTCTTTTTGAGTCGCATTGATTAACATTCTTTTCATTGCCAATTCTCTTATTAAATATTTTAAAAGACCTCAAAATAAACCGCACTTTGCTTCGTTATCGACCTCGTGTTTCTCGCGCCAGTCAATCTCACGACTGTATGTTGCTGGGTGCATTAATAACGTTATTAAGCATAAACGTTTGCTTTATAAAACAACGCGATATTCCGCACGCATTGCAAGCGGCTAATTTATTTTAAGAAAAATGTTGGTTATCAACGTCTTACACCAATTGCCGCATTGAATTTTCACCAACAAACATGTCATTTTTCGCATAAATTTTAAGCATAAAAAGACTCCCTATTATCTATGGAAAATAGGAAATTAGCAAGGTATATATGGTTTAATAAATATCGGTTTTATAAATATAAATTAATTATTTCATCTTTCATGATTTCGACTGTCTTTTCTATACGATCACATCAAATTTTGCTAGACTTAACCCAAAAAATTTTCCTATAAATGAATTATCAAGATCAACTCTCTCACATATTCTCTCTCAATGGACAATTAAGTCAAAATATAAAGGACTTCAGTCCAAGGGCAGAACAACTTAGCATGGCTCAAGCCGTTGGTGATACCATTTATAATAAGTCTTCTCTTGTTATTGAAGCAGGTACAGGCACGGGCAAAACTTTGGCATATCTAGCACCAGTATTACTATTTAACAAAAAAACCATTATTTCGACCGGATCCAAAAATTTACAAGATCAGCTTTTCAATCGAGAGCTTCCTGCTATCAAAAAAGCGCTTAATTTCACAGGAAAAATAGCCTTACTCAAAGGAAGAGCAAACTATCTATGTTTAGAACGATTAGATCAAGTTATTGCACAAGGAGTGCTTGGTGATAAATCTGTTTTAATGGATTTAAGTAAAGTTAGAAAGTGGAATAACAGCACAAAAACAGGTGATTTTACTGAATGTATAGAACTTGCCGAAGACAGCCCTATCATTTCACAGCTAACTAGTACCACTGAAAGTTGTTTAGGAGCGGATTGTCCTAATTATAACGAATGCTATGTTGCAGCAGCTCGGAGAAAAGCACTAAATGCGGATCTAGTGGTCATTAATCATCATTTGTTTTTTGCTGATATGGCTGTGAAAGAAACTGGATTTGGGGAATTAATTCCTCATGCAGAAGTGATTATTTTTGATGAAGCACATCAATTGCCCGATATTGCCAGTCAATATTTTGGGCAATCGCTCACCTCTCGACAGCTATTTGATTTATGCAAAGATATTAATATTGTTTATCGTACCGAACTAAAAGATATGCTGCAACTTGGCAGCACATCAGATACATTACTTAAAGTTGTACAGGATTTTCGTCTTTTATTAGGTGAAGAAAATAATACTCGTGGAAATTGGCGTGAATTTTATAAACAAAGTGCGGTAAAAAAAGCCTTTGATTTATTACAAGAAAAAATTAATTTTCTCTCCGAGGTGATTAAGCTTACATTAGGGCGTTCACAAACACTCGATAGTATTTTTGAACGTGTCGAATCAATAAAAAGTCAATTAAAGCGCCTAACCGAAACTAATATTGTGGGGTTTTGTTATTGGTATGAGGGAAATGGTCGTCAATTCGGCTTACATATTACACCGCTAACCGTGGCCGACAAATTTGGAGAACAACTGAAGATCAAAGAGGCTGCATGGATTTTTACTTCCGCAACATTAGAAGTAGGTGGAACCTTTAATCATTTTTGTCAACGATTAGGGATTGAACATGCAACACAAAAGATTTTACATAGTCCATTTAATTATCCTGAACAATCATTACTTTGTGTTCCTCGTTATTTGCCAACTACCAATAAAACGCATACTTTAACATCATTAGGTGAAATGTTACTGCCAGTAATTGAAGCCAATAAAGGGCGCTGCTTTGTACTTTGCACTTCTTACACAATGATGCGAGGATTAGCAGAATATTTTCGTGAAAAAAGTAGGCTTTCAATTTTAGTACAGGGAGAAACCTCTAAAGGCAAATTATTGGAACAATTCACTGATACCTCTCATAGTGTACTTGTTGCAACATCTAGTTTTTGGGAAGGAATCGATGTTCGCGGTGATGCACTTTCCCTGGTGATTATCGATAAACTTCCGTTTACTGCACCTGATGACCCCTTATTAAAAGCACGTATTGAAGATTGCAAGCTACAGGGAGGCGATCCATTCAATGATATTCAAATTCCAGAAGCCGTGATTACGCTAAAGCAAGGCGTTGGGCGTCTAATTCGAGGTGTAAGCGATCGTGGCGTAGTGATTATTTGTGATAATCGTTTAGTTATGAGAAATTATGGCGAAACGTTTTTAAAGAGTTTGCCAAACTCAAGTCGTACCCGAGATCTCAATAAAGTGATACAATTCTTACAAAATCAATAAATGAGAAAAAATAATGACAAAGCTAACTTTATTAGCATTAGATACCTCTACTGAAGCCTGCTCAGTTGCACTACTATATAACGGTGAAAAAACACATTTAAATGAATTAGCGCAACGCACGCACACCAAACGAATTCTTCCTATGATTGATAAAATCTTAGCAAACTCAGGCTTGCATTTAAATCAAGTTAATGCTCTGGCTTTTGGGCGTGGTCCTGGTAGTTTTACAGGTGTAAGAGTGGGGGCTGGTATCGCACAAGGTTTAGCATTAGGTGCTGATTTACCAGTTATTCCTATATCAAATTTAACAGCAATGGCACAGGCTGCATTTGAATTATATCAAGCAAAAAAAGTTGCAGCCGCAATCGATGCGCGCATGGGGGAAGTATATTTTTCACAACTTATATGTGAAGATATTCACACTAATTTTGGAGCGGTTTCTCAATGGAGAGAAATAACACCAGAGCAAGTTTGCCCACCTGAACAAGCAATTTCTCAACTTCAAAATAACGATATTTTTTATGTAGGTACAGGTTGGGCGGCTTATCCACAATTTACAGAAAAAAATCTGAACGGTTCAGAAATTGAATTGCCAAATGCCTTATATATGTTACCCCTTGCTCAAACGGCATGGAAACAGCAACAAACTATTTCAGCGTTAGAAATTGAGCCTATTTATTTACGAAATGAAGTCACGTGGAAAAAGTTACCTGGACGCGAATAACATCATCGTGGAGGATAAGTGAAAGTGAAAATGAAAGGAAAAATAAGCATATTTTTGACCGCACTTTGTTTAGGTCTAACAGGCTGTATTACTCCACCAAGAGGATTAGAAAATGAACAGTTTTCTATTACTAGCTATAAAGAAATTACATCTCAAGATCTGAGTTGCCACTGTAAAAATATCCGATTGGGCGGCAAAGTTGTACAAACTACCATTTTACCTCATCATACTAAAATCGAAGTACTTAGTTTACCGGTATCATCTTTATCTGGAAAACCTTTCGTAGAATCACAATCTGATGGCCGTTTTATCGTTTATTTCGATGGTTTTATAGATCCCGAAAATTTAAAGGACCGTTATATCACAATTGGCGGACAATTAATTGGTTCAGAACCAGGTAAAATAGAACAGGCTAATTATACTTATCCTGTTATTAAACCAAATAAATACCGTCTTTGGGCGCTAAGTACAAACTATTATTATCCTGAAGATGATTGGGACGATGATTGGGGATTCTGGAGATGGCGATACCAGCCTCGGTATATCCAACCCGAAATTCGCTATTATTTGAATTAAATGATAAAATCTTGGAAATTTTCCAATAAACTAGGATAAAAAATGGAAAAAATTTGGTTTCAAAACTATCCAGAAGGTTCTGAAAAATTTCTGGATACATCAAAATATGAGTCAATTCTGGATATGTTTGATAAAGCCGTACGTGAGCACCCCGACCGTCCAGCTTATATCAATATGGGGCAAATACTTACATTCCGAAAATTAGAAGAGCGTAGTCGTGCTTTTGCTGCCTATTTACAAAACGAATTTAAACTTCAACGTGGCGATCGTGTAGCATTGATGATGCCAAACTTATTGCAGTACCCTATTGCACTTTTTGGTATTTTACGGGCCGGTCTGATTGCAGTAAATGTTAACCCACTTTACACACCAAGAGAATTAGAACATCAACTACAAGACAGTGGTGCGGTGGCAATCATTGTTGTATCTAATTTTGCCTCAACCTTAGAAAAAGTTGTCTTCAACACGAATGTAAAACATGTCATTTTAACAAGAATGGGGGATCAGCTCTCTTTCGGTAAACGTACAATCGTCAATTTCGTTGTAAAATACATCAAAAAGCTCGTCCCTAAATACAAGTTGCCACATGCAGTAACATTTCGAGAAGTATTAAGTATCGGAAAATATCGTCAATATGTACGCCCCGATGTTGTTCGAGGTGATCTGGCATTCCTACAATATACTGGAGGTACCACTGGCGTCGCTAAAGGGGCAATGTTAACGCACGGAAATATTATTACTAATGTTTTCCAAGCTAAATGGATCGCAGAACCCTTTATTGGTGATCATACGCGTACTCATTCTGCAATTTTAGCCTTACCTCTCTATCACGTTTTTGCATTAACCGTAAATTGCTTATTATTTTTAGAATTAGGCGTTACCGCAATTTTAATCACTAATCCACGTGATATTGATGGTTTTGTAAAAGAGTTAAAAAAATATCAATTTGAAGCTATTACAGGAGTAAATACGTTATTTAATGCTTTATTGAATAACGAAAACTTCAAAGAGGTGGATTTTTCAGCATTAAAACTCTCTGTAGGTGGAGGAATGGCAATTCAACAATCTGTTGCAACACGTTGGCATGCTCTAACGGGTTGTAATATTATTGAAGGCTACGGCATGACAGAGTGTTCACCGCTTATTGCTGCTTGCCCAATTAATGTAGTAAAACACAATGGCACCATAGGCGTACCAGTTCCAAATACTGACATTAAAATTATCCAAGATGATGGAACCGAAGCCAAAATTGGGGAACCTGGCGAATTATGGGTAAAAGGCGAACAAGTCATGAAAGGTTATTGGCAACGCCCTGAGGCAACAAGTGAAGTTTTAAAAGATGGTTGGATGGCGACTGGCGATATTGTAATTATGGATGAAACTTATAGCCTTCGTATTGTTGATCGTAAAAAAGATATGATACTAGTCTCAGGCTTTAACGTATATCCAAATGAAATTGAAGACGTGGTAATGCTTAATAATAAAGTCTCAGAAGCTGTTGCTATCGGGGTACCACATGAAGTATCAGGTGAAACTATCAAAATTTTTGTAGTAAAAAAAGATGATAGTCTAACACGTGATGAAATTCGCCAGCATTGTCGACAATATCTCACAGGCTATAAAGTTCCAAAAGAAATTGAATTCCGTGATGAATTACCCAAAACGAATGTAGGAAAAATTCTACGTCGCGTACTTCGAGATGAAGAAATCGCAAAACGTTCCGTTCATTAAATAAATGGGATAGCAATATCCCATTTCCTTGTTAAATCCCCCTGTTGAAATACGACAATGATAAAAGAATGCCAAAATTTACCGCACTTTTCTCTTATTACAACTAATACTGAGCTTTCAGAAATTTGCCTTTTGGCCCAACAACAGGATATAGTTGCGTTAGACACCGAATTTATACGTATATCAACTTATTTCCCAAAACTGGGATTAATCCAACTTTATGATGGCAAACGAGTGTCTTTAATTGATCCACTTCTGATCACTGATTTTTCACCTTTTGTCAAACTACTTTCTGATTCTCACGTTCTCAAAGTATTACATTCTTGTAGTGAAGATTTATTAGTATTTTTGCAGGAATTTAATCAGTTACCTACACCCATGATAGATACACAAATTATGGCTCGTTTCCTTGGACTAGGTATGTCTGCAGGTTTAGCAAAATTAGTCCAACAATATCTGAATATAAAAATAGATAAAGGTGCAACTCGTACTGATTGGATTAAACGTCCTCTTTCAAAAATACAATTACAGTATGCGGCGGGTGATGTATGGTATTTACTTCCGCTATATCACATTCTGCAACAAGAACTCTCCCAAACGCCTTGGTTAAAAGCTGTAAAGGAAGAGTGTGAACTCGCACTTATCAAAACATATAAACTAAAAGAACGAGATGCGAATAAAGCCTATTTGGATATTCCAAATGCATGGAAACTGAAGCCTTTAGAATTAGCTCGCTTAAAAGTTTTAGCAACATGGCGACAAAATATTGCTGTAAAGCGAAATTTAGCCTTGTCTTATATTGTAAAATCAGAACATCTTTGGAAAGTGGCAAAGTACAATCCTCGTAATATAGCTGAGATGCTTGAACTGGGTCTAACTCATAATGAGATCCGAATCTATGGAAAAAAAATTCTTCAGCTCCTTGCCCAAGCTAGCCAGATATCTCCTAATCATTATCCACAGAAAATAGTTAGAATTTCTGAAGATCCTCGCTATAAACAAACAATTCGTTCACTACAAGATCAAGTTACTGCACTTACTCCAGGAGGGCTATCACCAGAAATCATAGCGAGTAAACGAACATTAGAAGAATTAATAAAATGGGTGTGGAAAAAAGAATGTTCATCCAATAAATTACCGGAATTACTCATAGGTTGGCGTAAACAAATAGGTGATATATTGGTGAAAGAAATCAAAATAATAACAAATACCTAGTCTACGTCTCCAAAAGATCTGAATTAGAACTAAAAATAATCTCTAATTAGAAGTATTATCTAAACTGAAAAGTAGTAATATTTATCTCTCAAGAGAAATCTAAAAGATTATTAAGAATACATAAGTTTTGTATATCAAAAATCCAATAATACTGATTTTTGTAAATGATCGAAATATAAGCCCCCATATCTCTTTATTATCTTTAATTCTATTTTTTATAATAGTTGTTAGTTAAAATCCATAAACAAAAACCCCAGTTATTCAACTGGGGTTCTTCTTTTCTTATTTTATTTAGCTTTGTATTTAGTAACCTGGCGGTGCCCTACTCTCACATGGGGAAGCCCCACACTACCATCGGCATTACAGCGTTTCACTTCTGAGTTCGGTATGGTGTCAGGTGGTTCCACCGCACTATCGCCGCCAGGATAATTCTTT
>NZ_JAHKJZ010000009.1:0-3400 GCF_018829705.1 Haemophilus sp. SZY H35
AAGACTACAAATTTATTGTTTAAAGACTACAAATTTATTGTGTTTGACTATATCTGTTTTTTGATGTAGTTTATTGCAATAAATTTGTAGTCTTATAGATTGGCCATGAATGATAAATTAACAGTCCATAAAGCAAATAACTTTGTGCAAGCAAGTTATTCAATGACGCTTGATGAAATGCGGATATTATCTTTAACTTTAGGAGTGTTTAACCCTAAAAATCCGTCTAAACGTGGATTCGACTTCACGGTAGCTGAATTCTGCAAACATTTCCCTGAAGTCAATCCTGATATAGCTTACACGCAAGTTAGAAATGCTGTTTTAAAGATCTCAAAGCGTTGGGTTACATTGGTTGATAACGAACACGAATTAACAGAAGTAGCTTTAATTCATAAGCGTTCCTATTTTAAAAAAGAAGGGCGGTTTTATATTGAGTTCCACGATGAGTTAATCCCTTACATTTCTGAATTACATGATAACTACACAAAATATCAGCTTGTAAATATCGGTGCTTTTAGTAGTACGCATTCTATTCGTCTTTATGAATTATGTTCTCAATATCGTGATACAGGTTGGCGACAAACTCCATTAGATGATTTAAAAGAGTGGTTACAGGTTTCAGATAAGTATGAGCGATACAATAATTTTAATCAGCGTGTTTTAACACCTGCTATTGATGAAATTAATGCTAAATCGGATCTTCTTGTAAGTGTTGAGCCTATTAAACGAGGGCGCAGCATTGTTTCGTTAAAGTTTACAATTAAAAGCAAGAAAAGTGCGGTAAAAATCGAACAGAAACGCCCGGCGTTCCCCCATAAAAACAAGTATGGTTCTTTCGTTAAGTTTGATGCTCAAAATCCAAAGTTTAGCTCGCATGAATACGCTATTTACGCTAAGGATTGTCTATTAAAGCTAGATAGTTTTTATGAGGTGATAGATGATGTGCCGCTAGATGACCTGGTGCATTATGCTAAATTTTTAGCAGTTAATGAAAGTCATAAGTCAAAATTTGGGAAAGAGCGTGATATTTGGGCTGAATTGAAAAAGAGAGGTTATAAGCTATCGCTTTATGAATTAGTAGAGATACCTAAAAATCAGATAGATTTTGTTGAATAGATTTATTTATACCTGACATAATTTCTCCTTGTTTAGTCGTGATGAAAATCATTGTGATAAGAATTGCCTAAGTCTTGAAATGAGTGATCAAAAGAACTGCTTAAATCTATTCCATAAGGATTCCCTCCTACATCAATTCCATTAGATGTTGGTAATCCAGTAGCCGGATTAATTGAATCAAAAGAACCGCTTAAATCTACTCCATAAGGATTTCCTCCCGCATCTACCCCACCTACCATTGGTAATCCAGTGGCAGGATTAATTTCATTATGAATAGATGATGGATTATTAGTGTTTACATCATTAATTGAAAAGGTTGAGTTAAGGAATGATGATTTATGATCTAGGTTTTTTTTTCTTAAAAAAAGCTCATATTCTTCTTTAGTCATAATTCTAAATCCAATTTTATCTTTGATTCTTTTTAAGAAATTAGAAAAAAATCTCATAATGTGGCCACCTAGTTAGCAAAGTGCTAAAATGATAATATAATTGAGCTAATTTTACGTTAAATAGCGTATTAGAAATAAGTCTTGTATTGCTAAGTCTTTTGTAAAAAAAATGAGCGTTTTTGTATTTAAAATTAAGACGCTGTCACAAAAAAATCTAAAATAAACTCGTAAAACATTCATCGGAAAACGTGAGGTATTTGCTGTTTTTTTTTGGGTTTTTAGATGAAAAGTTGCATCTCTACAGATTCTCTACGGATTCTCTACAGAATCTTTTGGTAAAATTTATAATAAAATCAAAAGATTCTCTGGGTGTGCGCTACAGATTCTCTACAGAATCAGCTCTCCCCCTCTAAAAATGTGGTCGAAAACACTCAAGCCATTGATTTATAAAGGAAAAAAGGCAAATTTTAAATTTGCGTTAGGTGTGTGTCAGAGTAAAGAATTAATGATATTTTAATAATAGAACCTGGCTTAATCTTTACCTTAGATCACCTGGTCTTTTTACCCATTCCAGGCAATTAAAATGCCTAATAAATACCTTAAATAAAAGAATAGAATGAACGACCTTTTTATTATTGTTTTTTATAATGCCCTTATTATCGTTTTTATCCTCTTTTTTGCTTATCTGTACTTAATGTATAAGCGTAAAAAGCACATCAATTCTTTATTAGAAAAAATGTCGAACTCTTACGCTAAATTTGCAATGAATAACCAGGCTCAGATGCAATTTGAGAAAAGAAAAAGAGAGTGGGAAAGGAAACACCCGATAAAGGCGCTAAAACAACGTATTAAGCGATTTTTTAATTGAGATTAATAAAACCTTTGATATGATGAAAAGGCGAAGAAATTCGCTCTCATATGAATAACAATGGTGCAAAATCTCCTTGCACCCATATTTAGCCGCAGAAAGTTACTCGTCTTTCTTACTGCGGTTTTTTTTACGCTCAAAAAAATGAAAATCCATAAAATCATTGGCACTTGTTGGCAATGATTTTATGGATTGTATCTTAATAATTTTTTTGTTTAGCTGATTTAAAATCTACGATATAAACGGTTTCTCTACCAATAAGGAATTTTACAAGATATTTCCCGTTAAGAATGGGGATTTCCTTTTTCTTTCTAAGACGGTACACATCTGCCGTGAAAGAAAGTTTATCAACCTCACTCTTGATAGCATCATAAAAATTTTCTGCAATAACCACATTTTGAGATTGTTCTAGAATGTATTGTGCTTGCCGCAGTAGTTTATTTTCTGCTAGTTCATACCATTTGATCGAGTAATCAAATTTCATCGAGTTTTAGTACCTGTTTCAGGTTTTTCATCACATCTTCATGAGAAGTTGATTTTACTAATCCATTTTCTAATTGATGCAGTAAATGAAGTTCTTCGTTTGTATAGAGGGGTTCTTTTTTCTCAAATGTTTGAGTATTGGGTAATGCTATTTGCATAATTCCTCCTTTTTTATATAAGGGTAGTTTATCAGAAAAATTTTTAATCAAAAAATAGGATGAAAACTATATCCCCTATCCTGCATTAGCATTTTTTTGTGAGCTGTAACATTGCATAAACACGCAATTTTACTGACTAGAATCATTTAACATAATGGCACTTTATGCGAAACCAGGTGCTTAACTATGCAAAACACCGCAATTCTAATTTTGTAAAATATTAAATAAAAAAGTAGGGCTGAAAGCCCCAAAAAGAGCCTTTAGGCTCTATTTTTTTGTATTCTTGTTTGTATTCTTGTTTGTGGCCTCTGGATTTCCTTGTTACACAAGGCTTGCAAGATTTATAAGACTACAAATTTATTGTTTAAAGACTACAAATTTATTGT